>JAUYTV010000053.1 GCA_030694985.1 Methanoregula sp.
TTTGCCTAATGGGTTGAACACGTTTGTGTAGATCATGTCGCTGCCGGTGTTGTGGAGCCGGGCACGCTCGGTCTTCTCCTCTGCAAAGGCAAGGAGCGGGAGTTCCATGTCAACACCCGGGACGTGGCCGAACATCTTTTCGAGTTCAACCTGCTGGGCGTGCATGAAGAGCGCGTTCGGGATCTCTGCCGGGCAGAGTTCCTGGCACTGGCCACAGTTCACACAGGAGTCGGCAATGTGGGCGAACCGGATGAGGTGGAACATGAAGTTCGGGGGTAACTGACCGGGGGTCACATACGCCGGGTTCTTTGTTGTGCAGTCCACACAGTAGCAGATCGGGCAGGCTTCGATACAGGAATAACACTTGATGCAGCGGGAAGTCTCGCTCATGATCTTCTTTAAGCGATCTTTACCTTCGCCAAGTGCTTCGAAGTCGTGCTTGCGCCACTTGTCGCCAAGCTTCATCATTGCGCCTTCGACTTTCCCTCGGATCTCCAGACCCTTGGGGTTGGCAGCTTCTGTTGCGAGAATGCCGTTTTTGACCGCACCGTTGACAAGGTTTGAACCCTTCTCGGAGCAGACTTCAACAAAGGTTGCTTTTCCTGCCTTGTCGCCGATGACTCCCCAGTTACCACAGGCAAGGTCTGCCTGTCTTGGGATCTTCATCTTGCAGCGGCGGCAGTTGCTGCGCCGGCCATAGCCTGCTTCTTCGAGTTCGTCAACGGAGATACCCTTGTGTCCGCCTTCGTACTCGATGATGAACTGGCCCTTGTCGATCTCTTCCTTGTGGACGAGATTGGGGTCGATGCCATACTTATCGGCGATCATTTTGCGGGCGAGCACGGGGCTGACCGATCCACCGCAGTTGACACCGATCATGATGATGTTGTCGAGGTTGATCTGCTTGCGTTTTGCAAGTTCGTAGAATGCCATTGCATCGCAACCCTTGACAGTCACACCGATCTTCATGTTCGCTGCACCATCAAGGTATTTCTTGACGAGTTTGGGCAGGAGGAGTGTACCGCAGTGGAGTGAACCTGCTGTCTTTACAAGTTCCTTGGGGTCCTTGATAAGAACCGGCACTGCATCGTAGAGGTCAGTTCCCTTGGTGATTGCAAAGACTGCATCAACAGCTTTTGATTCAAGCGCGTATTTCCAGAGTGCAGTGACAGCGCCACCGAGTTCTGCTTTCTCCTTGATAGCTGCGTCATTGGTCCATGCGTAGAGCATATCGCCTTTCTTTGCCATGATCAGGCCTCCTTGATCTTTTCAATTCTTACAGCACAGGCCTTGAACTCCGGTATGCTTGCAGTCGGGTCCAGCGCATTGTTGGTGAGCATATTTGCTGCGCACTCCGCGTAGTGGAACGGGATGAAGACAACGCCTTTCTTGATACCTGGGGTGACACGGGCTCCGATCTCAATCTCTCCTCTGCGGGTGATTGCCTTGACCATTTCCTTATCGGCAATTCCCATTGCTTTTGCATCTTCGGTATTGATCTCTACCCATCCTGTTGGTTCCTCGCGCTCAAGGTTCTCGGAACGGCGGGTCATGGTACCGGTGTGCCACTGCCAGATGCAGCGCCCGGTGGTCAGGATCAACGGGTAATCCTTGTCCGGCACTTCAGCCGGGTATTTGAACTCGATGGGGGTAAATATTCCAAGCCCGTCGGGGTGGGTAAACTTCTCCTTGTGCAGGATCGGGGTTCCGGGGTGCTCTGCGGTCGGGCAGGGCCAGCAGAGTGCTTCGGGCTTTTCGAGGCGTGCATAATTCATGCCACCGTAGGACGGGGTAACTTTTGAGATCTCGGTGAAGATCTCTTCTGCGCTCTTGTACGGGAACTGCTTTTCATATCCCATGTGCTTTGCAAGTTCACAGAAGATCTTCCAGTCTGCTTTTGCCTCTCCGGGCGGGTCCTGGGCTATTCTCCACTTCTGGACACGGCGTTCGGTGTTGGTCTGGGTGCCTTCCTTTTCGGCATAACAGGCAGCAGGGAGGATAACGTGTGCGAACTTGGAGGTCTCGGTCATGAAGATATCCTGCACAACCATGAACTCTACATTCTTCATCGCCTTCTCCACATGGTGGAGGTCCGGGTCTGAGATCATCGGGTTCTCACCCATGATGTAGACACACTTGACCTTGCCGGGTTCGTCGGCGAGTGTGTTGATCAGCTTGGTGACGGTAAGTCCGACTTTTCCTTCGGCAATCGTGCAGCCCCATGCGTCTTCCATCTTCTTCTTATTCTCAGGGACGATGACTGCCTGGTACCCGGAGTACACGTTTGCAAGTGCTCCCATGTCGCAGGCGCCCTGCACATTGTTCTGGCCACGCAGTGCGCAGATACCCGTACCGGGTCTTCCGAGGTTCCCGGTCAGCATCTGGAGGTTTGCTATCGACTTGACGTTGTCGACACCAGTGGTGTGCTGGGTGATACCCATTGAGTAGAGGATCGCGGACTGGCCGGATGTGCCAAACCACTCTATCGCAGTGAGGAGGTCCTTTACCGGGATCCCGCTGATCTTCGAGACGTTCTCAGGGCTGTAGGTATCCTTCATCACGATCTCTTTGACCTTCTCGAAATCCTTGGTCCGGTTCTTGATAAAGTCCTTGTTCTCCCAGCCGTTTTTCAGGATCTGCTGCATAAAACAGTTAAAGATGGCAACATCTGTTCCTGAGTAAAACGGCAGGTACAGGTCTGCCTGCTTCCCGGTCGGGGTGAGTCGCGGGTCAGCGTAGATGACTTTCGCACCCTTCGCCTTTGCCTGCATCACGCGGCGACCGATCAGCGGGTGGGTCTCAAACGTGTTGCTGCCGATAATAAGGAGGCACTTCGATTCTGCAATATCGGCAATTGACTGGGTCATTGCACCGGATCCAAATGCGCCTGCGAGACCGACGACGGTCGATGCATGGCAGAGCCGGGCGCAGTGGTCGATGTTGGGGGTCTTAAGGACGGCACGGGCGAACTTCTGCATTAAGTAGTTCTCTTCATTAGAGACACGTGCAGAAGCAAGGCAGGCACTCTGTTCACCCGTGTACTTCTTGAAATTCTCAGCGATGAGCTTGTATGCTTCATCCCAGCTGGCCTCAACAAATTTCCCATCTTTCTTGATGAGGGGCTTTGTCAACCGGTCAGGGCTGTTGATGAATTCATGTGCATAGTTCCCCTTGGGGCAGAGCTTACCCTCATTAACAGGGTTGCGCTGCCAGGGCTGGACGCCGACAACCTTCTTGTCTACAACAACAAGGTTGAAGCCGCACCCGGTTCCGCAGTAGGGACACGTGGTTGGTACGTATTTGAAATCCATGTTCTAACCTCGAACAAGGAAAATTCTGAATTTTCGGTATTTAAGGATTATGAAAAATTTCTGAAAAGTGATGAATAGTTGGGGGCTGATGTCGTGAGGAGGAGATCTTTTCCCGGATTGGATCAGTTAACCTTTGAAAAAATCAAACACCGGATGTTTATAAAAAAAATGAGTGTATCGCATGAGCGCATAAACCTCTCTTATAAGCACCACAATTTTTGATCCTCATGACCCTCTGTCAGAGTAAAGTGTTTTTTATTAATTTTTTTGTACAATTCCAATATCTGGCCGCCAAAAAACATTGCAAAATGTCGTAAAAAAAAAGGGATTAAATCTTTTTATAAAGGTTGCCGTAGACGATTGCACCTTTCTTTTTCTTGTGGCGCTCGCCCATGTCACCGATATAGTGGGCAAATAATGCCTTGACGCCATCGACTTCGAGCTCAACTTCGCCATTGGGCTTGTAGCCGGGTAACATGGTCTCGATGGTGCCAAAGACAATGATGGTGCCGTCGACCAGCTGGCCACCGAGTTTGCTCTTGGTGTTGCCCTTGATAATCGTCTTTCCACCTTCTGCATGGGTCATCACGTGGACATCGACATTGCCGTTGACAACGATCTCGCCACCGGTCATATACATACCAATGTCACTGCCGGCATTTCCCTTGACAAGGATCTTGCCTCCGGACATTCCGCGCCAGTCGCCACGGTAGGCTGCACCGAGATAGTTGCCGGCATTGCCTTCAACTATGAGCTCTCCGCCTTTCATGGCGGTTGCCGCGAATGCCTCGACATTGCCCTTGGCGAGCAGCTTGCCGCCGGTCATCCAGGCGCCGACATACAGGTCTGCGCTGCCTTCGATGACCATCTCACCGGCACTCATCTTCATGCCGAGGTACTTGACCTTTTTGACATCGCCTTTGACAACGATCTTTGTGTCAGCAGCGGTTGCACCTGCATTGCCACTGATCTCAAAATATTTGCCCAGTGTTGAAGTGGTGTTTCCTTCATGTACACTGAGTTCAGCTATCTGGGCGGCAGTCTTGCCTGCGAATCCATCGGGGGTTACATTGTCCGCCTCGAGATACAGTGCGGGCGGGTTTTTCATGGTTATGGTTACAGTTTCCATTTTTCCTCACCTACACATGTGTTGCATCAACTTCTAAGGCATACGGGTTGGGGACAAAGTGGTGTCCGAGCGCTTCGTAGTTTGCCTGGGTCATGCTGTAATACTTGATGAACTTCTCATTGATATCACGCATCACCTGCGGGTTGTCATTGACTTTGACATTCACCCAGAGGGTTCTCTTGTTGCCAGTGCCAACGATCTCGCCGTTCTTAACAACTTCGACACCGCTCTTAAAGACATGGGCACAGCGTGAGAACGCAGTTTCAATGTCATCAGGGTTTGCAACCGGCTTGTCGGGGTTGAAGTTGTAGACGGCAACATCTGCATCCATGCCGGGCTTTAAGCCACCGCAAATGCCGCCAAGGCCAAGGCATTTTGCCGGGCCTGCACGGGTCATCTGGGCAAGTTCGTAGAGCGAGAGCTCCTTGTCGAGGCTGCCGATGCTGGTCTGGGAAAGGACCTTGTCCTTGTGCTTGAACGCATTGATCTGGGTGTCACGGGCTTTCTTGCTCATGAGCCACTTGATCACGCGGGGGTACCTTGTAAACGGTCCTGCATTCGGGTGGTCGGTGGTGATGTAGCAGCGCATCGGGTCTTTCATCATTAAGGGGATCTCAAGACCGATTGCCCACTGTATGGCACAGACCGAGATGTTTGGGCTGTAGATGTACGGCACGACACCGGCTGCAGTCTCAAGTTCCACATCACAGTTTGCCCATTTTAAGTTGTTGAGCCCGGTTAAGTGGTGCTCGAACGGACCGTCGGCAGTCATCGTGGTGGTCTCGTCAAGGGTGACGTTACCGGTATCGATGGTGATGTTCTTGTTCTTGTTGACGTAGTCGGTGATCTCCTTGGCACCCGACTCAAAGTCTCCCCAGTTTGTTCCCTTGTAGGAGTGGAACTGGACGTGGGTTAAGTGCATCACCGATTCACGGCCGAACTTGTTCTTTGCCTTCATGCCTTCGGCAAGTGCGAGTGTGTCGAGCGTTGTCTGGTAGCATCCGGGGTTCCCGAGGTTGTTTGGGTGGATGTGCATCGAGTGCGGGAGACCGAGATACTCGTTTGCCTCTAAAAGTCCCTTTACGATCTCTGCGGGAGTGATGTCGAAGTACGGGACCGGATCATTGACCGAGAGACAGTTCAGTCCCCAGGCCCAGGCTTCCGTGCCGCCGGGGTTGACGACCTTGACTGCGTACCCTTTGGTAACGCGGAGGAGCCAGGCGATATAAGCTGCGGTGTTCTCGATTTCGTGGTTCTTGAGGTACTCTAAGACAAACCAGTTGTTGCCAAAGACCGGAAATGCACCCTCGTCAATGATCGGTGTATCGCGGATCTCTTCGTGCACGTGCCGGGCAAACATGGGGGGCATTGCTGCTTCCATGGCAGTTGTGTATCCCATCTTGGCATACTCGTAACCGGTCTTGAACGTGGTTGGGATTGATGCCCCGCCGCCCATCCGCTCCATGCCCTTTGTGGGTGTGCAGCTGAAGAGCTTGTCTTCTGGCCGGTAGATCCTGCCAAGGTTCACTTTCGGGCCTGCGATGTGGGCGTGGATCTCGACTGCGCCAGCCATGACGGTCTTGCCGGAAGCATCGATGACCTTTGCACCGGAACCGACCTTGTCAACTATCTTCCCATCTTTGATTGCGATATCTTTTTTGTCGCCGTTGATGCCCTGTACCGGGTCAAAGACATGGCCATTTTTTATAATATATTCTGACATGATTATGCAACCCCCTTGAGCTTCTTTAACCGATCACGGACCATGACGAGGAACTGCTCATCGGTCAGCATACCCGCCGGTGGTTCAACTACCTTGCGGCAGTCGATTGGCACGTTGTCCATACGATAGCAGTTGCCGCCGGTCTCGACACCGTTAAAGGCAACCGGGACGTGAAGCTTGGAGACTCCGCTGGTCGGGGTCATGTGCGGGTCAATGCAGACCGAGGGCATGTTGGCGATCGGCTTGACTGCGCTGATCGGGAAGTGTGCACCCGGGTCGCTGCCGATGGTGAACATTGCGTCAATTTCGCTGCGGGCGAGTAGATCGATCGAGCTCGTTTCGCCGGGGTTATAGCGGGCAAATCCGCGGGATAGATCAATTGAGTAGGGGAACCCGAACTGCCAGGCAAAGACTTCTCCGGAGCCGGTCACATTGTAGTGGCCCCGCATCGGCATGATTGAGCACTTCGTGTACTCGTTTAAATCCTTGGTTACGGCAATGGCGATGTCGATGTTGTGGTTCTTTGAAAGGGACTGGGTAACGCCCATACCGAAGAAGATGATAACGAAACGTCCGCTCTTCATCAGGTCGGCAGCTTCCCGGATCTTCTCTTTTGGGATACCTGCAACTACATCGGGAAGCCACTCTCCCCGGAAGGCAACGCGGAGAGCGTTTAAGAGTTCGTAGTCCTTGCCCTGCTCTACCTGCAGGTGGGCGTCTGCCATCTTGGCAGTGTCGGTGACACGGGGATCGACAACAACCATCTTGCGGCTCATCTGTCCCTTGCCGGTGAAGAACCCGCGGGGGAAGATCGAGTACCGGGACATGTGCCGGGGGTGGGCGTGGGCCGGGTTGCATCCCCAGAAGATGACCCTGTCTGCACGGTTCTTGACTTCGCCAAGGGTGCAGGTCGGAAGCCCGATATCCTGCACGGCAATTAACGTGGTGCCGTGGCAGACTGCTGCGGTGTTGTCAACGCAGGCTCTTGAAATCTCAGCGATCTCGTTGCCTACACTCTGCGCTTCGCAGTTGGTGGAGGACCAGCCGTACATCAGGGGCTTTTTGGCCTTTGCCAGCATTGCGGCAGTGTAGTCGGCAGCTTCATCGTAGCTGACATCCTTCCAGCTTCCGTCTTCCTGGCGCATCCGGGGCTTGGTGACCCGGTCCTTTGCCTGCGAGTGCAGGAATTTTTCAGATCCGATCACACAGGCATTGTTGACTTCCAAAAGCTGTTTGCCATCATCGGATACGAGCACTTCTATATCATCGCAGAGGGTTCCGCAGAAGGGGCAGATTACATCAGTAATAGTCTTTGTCATCCTACTTTCACCCCGCACTGTACCTGCACCAGTTCGATGCCGAGAAGAATGGGTTCATTGATTGCAACCTCGATTGTGACCGGTGTTCCCTTGAATGTGGGCATACCGGTTGAGTAGGTGTTGGGATCAATAATCGCGTTTGCCCATGGTCCCATTGGGATAAAGGCAATGCCCGGGTTTGGGCCCTGCGCGGATTCAACTGCCTTGACAATGACGCTGCCGTGAGGGCTGGTGACCTTAACGTTAGTGTTCTTCCATAAGCCTAGTCTCTTAAAGTCTGCGTCGTCCATCTCGATGATCCCGGCGGCAGTGCGGTACGAGGGCTTCTCTTTTCCGCTCTCGATTGCAACGCCCTGCTGGATGGTCCTTCCGGTGATCAGGTTAAGGGTAATGTTCTTTGTCATGGTACTCCTCTCTTCAGACATGGGAAAGGGCGCTCATCTCTCCGCTTCCCGAGAGACGGATCACGTCATAGGGGCAGGCATTGACACAGACACCGCAGCCGCCACAGAGTTCCGCCCTGACATCAAGGTGAACGGACTTGCCGTTTTTGACTGCGTATATTTTCTCCTTGTTGGCCGGTTCCACGGTGTGTAGCTCAAGAGCATCAACCGGGCATGCAATGACACAGTTGCCACAACCGGTGCATTGCTCCATGTTAATATGTACAGAAAACGCCATGCGTATCACAACACTTGTCGTCGTAATTTCTATAGTTGTTCAGCAAGTTAGTTAAAGTTTTCTAAATTAACAGTGGGTTAATCTCTCATAATTAACACAAAACTTTTTTTGAGACATTGGCGATTAACTTTTCCGGATTCCCACTGGCAGAGCGGTGAGAAGCTTCGCTCCCATCTCGAATCTCTTGTTGTTGCCGAGACTGGTAGGTGGTTTTATACCTATAGCCACCTATAGGCGTTACTATGCAGGCCGCAAGTTCAATTTACATCCGAAAAGATCTAAAAACCCAGTTGAACAACCTGAAACGTAACCCTAAGGAATCATACAACGATGTTATCGAGCGCCTGGTGAATCTCTCCATTGATGATGAACCACTCAGTGCAGATGCTATCAAAGGGTTAGAAGAAGGTCTTGACGATCTCAAAAAAGGAAATCTGATTTCTGAAGAGGATATAAAAAAGAAATACGGGGTTGAATGAGTCTGTACCGGGTGAAGTATACCCATCGTGCAGACCGGGATCTGGAAAAATTGCCACCGGAGATTGCAAAAAAAGTTGTCAGTGCGATTCAGAACATCAAAAAAGACCCTTATCAATTCATAAAAAAGATAAAGGCATCAAATCCGAATCATCCGGTTTACTCTGTCATAGTCCAAAGAGACGTTCGTACCCTTCTCTCAATTCATGATAATGTCCTGATCATTCATGTTCTTGAAATTGATTACCGTAAACAGGCATACCGCGATTTTTAAAAAACTCCGCAAGGGGCCAAAGACTTTGCACCAGAGCAATGAAAATTTCCCCTCCACAATCAATTTCTATTTGTTTGATCTATCATCGTAAGATTTCAAATTTTTCATGACACAGTCGTAACATGGCAACATTGTTGCAAAAAAGGACGGCAACACCGCCATTCTTGTCAATGCAGTGTTCAGGGCCCAAAAGCAAAGTCGGGGCTAAAACACGGTACAGCTCGCAGAAAGACTTTGTCCGCTTCTGCATTGCCTTAAAAAAAGTGCATGAAGGAAAAGGACTGGCAACGTGCGTTCAAAGGTAATAGTATAAACGAATTATTGAAAAGGTGAACGAGGACAACGGGATCATCCCCGCGTCCATAACGTACTATTCTTTCCGGCCCGGCCGTAACCGCCCGGTCTCTGCGGTCTCATACCCACCAAGCCGGGCGAGGATGTTCTTAAACGCGGGAGATCGGATGGCTGTTATCAGGGCCGACAGGCGCGGGTCATCTGCATGTTCCTTCCTAAACGCCAGCTCGTACCGCTCCTGCGCAACCGGAACGAACTGGAGTGAAAGGGCTTTTGCAGCACTGTAAACGCACATGCCCGCATCCGCTTCCCCGCTCTTGACTGCAAGGGCAACGGCAATATGGGTAGTCACTTCCCTTTCGTATCCCGAAATAGTTGCGGGATCGATTCCCGCCCTCTTCAGCTCGTAATCGAGAAGCATCCGTGTGCCGGAGCCTCTCTGACGGTTGATGAACTGGTGGCCGGCTAGATCCTTAAACGCAAGACCGTCCCGTGAGACAATTCCCTGCTGGCGTTCTGCTATGCACACGAGATCCAGATCGGTTCCTTTAAGATATTTCTCCAGGTATGCGGTGTTGTAACTTCCGTCTTCTGCGAGCAGGTGGGTCGGTGCCGCGTGACAATCATCTTTTTTTAAGGCAAGAATCCCGCCCATGCTGCCCGCATGTGTAGAGAGCAGAGTAATTCCCTGCGGGCGGATGAGGTCTGCAAGGTAATCGATGACCGGATCATGGCTGCCGGTGATGAGAAGAGCGTTAGCCGCTTCGGATGCAGGCACCATCAGCCGAACATCAACCTCCTCGCCCGCATCGAAACCCTCCGATGCCCGTGGAACCTGTATGTACGCGTTTGCCCGCACGCCGCTCATCTGGACACCGGCTCCCTTTGACTGCGGGGAGATTACCCAGCGGTTGCCCACCTTACCGATCGTGCAGAGCACAAACTCATCTGAGCCGATATCTTTTGCTACTGCTGTGGTGATCTGTGCCCGAATCCTTTCGCGTTCTGTAACAAAAAGTCCGTAGTTTTGCAGAAACGGGAGAACAATCTCCCGGATGACTGTGAGTGCCGATAGCGGGTAACCCGGCAGGCCTATGACCGGTTTTTTATCGATCCTGCCGATGATGACCGGTTTTCCGGGTTTGATTGCCACCCCGTGGACGAGCACTTCACCCAGTTCTGCTATCACATCTGCAGTGTAGTCCTTTGTTCCTGCTGAGGAGCCTGCCGAGACAATCACAATGTCATTTTCCTTGCAGGCCATTGCAATCGCGTTACGGATCTCTTCTGGCTTGTCCTCAACAAACGGGTACCGGGTGCAGGTGGCCCCGGCCTCGTCTAACATGGCCTTTGCCATCACGGTGTTGCTCTCTACGACCTGGCCGGGAGCCGGCCGGGTGCCAGCTAAAACCAGTTCACTTCCCGTAGGAACGAGACCCACCCGAACTGCAATCACCTCCGGGTGGGTGATACCATAGGTGGCAAGCGCCCCGATCTCGTGCGCCCGGATCCGGTGGGCTGACGGCATCACCATCTCAGACTCGGCTAAGTCTTCTCCGGCCGGGCGGACGTGCTGCCAGGGTGCAGCGGCTTTACGGATCGAATAATTGCCATCTGCTTCCCAGACATCTTCGATCATAATGACCGCATCGTATTCCGCTGGTACCACGTTACCGGTGTTCACCCTTGCTGCCTTTGGAAGGGTTATGGGGTGCTGCTCGGAGGCTCCTTTTGTATCCATGCTCCGCACCGCTATACCGTCCATGGCCGCAAGATGGATCTCCGGTACCGAGTACCGGGCGAAGATGGGCCCGTTTGTTATCCTCCCGACAGCTCGTTCCAGCGGGACCTGCACGATTGAGGGTATACAGGGAAACTCGCGGGAGAGGAGAGAAAGGGCATCATCAAGCGGCATGACGGACAGGTAACGTTTTACCACAGTATCACCTCAACTACGCTGCCCTGCTCAAGTCCTTCGGCCCCTGCCGGAATGCGGATGAGACCGTTGCTCCGTATAAGGGTATTGAGGAGCCCTGATTTGCCAAAGAGCGGTGTTGCAACACCGTTTTTTAAACTGACCCGGACGTACTCTTCCCTGCCACGCTGGGAGGGGATGTTGACGGCAATAGTCGCCCTCTCTGTTCTCTGGAGGGGTTGGGATATCCCCAGCATCCGGTCAAGGAGCGGGCGGACAATTGCAACGAGGACAACAAACGCAGATGCCGGGTGGCCCGGCAGGCCAAAGACCGGTTTTTCCGCGATACGGCCGATGATGGTCGGCTTTCCAGGGGCAATTGCAATCCCGTGGACGAGCACTTTGCCCATTGCTGCTATTACCGCTGCGGTCATGTCCCGGTCATCTTTTGAACTTCCTCCTGACAGGAGGATTACGTCACACTCCGGCAAAGCACGGGTAAGAACCGATTCAAAGGCTTCCCGTTCATCAGCAATGATCCCGTAGAGCCGGGGGATGCAGCCGTATTCCGTGAGATACGCAGCAAGCATGGAGGCATTTGCGTCCCTCACCTGACCCGGTCCGGGGACCACAGTCACCGGCACCAGTTCATTACCGGTCGAGATGATCCCGACTATCGGTTTTTTTGCTACCGTAACCATTGCACAGCCGCACGCGGCCAGTACCCCGGCATCCTGCGGGGTGATTTGACGGCCTGCAAAAAAAACAATTTCCCCTTTCTTGAAATCCTCATCATGGAGGAGAACATTCTCACCATGGGAGACGGCTTTTTTCACCAGCACCGTATCGCTCTCATCCTCGGTGTATTCTACCATCACAACCGCATCAGCTCCCGCAGGCAGGACACCTCCGGTTGGAATGTAGGCACATGAGGCCGGCCCGACAACGGCTTTTTCATCCTGCCGGCCCATGGTGATCCTCCCCGTGCAGTGGAGAAGAGCCGGTATTGCATCGCCGGCTCCTGCGGTATCTGCAGCCCGTACCGCGTAACCGTCAACAACAGAGCGGTCAAACCCCGGGATATCTGTGTCAGCAGTGATATCAGCAGCAAGGATCCGGCCGGCCGCTGATTCCACAGGAACCTTTTCCATAGCCGGTTCTGGAGAGAACCGGATGACTATGGCTACCGCTTCTGCAACCGGAACAATGTTTAAGAACCTGCTCATTTGAAGCAGCCCAGCTGGCAGGAGCGGATCTTGATCCGGTTTTTCGTGCAGTATTCACCGACCGCACTTCGAGAGACTTTTGCCTTTTCTGCAATGGAAAATGCCTGCGGGCAGGTGATCATCTCGGTAATTTCTGCTTCCTGTAATGCTTTTTTAATCTTTTCGTCAGTCATGGTAATCTATATTATGTTTACTTCCTTATTGGGTATACCTGTTGTGGAATGTGTTTGCCCCACCTCTTCCGGTTCGGTTGTGCACGTGCCGGCTAACAGTTGCTGCCTGCCATGCGGGACGGTTACGAGATTTTCTTACCGGGCATACGTCCGGACATTGGCAGAACGGGTTTGCAGGAACATAAGAAAACCCACCGTACACCAGAAGCGTGCAGGTGACCGCAAAAAAAACTTTTTTATCACCGGCACGGTCAGCCGTAAAAGCCGGCTTGTGTTTTTTTAAAGCAAAGTCTTAAAAAATAGTCCGATGAATTAATCATTACTCCAATACCCTTTCCCGCTGCAACCACAATCCTCTTAAGGATTTTTTTAGTATGCGGGCATGAATGAGGTTTTGTACCGTATCTTTATGAATATACAAAAGAACGCAGACAAGACAATAATGCAGCAGGACGATTAAGACAGGACTAAAAAACCCATGAATGCACATTTTTTCCTTCTCTCAAGTCCTGTTCCTGTCGAGCGCCTCTCATGGATCGAGGAGTGCCTCAAGTTCTTCTTTATCCAGCTTTACCCTGAAACCCTGATGCACCGGAAAGCGGCCGAGAGTCCCCTCTTTTCCTTCTTCCTGACCGGCGATGCCCTCTACAGTCTTGAGGATCCTGAAACCCTGCAGGTCTGGAACATCATCCTCTCCTTTACATCGGTCCGTATCATCTGCGACCGGCAGGAGCTGAACCTGCGGGGAATCGGGATCGGGCCGCTCCGGATGAAATACCCGGGCCAGGTGATCGATACCAACAGTTCCGGTGCTGATGGCAACCCCTCGTTCTGGAAGGATCTCGCTAAGACTGCCAGGCAGAGCAAACCGCCGCTGCCGGGCACTGCCGGCTGGCTCCAGACCAGATCGCCATACATGCACCGCTCCGCATGGCACGGTATCAGCTTTCTTACAGCGGCCCTTGAGGAACGACTATCGGCAGAACTCTACGCATACCTCGACGGCGTCCACATCGGCCACCTCGGCCAGCACCCTACTGATGCAGAGAATATCAGCGAGGGTCTTATTGCTTTACATGAGCAGGCAACAGGTGTTGGGCTCGACTTCCTCGCCATTGCCTGCGGTCGCTGTGCCACGGCCCGGGGTTACAGCACATGGGATGACGGGCAGGGTGCGGTGATCTCGACATGCACCATCAAGCCGTTTAAGATACGTGACCTCAGCCAGATGATTGACCGGTTTATGCACCCGCACACCATCCTCGCTTCAGATGCCGGTGCACTCCGTCTCATGAAGCCGAGCGCTGC
Source organism: Methanoregula sp. (assembly GCA_030694985.1). Classification (GTDB taxonomy): domain Archaea; phylum Halobacteriota; class Methanomicrobia; order Methanomicrobiales; family Methanospirillaceae; genus Methanoregula. The sequence continues at coordinate 13,831 of JAUYTV010000053.1, forward strand.
CATCTCCTTTGACCGGGCAGAAAATACCAGTAAAGTACCCCCGGTTACGATCCTTATCACAAAACATCCCTACAGCACAGAGATTGTCTTTGGCGCAGTGTCGCTTGCGGTCGCTTGTGCCCATGCAGGCATCCTCACAAGGGTGATCTTTTTAGAAGACGGGATCTATTCAGTAACCGGGAACCACCGGGCATTGCCCGGTTCTGCGGTGTATAACATCCAGGATGTGATCAACACGGTGGCCGGTAAGGAAAACCTTCACTTTTTTGCGTTTTCTCCCTCATTCCAGAAGCGGGGGATTACAAAAGAAAAATCCCTCAATGCCGTGCTGGACATCGGTTACCCGGGTCTTGGGAAGATATTCTTTTATCCGCCGCGCAATGTGCTGGCGGAGCACCAGCGGGTGCTGGTGTTTTAACCGGCCTTTGGCTGATGCAGAGGTTGCGAAAAATGATTTTAACATGAGCCAGTCCCGGTACTTTGAGCCAAATGGCAAAGATGAGACACCCCCGATGCGGTTTTGCTGCTGCGGGAAGCTGATGAACGGTTGAAGAAGGTGCTGGCGGGGTTGGGGCTTGAAGTCTAATTCAATAAACTGGTATATTGCCAGAGCACGAATAATAAAAAAATAACAAAGAGCGCGATATTTTGTCAACTTCAACGGTAAAGAAAAGGATCTACAATCCGGTGACCGGCAAATATTACGAGTTAAGGGAAAGTACGAGTAAGGGTGGGATTGCCGGTCAGATCATGGGCTTGTGGAGTCCGAAAAAGAAAAAAACCGCATGATCATCAGGGGGCGTTTTCCTTTCCATTAATCCACAATACGTAAAAGGGATCCAGAGCGGATCAAAACAGTACAAGCTCCGCAAACAGATCTTCAAAAATGAATCTGCAAAAACGGTGTTCATTTCCTTCTCCACGTAGTTTAGCCCATACATAATCCCGATCCTCAGTCCAAACAGCTCCAAACAGGCCGGTTTTTCTCCCATGAAAAACGCCCGTTTCCCATTCAAAGGCTAAAACAGGAACATCCGGAAAAACAACCCCAAAAACCCTCCTGACTGGCCGGTCGCCCA
>JAUYTV010000058.1 GCA_030694985.1 Methanoregula sp.
CGCCCCCATCTCCTGATGGTGATGATGGGGATAGCCCTCATCCTCTACACTGCCTGGCTCTATACCGCAAATGAACTGTTAAATATCGCCTCGTTTCTCATGCTCATCGTTGGCGCACTCTACATATGGTACCGTCAGCGCTAGCGCTTTTTGCAATAGTATTTTTTGCCGCGCTTCTGGTTGACCGGCTGATAGGCGACCCCCGTTCAGCGTGGCACCCGGTCTCTCTTATCGGCCGGTTCATAGGCTGGTGGGGAAAGCCCGAACTATATTCTCCAAAAATCCAGCGGTTTACCGGAGTCCTTTTCTGGCTGGTGACTATTGTCCTCTTTGCGGCCCCGTTTTATTGCTTTGCTACACTCGCCCCATGGTACCTGTACCTGATCATCGCTCCGTTTCTTCTGAAGTGCTGTTTTGCGTGGCGATCCTTAGAAGAGCACACGCTTGCTGTTGTCGATGCTCTCAAGGATGGCGTAGAGACCGGGCGTGAAAAGGTGAAGATGCTAGTCTCGCGCAGCACAGCAAACCTCGATCGCGAACATATCCTCTCTGCCGGTTACGAATCCATGACGGAGAATCTCACTGACAGTATCATCTCACCGCTTTTTTTCTTCAGTCTGTTCGGGCTTACCGGGGCTGCGGTCTTTCGAGCGGCCAATACTATGGATGCAATGCTGGGATACCGGGACGAACGTGAGCGTATCGGGTGGTGCGCGGCCCGGATGGATGACATTCTCAATTATATCCCAGCCCGAATCACCGCTCTGCTCATCCTGCTGCACTTTGCACAAAAAGGGCGTTTCTCCCCAGCTCTGCGGGTAATGCGGCGGGATGGAAAGAACCGCCCCGGGTTTAATGGCGGGATTGTGATGGCCGCAATGGCTGGTGGTGCAGGTGTTCGGTTTGAGAAGCCCGGAATGTATACGATCGGTGACAGCGAACGAACGCTGGACGAGGGAGGTGCAGACATTCTTGAGGCAACACGGATGGTCACGCTGATGTTTGTACTGATTGCCGCTGGTACTCTGTTTTTATTGGGATCGTTGATCAAATAGTACCGTCATATGAAACTCGAGGAACTGAGATTCGGTACCGAGCTCCTCAAGCGCGGCTTTGCATCCATGCAGAAAGGGGGCGTTATCATGGATGTGGTGAATGCTGATCAGGCTAAAATTGCTGAGGAAGCCGGGGCCGTTGCAGTCATGTCGCTGGAGCGTGTGCCTTCAGATATCCGGAAGATGGGCGGAGTTGCCCGCATGGCAGATCCCCAGAAGGTTATCGAGATCATCGATGCGGTTTCCATCCCGGTGATGGGAAAGGTGCGGATCGGCCATTTTGTCGAAGCACAGGTGCTTGAAATGCTTGGTGTTGATATGATCGATGAGAGCGAAGTCCTGACACCGGCAGATGAGCAATACCATATCGATAAGAAACGCTTCAAGGTCCCCTTTGTCTGCGGTGCCCGCGATCTCGGTGAAGCCCTGCGCAGGGTCAATGAAGGAGCCGCCATGATCCGGACCAAGGGAGAGGCAGGGACCGGAAACGTTGTTGAGGCAGTGCGCCACATGCGAAACATCATGGGAGAGATCCGCATGCTCAAGGGAATGGACAAACAGGAGATGACCGATTATGCCCGGGACATTGAAGCCCCGGCAGAACTTGTGATCGAATGTTCCGAGCGCGGCAGGTTGCCTGTTGTGAATTTCTCTGCGGGAGGTATTGCAACACCATCCGATGCCGCGATGATGATGCAGCTGGGCGCAGACGGCGTTTTTGTCGGGTCTGGTATCTTCAAGTCCACAAGTCCTGAGCTGATGGCAAAAGCGATTGTCGAAGCCGTTAACCACTTCAATGAACCTGAGGTTATCGCACGGGTGAGCCGCGGGCTTGGCGATGCGATGCCCGGTCTTGATATCCACACCCTCAGGGACGATGAGGTGCTGCAGACCCGTGGACGTTAAGATCGGCGTTCTCGCATTGCAGGGAAACGTGAGCGAGCACATCGATGCGTTTTTGCTTGCACTCGACCGCCTTGGCTGCGGGGGCACATCATCTGTTCTCACCGTACGCCATCCCGCCGATCTCGAAGGCTGCCATGCGCTAGCCCTCCCGGGCGGGGAATCGACAACGATCTCCCGGCTCATAGATAAGAACCACCTCTATGAGCCGATCCGCAATTTTTCCGGTGGCATCTTTGCAACCTGCGCCGGCATGGTGCTGATCGCAACTCATGTGGATGATGCCCGCATCAATACACTGGGTCTCATCGATATGACCGTAGACCGGAACGCATTCGGCCGACAGCGGGAATCGTTTGAAGCAGATATTTCCCTTACCGGTTTTGATGGAGGACCTTTCCATGCAATCTTCATCCGGGCACCGGTTGCAACTCATGCGGGTAATGGTGTCAATGTGCTATCCCGGCTGGATCAGGGGATTGTTGCTGTAGAGCAGGGAAAGCACATGGCCCTTTCGTTTCACCCGGAACTTGGAGGGGACACCCGGCTGCACGAGCGGTTTTTGAAAAAAATTGGCGTTTAACTTCGTATCACCCGGTTTTTTAAAAAATCCATACTCTCAAAAAAATCCGGAAAAATTCCTACAGAATGGTAAAACTGTTCTGCACCCGCCATCCAACCCAATCCACATACCCTTCCCCATAGTTATTTAGGCAACCCCCATCTAATCACCATTTATCTCGGTGTATTATGCCCCAATCGCCAAAATGCCCCTAAATTGAGGCGCATATAATGCGTTCTAAGGCTCCTTATAGCGGTTTGGGGGCACTTTATTTTCGATCCGCTACCTACCGTTGATTTTAAGATTCAAAGCGAAAACTCACGCAGCTCCCGAAAAGGTCAAAATAACCTCTTTTTGCGGTTTCCTCTCATATATCAGCCCTGATGGAATCCGGGTATTTTACGGGGTTTTTCAGAAATGCCCCGTTTGACAAACGGAGCGTTTTGCGGGGTTTTAGGGGTTTCAACCCTCCCTTTTACATAACCCCCCGGACAGTCTGGCGAAAGGGGGGTTTTTGGAGATTATCCGGGAGTTGTGCGGCAGGAAACGTTACGAGAGGGGCGGGCATTGATGGATGGGATGCGGGACCGGGACGGGGATTTTTTATTTTTTTTCGCGTGCCCGGTTAAAAAAAATCCAGCCCTTGTTATCGACAAAATGTGTACGGCACTTACAATTGGGACATGACCGGAAGAACGCGTGAAAGATTTTTTTAATCACTCTTCAAGTGTGTTTCAACCGTTGATGGATGTACCGTGAATCAATCCGGTAAAACGTTTGGATTGGGATTGGAAATCGTATGAAAACACCGATGAAATATCCAAGTGCAGCACAACCAAGGTTTAATACAATAAAATGCAATCTCATGTCGTGGAATAATGGATAAGAAAAATGTCCTGATTGTTGAAGATGATCTGATCATCCAGCATCTCATCCAAATCTGCTTAAAAAATCTCGGGTACGAAGTCTGCGGCACTGCAGTGACAGGTGATGAAGCGGTGGCGGCCGCTCAAAAAACCAAACCCGATTTTGTCCTCATGGATATCAGCCTGAGTGGAAGAATTGACGGGATTGATGCAGCACGGGAGATCAAAGCCAATTCGGATGCACGAATTATTTTTCTCACTGCTTTTTCCGATGAAAAAATTATTGAACGTGCAAAAAAGATTCATCCGGCTGGATTTATCTTAAAACCATTCTCAAACGATACTCTTCGTGTTGCGCTTGAGCTTGCAAAATGATTTTTTTGGTATGCTGGTGGCAGGAATGCAGAAGAGTTGCTCTTGGCTCGTGTGGGAAACCGCATGGATACGATAGGGATGTGTAAGAAATGACAGCAAAAAAGATCCGTGGTTGGCAGATTATCGCACTGATAATCATTATCGCCGGGATACTTTTGTCTGGTTGGGCCGCTCATCAGCAGGACACATCCAAACGCAGTGAACTTCTGTTAAATACCCGGCTTGCACAAACAGGTATCACCCCGTCAAATATCGGCGCACTCACCGGGTCGGCTGCGGATCTTAACTCCCCTGAATACATTGCACTTAAAATGCATCTCGTACAGATCCGGGCAAATGTTCCTTCGGTCAGGTTTGCGTACCTGATAGGACAACGGCAGGACGGTACAATTTTCTTTTATGCGGACTCAGAACCCTCTACCTCAAAAGATTATTCGCCCCCGGGGCAGGTCTATACCGAGGCACCGGCTGGTGCCAGTATGGTGTTTTTAACCGGGAAGATGGTAAGTGAAGGGCCAGTATCGGATCGCTGGGGAACGTGGGTGACCGGGTTCACTCCAATTACGGATCCTATAACGGGAAAGGTCATAGCCGTCATGGGTATGGATGTCGATGCCACTGACTGGAACCTGGAAATTTTCCGGCAATGTCTGCCCACCCTGATCGTAACCTTCCTGATCCTTCTCCTGGTTCTCGCATTCACTCTTTTCCAGCAGCGTGCGCAGGAAGATGCACGGAGGATTGCACAAGCACAAGAGGTTCTGCGGGAGAGTGAGGAAAAATATCACGATCTCCTTGAAAATGCCAGTGATCTTATCCAGAGTGTGAAGCCCGATGGAACATTTGTATTTGTAAACCGGGCATGGTGTGATATTCTGGGGTATACCAAAGATGAATTACAAAACATCACATTATTTGATATCATTCATCCCGACAGTCAGGCTCACTGTATGGAAACTTTTAAGAGGGTGGTCAGTGGCGAAAAAATTAATGATGTTGAGGCCAAGTTTGTAGGAAAAAATGGTAATGTGATTGTTGTTGAAGGAAACGCGAATTGTCGTTTTATAGATGGCATACCTGTTGAATCCCGTTCAATTTTCAGGGACATTACCGAACGTAAAAGGATGGAGGAACAAAATGCAAAACTTATCCATGATCTCGAAGTAGCAAATAACGAGCTCAAGGATTTTGCCTATATCGTCTCACATGACTTAAAAGCCCCCCTCCGTGCGATAGGGTCACTCTCCCAGTGGCTATATGCTGATTACAAGGATAAAATTGACCAGGATGGAAAGGTCCAGCTGGATCTTCTTGTCAACCGTGTCAACCGCATGCAGAGCCTGATCGAAGGAATTTTGGAATATTCCCGTGTTGGGAGGGTTAGTGAAGTGAAAGAGGTCATTAACCCCAATAAGCTCATAGGTGAAATAATCGAAAGCCTGTCCCCCCCATCAAATATAAGCATCGTAGTTGACTCACTCCTTCCTGACGTATATTATGAAAAGACCCGGATTCGGCAGGTGTTTGCGAACCTGATAGGAAATGCCATCAAATATATGGACAAGCCGATGGGCGAGATCCATATCGGCTGTATGCAGGACGGGGGTTACTGGAAATTTTCTGTGAAGGATAACGGACCGGGCATTGATAAAAAATACTATGACCGGGTGTTCCAGATATTCCAGACGCTACATGCACGGGATGAGATCGAGAGTACCGGCATCGGGCTTACCATCGTCAAGAAGGTCATTGAGATGTATGGCGGAAAGATCTGGATTGAATCTGAATTAGGGAAAGGCAGTACTTTTTATTTCACCATTCCCATTCAAGGTACTGCACCAGTTGGTGGTAATGGAGGTTCTGATATATGACAGTACTAAAATCGATTCTTCTTGTTGAGGATGATATCGTTGATATGATGTCCGTCAAACGGGCACTCAAGGATATCAATGTAACAAACCCCTTGTATCACGTTGAAAATGGCGAAGAGGCACTTGAATTTCTCAGGGATAAGGAAAAACCGAGACCAACAATCATCCTCCTGGACCTCAACATGCCCAAGATGGGGGGGATCGAATTTCTTTCGATCATGAAAAAAGATGAGGCAATAAAGAGGATCCCCGTTGTCATCCTCACGACATCCCGGGCGGAATATGACAAAATCCAGTCATATAATCTGGGTGTTGCCGGGTATATGATCAAACCCGTTGATTACCATCAGTTTATGGAAGTGATCCGGGCAATGTGTATGTACTGGACATTAAGTGAAGTATCTGAATGATTAACAAGGATCAGTCTTCTGGGCACGAAAAGGAACTGGCGGTTCTCTTAATAGAAGATGATCTTGTTGACCAGATGGCATTTATCCGGTTAATGAAGGAGCAGTCGAAATCCTATCTTGTTGAAATTGCAGGATCTATTGCAGAAGCCCGGACCATTTTAGAGAAAAAATCCATTGATATTGTCATCAGTGATTTTTATCTTGGTGACGGAACCCACCTTGATATCCTCCCTGATATTATTAAGCGGGGAATTCCGGTCATTGTTGTGACCAGTGTCGTGGACCCGGATGCTGCTGCTGACGCCAAAAAGAGAGGTGTTGACGATTTCCTTGTCAAGGATCAGAATTACAATTATCTCAAAGTACTTCCCTTAACCATTGAACGGACGTTGAGCGCACACAAGGTTCGGGTTCCTGATCAGGTACGCCAGACGCTGCCCGCTTCTGAATTACAATCTTCGGAATCCTGTACCCCACGGGATGTAGAAGATATACATGTGCGGCGCCTTGTTATCGATCAGTCAGAACTGATTGCGCGCTACCGGCCTGATGGGGCGACCATCTTTGTCAATGATGTGTTCTGTCAGTACTTTGGAAAAACCCGGGGTGAACTGATTGGAAAACAATTCGATCTCCTGCTGCCTGCAGAAGAGTGTGGTCTTTTAGATGGCCATCGTGCTGCGCTTACCCGTGAGAATTCCAAGGTCACAATTGAGCACCCCATCACTCTTCCGGACGGCAGCATTCACTGGATCCGAAGAAAAGAACGTGCACTTTTCGATGAAGATGGCGGAATTATCGAATATCAGACAGTTGCAACAGACATAACGGACCGTAAACTGGCAGAAGATGCCCTGCGGGAAAGTGAAGAGCGTTACCGGATGCTTGCTGAACATGCATTTGATGGTATTTTGATCCAGGACTTTTCCGGAACGATCCTGTACGTAAACCAGAGTATTGTGCAGATGCTGGGCTATTCCTGCAGTGAAGAAATTCTCTGGAAAAACACCCTCACATTCATTGCTCCGGAATATCAGGAACTGGTTATTCATGACATGCAGAATGTTTTAAATGGAATTCAAGGTTATCTCCAGAAATACAAGGCGGTAAAGTCTGATGGTGAAGAGATTTTTATTGAATCTATTGGAACTCAGATAACCTACCGCGGAAAACCTGCCAACATCGTTGCCTTGCGCGATATAAATGAACGGGAGAATGCGGTAATTAACCTTCAAAAGGAACTGGAGCGCAAAAAGGACTTTATCGATGTTGCAGCTCATGAACTCCGGACCCCCCTTCAGCCGGTAATCGGTTTTCTCGATCTCCTCATCGAGCAATCGGATCAATACCAGATCCTTCCGGACGTTCTTAAGATCTTAAAAAAGATCAATACGTATGTGGAGATGGAACGGGATATCGTCAATAAGATCCTCTCGATCAGCCTTCTCGAGTCGGTTCATAACCAGTTCAGACCCCCGTTAGAGCCCGTTCCCATCCGGGAGCTTATTGAACTGGTCATACAGCATGAACAGTGCCGTTCCGAAGTTGCCTTTACCTTAAATATTCCCAAAGAAACTGCAATAACCAGCAATGGCGCAATTATTTATGAGATTATTGACACGCTCATCTCCAATGCAGTGACTTATTCCTGCCCGCCAAGGCAGATCGCTATCACATCTGAAGAGACGGATACAGAATTCCGGCTTTCTGTCTCTGATAACGGGGTCGGCATCCCCCCCGAAAGGTTTGAGGTCATTTTTGAACCCTTCTTCATTAGCGATGCTGATAAACTCTCCCGGAAATATGGGCGGCTGGGCCTCGGGTTGACGATGGCCCGGAAACAGGCCACCATGCTGGGGGGGACCCTGACGCTAACCCGGTCATCTGGAGCGGGCAGTACGTTCACCCTCTCCCTCCCGCTGCAGGAACCCCTGAAGCAGGGAGCGTGAGAGACGGTGCTTTGGAGCACACCGCTGCAAGCGCTCATGATGGTATTTAGGATCGTGCAGGCAAATCCCCATCAATTCATTGGTGGGATACAGCCGTAATTCGTGTCAACCGCAAAACACAGGCAAAGTTTGTCTGTCTGAAATGTGGTCATTCTGAAAATGCAGACGTTAACGCTGCTAAAAATATACTCGGATTGGGACTACAATCCGTTGCCAGTACACTATCAACAGTACTTGCATAGATGCCCACGAATTTATTCGTGGGAGTGGTCACCTGATTGAATCATCAGAACCCTGTTCCAACCATTTAATCTGGGATGAATATTTATTATCCGGCGAGTAGCACATAACCATAATGACTATCAGAAAAACGCGCCGGAAAAATGCTGAAAAACCTTTTCATGAATCTGTGACCGACCTGCTCTTCTCTGCTATGGCAAATTACGAGGATTTCGTCATGACCTATGAGGTTAACCCCGCCACGAATAAAAAGGAAATTCATGTGATGTCCGGGAAATTAATTTCCCCCGATCTGCTTGGGACGCTTAAGGATCATGTTGCACAACAGATGGGTGAAGGCAGCGGGCACCATATCCGGCAGATGGAATAAGAAACAAAGCCTATTTCACCGCCATTGTCTCCTCACAAAAAGGGGGGATATCACCTTTTTTAGTCGGGTTACCAATCTTTCTTCATCGCACCTGCCTTAAGCTCCCGGGGCATCAGTTCAATTGCATACCGCAGGGCAGTTCGTGGCATCACCGTTTTATTTTTCATTACGTAATCGAACACTTCTTTCTGGTGCATCCGGCTTGCCTCTTTGAGCAGCCAGCCGTAGCCTTTCTGGACCATGTCATCTTTATCGATCAACAACAGGTCAGCAATTTCTATCGCCTCATTGAGAAACTTTCCGCGCTTTGCCGGGATGATAAGCGAGACTGCCGCCGCACGCCGCATCCAGCGGTTCTGTGATTGCGTCCAGCATTTCATTTCATCGATATATTCCGGGTATTGTTCGATGAATGAACCCATGGTATGGTTACAGAATCCGTCGCAGGATGCCCAGTTGGTTATGTATGTGTCAATCCAGTGCCGGAATACCGCGAGGTCTTCTTGCTCATATCTTCCCGAGAGGGCATGCGCCCAGTTCGAGACAATAAACGACTCCTCTATGTAGCCGGATTGGTACAGCTCTGCACAGAGGGCAAAGATCTCCGGTTTTGATCGCCCTTTTACAACGTTCCAGTATTTCTTTGCAATTGCGATAACTGTTGCACTCTTCACTCCGTAGCACGTGATTTCCTCTTTGAAGAACCGCTGTGAGGTCTTCCGGATCTCAGAATTTGCGTGGCTTTCGAGCTCCCGCCGGATATGGGAAATTACCGGGTCCATGCAGAGAGGTGAGCGGGTATGAGTGATAAGGGAAACGGCATTCAGGAGGTGAGTACCTGGGAAAATCTGTCACTTTTTCAATCCGAGCCGTTTCCGGATCTTCCCCCACAAGGATAATGCCGGCAGCTTACAGAATGGGAGCATACCTTTTGTCATGCGATCCGCTTCGCACTCATCGCAGAGCGTATGGCGTTTGCACGTGGTCTTTGGGCAGGGGCAGTCAAGGCGTATGATGGGGGACATCAGTGATCAATCTGAACCGGGCAGTGGTTTAATGGTTTTGCCAAAAACGGTGCGCATCCCTGTAAAAAAGACCCCAAGGTTCATGTCGTATCATGATCCTGTCTCTGTATGGATGTGCCAACGGTTTTTTCCATCATCAATATCTGTGCAGAACTTCTCGGCATTGCAGGGGCAGTCCTGATAATTTTTGGAGGGTTCAGGGCAATTGTCAGAATCCTCCTCCGGGAGTTCTCAAAAACGGCATTTACTTACAACCAGATCCGCAGGGATTTTACTGACAAGATCGTCTTCGGGCTTGAATTTCTCATTGCAGCTGACATCCTTGCCACCCTGCTCTCTCCTACTCAGCAGGATCTCATTAACCTTGCAGTAGTCGTGGTTATCCGGATTATCCTTGGTTATTTCCTCTCAAAAGAAGCAGCGGAATTCAATCTCCAGTAACCCCCGAATATTCCGCTTTTAACCCCGCGATGGTAAAGTAACCGGTCAGAGTTTCATTCTCTCCGGCAACTCCTGTGCCCATGTGGTAATCGCGTCCCAGTCCCGGAAATCACCGGCAGGGATCTTTGCCATCTCTAAAAACTTCCGCATCACAAAGTTTACCATTGCCGGGTCCAGTTTTCCGGCAAACAGGATCGATGATACGGGTGTGACCGGTCCAAGTGATTTTTTTAAGGCCGCCATTGCCGCCTCCACTGCACCGGGATCCGGGTTCTTTGGCGCAAGCCCGACTACAAATGCTGCAACCGGAAGTTTGAGGAGCAGCTCATGATTTTTTTCCACAAATTTCCTGACAGCACCATCGACACTTCCCATGTAGAGCGGTCCGCCGATTACGATCGCAGCGTAACCCGTAAGCGTTGAAACCTTTTTGATCTCGGTGACATCAACGGCATGTCCTGCTGATACCATTTCCCTGCCAATAACTTGTGCAATTTCGGCAGTTGACCCGCTCCGCGTTGCATAGGCAACAAGAATTCGTGCACTCATGGGAATTTCCTGTAAAAAATATTCGCCCGGCGCCCTATTAAATTCAGTGTGAACCCATTGGTTCAGGTTTTTCGCAAACCCATGCAGTCATAAAAAAACCGGAGATGAATCAGGATCGGGGTTCTTCTAACCGGTATGCCTCGTTCAAAAGCGAGAGCATTTTATGAAATCCGCACAAATGGTGTGTTGAAGTGTTTTTACCATGGCCACCGATCCCGTCTGCCTGATGATAGTTGATGAAGAAGATGCGAAACTGACCAGCACCCACAAAGGCGAGAAATATTACTTCTGCTGCAACTGGTGCAAGAATAAATTCGATGAGAACCCGAAGCGATATTCGCGTATCTCTAATGATGTCAGTGTAAACTTAAAAGAAGTGAGATAAACGGAATTGACCGGGCAGAAAAACCCCCCGGCTCTGATAAACGATCTTCTGGACCCGGTGGGAAATGATGCCAGAGAAATACGGGTAGCAGATATCATTTTTTAAGCCACGCGGGCAGATACAGGTACAATAATTATCAGACCGGAACGATTGAGAATTTTTTTATGAAACCCCAAGACGATCCCTGGCTCAAAAACGCACATAAAAATGCAGAAAAACTTGACCGTGAGATCAAAAACCTGTTGTCATTAACCGGTCCGATAAAAGAAAACCTCCCGATCATCACCAAATACCAGGATTTCTGGCATAAGGCAAAAAAGATCACTGCGTTATTCAAAGAGCTAAAACCGTTAGCCCAGAGCGACCGGGATCTGCTCTGGAAACAGTTCAATGAGCTCTGCTGGGAAGTAAAGGAGAAACAAAAATCTGAGTATGGGACGCTGGAATCCCTGTCGCAGGGGCATTTCGATGAGATAATAAAACTTGCAGAACAGGCAAAGCTCCCCGTTGATGCCCCCGCAATGGAGATCCATGAACTGGTGGAACGAGGGCATGCGCTCAAAAATGCCGGTGACCTGCTCGGCAAATTCAAGCACGAGATGATCGCAAAACACAAAAAAACCTGTTTTGTGCAGATCCAGCAGATCCGAAAAACCCACGACGCGGCATGGGAGTCGGTAAAGGCGAAAAAACCCCGGCAGCAGTCAGAAACAGAGTCCCGTGTCCGGAAGAATCTTGAAGCCAATTATGAGCGTTACCGGAAAGCAGCGATTGCTTTGGAAAATTTCCAGATCGGCAGGGGCCATATACGCACATTTCTTGTCACCTCTGATGATCCTGAGAAGACCACACAGGCAACCGCCCAACTCGCAGAAACCGAACGGCGGATAAAGGATATTGAAGAGGGTATCCGGAAACTGGAGAAATGGATTGAGGTTGATGAGGGAATACTGAGAGGAGAGTAACCGCTTTTTTAGAGCCAGATCGTTTGCAGTCAAAAGATCCGGCGACTTTTTCCCTTACTGTCCTTTATCATGGTCCATGCCCGTACAATCTTGCATGGCTCTCTCTGTTCAGAGGATCACAAGAGACCGTGGTGCTTTTCGACACTCCGTTTTTTCATACGGGCCGAATAAACGAATAATGCCAGCTCACCATCCTGAGTGATGCGGTAGAGTTTTTCCTGTTCATTGCCCGGTTCGCTCTCCTCCCGGATAAGATTCCACCGGATCAGGGTTGATAACAAACGGGAAAAGGCTGCCGGAGTGATCTCCTGCCCGGGGGTCCCAATATCCGCATCCCGGACCGGGATCTGCCAGACCTTTGTCTCGTTAAACAGAGTCTCTTTTGGCACCAGCGTACTTGCCCCCTTCCCGTGCTCCCGCCCCCGGAAGAGAATGGTTAAGATCACGAGATAGTGCGGATTGGCCGGCAGGTTCTTTGTGGGAAGTGTCGGAACCGGCACTCTTCGCGTGGGGGAACTTCCAAATGCGTAATAGGAGTCGCCTTCCACCCAGAGCGACATAGAAAACAGGCCAAGTGAGAGACGTTTTGAGCCGGCGGAGATATCAAACGAGTACCGGGCATCAGGATGATCGCTAAATATCCCCAGCACCGGATCACGAATAGCATCGAATGTGGCCGCATCGATGCAGACCAGTGCACAGGAAATATTCCGTGAGAGGGAGATGGTATTTACCGCATCAATTGCGTCCCGGATGGCAACTTTCCACAGTCTTTTCTGGTTATCATCACGGGCCGAGTTGGTATAGACCTCTTTCTCAGCAAAGATGAACGTGTGGGTGACGGTCCGGAGATCCTTAAGAACTGCAGGATAGGTCTTATGAATACTGTCACCTGCGCTGATGATGTGGATGTGTTCCTGCGGATCCATGAGTATTATCCGGAGTTGGATGATAAATTGTTGTCCAGTATCATGGCACCGCGTTTCCCAAAAAAAATGGATAAGGTAATAAAAAAAGTATCGGTTCCTAACCAGAAATCCCCGCAAGGTGTGCTACTGTGGCAGTGGAAGCCTTGACATACGCAGTGTAATATTTCATGTTCATCTTTTCATGGAGGTCGTCTTGAGAATGATAATAGGGATTGAAATCATTATTGCCATCTTCAAGTGCCCAGATGCCGGGATATCCCTGTTCCCAGAATGAGGCCTGGTCGGATAGTTCTTCGCCATCTGAGAGGATGACCGGATTAATATCACCTGAAAGATCATACTTGCTGACCACATCTGTGAATACGTTTGCTATTTCCATATCCCCTTCATAGCCGGGATTTGACGGTATGCGTGTGTGGATCTCAGCCACATTGGAATTTTGGTTCCATGAGATCATGTCCATGTTATAGACAGCAACAATGAGCTCATCGTTCTTTGCCGCCTGCCGGGCGTACGCATCACTTCCTAAAAGACCCTGCTCTTCGCCACTGAAAGCGGCAAATCTAATCGTCCGGTCGAAATCCTGCCTGCTTGTGAGATCGGCGATCAGCATGACTGCCGCAACTCCACTGGCATCATCGTCCGCACCCGGAGAGCGACCCGCTGAAGGCTCGGTATCGATGTGTGCAGTGACAAGAACGACTTCAAGTGGTTTTGTCTTTCCGGTCTTTGTGCCGATCACATTGGTACCGGAATAGTCGTCACTGGTCCATTGGGGATACTCAACAGTGAGATTACGGGCGGCCAGATAATTTCCGAAATACTGTGTTGCCTTTTTTATTGTTTCACCGGACTCTGTTGCCCTGGAAGTGATTGTAACCTTCTCCCCATCAACCATTATGGGCTGTTCACCGCTGAGCTCGCCCACGAGACTAGAAAGGGTGTCCTGCCGTACTGCAGAAACCATCCCCCCGATATGGGTATCATATGTAACACCAGACCCCGTCCGGGATCCCAGTTTGAGCGAGCTCCGTGGGATGAGTCTGAGGGGGGTGTCTGGCAGCCAGTTGAAATCCAGATCGGCACTGGCGATCAGTTTTTTCTGGCCGGCTGGTGCACGAAGGATCAGGTGTTTGCCATCATCCAGAATAATTGCTGAGCAATAATTCACCGGTACCTTGCAATCTGCATTGTGTTTAAGAGCAATGGCATAGCTGATGTCCCGGGTATCTGGATCAATGATGATGTACTTCCGGCCACTTTTATCCAGTTCTGCCGTGGTTGTTTTTGCCAGAACATATTCCTGCTTGCGTCCATCCATGAGATGAGCATAGATCGGAAGCCCGATGTCAGCAATATTTCCGTAAACCTCGACTTTTGCAAGTACCTGTTGAACGGGGCTGGAAACGGTGTTTGCACTTGTGGACTGGCTCGTCTGACCGGTGGGCTGTGTACAACCGGTCACGAGAAGAAAGATGATCAGGATGGAAATAAGTACGAGTATCTTTTTCATTGATCTCTCTTCGTAATACAGCATTATGTATCTTGTCAGAAGAGGGCATAAAAAAGCCCGAACCCTATGGCACTGTGCCTGAAAGATTGTTTACCCGGCACTGGTCATAATCAAAGCCGCATATTGTGCGCGACCTCTAAAAAACGTGTGGGTGTTACGTTGTAAAATTCCCTTGGAGGGACCATAAACTAAAAAAGATTTTTTTTAAATGAACAGCGGCGCAAGCACGAGCGAGAGCGTGGCGAGCAGCTTGATGAGCACGTGGAGTGACGGGCCGGCAGTATCCTTGCACGGGTCTCCGAGCGTGTCACCGATAACGGCTGCCTTGTGGGCAATGCTGCCTTTACCGCCATGAGCACCGGATTCGATATATTTCTTGGCATTATCCCAGGCACCGCCACCATTGTTGAGGATCAGTGCCAACAGGATACCGGTGATCGTGCCGACCATCAGGAAGCCTGCAAGGGCTTCGTATTTCATGGTCACACCGATGAAGATGGGAAACGCGATTGCAATTGCGCCGGGCAGCACCATGTTCTTGAGTGCGCCAAGTGTGGTGATGTCGATCACACGGGCGTAGTCAGGTTTCTTGGTTCCTGCCATGATACCCGGGTCTTTGAACTGGATGCGGACCTCCTCGATCACGCACTGTGCGGTCTTGGAGACTGCACGGATTGCAAGACCTGCAAAGACAAAGATGAGCATTGCGCCGAGCAGTGCACCGACAAATACCGGGACCGATGCAATGTTGACGATCTCAAAGGGTTTGCCGATAAGGTGGCTGATGTCTACCATGTAGGCATTGAAGAGCAGGAAAACTGCGAGTGCAGCGCTGCCGATTGCGTATCCTTTGGTGAGCGCCTTTGTGGTGTTGCCTGCTGAGTCAAGCCGGTCCATCCGCTTGCGGACCGATTCAGGAGCCTGGCTCATCTCAACAATACCTCCGGCATTATCAGCAATGGGGCCAAAGGAGTCCATGGCAAGCACATAGGCACAGACCATCAGCATACCTATGGTTGCAGCAGCAGTTCCAAAGAGACCGCCGAACGGGAAGCCGCTCTGGGAACCGAGCCAGTAGGAGAGGAGCAAGGATGCACCGATCATGATTGCCGGGACTGCAGTGGTTTCAAGGGCAACCGAGAAACCGGTAATGATGTTAGTTGCCGGTCCGGTTTCCGATGCATCGGCGATTTCCTGCACAGGCCGGTAGTGGTGGTCGGTGTAATACATGGTCACTCTGAGGAAGAGGACGGATAACACAATGCCCACAAGGCCTGCGTAGAAGAACCAGATGCTCCCGAGCAGCCACATCGTGCCGATATAGAAGAACACCGCTGAGACGATTGCTGTGATGTAGTAACCAAGGTTCATGGCAACCATCGGGTCAGCGTCATCCTTTCCGCGAACGCATAGAATACCGATCATGCTGGCGAGCAGACCAAAAGCGCACATAACGAGCGGGAAGAGAATGCCTGCTGCACCAAAGACCGGGAAGAGAGCGATACCGAGGATCATCGCTCCGATGTTCTCGGCAGCAGTGGATTCGAACAGGTCAGCACCACGGCCGGCACAGTCCCCGACATTGTCGCCGACAAGATCCGCGATGGTCGCAGGGTTCCGGACATCATCCTCAGGAATGCCGGCTTCAACTTTGCCGACAAGATCTGCACCGACATCTGCGGCTTTTGTGTAGATACCGCCACCGAGCTGGGCAAAGAGGGCGACAAACGAGGCACCAAATGCAAACCCGATGATGATGAAGGGGGTGGTTAACGGGTTTGCACCAAGTGCAATATAGGTAAGCGAGACCCCGAGCAGTGACATCGCCGTGATGATAAGACCGGAGACTGCTCCGCCACGGAACGATATGTCAAGTGCCTTTCCCGAACTGGTCTGGGCTGCGGCTGCCGTGCGGATGTTAGTCCTTACGGCAACAGACATGCCAATGACACCGGCGAGCGCACTGCAGAACGCACCTACGATGAACGCAAGTGCCGTATAGGTGGCAAGACCCTGTTGCCCTGTGAAGTAGTACACTCCAAAGATGACAACGGCAAACACGATCGCCAGGATGGCGATGGTCGAGTACTGTCGTTTGATGAATGCTTCCGCACCCACCTTGATCGCATCGGATACCTCACGCATCTTTACTGTGCCCACATCATTTGAGAGGACGTTCCGCGCAAGTATTACCGCGAGGATCAGTGCGAGAATACTTATTCCAATTATGAACTCAAGTTCGTACATTCCTTGACCTCCCTGCTATTGTATGAATCACCTCCATTAAACCCACGAATGCGCTGTACCGCACAGCAAATGCAGACGGATTTTTAGAGGCCCCACACAACATCAGGTATGATAAACTGGTATCAGCAGTAACCTGCTCTTTTTGGAACCAAAGGATGGCGCAACGGTTCCCGGGATATTCCCGTTTTTTCCACAACCCATCCTAAGAGATTATTAGTGCTTTTCCATGACATTAAACTTTTATCATTAATCCGGCACTGCACCACACGGTACTACAACTCAAAGAAAAAGATACACATGTTTTTCCGGATTTTTTTGCCAGTTTTTCGGGTTTCCTCAGATTTCAAGGTGTTTTTTTTGGAATTTTCAGAGATTTATACGTGAATTCTGGTATGATGCCAGCCATGTGCAATTCACTATGATTAATAATGATAGATTCTCATATTCATGGAGGGAGGGTATCTGGTGCAAACTACGCAACTGTTAATATTTCTCATACTGTTTCCGCTCATCGCCGCGTTCTTCTTATTACTGGCAAAAAAAGATTTCGAACGCGCCTGGATCGTGAAACTGTCCGCACTGGCCATTGGTATAGCCAGTGTCTACCTGTTGATTTCGACCTATAACAAGGGGGCCCTGCTGATGTCTGCCATTCCGGCAGAGCCAACCGGCATTGTCATGTTCATCCTCGGGATGCTGATTGCCGTATTTATCCTGTATCTCGGGATCGTGTACAAGAAGTGGCTTGTTGTGGCGCTCATCCTTGTCCAGTCCGCTGTCATGCTCTACTTTGAACTGGTGTTCGCCCACTCAGTCCATGTGCAGTCGAACATGTTCATGGATGAATTCTCAATTATCATGGCACTCATCATAGGCATCATCGGCAGTCTCATCTGCGTATATTCTCTGGGTTACATGAAGTTCTTCCATGAACACCATCCCGAGATGCCTGACCGGAGACCATGGTTCTTTGCCATCCTGTTTCTCTTCCTTGCCGCCATGTTCGGGCTGGTCTTTTCCAATAATCTCATATGGGTCTACTTCTTCTGGGAAGTTACCACTCTCTGTTCATTCCTGCTGATCGGGTACACAAAAACAGAGGAAGCCACCAATAACGCGTTTTCTGCCCTGTGGATGAACCTGCTTGGCGGGGTTGCCTTTGCCGGTGCAATCATCTACCTTGCGATGTTTGGCAACGGCATCATGGGAATGACAGATCTGTTAGCTTCTGGAAAAATCATCGCCCTCATTCCGGCAGCTCTTATCGGGTTTGCCGGTCTAACAAAGGCGGCACAGCTGCCGTTTTCCTCCTGGCTTGTGGGAGCAATGGTGGCGCCAACCCCGGTCTCGGCACTCCTGCACTCCAGCACGATGGTCAAAGCAGGTGTCTTTATTCTCGTCAGGCTTGCTCCCATCTTCCAGTCCACCGTCACCGGTTATATGATTGCCATGATAGGAGTGCTCACCTTCCTGATTGCATCAGGTATTGCCATATCGCAGAGCAATGCAAAAAGGGTGCTTGCCTATTCCACGATCGCAAACCTTGGTCTGATTGTTGCCTGTGCCGGTATCGGAACCTATGAGGCGATCTGGGCTGCAATCCTCTTAATCGTCTTCCACGCAGTCTCTAAGTCCCTGCTCTTCCTCTCGGTGGGAACCGTTGAGCACCGGATCAAGAGCCGTGAGGTCGATGATATGAACGGGCTCATTGTGCGGATGCCAAAGATCGCCGCGATGATGGTGATCGGCATTGCCGGTATGTTCCTTGCACCATTCGGTATGCTGATCTCGAAATGGGCAGCCATCCGGGCGTTCATCGAGATACCCTATGGCTTCTTGTTTGTGATCATCCTTGCCTTTGGCAGCGCCATGACCATCTACTTCTGGGCCAAATGGATGGGCAAGATCATTTCAGTTACTTCAGACAGCAAGAACATCGAAGGTGAAGTTGATCACAGCGAGTGGGCAGCGCTTGTATCGCTAGCCGGACTTTCGTTCATCACCACGCTTGTCTTCCCGCTGCTCTCAACAAAACTACTCGAACCCTATCTCATGGCAAATTATGGTCACGTGGCCCAGTTGTCGCAGGACAATATCATCATCATGATCCTGATGCTACTCCTGCTCATTATCCTGCCACTGAGCATCCTGATACCCCAGAGAAAGCACAAGCATGTCGCCCCTTACATGGGTGGCAGGACCACCACGCACGATATGCGGTTCTCCGGATCGCTGGGCGTCCAGAAAAAGACGGTGCTATCCAACTACTATCTCCACGAGTATTTCGGTGAAAAGAAACTCCGGACCGCAGGGATCTGGATCTGTTCAGCCATCATCGGCATCATGTTTGTAGCCACCGCGTTGCGGGGGGTGTTCCTGTGATCAATATCGTCTGGGCAATTGTCTTTGTCCTTGTGGCTCCGGTTATCGGCGGACTGGTTGTGGGTATTGACCGGAAGATCACTGCACACATGCAGGGCAGGGTTGGACCGCCCATACTGCAGCCGTTCTATGATGTGGGCAAGCTCTTTGAAAAAGAGCAGACCGTAGTGAACGAGACGCAGATCTTCTATGCAATCTGTTACATCATCTTCATGATCTTTACCGGAGCGCTGTTTTTTGCCGGTGGCGATCTATTGCTCGTCATCTTTGCGCTCACACTCGCACAGGTATTCCTTGTAATGGGCGCATTTGCCGCAAATTCCCCCTACAGTTATGTCGGGGCAGAGCGGGAATTGCTCCAGATTATGGCCTATGAACCAATGGTGATCCTGGCTGCGGTGGGCATGTTTGTTGCAACGAAGAGCTTCAATGTCAGCGAGATCGCTTCAACCACGATACCCGTTGTCCTCCTACTCCCCGGTATCTTCCTTGGTTTCCTCTACGTGCTGACCATCAAGCTGCGCAAATCACCGTTCGATATCTCGACATCGCACCACGCACACCAGGAGATTGTAAAGGGCGTGACCACAGAATTTTCCGGCCCATCACTCGGCCTCATCGAGATCTCCCACTGGTACGAGACGGTCTTTTTGCTCGGCTTTGTCTACCTCTTCTTCGGGTTCAACCCGTTGATCGGTGTAGCTGCTGTCATCATCATCTACCTGTTAGAGATCCTGATCGACAACACGAATGCCCGTGTGAAGTGGCAGCTTGTGGTGAAGAGCTCGTGGCTGATTGCCGCCGTAGTGAGTGTGGTCAATCTGGCTGCACTCTACTACCTGTCGGGAGGTGTACCATGACCTATCTTGCAAAATCCCCGTGGATCATCCACTACGATGCCTCGAGCTGTAATGGCTGCGACATTGAAATCCTCGCATGTCTCACTCCCATGTATGACGTTGAGCGGTTTGGCATCATCAACACGGGCAACCCGAAACATGCGGATATCTTTGTCGTAACCGGTTCGATCAATGAAGCGAACCGCGAGGTCATCCAGAACATCTACAACCAGATGTCGGATCCGAAAGTGGTTGTGGCAGTGGGTATCTGCGCATGCTCGGGGGGAGTGTTCCGGGAATGTTACAATGTTGCCGGCGGCATCGACAAACTCATACCGGTCGATGTCTATGTGCCCGGTTGTGCAGCACGCCCCGAGTCCATCATTGACGGGATCGTGACAGCACTTGGTGTTCTTGAAGAGAAACGGAATAAACATGTGAGCTCTCCCATGGTCACTGACCATGGTCATACACATCGCCACAGGCACGCGGAAGGAGGTGCACAATGATGGAACCACAACAAATCACCCCCATTAGTGTCGGGGACGTAGTTACAAAGGCTGAGCAGGCAAAAAAAGATGGCAACCGGCTCGTCCAGATCGGGTGCACGAAGATCGAAGACAACTTTGAGATCCTCTATGTCTTTGACAAGGACTACAAGCTGACAAACTACCGCATCACGGTAAAACAGAATGATGAAATTCCCAGCATCAGTGGAGTATACTTTGGTGCGTTTGTGTACGAGAACGAGATCCACGACCTGTACGGCATCCACGTGACTGGGATCAATATTGATTTCAAGGGTACGTTTTACAAGACCGCGATCAAACATCCCTTCAGTGTGACCATTGTTAAGGAGGATGACGCATGTCAAAACAAATAACCATCCCGTTCGGACCCCAGCACCCGGTACTTCCCGAACCCCTCCACCTCGATCTCGTGCTTGAGGATGAAAAAGTCGTAGATGTCATCCCGACAATAGGGTACGTCCACCGCGGTCTTGAGAAACTGGTAGAAAAACGGGAATACACCGAGTACGTCTTCATCGCAGAGCGAATCTGCGGGATATGCAGTCACATCCACGGCCAGACCTATGTTCAGGGTATCGAACAGATCATGGGACTTGAGATTCCTGAACGCGCCCAGTATCTCCGGACCATATGGTCGGAATATTCAAGGCTGCACTCGCACCTGCTCTGGCTCGGACTTTTTGCTGACAGCATGGGTTTTGAAAGCGTCTTTATGAACTCATGGAGGCTCCGCGAGCACATTCTCGATGACCTTGAAGCGACCACTGGTGGCCGGGTTATCCAGGGCGTCTGCAAGGTGGGCGGTGTCCGGCGGGATATCGCCCCGGAGAAACTGGATGAGATGGTAAAGGGGCTCAAAGGAATTGAGCATGAGCTCCAGGCACTCACGAACGTATTTTTGCATGACAGCTCTATCCAGCACCGGCTGAAAGGTATAGGTGTGCTCAGTAATGACGATGCCTATTACCTCGGGGCAGTAGGTCCGACTGCAAGAGGCAGCGGCGTTGCGATTGATCTCCGTGAAACCGGCTATGCAGCCTACGGGAAGATCAATTTCAAACCGGTTGTTGAGTATGACGGGGACTGCTATGCCCGCTGTGCCGTCCGGGCAAAAGAGATGTTCACATCGATCGATATCATTGAGCAGTGTGCAAAGAAGATCCCTGATGGCCCGGTTGACATGAAAGTGACCGGTGCACCGGATGGTGAATTCCTTGCACGGGCCGAGCAGCCCCGTGGAGAAGTCATCCATTACATCAAGGGCAATGGCAAGAAAAATCTTGTCCGGCACCGCGTCCGGACACCAACGTTTACCAACATCCCCCCGCTTGTCACGCTCCTCAAGGGTTGCGATCTTGCGGATGTGCCGGTGATTGTCCTGTCTATCGATCCCTGTATCGGCTGTGCGGAGAGGTGAGGAGACATGACCTTTTTCCAGATGACAAAGACGGTGTTAAAAAGTCTATTCTCCCGCCCGGCCACCCTGATGTACCCGGTAAAACCGGCCAAGAAGACTAAAGCCACCCGCGGACACGTAAAGATCGACCCAACGAAGTGCATCACCTGCCGGATCTGCCAGCGCAAGTGCCCGACTCAGGCGATCTGTGTGGATGTCAAGGAAAAGACGTGGGAGATTGACCAGATGCGCTGCGTGGTCTGCGCCATATGTGTTGATACATGCCCGACCAAAAGTCTCACCATGGACAACCAGTACCGCCCGGCGATGACTGCCCGTGGCGGTCTTGAGAAATTTACCGTGGCAGGGCCAAAGAAGAAGGAACCGGTGGCGGCTGATGCAGCAAAGCCGGCAAAAGAATAATTTTTTTTTGGATTGTGTAACGACAATGCTCGCGGCACAGATCAGTAACGGTATCAACTGGTGCTGACACACGGGACTCTTTTTTTGCCCTTGCACTTATATTGTGGGGGGGTCTCGTCTCATAGGACGGACGTTTGCCCCCTCCATCTCCCCTCCCGCCCACGCAAACCGTTCCCGGATGGTAGGTGGCAGTTCTTTTTCATTGATCGGGACGAATCCGAAATTTCCATAGAATTTCGTGAGATCCCACACTGAATGCATGTAGAGCATATCCTGCCCGCATGCCTCGACAAGCCCCCAGATTGCAGCATTCGCATACCCGTGACCGCGCTGGCTGACAGGAGTGAATACGCCATCTACTTCAAACCCGTCCGTATGCCGTTTGCACCGGGCAACAGAGACCGCCTGCCCGCCATAAAATGCGGCAAATATCCGGTCTGTTTTCGAGTCGCCCTTTGTGTTGTGGTAATCTGTCCAGAGCGTCTCTGCAATGGAAAATTCCAGAGAAACCAGCTCCCTCACGGTCGCACCGGTGCGGTGTTTCGCGAGATGCCGTGCCGGTACAGATGATACCGGCAGCGCGGGGGTCTCTTCACTGGTCCCCTCGATACGATAACCCCCGGGCGGAACATGGATCACGAAACGTGCCCCCTTGCCTTCGATCCCGGTCTCCTGTATGGTCATATCGGTCACCTCAACGATCTGGCGGCAGATGAAGAGCCCTATCCCTGCGCTCCCCCCGGCATCATACTTGAATATCTGCCGTTTCTTCTCTGTTGGGATCCCGGCACCATCGTCCGTGAAGCAGAGATCAAGCCCTTCAGCGGTCTCGTGATACGTGACAACAATGTTCTTTATCCTGCCGTTGCTATGCCGCAGTGAATTCTCCAGAAGGTGGGTGAGGACATCGGCAAAGAGCGGATCTGCGTAGACTTCGAGGCGTCCTGCCCAGCACCGGATTGAGACCGTGCCATCATCCGAGGGAAGGCGGGCGGACTCAAGCGTCTGCTGCACACTCATCCAGACCGGAGGGAGCGTTCCGAGATCCTTGTAGGACTCGGTGAGGAAGAGCTGGCGGGCAACGTTCCATGCCAGCGTCCGGATCCGATCGATATACGTGCGTATCACGGGTTCCTCGCAGTGGGCATCGGCCTCATCAACAGTCTCCAGGATCTGGTCGACCGACCGGTGGAGATGGTCTGCCGAGAAGTGCGACAGGATGCTGAGTTTGTCGTTTGCCATCTGACATGCATGCTCGGCACGAACGCGGCTGGTGATATCGAAGAATGTGAGGATCGCCCTTTTGCCCGGGAGTGATGCAGCAGAGACAAGCACGATAACCGAGTTCTCATCCGGTAGAGAGAAACTCGTCTCTGTTGCGTATACCGCCCCTTCGCTGGAGAGCCGGTTGAAAAAATCCAGCTCCCCATCCCCGCCCCAGATGGTTGCAATTGAAGTGCCCTTAAGGTCAGCAGCATTTCGTTTGAGAAGGTCAGCAGCTTTCCAGTTGATCGCTTCAATCGTCCGGCTGCTGCCAATCTCGGCAACAAGGATGCTGCCACCTTCCGAATGGTCAAAAAGACCTTTGTAGAGCACTTCCTGTTCCTGGAGGCGGATGGTAAGTGTAGCGATCAGCCACCCGATAACAACAATGACAAGTGTGCGTACCAGCGCTTCAATAAGAATTGTTGGCGAGCTTCCGGCAAGAAGGATTACGAAGATGAGGTATATAGCTCCAATGCAAACGGCGATGATAGTACCCCTGCGCGGGTACTGGTATGCGGCGATCACAACCGGAATGTACAGGAGATGGGGGAGACCTGTTGAGATTCCAAAAAGGAGTCCGGTAAGATTAGCGAGAAGTGCAGCTGCAGCCGTTCCAAGGATTACCGCATTCCAGAGGAGATCGCGATTCTCAAACCGTGTATTGATGGTCATCTGTCAGCCTCTGGTTTTCGTGCACCGATTTCCATTGACGGATATTGCAAATCAAAATACTTGAGGGTTTTGATTTTGTGAGCGGGGTTTTTTAAGAGATCCCGCGAGCCTGTCGGCAGGGGTGCTATAACTGTGTCGAAATATCCAATGTATCACTGTAGTAAAAAAATCGGACTGGTTCTTTTTATCGGGCATACGTGAACGTTTCCGGATATATCACTGTTGGGGGATAGAGATGCAACCAGAAAAAAAGTGTTTTTCAGGCGAACGTGAACGTCTCATGTAACAGTGTCTGAAGATCGACTACAATCGCAAGCGCCGGTGTCGGGTTCACGTTCATCTGCTTCTGGAATTTCGTCTGGGACTGCCAGGTACCGGCATTGATGCCAAGTACGCCCCGGTAATTTGTAATCCCCTTGATATGGACATGGCCGGTATGGAGAATCTCGGGCAATGGATCGATGATCATCCGGTCGGTCTTTCCTGCAGCAATCGGGGTTTTACGGCCGTACACCGGTGCCAGATGACGGCGCTGTAGCATCTCTTGCATTATCAGTCCGCTCTGCGCGTAGGATGCCCCGGGGATGAGACCTATCATATCATCGATCGATCGCCCGTGATACATAAGCACCCGAACACCCTGCAGGTTGACAAGCGAAGGGTTCTCTACAAGGATACAATTGTCCGGGAATTTTTTGATGAATGCATCAGGTAACACCGGTTGTGGCTCTGCGCCACGAACCACATCGTGGTTGCCGGGCGATATGATAATTTTCATCCGCGAGGGAAGATTACGCATCATCTCACCGAACGCCTCGTACTGCTCGTAGATGTTTTTTATTGTCAGTTCGTTTTCATGCCCGGGATAGATACCGATACCATCCACAAGGTCACCGGCAATCAGCAGGTAAGAGAAATCCGATGCCGAGAGCCAGTCGGAAAAGCGGCTCCAGCTATCCGCTAAAAAGGTGTCACTGCCCACATGAACATCCGAGATGAAAACCGCCTTTCCCGGCTTTTCACTCTTGAACGGGGTGTTGTCAATGCGGATGTCCGGGCGGTAGAGCAGCTCGGCAAAGAAGAGTTTCCCATCGCTGGAGAGCTTGCCTTTGACACCAATGACTTCGTCATGGATAATCCGATCGGCATCGATAAAGACCGGACGATCTTTTAAAAAGAGCACAGTAATACTTGCCGAAGAGTCCTCGATCTCGGCGATCCGGTGCCCGTTTGTCGTGGTCTTGATCTCTGTGACCATACCAATGATGGTGCACTCCTCCTGCCGGTACCGGTTGGAACGCGTCAGTGCTTCGATGGGCATGGCGCTGCACCGGCTCCGTATCATTCCACTCAGTCTGGCGTAACGGTCGCGGAAATAGTGGAGATAATCACCAGTACCGTTTATGGGCCCGGAAGTTCCAGAAGAGCCGCTGATCACTTCCACGCTGGGATCGGTGAGAAAGCGGGTGCCGTCCCGGGTGACGGTCATGCCGGGGATGTGCTGCGCCGAGACCACAATTGCATGGTCAGGCACCCCGGCAATGATGCGTTCTATCAGCTCAGGGTCATCCTGTTCCAGGAGATACCGCACCACATCGGGATGTACCTGCAGCCGCTTGTCTAAAAAAGCGAGTGTGATCTGCTGTACATCGAGCATGGATACATATCGTCCACTGAGAAAATATAAAGATCCCATCATTCTATCGTGCCGGCTGTTCCACAGGAAAGGACAATTATCTCTGGTACCTCTCATCGCAGGATCATGGGAGTGTGTGGGGTTTAAAAAAAAACCTGTTCGGATCTAACTATCTCTTAAAGATACTCCCATGGTGTTCCGCAGTTCGAAAGGTGCGCTATATTAACAAAAAATCTCATACAGTGTAGCAAGAAATGGCAGAAAAAGAAAAAACCCGGGACCTCCGCATGTTAATTGGCCAGTTCCGGACAAGCGATCATTGGGCGGTATCCCTTGTTCGTGATCTGATCTGGGTAGTGGCAGTTGTCGGTTGTATCGCGCTCGCCCTCTATTTGATCTGTGGCACATGGCCGGCTGTTGTCACGATCGAGTCCGGGAGCATGGTGCCCAACATGAATGTTGGGGATCTCGTGGTTGTAGTCCAGAAAGATCGTTTTCTGGATCTCCAGACATGGGATGAAGGAAAGGTGTCAGGGTATAAAAAGTTCGGTGACTTCGGGGATGTGATCATCTACCGCCCGAATGGTCTCACCGACATGTGGGCCTCGGTAGGTCTCCTCCCGCTCTCAAAGGCGCAGCACCCGATCATCCACCGGGCAATGACATGGACAAATGCCGGCCAGCCGGTTCCATCGTATCTCAATCTCTATCGCGGGAAAGTCACTCCGACAGGGTATCTCCCGCTCACTGTCAGGGGAGAGACCCAGAATGGGTACCAGATCCTCTCGACCGTTGTTGACGCTCCCCCGGCTGCCAACTTCACGCCCGGCTCAAAGGATCTCATCATAAAAACCCCGCAGGGCAACTATGTCCTTCCCGCGGATGCCATAATACCGAACTCAGGCTATGTCAGGGACACCGGTACTCAGGCAACCCATGGCGGTTACATCACCAAGGGTGACAACAACATTCTCAGCGACCAGGGGTACCTCACGTTCCCCGGGACAGGGACAGTTGAGCCCGTGGCAAAGGAGTGGGTTATCGGAAAGGCCCTCTTTACCGTGCCCTATGTCGGACTCCTCCCGCTCCACATTGTAGAAGTGATCATTGTTGTTATCATCATCATGGTGCTCCACGAACTCTACCTCCGCAGGAAAGAAGAAGCAGGGATCCAAAAACCGAAAAAGAGCGGGAAGAAACAGCGGTGAGAGGAGATATGGTAAACGTATCAACCCTGCTGTCCGATGTGCTGGGGGGTCACCGCCTCACCGCAAAGGAAGCAGAACACCTCCTGAACACGAAGGGGCACTATGTCCTTGCAATCACTGCAGCTGCCGATGAGCAGCGTGAACGCCGGGTCGGAGATACCGTCACCTATGTGCGGAACCAGAACCTGCACGTCACAAACATCTGTAAGAACCTTTGCGGGTTTTGCGGGTTTGGGAGGAAAGTGACTGATGAGGGGGCATACTGCCATGACAAAGCGGGGATCCAGGTACAGGCAAAGCTGGCGTATGAGCGGAAGGTGACCGAGATCTGCCTGCTCTCGGGAGTGCATCCCGGCTTCACGCTGGACACATTCGTCGATCTGATTCACTGGGTGCATGAGGCAGCGCCAGGGGTACATGTCCATGCCTTCAGCCCGGACGAGGTTGCCCATGCAGCACACCGGGGCGGGTGTTCAACGCCCGAAGTGCTCGCCCGGCTCAAAGAGGAGGGTCTTGGAACAATCCAGGGAACTGCGGCAGAGATCTTAGTGGACTCTGTCCGGGAAGTGATCTGTCCCCGCAAGGTGCCCGCCGCAGACTGGGTCCGGATCATCAAAGAGGCACATGGGATTGGCCTGCGATCGACAGCGACCATTATGTACGGATCGTACGAGACCGCAGCAGATCAGGTTAAACATCTCGGCATCCTGCGGAACATACAGGAGGAAACGCACGGGTTTACTGAGCTTGTCACCCTACCTTATGTCCATACCAATACAACGCTGTACCAGCAGGGGATTGCCAGAGCCGGGCCCACTGGCAGGGAAGATCTCCTGATGATCGCAGTTTCCCGTCTCTTCCTTGATAATTTTACTAATATTCAGGTTGCATGGGGAAAAGTCGGGCTGAAGATGACCCAGCTTGCCCTTTTATCCGGAGCCAATGATCTTGCGGGCACCATGTTCACCGATGATGTGAGCGGTGATGCCGGAGCTTCTGGCTCGAACTATCTGGATCCAAAAGATATGGAACGAATCGTTACCGATATCGGTCGAAGGCTCAGGCAGCGGACTACCCTGTATGAGATTGTTTGAGATCTCTGAGAAAAAGCGGTTGAACCGCAAGAAAAACGCTTTTTTTTGTTTCTGATCCGAAGATCAGAGCAGTTCCAGCGCCTGACGCCCGGTCATGCCGTTTTTGATCCCGCGTCCCATTGCAGAGCGGTTTGCTTCCTTTACAATCCCTTTTAAGACATCATCGATATCTACGATCGACGGTCCGATGGAGGGTCGCACCTTGACTGCCGGGTAGCTGAACGAATCGAGCGCTGCTACATCAAACGCCCCACACCCAACCATACCCACATCGGTCTTGACCGCGACAAGGTTTGCCGGGCCTAATGGGATGATGAATCCATCTGCGAGCTTTCTTGTCAGTTGAACATTTACCTGCTGCATATCGCTCCTGTAGAGATGGTTGGCTTCAGGGAATAAGAATCATGCGGATAATAGCGACAGGTTTACTTTTTTGCGGACCAACACTGGACAACAAACGCGTGGAGTACCCATGAAAACCCTCTTCCAGAATCTGCTTTCGGATGTGAAGGCCGGCCACCGGCTGACGGATAAGGAGGCCCACCTGTTATTCTCGGTACACGACCGGCAGGTGTGGGATGTTGCCAGAGCAGCAGATGAGGTGCGCGAGGAGCGGGTCGGTCCTGCGATCACCTATGTCCTGAACCAGAATATCAACGTGACCAACCTCTGCGTTAATGCCTGCGGGTTCTGTGGTTTTTCAAAAAAAACCGGTGATGAGGGGATATATTTCCATGACAAGACAGAGATCCAGAAGAAAGCTGCCCTTGCAAAGACACGGGGCGTCTCTGAGATCTGCACCGTCAGCGGGCTTCACCCGGCATTCACCGCGCAATCCTATGCCGATGTCTACCGGTGTATCCATGAAGCGGCGCCGGGAGTCCATCTCCACGCGAGCAACCCAATGGAAGTTGCGTATGCGGCTAAAAAGAGTAAGATGAGCACAAAAGACGTGCTCGTCCTGATGAAAGAGGCCGGGCTGGGATCGATGTGCGGGACGGCAGCCGAGATCTTAGTGGACTCTGTCCGGGACGCGATCTGCCATGAGAAGATCTCTACGGCAGAATGGGTGCGCATCATCAAAGAGGCGCACAGGCTTGGAATTCCCACTACCGCTACAATCATGTACGGCCACTGCGAAAGTGACGCGGATCGGGTTTCTCATCTTGCAATTCTGCGGGAGATACAGGATGAGACACATGGATTTACCGAGTTTGTGCCACTCTCGTTCATCCACATGAACACGCCCCTGTTCCGCGCAGGTATCGCCCGGGCGGGAGCAACAGGAAGAGAGGATCTCCTGATGGTAGCCGTCGCCCGCCTCTTTCTTGACAATTTTAAAAATATTCAGGTATCGTGGGTGAAAGAGGGGATCAAGATGGCGCAACTCGGGCTCATTGCAGGGGCCAATGATCTCGGAGGCACGATGTTTGAAGAGAGCATCTCAAAAGGGGCTGGAGCGCTCAATACCGATTACCTTGATCCCAAAGAGATGCAGCGCGTGGCAGAGGATGTGGGCAGATCCCTTAAACGGCGCACCACGCTGTATGAGGATATCTGAAAAAAGGATTTTTCGTTTTATTTGTTGTGATTGCTTTTGACAAGCCGGACGATCTTATCCCCGATCTTCTGGGCTTTTTCTATTGCTTCCTTATCAGCGAGCACTTCGCCTTCGTGATACCCGTTGCCCTTGACTGATCCCAGCGATGAAAATTCATGGGTGCTTAAGAATCCTTCAAGTGTCTGGATCGTCCGGCTTGCACCTTTCTGTGCCTGCACGGCCACCGCAACTCCCTTTCTGCCAGCCAGCTTGTGGTCATGGTAGAGGGAATACGTGCGGTCTATGAAATTCTTGATATGGCCGCACACATCGTAGTAATATGTGGGTGAACCGATCACGAGCACATCGCAGTCGAGTATCTTCCTGACGATAGAATCCCAGTCATCGTTCTCGATCACGCACCACTTCTTCTCTTTGCACTTCTCACAGCCCAGACACGGGTGGATCTTCTTGCCTGCAAGTGAGACAAATTCGGTCTTGACCCCTGCATCCTTACAGCGTTCGAGAATGACATTGACCAGCACTGCGGTGTTGCCATCTTTTCGCATGCTTCCGGATATTCCCAGCACCTTCATATGTTATCCTCTACGCAGGGGCTCATGATTGTTTTGGTGGTTGGAGTGACCTGGAGCTGCCGGAAAGCAGAGATTATCTCCTCCTCTGGATCGCACTGCCGGTAAAAAAGGTGGGATATGCAGGTGCAGTCACTGCAACCGAACTTTGGAACTTCGTCCCCGCCCAGCTCGTGAGCAAGCCGGCATTCGAGCCTCTCACTAGTTACCCCACAGACTGCATATATCAGAGAAAAAAGGGGCGAAGAGAGGAGATAATCCACATGCCATTTCGGCCGTTTGTCGCGCTGTGCTGCAAGGCTGATGTGGCGCTCCAGACGTTTTAAGCCCCCGCTGCCCAGCGCAGAACCGATATAGCAGTGCCAGCCGGGCTTAAACGTGATCTCACCGAGTGCACCGATACGGACCGTGCTGCCCTGATTTTTTAAAACAAGACAGTAAATTCCCTTATCCATAACCGCTCTTGATAAGACTTAGCGCAGCGGCGATATGCCGTCTCCCGTTTTCTTCCACCGGCGACCCGTGGCCCGGGAAGAGCCCTTCCACATCAAGCAGTGCGAGGCGTTCAAGTGACCGCTGGAGCTCTGCCCGGCTCCCGCCCGGGAAATCATAGCGCCCGAATGCCCCGTCGGTAAATACGGTATCCCCGCTGAAGAGAAGCTGTTCTTTTTCGGAGAAGAGGCAGATGCATCCCGGTGTATGGCCCGGCGTGTGGAGGACAACAAAATCGCCGATGGTGTCGCCCTCTTTGAGTGTTATGTCCGGCAGTACTCCAGGCGAGCGGGCTCCAAAATGCATGGCGAGGTTCTGTGCTTCGTCAAGCAGACCACGGGCATCGTTCTTGTGAATAGCAACCTTGGCTTTGCACATGTGCGCGATCTCTTTTACCCGTGCGGTATGGTCGAAGTGACAGTGGGTGAGGACAATCGTCTCGATCCGCTCCTTGTGCGGTGCTATTGCCATGGGCATGACCCCGGCATCCACGAGGATATTTCCTACGATAAAGGAATTTCCCCACATATCTCCATTTGTTATCCACTCGACCTGCATGCACAATAATAAGGACTCCGCACAGATGTGTCTTATGGATTTGCTGGTCCGCAGGTGTTTTTGCGGTGTTCCGGAAGAGGTGGCAGCGGCAGCCCGGATTGAGGGCATGGACCCTGCACGCATGGCGCGACTGGTTGCGGCCGGCAGGATTGCGATTCCCACAAACCCCGCCCGCAAGCACCCGCTGTGTGCGATCGGTCAGGGATGCACGGTCAAGATCAATGTTAATGTCGGTACATCGGGCAGCCGGTGCGATGCGGCAATGGAGCAGAAGAAGGCGCAGGCAGCGCTCGATAACGGTGCCGATGCCATCATGGATCTCTCGACCGGCGGCGACCTTGTCGCGATCCGGAAGAAGATGCTCACCCTGGATACAACGGTCGGGACCGTGCCAATTTATGAAGCGGTGCGCCGGGCCGGGAATGCGGCGGATGTGGATGCCGATCTGCTCTTTAAGGTCATCCGCGAGCACTGCCAGCAGGGTGTGGATTTCTTAACGCTCCACTGCGGTGTAAACCGGCAGGCACTTGCAGCGCTCCGGAGCGATCCGCGCCTGATGGGTGTGGTGAGCCGGGGAGGTTCATTCCACTGCGCGATGATGATGCAGCGCGATGAGGAGAACCCGCTTTACGCTGAATACGATTACCTGTTGGAGATCCTCGCAGAATATGACGTGACGGTCAGCCTTGGGGACGGGATGCGCCCCGGTTGTTTACAGGATGCCGAGAAGCTCGCAAAGTCAGTCGAGTACATCACGCTCGGCACGCTGGCAAAACAGGCGCAGGCAAAGGGTGTCCAGCGGATGATCGAGGGGCCAGGACATATGCCGCTTGACCAGGTGGGCTACAATGTGAAGATGATCAAGGAGATCACCGACCATGCCCCGCTCTACCTGCTCGGACCGCTCGTCACCGATATCGCGCCGGGCTACGACCACGTAGTCGCGGCCATCGGTGGGGCGACTGCCTGTCTCAACGGGGCCGACTTCCTCTGCATGGTTTCGCCCAGCGAGCACCTTGCGCTGCCGGACGTTGCGGATATCATCGAGGGAACCCGGGTGGCAAAGATCGCTGCGCATATCGGGGATACCGTCCGGAAACACGAGGGCTGGCGGATGGAGCGCGAGGTGCAGATGGCGGAGGCCCGGCACGAGCTGGACTGGGACGAGCAGTTCCGGCTTTCGTTATATGGGGAGCATGCGAGGAAGATTCACGAGCGGGACGGGGAGATGGAGACCTGCTCGATGTGCGGGGATCTGTGTGCGGTCAAGATGGTGAACGAGCTGTTCGGGACCGCTCCAAAGGGGAAAGGGAAGAAGTAAGGGGAATGGTCCATAAGGGAAAAGCCTGACTGGAAGCAGGGGCCGTAACTATGGAATTGAATACGCCCTTTTTTTAAGTGCTCACCGTTGAAGTGAAGCGGATTTTTTAAGAGTGTTCATTTCAAGTCCATCTCTCTCAAGCCATTTCCAGATGGGTTCGTATATGACGGTGCCCTTTTTGCCAAACCATTCTTCTTCTGCGCTCCGGTCCTCTGTTTCTGTCAGGACACGGAGCCGGTTGCACTGGAGCTCCTCTCCTGCCTTGAGGAGAGCCCTGACTTCCCGCTCTTTTGTGGCCGGGGATCCGGTATGCGTGCAGACCTGAATGAGCTCTGATATCCGGTTCTGTCTCCGGATTACAAAATCCACCTCTTCCTGCTGGGCATTTTTCCAGGTATAACACGAAAGAACGCCGTTCATCTCATGCCGTTTTAAGGTGATAGCAACAAGGTTTTCATAGAGGCGCCCGCGATTTTCAGAGAAATTAGCGGCTTTTGCCTGGATGAATCCGTTGTCAATACAGTAGATCTTCCTGTTTGCCGTAATCTGCTCTCTGACCTTGAACGAGAATCTCGGGACGGAAAAGAAAAGGAATGTCTGTTCAAGGTAAGCCAGGTATTTCTTGACGGTATGGACACTCCGGCTCCGGGTGACCTTTGCAAGTGTGGAATAGGAATATTCGCTTGCAACATTTGAGATGAGGTACAGCGCCAGATCCTCAATAGCAGGAACTGAGCGGATGTGGTACCGTTTCACTATATCCTTGTATACGACAGCATCGAAAAGGGTGGAGAGGTATTCCCTCGCCTCCAGATCCTTCAGTATCACCTCGGGGAACCCACCGTTCTTTGCGTACTGGGTGAGCATTGCCTGTTTCTCTGCAGTTGTAATGAGTGTGCCACGAGTGTGCAGGACCTCTTTAAACGAGAAGGGAAAGAGGGTGGTCTGGAGATATCTTCCGGTTAAGTGTGTAGCAAGTTCAGAACTGAGGAGCTGGGAGTTGCTGCCGGTGAGGAACAGTTTATATCCCTCCCGCTGAAGCCGGTTTACGAAGAGTTCCCAGTTCGGCAGGTTCTGGATCTCGTCAAGAAAGAGGACTTCCGGTGCACCGAATACCTCTTTTACTGCCGCGATGATCTCGTCACCTTCCCGTGCTGCAAGCCGTTCATCGTCGAAGTTCACGTACCCGAACCTGCCATCCTGTGGCAACTGATGCATGGCAAAAAATGATTTTCCTGCCCTTCGCGGCCCAGAAATAACTCGTATCAGGTTGGCCGATTTCCCACTGATCGTTGCATCCCGCTCAATGTACCGCTCTTTGAGCCGGCTCTCTATCTCATGTCGCTGCGTGATCAGTGCATCGGTTACTGCCATACGGTACCCTTGATCCATTAAAGTGCACGAAAATAGATAAAATTATGCATTATGGTGTAATAACTGCATGAAAAGATAAAAGCATGAAAAAGCCGGAGTCGGATGGAGTGCGAGGTGCAGATGGCTGAGGCCCGGCACGAGCAGTTCCGGATGTCGCTATATGGGGAACATGCCCGGAAGATCCATGAGCGGGAACGGTCCGCTTATTTCAACGGTTCCTTCCCGGCAACAGCATCCACAACCTGCGCCATCGTCACCGGTAGGGTTTTTGAAAACGGGATTGACCAGCCGAACAGGAGGCAGTCGATGGTTGCCTTCCCCTGAATTGTTACCTGTATGCCACCCTTGGTGACAAACGTTGCGAGTGCCCCGATGAGAGCGGTGTTCTGCGAGGTGGTTGGGATGCGGAACACCGTGCTGCCCTTTGCGGGTATTTTTATTCGCCCGGTATTGCCGGCAGCGATTTCCTGATCGCGGTTGCCGGAACTGCACATCACAGTAAACGGCAGTTCCCGCACAGTGATGCCAATGAGGTTGGGGTTCTCCACGCGAATTGTCACTTCAAGGTCAAGGGATGAGAGCGATATTTTCCGGACCCTGACATCCTCCAGAGTGACAACCGGGTCGTGCAGGACGGGCATGATAAGTACGTACGACAGTCACTCCTATAAGCATGCCCATCCCTGAGTGACTATTTCCTCACATGGAGTTCCTGCTCCATTGCTGCGATCATACCCACCTGCATATCATCGCTCACTTCCGGATTCTTAAACCTGGTGAACCGCTCGCGTATCAGGTCCGGGCATTTCCCGCAGTGCAGCAGCTTTTTATCATTCACGCAACAGTCATAGATCGGGCAGCAGTTAATACCTGCAAACGCAGTCCAGAACACTTTTCCCATCGTTGTTTCGCATCAGGGACCCTTCTTTTTGTTGTGCTCGCACCCGCGGCATGAATATCTGCAGACTGTTTGTATTTTCTTCTTTGCCATACCCTGAGATCTCAAATCAGGGTAATGTAAGGGAGTGGTTTGAAAGGTGAAAGTGGGAAGTGGTACTGTAACGGATGCCGTTGCCCCCGACCACAAAGCACTCAAATCCCCGTCTCCCAACCTTTGAGATATCATGACTTTGGATGCATTTTTTTACCAGATCTTCGAGAACATTCCCCGCCAGGGACCCGGCTGCCAGGGTGCGACAAGGAAGGTCTTTTCATATCTTCCCCCACTGCCCCCCTTGGCATCCGTTCTTGACATAGGATGCGGGAGCGGCACGCAGACCCGGGACCTTGCCCGGCTCACCACCGGTACAATTACGGCAGTGGACAATCACCAGCCGTTCCTCGATGCGGTCAGCAAAAAAGCAAAAGAGGACGGTACTGAGGGACGAATCAAAACCGTTTGCGCTTCAATGGATTCTCTTCCCTTTGATCCGGGACAGTTCGACCTCATCTGGTCTGAAGGAGCCATTTTCATCATGGGTTTTGAGCAGGGACTGGCAGCATGGAAACCTCTTTTAAAGAATGGCGGGCACATGGT
This sequence comes from Methanoregula sp., assembly GCA_030694985.1. Classification (GTDB taxonomy): domain Archaea; phylum Halobacteriota; class Methanomicrobia; order Methanomicrobiales; family Methanospirillaceae; genus Methanoregula. The sequence goes on from JAUYTV010000058.1 coordinate 35,517, forward strand.
GGTCTCCGATGCGGCATGGTTTGAACCCAATCCTCCCCGGGAACTGGTCGAGTGGTGGGAGACGGAGGGGTACATTCCCAAAACGGAGGAACAGCTCAGGGAGCAGGTGAAGAATGCAGGACTCAAACTCATCAGGACGTACCGGCTGCCGGAAGTCGGGTGGTGGGAAAACTACTATGTCCCGATGCTGGCCCGGATTGCAGATTTGAGAAAGACCCACGGATCAGATCCTTCCTGTGCCGCTATCCTTGACTCATTGGATAACGAAGCAGAGGTGTACCGGAAGTACAAACGGTATTACGGGTACACGTTCTTTGTTATGCAGAACCCCTGACCGGAAAAGCCAGCGGCTTATAGGATACTCTCCCTGTGCAGGACCGGCATCTCACTTTTTTCATGTCATCACCAGATTCTAAAAAAAACTCCCGCTTTGACCATAATCCTGATGTTTCCCCCTGTCAGCCCTTTACAGGAATGTAAGCGGATGAAGCTCGGGAACCGGCTCCGAGCGGGATTTCATCCGCTTGATCAAGGCCAGTTCTGTCTTCAACCCGAGTTCCTTACTGAACCGCTCTGCATGCTCAAGCTTGTCGGCGGTGACCGCATACTTATCCGGGAACGCCTCAGACGAGGCATGGTACAGGAGTGCCTCTGAGACAAACGTCTGGACAATGCCCCACCGGGACGAGATCTGGCAATAAATCTCGAAAGCATTTGCGTACTTTGTATCGAGATCCCGGGGGAGCGGTGTGTTGCATTTCAGAAGAGCAACCCGGGCGAGCTCGCACTCCCCGATCAGACTATGGGCAAACCAGTTGATGTTCCGTATCCTCTGGGACAGCACCTTGGCTTCATCATATCGTGCTGAGGCTGCCGCAAGGTGCCCCCCGGCAACAGTGCCTTCGGAATCGAAAGCCCTGGCCCGCAAAAGTTCAGCCTGCTCGGGCAGCAGACAGATGAGACCACGGATCATTCCGTTGCGGTAGATACTCTCTGCTTCCGAATAGCAGGTTTGAGCATCATCCAGTCTTCCCAGGAGACGGTGGATTGTTCCGGTCCTCCGCAGTATATCTGCCATTAGTTCCTGGACGTCCGTGTCTTCCCGGGCCGGGTCTGCATTACTGCAAAGTTCCAGTGCCTTGGTGAACCGTGTGGGGGCATAGGGTGTAGCGATATCACCACAGAACAGCTCAGCCTCACCGGCACCAAAGAGACTTTTTGCCTGTGCAAAAGAGCTGCTGTTTTTATCCCGGCCAATCTCGAAAAAGGCCTCTTTTGCCCCAGCAAAGTCATTGAGATGGAGCAGGATGTGACCTTTGGAGATTCGGGTTTCTGCAAGTATAGCGGGAAGATTGAGCCCCTCCTGCCCGGCCCGTTCCACCCCCTTAACGAATGCATCGTACGCTTCCGGGTACCGGTCGAGGATATGGAAAAAGTCAGCAAACCACAGGAAGAACCGGACCTCCCGCTCCTCATCCGGGGCAGTAGCAACAAAACGCAGGAAATCCCGGGCAATGAGTCCGTCGATATCACTCTCGGGCACTTTCCCTTCGTAGATATCCTCATAGATCCCCTCAAGATAGTCGCCGATTGCAGTCTTGTTACCGAGTATCTTCTGGAAAGCCCCATACGCTGCTTCAATCTGGTGGCTACGTTCCGTCCGCTCTCCTGACGCGGAGATGTATCTCGGGTGGGGAATGGCAGAATTCCCCTCCGCTGTCATATGTGAGAGCTGATGGAGCAGGATAGTGAGATCGAGAAGTCCGCTGGATGGACCATCCCGGCATTTGATGAGGATATACTGGTTGAAGATCCACGTGCGGCGGAGATAATAGTACGGATTCGTCCGTTCGCTGCCTGCTCGGGCGATCATGCCGCGGGTGATCAGTACATCCAGCCGTTTCCGGAGAGCCGACTCGGAAATATTCTGGTTTTTTACTCTGTCTTCGGTCGCTGATTTTTCCGGTGTATTGATGATGTCTAGTATCTGCCGGAGGTGAAGCGGGCCGTCATACAGGGCGAGCAGGGTCTCCCTGCCGGCACCGGAAAGATTCGGCTCGTCTTTTACCATTCGCTGGAACATTGCCCGGTCTGGATACATAGGTTACACTAATAGATCTGGTGGGAACTATAAAAATCCCGACACCCCGTATACGGATGCTCTGCCAATTGAGTCTGGCGTTATGTGGAAAAAAATCCCTTCTTTTTTTCCAAACTCCTTCCCTTTTTATGACCCTGAATGAAACAAGCATGAAACAACAAACCGGCCCTCAAGCGGGTAAAATCGGGGATTTTTCAGGGAGTATCCTGTAATGTTCGCCCCTCCGATCTTTAATGATTGGGAATATCTCGCTGGTGCGGGCAGATGTATCGACGCACAGGACCAGAAAACCAACATAAACGGAGGAAAAATATGGAAATTCACCAGAGCACATCACAGGGTGTGACAATCATTACCCTCATCGGCAGGCTGGATACAAACAGCACTTCGGCATTCGAAGAGGATCGCAGAACGTGGATGGCGGGACCGATCATTCTTGACCTGAGCAGCCTCGATTATATCAGCAGTTCCGGTCTCCGGGTCTTTCTCCAGTTGAAACGGGATTGCGCAAAGAAGAATACCTCAATTGTCTTTGCCGGGAGCCGTGGGAGTGTCGATAAGGTCATCAGGGTGAGCGGGTTTGAAAATATCTTCCCGCGGTACCCCTCAGTGGAAGACGCACTTCAGGCAGTTGCGGCGGCGAGTGCATGATTATGGCGGGCGTGTGGCAGGATACCATCGGGAAATCAGAAAATTTCCAGGCTATGATGGCAGATATGACCCCCCCAGATCATACTCCGGCATGCGGACCGGTATCGCACAATGCCCTTCCCGGCATAGATATCCATTGCTTACGGCCGGAAGAAGCAGACGGGGTTGCACTGCTTATGCATGAAGTGTACCGGGATACCTATCCCAAGAAATATGTGTATGATCCGGAACAGATCCGCAAGAAAAACGCGATGGGAGAGATAGTCCCGGTCGTAGCGACCAGCTCGGAAGGAAGGGTTCTTGGTTACGGTGCGATGAATCCCGTTAACGCGTATCCTGAGACCGGTCTGCTGGGTTCCCTTGCGGTATTGCCGGTTTTTCGCAGTCACGGTCTTGGGGGATTGATACTCCGGCATCTGTTGAGCTGCAGTGAAGGCAGAGGATTTCAGAGTCTCACGGGTGGTGCCTTCACCGTGCACCCCTACTCCCAGATGGCACTCCAGAGATTGGGATTTCACACTAGTGCCATCCTGCTCGGTTCGCAACCGCAGGAGATATCGTTCCAGGGGATCTCAGGAAAACTGGGTCAGCGGGAGAGCATGGCGTTTCTCACCAAAGTGATCTCACATGAAGAGTACGGGCTCCAGTACCTCCCCAGTAACCATCACAGGATTATACAGGAGATAACCACAGAACTCGGGTTGCGAATAATTCCTGGCAGCGGGGAAAGGTTCGGACATGAATCAACAGTTACCGAACACTCAATAAATAAAGAAACCGGCGCCGGAATTGTGTTGATCCAAAGAGTCGGTCCAGATCACCGGGTGATACTTGCAGGGATAGTCAGACAACTCCGTACAAAGGGTGCAAAGAGTATCAGGCTGCATCTTTCACTGAGTGATCAAGGATCACCGGCACTTGCATCCGCAGCAGAAGAGATGGGATTTATTTTCTCGGGAATACTCCCGACAAAAGACGGGATTATCCTTCTTCTCCAGAACCTGCATGGAGTTCCCATAGATTACGAACAGATCCATATGGGTAATCCCTTTGGAGAACGGTTGCTCTCTTACATAAGGTCCCAAAACCCGATTGAAGAGACCGATTCACGTCAGATGATTCAGAATAACTGAAAGGAGTTATAACAATGACACAAGTAAAAAAGGCTCAGAAAGTGGTAGTAATAGTGAATGGATTATCTTCAGGAGTTTTTCTGGCACCAAGGTTTCAGGCGCGGGGAATTGCCTGTATCCACCTTCTGAGCCATGCGATCTTTCCAGAAGGGATAAAATCAATGAAGACGGCAGATCTGAACAACACAGATTCCTATTACCTGGAGTCCCTGGTTTTTGAAGGGGATTACGATAGAATCATCAACACTCTTAAGAAGTATACGGTTATCGGCATCATTCCCGGTATGGAGCTCGCTGTACCTCTTGCGGATGCCCTGAGTGAGCGGATGGGTCTCCCGACAAACGGCACCCGTGGCTCCGCGGCACGGCGAAACAAATACCTGATGCAGTGCGCACTCCGAAATGCCGGTCTGCCCACGAAACGATTCCTCTGCACAAACAGCGAAGAAGAAGTCCTCAAATGGGCCCGGTCAGAAGGGATAAACGAAGTCGTCATAAAGCCGATGAACAGCGCCGCAACAGACGGGGTGAGGTTCTGTAATTCCGATGATGAGATCCGGGAGGCATTCCGGGCAATCATCGGCCAGGAGAACCGTATCGGTGAGATGAACAATGAGGTTCTTGCAGAAGAACGCTTAATCGGAACGGAATTCGGGGTGAATACTGTCTCATGGGATGGGAAACACCGGCTTGCCGAGGTCTGGGAGTACAGCAAAGTCAGGGTTGAAGGTGCAGGAAATGTGTATGACTGCACCCGGCTGCATGACTGGCCGGATGCGAAGCTGATGCCACTCATCAGGTATGCTTTCGGTGTCATCGACGCATTGGGAATCCGTTATGGAGCTGCCCATACTGAAATCATACTTACTGAGAGGGGGCCGCTCCTTGTCGAGTCGGGCGCCCGGGTCATGGGGGGGAAGATCCCTCCGGATCTCATTATGCAGTGCGCCGGCCAGTGCCAGGTCGACCTTATGGCCTTTGCGTACGTGGACCCAAAGGGATTCCTTGAACAGGTCGATACCGCATACAATCTCCGTTGCCAAATCATACGGAAGCATCTCATTGCCGGGTGTGAGGGAGTTCCTGAAGGGGAGATCTTTGCGATCGATAAACTTGCAGAGCTTAAGAGCTGTGTCAAGGGGGATTTTGTTCACCTGATCAGTGACTGGTATGTTCACCGGACCGTGGACATGCTCTCCAGCCCGGCAACGGTCTTCCTCCTCCACGAGGACCCGGAGATCATACTGAATGATTACCGCACCATCCGTGACTTTGAGATAAATCACGAAAAAGAACTCTTCAGTGTGGGAAGTACCTAAAAAAAACCACCGATACTTGAGCCTGATCAAACATGACAATAGCAGAAAGGGGCGAGACAGCGGATGCTGTTGTACTGGACCCGTCAAAAAAATATGGAATTATCCTGATCCTCTATTTCGCGGCATTCGCAACGATGCTCGGGATCGGGACCATAGCCCCGGCCCTCCCCCTCTATGCCCAACTGATGGGAGCCTCAGGTTTCTGGATCGGGATCATCTTCTCATCTTTTTCCCTGTCACGGACCATCTTCCTCCCAATCTTTGGGAAACTCTCCGATCAGCATGGCCGGAGGATGCTCCTTCTTATAGGTCTGTCCGGCTATGCGATCTTCTCAGCGCTGTATGTGATGGCAGATTCGGTTTTTACCCTCTCCCTTATCCGGTTCCTCCACGGTATCGCTGCGTCAATGGTCTTCCCGGTCGCGGTTGCCTATGTAGGGGACATCGCTACGGTTGGTGAGGAAGGACAACTGATGGGGGGGTTCAACAGCGCTGCGTTCCTCGGTATGAGTTTTGGTCCCCTGCTCAGCGGTGTACTGATGGATTACATCGGGATATCCTCGGCATTCCTTGCACTTGCCCTGATCTCGGTGATAACCGCATGGGTCTGCCTGGTCTCTCTTCCCGACTACCGCACACGGCCCCGTCAGCCAACCCCCCTTCTGGAAGTCTTCCGGCACCCGGCGCTCCGCATCCCGATATTCTTCTACCTCGTGTATTCGGTTGCCTACGTGACGTTTCTCATCTACCTGCCGATCATCACCCGGACCATGGGACAGTTCAGTGGAATCGAGATCGGAGCCCTGCTCTTTATCGGAACTGTAACCATGGCCGGCGTCCAGAAAATATCCGGCAGGATTGCAGACACCTCCAACAAATATCTCCTTCTTGCAACCGGGATATCAGTTATCGCAGTGTCCTGCATTCTTATCGCGTTTGCGGGCAGCTTCTTTGAGTATGTCGGTGCGGTTGTCATCCTCGGGTGCGGTTTTGGGATATCATTGACAACGGTTTCGGCGCTGGTAACAATAGCCGGGCGTGAGACCGGACAGGGCAGTGCGGCGGGAGTGGTCAACATGGCCCAGGGTGTCGGCTTCATCATAGTTCCAGCAATCTTTGGTATCGTGATGGACTATTCGGGTGTAAGGACAGTTTTCATCATTACAGCTGTTGTAGCTCTCGCAGCGGCACCATTTCTTCTCTCCGCGGGAAGGAATCCGCTGCCTCCTCTGCCGCAAAATATCCCGGTGCCAACTGGTAAATAAGCGGCCCCCAGTGCAGTTCGTGTAAATCTTCAATTATTCCGTTACACACGGGAGCGCCTGCATGAAAGTATGATACCCTTTGAGGATGTTCTTTCATCAGGAAAAAACCGGGCCGGTTGGAAAAAATCCGATCTGTTTTTTCCAACTTCCCGCCCTTCTTATACTGCCTTGATCAACCTACTGATCAGGCCCGGGACCCCCGGGCAGGATCGAGTAACCATGACCAGACGAAAGTCAAACCAGGAATTTGAGACCGATGAGGAGTTCTTCTTTGACTCTCTCGGAGGTCATGGCAGGGACCCGTCCCTGTTCTCACTCTGGCAACTGCTCAACGCGACACCCCTCCCGTCGCTTAAGGCAGTAACAAAAAAGACCTCTAAAGCGAACAATTGAATGAAACCATCATACATTTCCATCACCTCATACTCCATGCAATGCCAGCAAGGAAAAACAAGAACAATCTGATAAGGGCATACCCATACAGGGATCTATACCCCTCTTTTTATCAGTATTCAAACTCTCTCTGAATTGTGATTAACATCCCGAGATATAATAGCAGATTTTAAAAGCCTCATTGTTCATCCCCCAGGATTCATCTCATGAACCTTTTAGAAACCTGCCATGCAGGCTGTTGCCCCCAAGATTGTGTCGAAATTATGCGGAAAAAACGATCCGTTTGGAAAATTTCCCCGTTCTTTTTTCCAACTTCCCGCTCTTCATATCTCCTCAAGTCAAGTTTGTGATCAAGCCCGGAACTCCCGGGAAGGGCATGTGTATCATGACTGAATTTGGGGCGTCACAAGAAGCGTATGTCTTTTCCCCATGCATGATTATCCAAGACCATCTGCTCATCCTCAATAATTCGGATGGGTGCATTACTTACACAGGAGATAAACTATGATAAAACGACGTTTAATCCTTAATTCCTTACTTGCAATAGCTGTTATGTTCCTCCTTTCCATTTCTGTCGCACCAGTAATGGCAGCAGGGCATAACGGGAATATGGCAGTATTCACGGACGCAGATAACGGCACGACCCAGGATATTACGTTAGAGAACTGGTTCGTAGTCAAATTACACGAGAATCCCACAACCGGTATCGTCTTGATCCCAACGTTTTCGTCCGGCCTTAATCTAATCTCTGATACTTACAAGGAAGATCCGAACCCCGGAATGATGATGGATGTTGGTAGGACGCGTACCTGGATTGTCCATGCAAAGAATACCGGCGACCAAAAATTCTCGGTAGTCTATCGGAAACCATTGATGCCATTCATCGTAAAAGAGACCGCTTTTGTCATGTACTTGAATGTTGTAAAAGCATGACAACACATGATGTGATGGGGTGAACACTTAATCTCCCTCACAGTTCCGTTTTTTTTATAAACCTGCGGACATGGGTTGATGCCATTATGGCGATTACCCGAAATATTTGTTTCTTACGATCCTTTCGCAAAGAAGATTGAGTGCGCAGGAAGGTGAGGATTTTTTATCTGTTACCTGGATCTCTATGACCACAAAGCACTCAATTCCTCATTGCCAACCTTTGAGTCAGAATGACACCTGAAGAATTTTTTTACAATGTATTCGAGTTCCTCCCACGGCAGGGGCCCGGGTGCACGGGTGCAACAAGGAAAGCATATTCATACCTCCCACCCATTCCTGGGGATGCGAAGATCCTAGATATTGGATGCGGTTCAGGTACCCAGACAAGGGACCTTGCCGGCCTGACCTCCAACACGATAACAGCAGTGGATAATCATCAGCCGTTTATCGATGCCATCGCCGCACAGGCTCAGAAGGATGGTATGGCAGGACGGATCCGGGCTGTGTGTGCCTCGATGGATACCCTGCCGTTTGAGCCGGGGCAGTTTGACCTCATATGGTCCGAGGGGGCCATCTTTATCACGGGATTCGAACAGGGACTCCGGGCATGGAAACCGCTCGTCAAAAAAGAAGGGTTTATTGTGGTCTCTGACGCTGTACGGTTCGAGGCAGATCCCCCTGTCGAACTTATGCAGTACTGGGAAAAGCTGGGGTACCCGCTCCTCTCCGAACAAGAACGGGTGGAGCAGATCCAAAGAGAGGGGCTCAGGTTCATTGCAATGTACCGGCTGCCGGAAGCCGGGTGGTGGGAGAACTTCTATGTTCCGATGCTTGCCCGTGTGGCAGAGCTCAGGAAAACTTACGGGAACGATCCCACCCTTGCTGCTATCCTTGACTCCTTCGAGCTCGAAGTGGAGATGTACCGGAAGTATAAGTGGTACTTTGGGTACACGTTCTTTGTGATGCAGAATCCCTGATGCTGACCACTATCCCGAAATTTTCCCACAGACACATAACGATGCGGTGCCGGCAGTGCATCTAACGATATGTGGTAACTTTTTTATAAATGCGTTGAGGAATGACAGCACGCAGCATCGTTGACTATTGCCGTTTATTCAGAAGAGCTTTGATCCAGTTGGGTGTATAATTCTCGTACTTTCTTTTGATCTCGTCAGGCAGATCCGCGTAATTCCCGATGATTTTACGGCATTGCGGGGAGCCGCACCTACATTCGAGCTGCCAGTTATCGGCTGTGACAATCGAATAGTCGAACGTGACCTCATCGTCTTTCTTTATGCCCCGCATGGCGACCAGAAACACGTCCTTTGCGATGCCGGCATTCGGGTTGCATGAATGGTTTGTGCGGACGGCAGGCTCCCTGGCTATGATGTATTCACACACGCCAACGTTAAACAGGTGGTCCCAGACCTCATGGGGAATACCCTCCATATCCTCTATCCTGATCCGCGGGCCACGAAATTCAGCAATGATCTCATCCTTTCCAATATCCCTTACGGCGAATATTCCAAGCCCCATCTCCGGGTTTTCCCTGACATAGACAAGTTCTTTCATGGTCAGTCCGTCCTCCTGTATTGTGTTTCTGGTGGCAGATCGTCCTGTTAATAGGGTATCTCCCATATTTTGTGGTTTTTTAATGCATTAATGGGGTGCGGTCATCGGATAGCCGTAACTTTTCCCAGCACGCATGAGAAACGCCAATAGAAATGCTATACGGGATTGTTTATCACCCCCTTCGGTCAATAAAACCAGAAAAAACGCAGCCCGGCCGCATCCCCGTTATGATAGCCGGCTCGTGTAGTACTGTGACTGCCAACACAGTACTTCATCAGGAACCGGTCCGATGAACCTCGGGAGGCCCGGTTCGATAGAGCGGCCTGCGATCGGTATTACAAGTATCTCAAAACGGAGATGGGCTTTGGCTGGGTCGAGGGGATCTTTAACCAAGCGTGCCCGCATATGAGGGAAGGGGGGGCGATAAATGAGCAAAAACGGGTTTTTTAAAGAAGAAGGGTTATTTCGCCAGTTTCAGGATCCTGACTGCCAGCCACGCCGCATTATCGCCATTGTCCACACCCACGCATGCGACCGGAACCCCTTTTGGCATCTGGGCGATCGAGAGGAGTGCATCCATCCCGTTTAACGTCCCGCTCACCGGGACCCCGATCACCGGTTTGTCGGACTTGGATGCAATAACTCCAGGGAGCGCAGCGGAAAGACCGGCGATCGCGATGAAAACCTTCGCGTTGCTGGTCTTGATATACGCATCCAGCTTGTCGGGATCGCGGTGAGCGGAGATGATCTGGGAGTCATACGACACCGTGTTCTCATCAAGGACTTTTCTGACCTTGTCGGTAATTGCTGAGTCTGATGCGGATCCTGAAATAATTGCTACGTCTGCCATATTAGCCATCCAACCTTATATTGTATCTATATAAATATACTATGAGTGGATCCCCATGGAAAAAGAACTTCTCCTGATGCTGCCAGGCCCGGTGCCGATGCCGGAACGGGTCAGGTATGCAATGATGCGTCAGGCAATAAACCACCGCAGTGCCGAGTTCGGCGCTGCGTATGCCGACTGTGTGCGGGCTCTTAAAACCGCATTTGGAACAACCAACGATCTCATGATTATCAGCGGGTCCGGCACGGCCGGCATGGAAGCTGCGATTGCAAACGTTGCAAAAGACAAGGAGATCGCTTGTCTTGTCAATGGGAAGTTTGGCGAACGGATGCTGAAGATCAGCCAGCGCTATGGAAAAGCGCATGAGATCAAATCCGATTGGGGAACTCCGTTAGACCTTGCTGCACTGGAAGGGCGTCTGGAGCAGGGTGCCCAGGTAGTCACGCTCGTGCACAACGAGACCTCCGTTGGTATCAAAAATCCGGCGCAGGAAGTCGGCAGGCTTGCAAAGAAACACGATGCCCTGTTTATCATGGACGGCATCACCTCAATCGGTGGCGATACGGTTGAAGCCGATAAGTGGGGTGTTGATATTGCCATCACCGGATCGCAGAAGTGCCTTGCCGCCCCCGCCGGTCTTGCGATGGTCTCGGTGAGCAGCCGGGCATGGGAGCGGCTCTGCAAGAACCCGCCATACTACCTCGACCTTGCCGCGTACAAAAAAAGTGCTGCTGGAACACCGATGGAGACTCCCTATACCCCGGCAGTCCCTCTCTTTCTGGCGCTCCGTGAAGCCTGCCTCATCATCGAAGAGGAAGGTCTTAAAGCCCGGATTGCACGTCACCACAAGATGTCGCAGGCCGTACAAGCTGCGGCAAAATCATGGGGTCTTTCCCTCTTTCCGAAGATCGATGCAAAGCACGGGTATTCCACCACGGTTACTGCGGTTGAGTATCCAGCAGGTGTCAAGGATGACGAGATGCGGGCGAGCATCAAGAAGATGGGCATCGTGATAGCCGGAGGGCAGGATCACCTGAAAGGCAAGATCTTCCGTATCGGGAGCATGGGTGCTGTCAGCGCACCGGAGATCCTTGCTACACTTGCCGCAACGCAACACGCGCTGAAGAAATGCGGGTTCAAGGTGCAGGGCGATGGCGTTGCTGCTGCCTGCGAGGTGCTGGGATGAGGATTGGCGTAGCCGATACTACTTTCGCACGCGTCAATATGGGAGCGATTGCCATCGACGAGCTCAAGAAGCACGCGAGCGTGGCGATCGAGCGGTCAACGGTGCCGGGGATAAAAGATCTTCCCGTTGCCTGCAAGAAACTGATTGAGGAACGCCGCTGCGATATCGTGATCGCACTCGGGATGCCGGGCGGAAAAGAGAAAGACCGGCTCTGTGCGCATGAGGCATCACAGGGACTCATCAGCTGCCAGCTCATGACCAACACTCACATCATTGAAGTGTTCGTGCACGAGGATGAGGCCAAGGATGGCAAAGAGCTTGCATGGCTTGCCGAACAGCGCACCAGGGAGCACGCGGTCAATGCTGTGAAACTTATTCTTCGTCCACGGGATCTGGAGAATGAAGCCGGTACCGGCCAACGTCAGGGATTTGAGGATGCCGGTCCTGCCCGCCGCTAGTGCAAAATGAAAAAAAGAGTAAGGGTTTATGAAGTTCAATAAAAAAAGAGATGATCAGCTATGTGTGACACACAACCAATAAAACTGGGATTCGTTGTTGCGGAATTCAACCGCGACATCACGTACATGATGGAGATCGAAGGAAGAGAGCACGCCGCATTCCTTGGCGCTGAAGTAACTGACTGCATCTATGTGCCGGGCGCGTACGATATGCCGCTTGCAATAAAAAAGATGCTTCAGGCTGGAAAAGTTGATGCAGTCATCACGATCGGGTGTGTGATTGAGGGCAATACTCAGCACGATGAGATTGTTGTGCAGCACGCAGCAAGGAAGATAATCGACCTCTCCTTAGAGTTTGGAAAGCCGGTAACGCTTGGCATCTCCGGGCCCGGTATGACCCGGCTTGAGGCGAACGAGCGGATTGATTACGCAAAGCGTGCCGTGGAATCTGCGATCAAGCTGGTCAAGCGATTGAAATGAGGCAGCTCTCGGAAAAGATTGCCGGTGTTGTCGAGTCGGCAACGATTGCGATCTCCAACCGGGCCAAGAAGATGCAGGCGGAAGGGATCGATGTCATCAGCATGTCGATCGGTGAGCCCGACTTCGACACTCCCCGGCACATTACCGATGCTTGCATCGATGCCCTGAACCGTGGCCAGACTCATTATGCGCCGAGCAACGGCATCCCCGAGCTGACGAGTGCCATTGCCGAGAAGATCGTGCGGGAGAACAAATTCCCCTGCACGCCCCAGCAGGTGATTGTTGCCGGTGGGGCCAAGCAGGCCATCTACGAGGCTTGCGAAGCCGTCCTGAACCCCGGTGACGAGACGATCATCCTTACCCCGGCCTGGGTCTCCTATGAACCCTGCGTCCAGATTGCCGGCGGAAATGTCGTGAAGCACGCGATCAATCCCAAGACCTTCCAGCTCGATGACTCGCTGCTGGAGCGGGTGAATGCAAAGACCAAGATGGTCGTGGTCAACTCCCCCTCGAACCCCACGGGGTCCGTCTTCGACATGAAGTCCATGAAACTTGTGGCAGACCTCTGCGAGGATCATGATATCTACGCAATGTCGGACGAGATCTACGAGAAGATGGTGTACGGCAAGGAACACGTCTCGCTTGCGGCTATCGGCGACATGGCGCAGCGGACCATAACCATTAACGGGTTCTCGAAATCTTATGCCATGACTGGATGGCGGCTCGGGTACGCGGTTGCCCCGAAACAGATCATCACCGAGATGTCCAAGGTGCAGCAGCACACCATCAGCCAGGCCACGACGTTTGCAATGTGGGGCGGAGTTGCGGCACTCAAAGGTGACCAGTCATGTGTCGAGGAGATGCGGAAGGAGTTCGACCGAAGGCGGAAATATGTCATCTCGGAACTGAACCTGATGGGCTACGAGACGGCACCGGCAGACGGGGCGTTCTATGCCTTTGTCAAGGTTGCCGGTGACGATATGGAAGTTGCGTCACGCTGGCTTGAGAAAGGGCATGTGGCGGCGACACCGGGGAGTGCGTTCTATGCGCCGGGGTGGGTCCGGTTGTCGTATGCGACGTCGATGGAAAAACTTAAAGAGGCAATGGGAAGGATTCGAGAGGTTGGTGGGAAATAATAATCTTCAATTCATGTCCTGTTTTTTTACATCTTTTTTCCACCAGATCTTTGCAAACGTGGAATCCCCTGATATGATAATCTCTGATCCCTTTGTCCGGATCAGCGGTTTGAGATAATCATCCAATAACTGTTCCTGTTCCGGTTTTGTGACATTAAACCGGCGCCGGAAAAAGGCAGTCATCTCATCCTTTGTTGTAAACCGGTACTCTTTTTTCAGCGGCAGCATCTCCACGTTTGCGTAGATCCCCATCTGGTACATGACGCCAAAGAGGCAGTCTGCCTTTGGCCCGGAATAGTAGGGCCGTCCATGGAGCGGTTCCCAGAGATCGGCATACATCCGCTCCCAGAACGGCATGTCCACAAACCAGAAAAGGTACACAGAACCCCGCGAAACGGCATCCATCTTCAAGAGTGCCAGCCGGATGTCTTCCATAGTGAGTGAGAGCGAAGCGATTACAACATCATACTGCTGTGCGAGATCGCTTTTAGGAATTACATCCTCCCAACGTTTGGGGATGATCGTAATATTGGTGACGCGATCCTTTTTCATTCGCTCGGTTAAGATTGCCGCCATCCCCTCCCCCGGCTCAATTGCCGTAATCTCCTTTACCCGTGGTGCAAGTGGAAGAGCGAGCGTGCCCGGCCCTGCACCGATATCGAGCACACTGGACTCTTTTGTTATATCCAGACCATTGATGGTGGTCAATACCCGCTCGTCATATTCGATGCGGGACGTGGAATCGTAGCGTTCAGCATTCTCCCGTTTGTTCCAGTTATGCGAAGGATCATCGGAATGCTTTGAAGATTCGTGCAGGTGCTGTCGTGCCTTCCAGATCTCGTTCCAGTCCGGATCAATGGGAAGAGGGGGTGACGGGCTCATCACATTGAGTATGCATGCGACCGGTTAAAAAGTATCTGCTCTCACATAACCGGACTAAAAAAAAGAATTATTCGTGCCTGAGTGCATCGATCGGGTTGAGATTGGCAGCCCGCCAGGCCGGATATATCCCACAGATCAGACAGATGGTGATCCCAAACGTCATGCCATACACGATATGAATCATACTCGAGGGAACGAACAGGTACTTGGTGTTCTGGAGCATCAGGGTGCTGATGGCATATCCCCCCAAAAGGCTCATCACGCCCCCGATGATACTGCCGATAATCCCAAGAATTGCCGCCTCATAGAGGAACATCGCCATCACCTCTTTCCTCTGCGCCCCGATACTGCGCATAATGCCTATCTCTTTGATCCGCTCCGTGACCGACATCATCATGATATTGAGTATGGAGACTCCGGCAACAAGCATGGAAATCCCGCCAATAGCCGACACAAACGTCGTGATCTGGCCAAACGCCTGGAAGATGGTATCCATGGTCTTTCGTGTATCCATCACGTCCACCACCGTATCGCGTTTGTTCATCTGTTTCTCGATTGCACTTTTTACAATTGGGAGATCTTCAAGTTTTTTTACCTTCACTACGACTTTGTCAAAATCATTACGGTTGTACGCAGCATCAAACCAGTCTTTTGTAGCCACTACCGCCGAATCTGTGCTGACATCAAATGCCATGCCACGCTCCTCGATGATACCGGTAACACGCAGTGTGCCTTTATTTCCATCAGTTCCAATTAAAATCCGGGAGCCGACCTTGACATTGTGGTCATCAGCAAATTTGGATCCGACAAGACAACCCGAGTTGCCCCTGCTGTATCCTCCCTCTTTTAATTTGAGCAGTTCGGGAACATCATCAGGGTTCAGGCCATATATGGTGGCTACGATCTCATCACTGCCGACACCCAGTTGCATACGATCAGAAGACTGGAGAACCGGAATCGCCACATTCGGAGCAGATACCCGTTTGATCTGCAAAAAATCCTGCTCTGAAAGGGTGAGCGATGTAGCCCCCCCGCCCCCACCACCAAACCCGCGGGTATTTCCACCCACATGGGGCGTGACAATCACACTGTCACCAACTGTTTTGAGACTGTCCGACACGGTAAGTACAAGGCTGTTTCCCAGAATCCCCATTGAAGCAATGGCTACGACTCCGATGATGATTCCGAGCATTGCCAGGGATGATCGGAGAAGGTGAATCCGTACGTTACGCTTTGCAATCTCGTAAAAGATTCCCCCGCTCATGATACTATCCTCCCGTCTGCAATCCTGATGGTCCGTTTTGAGTACTCGGCAATTCCATGATCGTGCGTGACCATGATGATCGTGGTACCCTTACGGTTGAGTTCTGTCATCAGTTCCATAATGCCGGCCCCGGTCTTTGAATCAAGATTACCGGTTGGTTCATCGCAGAGCAGGATATCCGGGTCATTGATGAGTGCCCGTGCAACCGCAACGCGCTGCTGCTGACCCCCTGAAAGCTCGGTGGGTGTATGGCTGTAGAGCGACTCCTCCAGTTGTACTGACCTGAGTACCTGCCGGCCCTTTTCAGCATCCGCTTTTTTCCCGGATTTCAGCATCAGCGGAAAGGTGACATTCTCAAGAGTGTTTAAGAGAGGAAAGAGATTGAAATACTGGAAGATAAAGCCAATCCTGTCCCGTCGCAGGTTGGTCAGTTCGATATCCGACATGTCCCCAATGCGGGTACCGCTGATGAAGATGTCACCGGTCGTTGGTACATCGAGGCACCCCATCAGGTTCAACAGGGTGGACTTGCCCGAACCCGATGGGCCCATAACAGAGATGAACTCACCCCGTTCTACCTGGAAAGAAACACCGTCAAGTGCTGTCACGTCACCTGCGGGTAATGGGTATACTTTTGTTACATCCTGAAATACCATGACCGGCTGTTCGCTCATGGAAGTCTCACTTCTTTGATTTTTTCAGGTACAGGATCCATCCGCCAATGAATACGGCAAGGATCACGATCGCAGCGATGATAGGGATCATGGGAAGTCCCGTTCCCGGGGATACTGCTCCTGCTCCGAATGCAGATATCTTTACATCCTGCAGTGAGGTATACACGTTTCCGTCGGCATCCTTGAAGGATAACTGGAGTGGAATGCTCTCTGCATTCTTTGCAGAGAATGTCAGTTCGAAGCTGCCGAAATCATCGGGCTTGAGGGCGCCAACCACATATGTCTTGTATGGATCCTGAGGAACTGCCGGCGCAAGTGAAGTGACCATCACGGTATTTGCGGTTTCGAGACCGGCATTATTGACATCACCGGTGATACGATAGGTGCCGGCCTCATTTTTCACTATCACGTTGCTCATCACAGGGTTTGCCTGTTTCTTATCTACGCCAAAGGTGATCGGGACATCCAGATTCACGGTATGAGGGTTGTCGCCATTGTCATAGTTCAGGAGAAGATTGAGGGTGGTTGGCTGATCCGCAGTCACAGAAAAATTCACTGGAACTTTGGCACCGGAAGCCAGCTCCCCGACAAATATTTTTAAGGGTGTTGAAGTAATTCCTGTGCCCGAAACACTGAGTATGATGTTCCTTACAGTATTTTCGCGGGGATTTGCTACCTGTGCATAGATGGTCTTTTTCTTGCCTTGGGTAAATGTATCGGGCTGGTCAACGATCGTCAGTACGATAGGTGTATTTTCAATCTTGACCATTGCCCGGTAATAGAGGCTGTCCGCATCGCGGAAACTTAGTGAAAACGTTGGATAATAGGTCCCATCCACACCATCTGCAATTACCTGAAACGAGTATGATTTTTTCTGGCCCGGTCCGAGACGGGATGAGGAATCATAGGGGCGGCTTGTTGTTTTTATTGCTGTGTCACCGGATAACGTGGCATGATTCACTGAAATTCCCGTATCGTTTGCATTCCCGTTGGTGACCTCTATAGTGATGGTGCCCTTATCCCCCGGGAAAAAAACTGCAGGATCAGAGGTGGCACTGGATACGTACACTTTGCCAGCAGCAACGATTGATTCCGGAGTATTATATCCTCCGGCAACTACGCCAACCATGGCGCATGTGATCAGCACAAGGCTGAACAAGGAAATAATTCGAACCGTTTTCATTTATATCACCGTCATTGAGTAGATCATATAGAGAATATAGAGGACAACCGGTATTCCTACGCACAGTGCTGCATCACGGGGCGAAAGTTTACGGGAGTGCTGCATGGCAAAGATCCAGATGTTGGCACTCCAGAGGAGAAAGACAATCGATATGATCAGGGTGATCTGGCTGAGCTCCATCATCGCGGGATCATGCATCAGGGCTTTTATGGCTTCTGTTACGAGATCAGGATTCTGGGCAGCTGATGCAGAGAGATGGGGTACGTGAATACGGGGAATATAGTAAAGAGCGATGATGAACGTAATAAGGGTTCCAAACAATTGGGGCAGGTAGCCGTAACCAGTGAATTCAAGCGTTCGTTTAAAATTCCCATTACCTTTGAACACGATTGAAAATGCATAGAATACCCCCGCGTAGATTAACCAGAAGATGAACGTACCAATAAGCGCACCGATCACCGCTGAAAGTACAATGATTGTACCCATGCCCTGTATGATCCCGCCCAGCAGTTGGCCGGTCAATCCCCCGATGAGGAACCCGTACATTGCTCCGGCAATACCCACTGCAAGGACAACGAGTGCCGGAAATTTCAGGCTCTCTTGATCATTCATGGCATTCTGGAAAAATGCACCTGGTCTGATGAGCAGATCAATGATTGAATGTTTCATCTGATGTTCTCCACTTTGGTTGAACCTATCTGTTGTTGCAGAAATAACAACTTCATTACAGGTTCTATTTCGGGTATATTAATAATATGCGTAAAGAAAACAAAAGTTGGTTTCCGGAGTTTGTCGATTTGACTTTCGATCCGGTTCGTCAGTGAATTCTGTACAAACCCTCCTTGATCTTTGCTTTACCTTGCAGTTTCATCAGTCCGGGTAGGGAAGCGATGAAATTTTTTTAATGCATAGACCATTCCAGAAATTTTAAAACTTGTGCAACAATGTATATATTTGTACACAGCAATGATTATGTATGCAGACAAAAATCCTCCTCGATGAGGAGCAGATGCCAAAGAAGTGGTACAATGTAGCTGCGGACTTAGCGTCTCCGCTCGCTCCCCCGCTCCATCCACAGACCCATAAACCCATTGGTCCTGCGGATCTTTCCGCCATCTTCCCTATGGAGATCATACGGCAGGAAGTAACTACCGATCGTCATATCGATATCCCTAAAGAGGTGCAGGATGTACTGCGTCTCTGGAGACCAAGCCCCCTGTACCGTGCTCACCGGCTCGAGAAGTTCCTAAAGACCCCGGCAAAAATTTACTACAAGTGGGAAGGTGTGAGTCCCGCAGGCAGTCACAAGACAAACACGTCAATCCCGCAGGCATATTATAATATGAAGGCAGGGATGGAGAGGATCGCAACCGAAACGGGCGCAGGACAATGGGGTTCTGCCATGTCTTTTGCCACCATGCTCTATGATCTGGAGTGCACAGTCTACATGGTCAGGTCGAGCTATACGCAGAAACCCTACCGCAAATCGATGATGCACGTCTGGGGAGCGGAATGTATTCCCAGCCCGAGCACAAAGACAAATGCCGGTCGTTCCATGCTTGAAAAGGATCCAGACACGCCGGGAAGTCTTGGAATGGCCATCTCTGAAGCGGTCGAGGATGCCGCAAGCCACAGCAACACCAATTATGCGTTGGGCTCAGTACTGAACCATGTCTGTCTTCACCAGACAATCATCGGGCTCGAATGCCGCGAGCAGCTGGCAATGGTTGACGATTACCCGGACGTTGTTATCGGGTGTGTTGGCGGCGGGTCCAACTTCGCTGGTATCGCATTCCCGTTTGCCGGAGACAAACTGACCGGAAAGCACAAGGATGTGGATATCATAGGAGCTGAACCGGCCTCCTGCCCCACGCTGACAAAAGGGCTGTTTACCTATGACCTTGCCGATGAAGCCGGCTACACACCGCTCCTTAAGATGTTCACGCTCGGGCATGACTTTGTCCCGCCCTCCATGCATGCAGGGGGTCTCCGCTACCACGGGGATTCACCGATTGTTTCGCGCCTTGTGCATGATGGTGTGATGAGGGGAGTTGCCTATCACCAGAGCGAAGTCTTTGATGCAGCCCAGACCTTTGCCAGAACAGAAGGAATCATTGTAGCCCCAGAGACCTCCCATGCGGTAAAAGCAGCGATTGACGAGGCACTCAAATGTAAAAAGAGCGGTGAGGAAAAGACGATCCTCTTTAACTGTTCAGGCCATGGCAACTTCGATATGTCTGCCTATGATGCATATTATGCAGGCGAACTCGTTGATTATGAATACCCGGATGCACTGATCAATGAATCTCTCGCCCGGATCCCAAAGATATCCTGAAATCCTTTTTTTATGAAGCGCATCGGATTTCTCATCAACCCCATTGCCGGTATGGGCGGTGCAGTGGGGCTGAAGGGAACCGATGGAAATGTAAACGAAGCCCTTTTTCGTGGGGCAACCCCTCAGGCACAGGACCGGGCACAGGTTACGTTAACACTGCTTGCACTGGAGAGCGGGTTGCATTTTGTCTCCTGTTCGGGTGCGATGGGAAAAGATACCCTCAAAGCGTCTGGCGTTCAGAATTTCCAGGTAATCTACTGTTACAATGGTAAGAGTAGTGCGGATGATACCCGGCAGGCTGCACTGTCATTCCAGAAAGCCGGTGTGGACCTGATCCTTTTTTGTGGTGGTGACGGAACCGCACGCGACATCTTTGATGCAGTGGGCCGGGAGGTACCGATCCTGGGAATTCCTGCAGGTGTGAAGATGTACTCCGCAGTCTTTGCCATTGATCCGGCAACCGCAGCCATACTCGTTACCCGGTATGATGTGAAATCCCTGCGGGATTCTGAGGTGATGGATGTGGACGAGGATGCGTACCGGCACAATGAACTCAAGACCCGGTTATACGGGATCGCCCGTACACCGGTTCTGGCAGGAAAGGTTCAGGCTTCCAAGCACGTTTTTGAGGAGAGGGATGAAGAGCGTGCGAAAAAGGAGATAGCCCGTTTCATCCGCGAGATCATGATACCGGATGTGCTCTATATTCTCGGCGCGGGCACAACGACAGAATCAATAGCCCGCGAGATAGGGGTGAACAAGACTCTCCTGGGTGTTGATGCCGTCATGAATGGCAGGACCGTTGCCATGGATCTCGATGAAAAAACACTCTGGGCGTTGCTTGAGCACGATCAGGAGACAAAAATTCTGCTCAGCCCCATAGGGGCGCAGGGATTCATTCTTGGAAGGGGCAACCAGCAGATCAGCGCCCGCGTGGTGAGAAAGGTGGGCAGGGAGAACATAATCGTAGTTGCCACGCCGCACAAACTCCGGGAAACCCCCGTCCTCTATGTTGACTCAGGGGATTCATCGCTCGATGCAGAATTTGGTGATGCGGTGCTTGTGGTTTCCGGGTATCGTATGGCCCAGAAAAAACGCATCTACCAGCCGGAAAGTGGATAAAAAAGGTTAGATCTTCTGGGGTGCCTGCGGCGGTTTGAGCATCGTAAATGCGATAACAATCCCGATCACTGCAAGGACCAGCACATAGGGGAATACCCCGAGATAGGATCCGGTAGAGGTCTTGATGAACCCCGCGAGCTGCGGCCCGGCAATCCCGCCCGCACCGTAGGCAAGGAACATGACGCCATAGCAGCGCGGGTAGTCGCACGTGCCGAAGTAGCTTGCTGTGGCAGTGGGAGCGATTGCAAGCCAGCCGCCAAGACAGCCCCAGAGGATGGCAAAAGCCAGAATGTACACGGTCACACTGGGTGCAACAATGATGAGCAGCGATGCCAGTGCAATGAGGACAAAGGATACCATTGCCGTGTTCCGCGGTGTCAGCTTGTCGGTGAGGGACCCGAAGACCGGGCGGCCGAACCCGTTGAAGACCGCAAAGACACCAACGAGCATGGTTGCAAGTCCTGCTTCAACGCCGACATCGACACCTACGGGTTTCGCAATCCCGATTGCCATAAGCCCTGCAAGGCAGCCGATGAAGTAGCATATCCAGAGCGCGTAGAAGGACGTGGTCTTCCACATCTCTTCCCGTTTGAATTCACAGGTGGCTGCCTGGCCCGGTGCCGGCGCCGGAGGCACCCAACCCGCGGGTTTCCATCCTGCTGTAGGGAACCGCAACGGTAATGCGAGGAGAATGATGAGGATGATGAACGCGATGCCAAAGACCCTGAAGGTGTTCATGACGCTCGAGGCTTTGATGAGGTACCCGGCAATATTAGCCGTGATAACTGCGGAGAACCCGAACCCGAGCAGGGTCAGGCCTACGGCAAGTCCCCGCCGGTCCGGGAACCAGCGGGCAGCAACGGCAACCGGAACCCCGTAGGCGATACCTACACCCATGCCGGCAATGACCCCATAGAAGATGTAAAGCCACATCACGGACCCGGCAAAGGATGAGAGCAGCCAGCCGAGCCCGGTGAGGATACCCCCGACAATGACGATATTCCTCGGACCGTACTTCTCGATATACTTACCGGTAAACGGCATCGCAATCGCGAAGAAGGCGAGGAATACCGAGAACGGCAGCAGGATCTCGCCTGCCGTGACAGCCTGGCCGAGATCTTTTGTGAAGTAGGTGGTCAGGGGGCCGACAAACACGCTCCATGCATAGACCGACCCAAGGCAGAGATTGATGATCATACCGAGGATGATGAGGGCCCAGCGCCCCTTCTCTGCATCCATCCCCAGGATTTTTTCCATAGCACTATCAGTCATGCTTCCTCCAATCCCATAAATCCGAACGTGATTATCCCAAAAAAGGGATTATTCCTCCAGCGTTGAGATGTCGCCGGGGTCCATACCCATCTCCTTTGCTTTTAAGACCCTGCGCATGATCTTGCCGCTCCGGGTCTTGGGTAGTTTATCGACAAACTCGATCTCCTGCGGGACTGCAATAGGTCCCAGGGTCATACGGACGTGATACATCAGGTCCTGCCTGAGCTTGTCGCTGGATGTATTGCCCACCCGGAGGATCACGAACGCCTTGATGGAGTTGCCCTTCAGCTCGTCGGGTTTTCCGATCACAGCCGATTCTGCAACTGCCGGGTGGGAGACTAAGGAGCTCTCGACTTCTGCCGTTCCGATATTGTGGCCTGCAACCACGATGATGTCATCGGACCTGCCGAGGATCATGATATACCCGTCAAGGCCTTTCACTGCGAGATCGCCTACCGTATAAACCCCTTTTAACGTCTCCCAGTATACGCGGTACCGTGCATCATCCTTCCAGACCGTCCTGAGCATGGATGGCCACGGGGATTTGATCACAAGCAGCCCTCCGGTTCCAGCGGGAACAGAGTTTCCTTCTTTGTCAACCACATCCGCTTCTACACCGGGAATGGGTCTGCCGGCAAATCCCGGCCGCATGGGTTCACCGATCATTGTGGTGATCATATGCATACCGGTCTCGGTCTGCCACCAGGTGTCGAGGACCGGGATCTTATCCTTACCAATGACATGGTAATACCATTCGAATGCTTCGGGATTGAGGGGTTCTCCGACTGATCCGATGATCCGCAGTGAGCCTAAGTCATACTTGTTCGGCCATGTCTCACCCAGTTTCATGAACATCCGGATCGCAGTCGGTGCAGTGTAGAAGATAGTGATCTTCTGCTCTTCAATTAAACTCCAGTAACTGCCTGCATCCGGGTAATCCGGCGTGAGCTCGGACATGAATACTGTAGCCCCGACTGCAAGCGGGCCGTATACAATGTAACTGTGGCCGGTAATCCAGCCCGGATCTGCAGTGCACCAGAAGATATCCTCGTCCTTCATATCAAAGACATATTTACTGGTGTAGTAGGTTCCGACCATGTAACCCCCACAGGTGTGTACGATCCCTTTTGGCTTGCCGGTGGATCCGCTGGTATACAGGGTGAAGAGCGGGTCCTCAGCATCCATGACTTCAGCTGGGCATTCCTTCGGGGCACTTGCCATGATCTCGTTGAAATCCAGTTCAAGACCCGCTCTCAGATCAACCTGAGGATTCTGCCGCCGGAGAACTACGATGTGCTCTACTGATGAGCAATCAACGATCGCATCGTCAACGATAGATTTCAGCTGGATTGTTTTGCCGCGTCGCATCCCGATATCTGCGGTGATGACCACTTTTGCAGAAGCATCCTGGATGCGCATCTTGAGTGCTGCGGATCCAAATCCTCCGAACACCACGCTGTGCACTGCACCGATACGGGCGCACGCAAGCATAGCGATCACCTGTTCAGGTACGAGAGGCATGTAGATGCAGACACGGTCACCTTTTTTTACACCGATCTTTTTGAGTGCATTGGCAAACAGCATCACTTTGCTGAGCAGCTGCTGGTAGGTAAAGATCCGCTCCGCACCATTCTCCCCCCTCCAGATGAGCGCTGCCTTGTTACGCCGCTGACCTTTCACATGGCGGTCAAGACAGTTTGCAGAGATGTTGAGTTGTGCGTTGATGAACCACTTTGCATACGGGTAGTTCCACTCCTTTACCGCAGTCCAGGGCCGGATCCATTCCAGCTCTGAGGCCATTTTCGCCCAGAACCCGTCCTTGTCAGCCAGAAAATCATTGTAGGCTTTCTGGTAGTCTCCCATCCATGCATTTTTTCTATACTGTGGGTCGGGTGTGTATGATTTCATATCCTCGACGAGTCTGACGTTAAAATCCTCTGTCATGTTCCCACCTATTTTACATTATTAATCATGTTAAACATCCTATATAAAATTTGTCGAAGTTACAATCGACAATGCTGCGCACAGGGGTTTTTTAACAACGTACAATTAGCAAAACTGCGGAATCTCTTTGTGGTTAAGGTTCAGCGCGCAGAGGAATTGGTTGACTGTGGGTTGTATATAAAAAAGGTTATCTGTCCGGGTTTTTCAATATAGGATTGATGCTCGAGAAATTCAAGGGGTGCCTGCTGGGTGCAGCAATTGGCGATGCGCTGGGTATGCCAAACGAGAGCGGTGCTCCTAACTTAAACAAGATGAAGTACGGGTACCGCCGCCCCTACAAAGGCCATCCAAATGATGGCCTGAACCCCGGACAATATACCGATGATACCCAGATGATGATCCTTGTTGCCACCCTTCTTGCGGATGGGAAATTTAACGAGGAACGGTACGTGAGCGCACTTAAAGAACTCTATACACGTGGAACCCTACGCTTTCCCGATGGATCTGTCTCATCGGTATGTGAGCAAACTGTAAAAGAAAACGTTCCGCAGAAAGGTGTGAAGTCCACCACTTCCGGCTGCCTCCCGATTGCGATCCCGTTTGCCTTAGCATTTCCTGATATGAGCGAGGGGTGTGAACGGGCTGTACGGGCATGCAATGTCACCCACACGCACCCGGCAGCCCATGCGGCCGTTTCTACTGTTGTCACACTCATCTATCACGCCCTCCACGACAGTCATGACCCTGTCGGAAAGGCAATGCATAAGGCACAGGCGGAAGATGAGGTACTGGGTGGAAAGATCAGGAATGCAATCCTGCTCGAAAAAGAGGGGATGGAGACCGAGACTGCCCTGCTCAAGATTGGTAACGATGTCTCTGTCTTCCAGACGCTGCCGATTGCGTTCTTCTTGATCAGCAGGTATTCCCACCCGGCGGATCTACTCACAGTCTCTGCCAATACCGGTGGAAATACCGACACCATCGCGTGTATCTGTGGGGCATATCTCGGCGCATCAAAAGGAATCGGGGCACTTCCTGAAGATCTGCTAAAAGGCCTTGAAGATCGCCAGCGCATCGAACTGCTCGGCCAGCGACTGCACAGCGTTTATTCCCGCAAACGTGATCAGGTGTAAATCTTTTTTTAAAGGCACAATCTGTATTCATCCCGCTTCCCCGGTTAACAAGCATTAAATTTTGACAATCGGATACTCTTTGTATGAAAATTGCGATTATCGGGGCCTCCGGTTATGCCGGTGGTGAGCTCGTTCGCCTGCTTGTCCATCACTCAACGGCAAAAGTCACGTGTGCCACTTCCCGCAAACTTGCAGGAACTCCTCTTGACCAGATTCATCCCCACTTGAAAGGGTTTACCCATCTCAAATTCGAAAATCCCGGGATGGATGATATCGATGCCGATGTGGCGTTTCTTGCAGTTCCGCATACGGCAGCAATGACCTATGCCGGCAAGCTGCTGGAGCGGGGGATCAAAGTTGTGGATCTCAGCGCAGATTACCGGCTGCCAAAAGAGATCTTTGAGAAGGTGTATGATGTTGCGCACACAGATTATTTCCCTGCACCCTACGGGATTCCGGAAATTCACCGCAAGGAAATAATCAATGCAAAGTTTGTTGCAAACCCCGGGTGCTTTCCCACTGGTGCAACGCTTGCAGCCGCACCTCTTGCAAAATATGCCCATACGGTTATCTTTGACTCAAAGACCGGTGTGAGCGGTGCGGGGGATAATCCGTCTGCTACCACCCACTATCCGAATGTAGGGGACAATATCGGACCTTACAAATGGACGAGCCACCGCCATCTTGCCGAGATGAAACAGGAACTCTCCAGGCTGGGTTCAAAGGCAAACGTCTACTTCACCCCGCATCTTGTTCCGGTGAACCGCGGTATTCTTACTACTGCACATATCCTGCTCAATCAACCCCTCGGGCAGAAAGAGGTGGAAAAAATCTACCATGATTTCTACAAGAGTGAATACTTTGTCCGGTACCAGAAACCTTCGCTTGCCGCAGTTCGCGGGAGCAACTTCTGTGACCTGATGGTAGAGAGCGAAGGGCTGCGTGTTGTTGCAGTCTCTGCAATCGACAATCTTGTGAAAGGCGCAAGCGGACAGGCGATCCAGAACATGAACCTGATGTGCGGGCTCCCTGAAAATGACGGGCTTGTCAGCGCAGGTATGCTCCCGTAGGTGATTAAATCATGTTGGTAAAAGATGCAATGACAAAAAACCCGGTGGTCTGCTCTGTTGACACCCCTCTCCGCGATGCGGTAAGCATGTTCCGTAAATATCATATCGGTGGCCTTCCGGTGATGGAAGGTGGGGTAATTGTCGGGATGCTCACCGAGTCGGATCTCATCTCGCTCCTTGAATCAGAACGGATCTCTGATGATCTCTGGCTTCCCTCGCCCTTTGAGATCATTGAGATCCCGATCCGCGAGTATGTGAACTGGGAAAAGACCAAGCATGCCCTGCGAAACATCGGGGATATGCCGGCAAAGAAGGTGATGACACGCCATGTGTTTACCACAACTGAGGATGTGGAAGTAGAGGTTGCAGCATCCTTAATGTTAAAAGAAGGCATCACCCGGCTGCCGGTGATGCAGGGAAAAAAACTGGTTGGGATTCTTACCCGGGCTGATATCATCAATGCAATCGGTTCATTGCATTCCGATAATGAAAGGATGGGTGCGTAAATGTCATTTCGTAGTATCTGTGCAGTCAAAGGTGTAACTGCGTATGGCATGAAAGAGGGAAAGTTTGGTCTTGCCCTTATTCGTGCAAGCGGGACTGCCGCCGGGGTCTTTACCGAAAATCTTGTTAAAGCTGCGCCAATCGAACTCATGCGTAAACAGATAAAGAAAGGCACAATGGAAGCCGTGATCGCAAACAGCGGATGTGCCAATGCCTATACCGGCAAACGCGGGTATGAGGACGCCGTTGCGATGACCGGGTTTGCCGGTTCAGCACTCGGGGTCGATGCAAAGCAGGTGGGGATTGCAAGCACCGGGGTGATCGGGCGGTATCTCGATCTTCCGCTTATTGAACGCCAGTGCAAAGTGGTTGGGCCAAAACTCGATCGTACGGTGGAGGCAGAAACCCTCACTGCACAGGCGATCATGACAACCGATCTCTACCCAAAGCACGCACTGGTGGAGAAAGAGTCGTTCTGTATCGGAGGAATAGCAAAGGGAAGCGGCATGATTGCGCCTAACATGGGCACGATGCTTGCGTTCATCTACACGGATGCCGAGATCGGCGCAAAACCGCTCTCCGATGCCCTGAAACTTGCCACAAAGAGATCGTTCAACCGCGTGGTTGTTGATGGCGATACAAGCACAAACGATATTGCGCTCTGCACGGCAACGGGAGCCGCCGGCAAAGTGAATGCGAAGGAATTTTACGCTGCATTAGAGGAGTGCTGCCGCTCCCTTGCTATACAGATCGCCGCTGATGGAGAGGGGGCCTCAAAACTGCTCGAAGTGACTGTTACGGGTGCACCCAAAGAGGATGCAGCAGAAAAAGTTGCCCGCACGATCATCGAGTCACCGCTTGTAAAGACTGCGGTGTATGGTGAGGATCCCAACTGGGGACGTGTGGTTGCTGCAGCGGGCCGGGCCGGTGTGAAATTCGATCCCAATTCGGTCTCACTCTGGATCAGCGACGGAAACGTGAAGTATCCTCTTGTAAAAACCGGAGAGATCATTGCAGATCTCAAGAATGCAAAGGCGGCTATGCATGGAAAAAAGGTGATCTTTATTCTCGATCTTGCAGCAGGAAAAGCAGAGGCAACAGCCTGGGGTTGTGACTTAACCGAAAAGTATGTGGAGATCAATGGGAGGTACACCACGTGATGAAGCGCGAAGACGTACTCATGGAAGCCCTGCCGTATATCCAGCAGTTTTATGGCAAGACGATTGTGATCAAGCTCGGTGGGCATGCAATGGTGGACCCGGTGGTTCTGGAGAACGCGATCCGGGATGCGGTGCTCCTGCACTATGTGGGGATCCGCGTTGTTCTGGTGCACGGCGGGGGTCCGGAGATATCAGAGAAGATGAAGGCGATGGGTAAGGAATCTGTCTTTGTCGGGGGACTCCGGGTGACCGATCCCGAAACCCTTGAGATCGCCCAGATGGTGCTTGTTGGCAAGATCAACAAAGGGATCGTGTCGCTTATTGCCAAATGCGGGGCCCGCGGGGTCGGGCTCTCGGGCAGTGACGGCAACCTGATCATTGCAAAGAAGATGGATCTCCAGAAAATTGAGGTTGGCGGTGTAGAGAAAGAAGTTGATCTTGGGCATGTGGGCGAGATCGAACGCATTGATCCGGCGATTTTAAACACGCTGCTCGATACGCGGTATATTCCGGTTATAGCCCCTATAGCAATCGACCTCTCCGGTGCAAGCTTAAATATCAACGCCGACACGGCAGCCGGGGATATTGCCATTGCGCTCAAGGCCTACAAACTCGTCAACATGACCGATGTGGATGGTGTGATGGATGCAAAACGCACAACCGTATACCGGAAACTGAACATCAATGAAGCAGCTGCCATGCAGAAATCCGGGGCAATTGGCGAAGGCATGATCCCGAAAGTGGGTTCAGTGATCAAGGCAGTGGAAAACGGCGTTAGTTTTGCGCATGTGATCAATGGCAATATCGAGCACAACCTCATCTTGGAACTCTTCACCCGCGACGGTGTCGGGACGATGATCTCTGCCAAATAATTTTTTTTAAACCGTATCTTCTTTTATCATTATTTACAATAGTTACTGGGACTCTGGTCTATGGAAAAAGATCAAAAGATTTTTCTTATATTGTTAGCAGCAATCATTGTCAGTGCAGCTTTTTTTCTTGCAGCCCCACACTCCAACGCAATTAATACCCCAACAACCCTTCCCTCAACAATCCAGACTTCAAAAACCGTAACCGCATTCTATTTTTATGGAGACGGTTGCAGCCACTGTGAAAAGGTAAAACCCATTCTCGCCACACTCGAAACACGGTATCCTGAACTCCACATCACCCGGCTTGAGATCAATAACAATGTAAAAAATCGTCATTTTTTTTTGGAAATGAGTAATAAGTAC
>JAUYTV010000032.1 GCA_030694985.1 Methanoregula sp.
GGGTGTACGGATAATGACTAGTTTTTTAAACGAGATCATCGTCTCAAAAAAAAATCAGTCTTAACCATCCACAAAAAAAAATAGGATTTCTTAGATTTTCATGTTTTTCGGTGTGCTCGCAACGCGTCCATGTCCGTTTTTAATGAATTCGATTAAAGGAACAACTTTTATACTGTTTGATAAACTGGTTCAATACCTTTTCAAACGATAGAACCGGAAAATCGAAACGGATTGGGGAGTGCAAAACTTTCATAGCTTTGGTAAAAAACCTTTTAGATTCAAACGGTTTTTTAAGAAGAGTATATACTCTATTAAAACATTTTCTCATTATAAGTAGCTGACAGGTTCATTATATACTTTGACGAAGGTGAGATCATGATTCAATATAAAACTGATGACAAAGCATTCACAGGACTTGAGGCAGCGATTGTGCTGATCGCATTTGTCGTTGTCGCGGCGGTGTTCTCATACGTGGTACTCGGTGCTGGGTTCTTCACAACCCAAAAGGCACAGGAGACTGTGTACACGGCTGTTGCCCAAGCAACTTCCAATATTCAGGTTATTGGACAGGTATATGGTACAGCATCCATTCCGGCAAATGGAATTGACAATATCTCATTCTCGATTGGTCTTGCTCCAGGATCACCCACTCTGGATATTTCAAAGATGAATATTGTCTTCTCTACACCTAATGATGCTCCAAAAATTTACACGTGGAGTTCTGGTGTTGCCAGCGGTACGTTATTTAGTGCCAGCGAAACCCTTGCTGGAACCACAAGGACTGGCCTACAATCCCTGCGTCCACAAAACCAAACTCAGATTTCTTTTATTGTTAGTCCGGTGGTACCAAAAAATACTATTATAAATATAGAAATACGCCCATCTGTCGGTGCTGCATTACCCTTCGAAAAGATCACGCCACCGTCACTTACATCTACGAATGTACTCTACTGATATCATCATTTTTTTAATATGAATTCAATTGGTAAAATGACGTTCTCACTTCTTGAAGAAATACAGATTTCGCACACTTAAAAATACCAAATTACAATTTTGACAAAAAAACTGGAACGCTATATTCCCGCAATAAGAACGTTATCTCCTCTGGATACACTGAAAATCAATGTTCCAATTTTTTTTGTTGAATTGCAAAGTTACGGTTATTTCGCGCAATCTCATCATCCGGGTCAATCTCAATCACTCTGTTAAATGAATCAATAGCTTCTGTATACTGTCCGAGTTTTAGTAGTGCCATTCCGTGGTTGAACCAAGCATCGGTGAAATTCGGGTTGATCGCAATTGCTTTGTCATACGATTCGACTGCTTCTGTATATCGATTGAGATTACCTAGCGCGAATCCTCGGTTGTTCCACGCCTTTATGTAGTCCGGATTTATGGCAAGCACTTTGTCAAATGAGTCAACGGCTTCTGCATAACGCCCGAGTTCAGTTAATGCTAAACCGCGGTTATTCCACGCCTTTGCGTAGTCAGGGTTGATGCTAATTGCTTTTTCATACGAGTCTACGGCTTCTGTATACCGTTTGAGTTCAGTTAATGCTAAACCACGGTTGTTCCACGCCCCGGCAAAATCCGGGTTTATGGCAAGCACCTTGTCGAATGAGTCAACCGCTTCAGCATACCGTCCGAGATCAGTTAAAGCTAATCCGCGATTGTTCCATGCCCCGGCAAGTTCAGGGTTTATGGCAAGTGCCTTATCAAATGAGTCAACCACTGCTGCATGCTGTCCGATATAATGTAGTGCATTTCCGCGGTTGTACCACGCATCTGCGTAGTCAGGATTGATGGCAATTGCTTTATCATATGAGGTGACCGCATCTGCATGTTGTCCTAGTTCACCAAGGGCTAATCCGCAGTTGTACCACGACTCAGCGTAGTCAGGAACAATGGCAATTGCCTTATCATACGAGTCGATGGCATCTGCATGTCGCCCAAGTTTACCTAGTGCGAGTCCACGGATGTTCCAAGCTTTGGCAAAATCCGGGTTGATGGCAAGCGCCTTATCAAACGAGTCGACTGCTTCTGAATACCGATTGAGATCAGTTAATGCTAATCCGTAGTTGTACCACGCCAAGGTAAAATCCGGGTTTATGGCAAGTGCTTTGTCATACGAGGCAAGGGCTTCTGCATGCCGCCAGAGTTTACCTAGCGCGAGTCCACGGAGGTTCCACGCTTTGGCAAAATCCGGGTTTATGGCAAGCGCCTTATCGAATGAGTCGACTGCTTCGGCATGCTGACTGAGCGTACTTAATGCAAATCCGCGGTTATTCCACACATTGGCGTCATTTGGGTTGATGGCAATTGACTGATCATACGAATCGACTGCTTTTGTAGGATGACCGAGCTTACCTAACGCAAATCCTCGGTTGTTCCACACATTGGCGTCATTTGGGTTGATGGCTATTGACTTATCATACGAATCGACTGCATCTGCATGCCGCCCGAGATCACTTAACGATAATCCACGCAGGTTCCACACTTTAGCTAAACCCGGGTTTATGGCAAGTGCCTTGTCATATGAGTTGACCACTTCTGCATGTTGTCCGAGATAATGGAGTGCATTTCCGCGATTGACCCACGCCGAGGAGAAATCCGGGTTTATGGCAAGCGCATTGTCATATGAATTGACTGCTTCTGTATACCGTTTGAGATTATCAAATGCGATTCCGAGGTTGTACCATGTAAGGGAATCATTTGGATTAATGGCAACTACTTTGTTATACGAGTTGACTGCTTCTGCATATTGTCTAAGACTGGTGAGTGTATTTCCGCGGAAGTTCCAAGCATCTACTAAATCCGGGTTGATTGCAAGCGCCTTGTCATACGAGTCGACGGCTTCTGCATCCCGACCTAGTTTACCGAGGGCAAATCCGCGTCTGTACCATGCATTGTCGTCATTTGAATTGATGGAAAGCGACTTATCGAATGATTCGATCGCTTCTGCATGCAATCCAAGTTCACCCGACGCGAGTCCACGGTTGTACCACGCATCAGGGTAATCAGGATTGATGGCAATTGCCTTGTCATATGAGTCGACCGCATCTGCATATTTTCCAAGTTTACTGAGCGCGAATCCGCGTTTGAACCACACAGTGGCATCATTTGGGTTGGCGGAAAGCGCTTTATCGAGTGAGACAACTGCTTCTGCATGCTGTCCAAGATTACCTAGCGCTAATCCGCGGTTGTACCATGCATCGGTGTAGTCAGGAACAATGGCTATTGCCTTATCATACGAGTCAACGGCTTCTGCATCCCGACCAAGTTTACCGAGGGCTAATCCCCGGTTATACCACGCATCAGCGTAGTCAGGAACAATGGCAATTGCCTTATCATACGAGTCAACGGCTTCAGCGTGCTGTCCGAGTTTACCGAGGGCTAATCCACGATTGTACCACGCATCGGCGTAGTCAGGAACAATGGCAATTGCCTTATCATACGATTCAACTGCTTTTGCGTGCTGTCCGAGTTTACCGAGGGCTAATCCCCGGTTGTACCACGCATCGGTGTAGTCAGGAACAATGGCAATTGCCTTATCATACGATTCAACTGCTTCAGCGTGCTGTTCGATTTTACCTAGCGCTAATCCACGATTGTACCATGCATTGGCGTAGTCAGGAACAATGGCAATTGCCTTATTATATGATTCAACCGCATCTGCATGCCGACTAAGTTTCATTAGCGTAAGTCCGTGGTTGTACCACACACTGGCGTGCAGTTCGAGTTCACCTAACGCCAATCCACGGTTGTACCACGCATCGGTGCAATCTGGCTTTATGGCAAGCGCCTTTTCAAATGAATCGACTGCTTCTGCATACTGATTGAGTTCGTTTAACGCTAATCCACGTTTGTACCACACACTGGCATCATTTGGGATGATAGCCAGCGCCTTATTAAATGAGACTACCGCTTCTGCATGCCGGCTGAGTTCGCTTAACGCTGTTCCGCGTTTGTACCAAATACGGGCATCATCCGGATTGATGCCAATCGCCTTATCGAATGAGTCGACCGCATCTGCATACCGCCCAAGTTTACCTAGCGCGAGTCCACGGATGTTCCATACATTGGCAAAATCCGGGTTAATCGTAAGCGCCTTATCGAATGACTCGACAGCTTCTGCATACTGTCCAAGTTTACCCAGCACAAATCCACGGTTGTACCACGAATCAGCGTATTCAGGATTGATGGCAACCGCCTTATCGAATGTGTCGACCGCATCTGCATACCGGCCGAGTTTAATTAAAGCTAATCCACGGTTATACCAGGCATCGGCGAAATCCGGATTGATAACTAATACTTTGTCATACGAGTCGATGGCTTCTGCATGTTGTCCAAGTTCACTTAATACCAATCCGCGGTTGTACCAAGCATCGGCGAAATATGGATTGATAACTAACACTTTGTCATACGAGTCAACGGCTTTTGTATGTTGTCCAAGTTCACTTAATACCAATCCTCTGTTGTACCAAGCCAATGTGAAATCCGGGTTGATGGCAAGTGCTTTGTCATACGAGGTCAGGGCTTCTGCATGTTTTCCAAGTTTACCCAGCGTAAGTCCACGAAGATTCCACGCTTTGGCAAAATCCGGGTTTATGGCAAGTGCTTTGTCATACGAAGTCAGGGCTTCTGCATACTTTCCAAGTTTACCAAGCGCAAGTCCACGGAGATTCCACGCTTTGGCAAAATCCGGGTTGATAACAAGCGCTTTGTCATATGAAGTCAGGGCTTCAGCATACTGCCCAAGTTTACCCAGCACTAATCCCCGGAGGTACCACGCATCTACGAAATCCGGGTTGATAGCAAGCGCCTTGTCATATGAAGTCAGAGCTTCAGCATACTGCCCAAGTTTACCCAGCATTAATCCATGGTTGTACCACGCATCAGTGCAGTCAGGAGCGATAGCAATTGCCTTTTCAAATGAATCGACCGCATCTGCATGCTTTCCAAGTTTACCCAGCATTAATCCGCGTTGGTACCACACACTGGCATCCTTTGGATTGATGACAACTGCTTTTTCAAATGATCCGACTGCTTCTGCATACCGATTGAGTTTGCTTAACGCTAATCCTTGGTTGTACAAGGCATCAGTAAAACCAGGGTTGATGGCAACTGCCTTATCAAATGACTCGACCGCCTCTGAATGGTGTCTAAGTTTATCCAGTACTAATCCGCGATTGTACCATGCATTGACGTATTCAGGATTGATGGTAACTGCCTTGTAAAATGAGTCAACCGCCTCTGAATGGTGTCCAAGTTTATCCAGTACTAATCCGCGATTGTACCATGCATTGACGTATTCAGGATTGATGGTAACTGCCTTGTCGAATGAGTCGATCGCTTCTGAATGGTGTCCAAGTTTATCCAGTACTAATCCGCGATTGTACCATGCATTGACGTATTCAGGATTGATGGCGAGTGCCTTTTCGAATGATTCTACCGCTTCTGCATACTGTCCGAGATCCCTTAACGCTAATCCACTGTAGTACCAGGCATCAGTGTATTCAGGATTGATGGCGAGTGCCTTTTCGAATGATTCTACCGCTTCTGCAAGTTGTTCGAGATCACTTAACACTAATCCTTGGTTGTACCATGCATCAGCGTATTTTGGATTGATGACAACCGCTTTTTTAAATGAGTTGACCGCTTCTGCATGCTGCCCAAGTTCACGTAACGCTAATCCCTGGTTGTACCATGCATCAGCGTATTCAGGATTGATGACAACCGCTTTTTTAAATGAGTTGACCGCTTCTGCATGCTGCCCAAGTTCACGTAACGCTAACCCGCGGTAGTACCACGCATCGACATGTTCAGGATTTATGGTGAGCGTCTTTTCAAATGAGTTGACCGTTTCTGCATACTGTCCAAGATCCCATAACGCTAATCCGCTGTTGTACCAGGCATCGGTGTAGTCAGGGTTGATGGCAAGTGCCTTGTCATAAGAGGCGACCGCATCTGCATATTGTCCAAGTTCACCAAACGCCAAACCGTGGTTGTACCATATATCAGCGAGACATGGGTTGATGGCAATTGCCTTTTCATATGAGACGATGGCTTCTGCATATTGTCCAAGAGCCCTTAACGCTAATCCATGGTTGTACCATGCCAAGGTAAAATCCGGGTTGATGGCTATCGCCTTATTAAACGAGTCGACAGCTTCTGCATACTGTCCGAGATCCCTTAACCCTAATCCTCGGTTATGCCATGCCAAGGAAAAATCCGGGTTAATGGCAAGCGCCTTGTCATACGAGGCAATGGCTCCTGCATGCCGACAGAGTTCATTTAACGCAAATCCACGGTTGAACCATGCATCGACGTATTCAGGACTGATGGCAACCGCATTGTCAAATGATTCAACCGCTTTGGCATGCTGCCCAAGTTCACTTAACGCTAATCCGTGATAGTACCATGCATTGGCGTGTTTGGGATTAATGGCAAGTGCCTTTTCAAATGAATCGACAGCTTCTGCATGTTGTCCAAGTTCCTCTAACGCTAATCCGCGGTTGAACCATGCATCGGTGTAGTACGGATTGATGGCAACAGTCTTGTCGAAAGAGTCGATGGCTTCATCCAGATGGTCCAGATCAATTAACGTTAATCCACGGCTGTACCATGCAAGGGTGAAATCCGGTTGGATGCTAACTGCCTTGTCAAACGAGTCGACGGCTTCAGTCTGACGCGCCAGATCACATAACGCTAAGCCGCGGTTGTACCATGCTAAGGTAAAATCCGGCTTGATGGCTATCGCCTTGTCAAATGAATCAACGGCTTCATCATCCAGACCAAGATTAATCAGTGCCAATCCCCGGTTGTACCATGCCAGGGTAAAATCCGGTTTGATGGCAATGGCTTTATCAAAGGAGTCGATGGCTTTTGCATGCTGACAGAGATCATTGAATGCTAATCCCCGGTTAACCCACGCCCCAGCGAAATCCGGGTTGATGGCAATTGCCTTGTCATACGAGGCAATGGCTTCTGAATGCCGACCAAGTTCACTTAACGCTAATCCGCAGTTGTACTGCAGACGGGCATCATCTGGCGTGATTGCGATTGCCTTGTTATACGAGTCCACCGCATCTGAATACTGACCGAGATTATCGAGTGCATTTCCGCAGTTGATCCACGCATTGGAAAAATTCGGGTTTATCATTACCGCTTTTTCATACGAGTCTACGGCTTTGGCATACTGTCCAAGTTCACTTAAAGCTAGTCCACGGAAGTTCCACACTTTGGCGAGATCTGGACTGATGGCAAGCGCCTTGTCATATGAGTCAACCGCTTCTGCATGTTGTCCTAGTACATTTAACGCAAATCCACGGTGGTACCATGCATTGACATCATTTGGGTTGATAGCAACCCCTTTGTCATACGAGGCAATAGCTTCTGCATGCCGACCGAGTTCCGTTAGTGCAAATCCACGATTGTACCAAGTATTGGCGTCATTTGGGTTGATAGCAATTGCCTTATCAAAAGATACGAGTGCATCTGAATCCTTACCGAGCATCACCAGTGTGAGTCCGTGGTTGCTCCACGCATTAGCGTCATCTGGGTTGCCGGTTATTGCCTTTTCATATGAGGTAAGGGCCTCTTCATAACGATCTAGTTCACCCAGCGCAAATCCGCAGTTGTACCATGCATCAGCAAAATCAGGGTTGATGGCAAGCGCCTTGTCATATGAGGCAATGGCTTCTTCATGCCGATCGAGATCATTTAATGCTAATCCGCGGTTATACCATGCATCAGCAAAACCTGGGTTTATGGCAATTGCCTTGTCATATGTGTTGATTGCCTCTTCATGTCGATCGAGATTATCGAGCGCATTTCCGAAATTGACCCACGCATCGTAGTAATCCGGGTTGATGGCAATTGCTTTTTCATACGAATCAAGTGAATCTGCATGCCGGTTAAGCATCCCCAGTGCGAGTCCATGGTTGTTCCACGCATTTGCGTCATTTGGGTTGATGGCAATTGCCCTGTCATACGAATCGACTGCTTCTTCATGCCGATCTAGTTCACCTAACGAGACTGCGCGGTTGTACCACGCCTTGGCGTAGTCCGGGTTGTTGGCAATTGCCTTTTCATACGAATCGACTGCTTCTGCATGTCGTCCAAGTTCCCCGAGCGCGAGTCCGCGGTTATATCCCGCATTGGCGTCATTTGGGTTGATAGTTAACGCTTTGTCATATGAGTCTACAGCATCTGCAAGTCGTCCAAGTTCACTTAACGTTAATCCGCGGTTGTACCACGCCTTTGCGTATTCCGGTTTGATGGTAAGTGCTTTGTCATAAGAGGCAAGGGCTTTTGTATGCTGTCCAAGTTCACCCAGCGTAAATCCGCGATCGTACCACGCATTGGCGTCATTTGGGTTGATGGTAATTGCCCGGTCATACGAGTTGACTGCGTCTGCATACTGACCAAGTTTATCCAGCGCGACACCGCGATTAACCCACGCAACAGCGAAATTCGGGTTGATGGCAATCGCCCGGTCATACGAGTTGACCGCTTCTGCATGCCTGCCGAGATCACTTAATGCTAACCCACGGTTGTTCATGGCATCAATGCAGTCTGGTCTGATGGCAATGGCCTTGTCATATGAGGCAATCGCTTCTGAATACCGACCGAGAGAACTTAGCGCAAGTCCATGGAAGTTCCACGCTTTGGCGAGATCTGGCCTGATGGCAAGCGCCTTGTCATATGAGGCAACCACTTCTGCATGCCTGCCGAGATTACTTAACGAGAGTCCGCGGTTGTACCACACACTGGCGTCCGTTGGATTGAGGGCAATTGCTTTGTCATATGAGTCGACTGCTTCGGCATGCCGACCGAGTTTCCCTTGCGCCAGTCCTTGGTTGCTCCACGCATTTGCATCTGTTGGATCGATGGCAAGTGCCTTATTTAATGAGTCAACCACTTCAGCATGCTGTCCAAGATAATGGAGCGAGTTTGCGCGGTTGTACCACGCATTGGAGTCATTTGGGTTGATGGCAATTGCCTTGTCATACGAGTCGACCGCCTCTGCATGCCGATCTAGTTTACCTAACGAGAGTCCGCGGTTGTACCACGCCTTTGCGTGTTCAGGCATGATGACAATCGCCCTGTCATACGAGGCAACCGCTTCTGCATGCCGTTCTTGTTCACCTAGCGAGAGTCCGCGGTTGTACCACGCACTTGCATCATCCGGCTTTATGGCATTTGCTTTGTCATACGAGTCAACTGCGTCTGTGTGCAGTCCGAGATTACCCAGCGCGTTTCCGCAGTTGAGCCACGCATTGGAGAAATCCGGGTTTATGGCAATCGCCTTGTTGTACGAGGTGACTGCTTCTTTATATTGACCGAGATTAGCAAGCGCGTTTCCGCGGTTATACCACACACTGGCATCATCAGGCTTTACGGCATTTGCTTTGTCATACGAATCTACTGCTTCTTTATATCTACCGAGATTACCCAGTGCGTTTCCGCGGTTGGCCCAGGCATTGGAAAAATCCGGGTGTATGGCAATAGCCTTGTCATATGAGTTGACCGCTTCTGCATATTGACCGAGATTACCCAGTGCATTTCCGCGGTTGACCCATGCATTGGAAAAATACGGATTGATGGCAATTGCCTTGTCATATGAGTCGACTGCTTCTGAATAACGACCGAGATTACCCAGAGCATTTCCGCGGTTGACCCATGCCGAAGCATAGTCCGGGTTTATGGCAATTGCCTTGTCACAAGATTCGACTGCTTCTGTATGCCGTGTGAGATGATGAAGTGCATTTCCGCGGTTGACCCATGCATTGGAGAACTCCGGGTTTATGGCTATTGCCTTGTCATATGAGTCGACTGCTTCTGAATACCGACCGAGATTACCCAGCGCGTTTCCCCGGTTAGCCCATGCATTGGAAAACTCCGGGTTTATGGCTAGTGCTTTGTCACAAGATTCAACTGCTTCTTCATGCCTTTTGAGATGATGGAGCGCGTTTCCGCGGTTAGCCCAGGCATTGGCGTTTTGAGGATTGATGGCTATTGCCTTGTCATATGAATCAACCGCTTCTGAATACCGACCGAGATTTCCCAGTGCATTTCCGCGGTTAACCCATGCATTGGAAAAATCCGGATTTGCGGCAATCGCCTTGTCATACGATGCGACTGCTTCTGAATACCGACCGAGATTGGCAAAATCAACCCCTTCATTATAATATTGCATTGCCCGGTCTTCCATGAATTACAATCTACGATTCAGATAATTACTGTTTTCATTGGTATCATCACAAAACAATGTGTCTATGATTATTGTTTTTAACCGGTAATCTGTGTAACCTTTCGTAATGGAAATGGATCTTCATTATTTTTTAAATGCACGAATCGGCACGTTTTTTTTTTAAAAGTGTCGTTCTGTGCCATTTTCTTATTGCAGGACACTTTGATATCTGGATTTGATATTGTGAAATTTTAACACACAGTAACGGTATCCGGATATCATTTAAGTTTGGCAAAAGCGAAATACACCCGGTGATATCGCACCGCCACTTCTTTTTATGAATCCGAAATCCAGGACTTGATGAAAAGTTAATAAAACGAATTCATTTATCCTGCAAAAACCAAAAAAAATTCCTGAAATTAAATATCGATCCCGATTTACGCCGCTTTAGAGGTAAGAATGTTTATTAGTAACTAATCTAATATATCGCATAGATACACTATGGCAGTAAACCAGTCGCAGGTAGATCATATTATCACTGCCGCATCTGAGGATGACCCCGAGGTCAAGCTCCAGAACCTCGAACGGGAAGTCGACCTGATAAAAACCTCCATCAAACGTCTTTTAATGGATATCCGTGAACGGATGAATGAACTCGAAAATCCATTTACGCTTACTGCAGTGGCCGGGGGATCGTCCGGTCATTCAATATCAGCTGCTGAAGTTGAGGCCGGAGAAGCAAAAAGATCAGCTCTTGAAGCGCGGGAAGCTGCCCTTGATGCCCGTGAATCGCAGATAGAATCAACCAAATCGAAAAATGAGACAGAAAAATATAAGGCAGAATCTGCAAAAGAAGCCGAAAGATCTCACTCTCCTGTCACTCAATATGAAGCAGAACGAAAAATGTTAGATGAGCAGATGCTCGCTGCCTTAAGAAATCAGATGACAGGTCCTCCCATGGCAAGTCCGCCTGGTTATCATCCTGCAAGTCAACCTTCATATCTTCCGGCAGGTTTCCCTTCTAATTCCCCTGCAAGTCAGCCTGCAAGAACAGCAATGCCCCCACCGTCAATTCCGATAAACGAGAAGCTTCGTCTCCAGAAGGTGTATAAACTCTTCAAATGGACAACCCAGTCGGTAAAAAAATTCGGACATGATCGTCTTGAGATCATTTTGGGTTCTTACCAGGCGATGGGGTATATCTCCAAAGATTCCTGCGATGAGATACGGGAGATTTCCCGCCTGATGCCCGCAAATCTGGGCGAGGAGCATGAAGTGGGTCCAGACGAATTCGTTGCTGAGCTCTATGCTTTAAACCGTATCCTCTCCCCGACAGACACATCTCTGGACCGGGATATGATTGAAGTGATGATGGAACAGCGCCAGCAGGATCTGCCGGTAAAGGAAAAATCCAGTGAGCCAAAATTGAATATTTCGGGCATCTCTATGAGAGAACGCTCCTCCCCATCAAAGAGCAAAGAAAATGATGAAGACTGGATGAACCTTCCCGACAGGATCTGATACATGTCTGCCGAGACCATCACCACTGCTATTTTCTTAATTACCGCAGTAGTTGCAACAGCAGTGCTTGTGAATGCAATTTACCCGGTCATCTACAGTACTGCGGGAACATTCCAGTCTTCCACGCATGACGCGGACACGAGACTCCGTACGGATTTTAAGATTGTTGCAAATTTTGCCTCGCCCGCTGGCACTGCCGATATATACATGAAAAATATAGGAAGCCAGAGGATATCAACAGCAGAAATCGCAAATGCAAATGTTTTTTGCGGTAAGACTGTAGGCAACCTGCTTACCTATGGTGTTACTTGGAGTGCAGACATCGTTCCTGCCGATGACACTTACTGGGATACGGGTGAGACACTTCATATCCACGCAACGACATCAATCGATGCAGGCAAAACGGTTTATTTCCAGTTTGTTCTTCCGAACGGGATCTGGCGATCTCAGGAATTCAATGCTGAGTCGAGCTGACGCACCATGGCTGTCGCTGAGATAATCGGAGCTGCCATCGGGGTTATGATGCTGGTTATTGTGGCATACATACTTGTGGGTAGCGTACTCACCACAACGGATGTAGTCTTAAATGCACAAAAAGATAGTACGCTGCTACAGGGGGCACGATTGGGGACCACTATAGAAATCGCCTCATATGGTAATAGCACATTTGACCCGTGGCTGAATTTCAATGTCACGAATAACGGAAATGAAATGATCACAGATTTTGAACATATGGATGTTTTTATCTTCACCAGTTCTCCACTCCAGCATCTCACCTACGAAGCATCAGGAGATAATTCGGGCAAGTGGAGAAAGATAGGGATTTATTCAGGTCCTACCCTTAACGACGCAGAGGTCATTCATCCCAACCAGCTGGATCCCGGTGAGAAAATGTGGGTTTGTGCAACCTATAACAATGCAGATCTTATAAAATGGTTCCAGATCACAACAGGCAATGGGGTAAATGCTCAGACAACAATATAACAATATTAAAAGGAGTTCCTGAATGGCAACCATTTCCGATCTGATGGGGGGCGAAGACCGGCGAATCCTCTCCACAGGCAACGCGGAACTGGATAAAAAGATCGCAGATGGTCTCCCGCTTGAATCGCTCACCCTTATCGAAGGAGAAAATGACACCGGAAAGAGTGTATTGACCCAGCAGATCATCTGGGGTGCAATGAAACAGGGATTTTGTGTTGACCTCTTCACCACTGAGAGTACAACGAAAAGTTTTCTCAAACAGATGGAGTCAATGAGCCTGGATATCTCCGAGTATTTTGCCTGGGGCTACATCAAGGTTTTTCCCCTTCACGTAACCGGATTTGAATGGAAAAAAGAAGACATGGTCGGAATCCTTGCACATCTGATATCCTTTATCAAGGAGAGCAAAGCAGAGGTAATTGTCATAGATTCACTCACCTTATTTACTGAATATGCACAAACGGATTCTATCCTTGCTTTCTTTACCAGCTGCAAATCCCTTGTTGACAAAGGAAAGACAATCCTTGTCACACTTCATACCTATGCATTCGAAGAAGATACTCTTGTGCGGATACGTTCCATATCAGATGCCCACCTGAACATGAAAAAAGCTCAGGTAGGCGACAAATATGTGATGGTAATGGAGGTGAACAAGGTACGCGGTGCAAGAAAGACTACCGGAAACCTTGTAAGTTTTGAAGTTCATCCGGGTTATGGAATGAAAGTAATCCCCATGAGCTTTGCGAGGGTTTGATATGGGTACGCTCACCGTTGCAGTCAACCTTCCATACAAGCCCGAAGTGGTTGATTCAGATGTAGATTTTTACAATGATATCGAATCAAGTCCGCTTTACAAAATGCTTCCGGCTAATGCCAAAGAATATGTAAAAGCAAGTCCGCACCTGCTCGAATATCTTCATACATTTCCGGTAAACACCTATGGCATCCCGCTCTTTTTATCGGAATTGAAAAAAGATCTCCGCAAGATGGAGAGTCCCAATATCATTTATCCGGTCAATGAAACCACATTTATCCATATCCTTCCCGATCCAGATGATGTCAGAAATTTTTACATTCCTATTGAACCTTCGTTCCTCCATAACGTGAATATGATGATGCCGGCCATTGAGATCAAACTTGTAGACTTAATTGATGGTCTGGAAGAAGATCCAATCAGCGACAAGGAGCGGTCAGAAGTCATTAAAAAGATGCTGGCTCTTGTTACTGTTATCCGTCCAAAAGGTGTGCCACTTGCCCAGCTCACCGGGGGGGGTGCACAAGGTCAGGATATGAAATCCAAACTTACGACATTTTTAAAAACGGACTTCTCGGCAAAAGACAAGATGAAAAATGTCAAAAAGAAGCATCAGGTGCCCCAGACCCCTGAAGGAAAAGTGATCCTGACAAA
Organism: Methanoregula sp.; assembly: GCA_030694985.1. Classification (GTDB taxonomy): domain Archaea; phylum Halobacteriota; class Methanomicrobia; order Methanomicrobiales; family Methanospirillaceae; genus Methanoregula. The sequence goes on from JAUYTV010000032.1 coordinate 14,109, forward strand.
CGAGGAATACCGGGCCATTGAATACCTGTTAGTGAGGGATAAGATCGATATGGGGGTACTAAAACCCTTCCTTTCTGACAATTATATTGAAGATATCTCCTGTGATGGTGTCGGTCCGATCTTCATTGAGCACAAGATCTTCAAAGGCTTAAAATCGGTTATTGAATTCACAGTATCAAGCGAGCTTGACGAATTTGTTGTCAGAATGGCAGAAAAGATCAAGCGCCCCATCACTTACAGAAGTCCGATTGTTGATGCCACACTGCCGGATGGTTCACGTATCAATATTGTCTACGGAACTGCCATCAGTCGCCACGGAAGTAACTTTTCTATCCGTAAAGTGAACGAAGTCCCGCTTTCAATCTTAAACATCATTGAAAGCAATGGTCTTGACTACCTGTCTGCGGCGTATCTCTGGATCTGTGCAGAGTACGGTATGTCACTATTCGTTTCAGGGGAAACTGCAAGCGGAAAAACAACCCTGTTAAATGCCATCACCGGGTTCATACCCCCGGAGAACAAGATAATTACCATCGAAGATACTCCGGAGCTGACTGTTCCCCACAGGAACTGGATCCGGGAAGTTGCACTTGCAAAAGGTAAAGGATCCGGTGGGGGGACCGGTGGTGAAGTGACCATGTTTGACCTGTTAAAGGCCGCCCTGCGTCAGCGCCCCAACCAGATCCTTGTCGGTGAAATCCGTGGAGAAGAAGGGGCCGTGGCGTTTGGTGCCATGCAGACAGGTCACCCTGTCATGAGCACTTTCCACGCAGCATCGGTTGAAAAACTCATCCAGCGTCTCTGTGGAGATCCAATCAATATTCCAAGGACGTATGTGGATAACTTAAACCTTGTCGTCATCCAGAGTGCAGTCAAGCGCCCGGACGGGCAGCTGGTGCGGCGGATGATCAGCTGTAATGAACTGGTGGGGTTTAACCCGGAAACCCAGGGGTTTACCTTTGTGGAAATGTTCAGCTGGGAACCGGTTTCCGATACATTTACCTGGAGCGGAAAAGGCAGTTCATTCCTGCTGGAAAATAAGATTGCCACCATGCTCGGGATGCCTGAGAATAAAAAGTCAGAGATCTACCTTGAAGTGGAAAAACGTGCAAAAATTCTTGAACGCCTGCATAAAGCCGGGTACACCAAGTTCTGGGATCTGTTTCACATGATGACAAAGATCAAGAAACAGGGACTCCTGCAGATTGGTTCCTGATATGGTTGATGTTTCAAAAGCCTCAAAAGATAAACCGGCAAAGAAAGAGATCCCCTTTGCGTCTATTGTAAAAGGACTCAAAGAAAAATTTAATAATTTTTCTGAAGCAAAACAGATGCCAGCAGATCTGCTCTTTATGATAACGTACCTGGCATCTCTGGGACTTGCCAATGCCACCCGTCCTGAAATTTTTTCCTATGGTGGCAACAGAAAAGAGTACATATCTGCTATTTACATCGAAAAAGTGGATACGTTTGCCAAGAAATGGGGTTTTAGTTATTCCGAATCGTTAAGCATTGTAGCCGAACGCGTTAGTAACACCAATCTCAGGAGTCTGCTCGACAGGTATGCAAATGCGATTGAATCCGGTGTTCCTGATGACGATTACCTAAATAACGAGCTCTCAACCGTCCGAGCCGTGTACCGGAGCCAGGTGGAGCAGGGACTCGAGATGCTTAAAAAATGGGGAGATGCCTATATTGCCATGCTCCTTTCAGGAACCGTGATAGCTGTAGTCATGATGATCTCGATTGCCATTTATGCTCCATCCGGGATTCAGAGCACATTGAATGTTGCCTATGGAATTGTTTTTGCCATCTCCCTTGGGGGCAACGTGCTCATGTATACATCGGTTCCCTATGATCCAAAATCCCATGGTCTGATGACCCGTGCATCGAAAGAGCAGGATACCGTTCATGCCATGGAAAGGATCATCGTACCTGTCACCATTATCGCAATTATTGTCCTTGTGCTGCTCGGTGTTCACGCAGGATTAATTTTTCTTCTTGTAGGAATCTTAATGGCACCGCTGGGTATCATTGGCTTTATTGATGATTCCAATATTACGCTTCGGGATGCAGATTTTTCAACATTCATCAGCAGCCTTGGGGCAATCATGGGAGGACAGGGTTCTACTGCAGTAACCGCGCTTGGAAAGATCGATCGCAAATCACTCCCCGCTATTGAATATCTGGTTAATTCTGTTTATTCCAAAATGAATCTTGGTCTGGATAATAAACAGATCTGGGATAAATTCATCGGGGAATCCGGAAGCAACCTGATCTACAAATACTTAAATATCTATTTAGATACCGTTACGCTTGGCGGTCCTGCAGAACCCATAGGTAAAGTGGTGGGATCTTCAGTACTTGAACAGACACTCCTTAGAGAAAAGAAAGATATGCATGCCAAAAGTTTTTTTATTCTCCTTATTCCGATGCATATCGCAATGATAGGAATTTTTGTCGGGCTCTACCAGATCATGGTAGTCCTGACGAGTTCCGTATCAAAAATGATGACTACATTCCAGCAAACATCGGTTGCCGCAGCTGGATCAGCAAGTGGGGCCGCAAGTGGGGCCGGTGTGTCTGCGGGTTCTGCTATGGGCGGAATGACCATGCTCACAAACTTTCCTGAAAAGGAGATGATGACCTTTGTTGTCATTATTTTAACCATCATCACTGTATCCAATATCTTTGCTGCACGGATAGTAGGGGGAGGGGATCGGTATATGTATTATTTCTACATAGCAATATTCTGTACATGTACCGGATTTGTATTGCTCGTAGCACCAACTGTAGTCGGTATGTTCTTCAACCCTGAAGCACTCCAGCAAATGGGTTCATCAGTAAAATGAGATTTGCCATGAAAGAAAGTCTCCGCAGGCCAATATTGTTTGTAGTGATTGTTATCACCGGATCTATCCTGATCCTCTTTGATATTCCACTCATTTTCATGTTCCCCATCATCCTTATCGTGGGCTTTTTAATCCTCATCATTCTCGGTGCGATCACTCTTACCGATATGAAAACCGCACTGAACAAATTAAAACCGTCAAATTTAAAAAATATCGGCATAATCAAAAAACTCAAAGGGATGAAATTTTCAAAAAAATCAACACCCGCCCCAAATGATAAAACTCCCCCGCAAAAGGCAGGAGAAAAACAACCCGCAAAAGGAACGGATAAGAAAAAAGGCATCGGTCTGCATATCCGTTCGTTTGTATCCTCCATAAAATCCCTCGGATCAGTGTTAAAAGCGCGCGGCAAGTCTGGAAAAAAGGTTGACGACATCAATAAGCAGCTTGATAGAACCGTCCGTGAAAAAGTTGAGAAAAGTTCGGCACTCGATAATGCCGGAAATGTAGGAAACAACTCTGTTCAATTGCCATCCTTTGGTGCAGGAACAACAGCCATGGGTACGACACAAGATCAGGATCCTTTCCTGTCCCTGTCTGAGGATGAATTTGATTCTGGTCTGCTCGATTCTTTAGATGGCCTTGAATCCCCGCAATCAATGCCGGGAATTTCAGATGGTGCTTTCAGTTCGTTTCCAAACGCCAGCTCACTTGAGATAAATGAGCCCGATATTCCCCTCCCCTCACTCGATCTTGATGGGGAAGCAGGAAATATTCTCAGGGACAATGCCGAAGGACTCGAAGAGTTCAGCGGTCTTGAAGGCGGTGATGCAATTGATAGTGATTTTGGAGATCTTGACAACCTGAGCCTTGACGATGTTGAACTTGATGATGATGCAGAAGAAAAAACCCCGCAGTCTCCGGCAACCCCGGCTGGACCGGCTCCCATAAATGATGTTGCTCCTGCTGAACCTGTTAAAGGACAGGTAAAGACTGACTGGATTAAATCAGATGCACCGGACAATGCCGGTCAATCCGAGGAACAGATCTCAACCCAATCGGAGATGGCAGCATTCTCCAGCGGTGCCATGGGTACCGATGCAGATCTTTTAAGCTCGCTTGCTTCTGAGGTAAAGCAAGTCAAAAAAGAGAAAAATCTCGCCCTCCTCCGGGATTTAGCGGATTTCAAAGCACCCGGTGAGGAGATTGAGAGTGAACTGACTGACGTGTTTACAAGGATGAGCGCTATTAAGGAAACTCAGAAAAAGAAAACATCTCCTGCAGAAGGAATAAAATAAGCCATAGCACTACATACATGTATCTGGATATTTTAAATACCTGCAATAATTGTTGAGGTTCCATGACGGAAGTACCGGTAAAAATTGAGTTCAACAAAGAATGGATCGTCACTAAACTGGCTGTAAGTGAAGATCGTCTGGTAATTCCGGCTCCGATAAACAAAGAGATCCTTTTTAAGTCCGTCTTAGATGTTTCTGAAAAGAAAAGCATTCTCATCATTACCGTAAAAACGGACGTTGAAGTAGTTTATAAAATACTCTCCGTTGAAAAAGTGCTCCAGTTTTTAAAAGTACGCATTCTCCCGCTCTGCAATGCGTATCGGCTCATGGCGTACTTCATGTCGCCGGCCATACGGGGTGGAGTGATGATCAAAGAAGCCTCATGGGAGAAGGGAAGTGTAGTTGTTGTCAAAAGCGGCATATGGTTTGTCAGTGCGGCAAAACAGATCAGTGTTCCCATCACCGAAGTAGCAGCAATAGAGCTCACCAAACGGGATGTACAGGGAAAACCTACCGAAGTGATAAAAATCGATTATCTCGAATCAGCTGAAGTGGTCTCAAGCCTTGTGCTCTGTCCCATATCAACCCTTCAGGTTCTTTATAATTTCTTAAAAGATACCACAAAAAGCATGGATATGAAAGGAACAGAGCTTGACGGCGTTGACCAGCAGGTAGCCATGCTCGTATATTCTGGAATGGACTCACATGCCATTGAAAATATGTTAACCATCCCTCACAAACAACTCGACCAGATCTATGATAAAATATTATCCCTCGGTCTTGCTGAAGTGGTCGTTATCAGAAGAGAAATTCAGCTCTCGCCTAAAGGTGTAAGATATATTACAGATGCCACCAAATCCCAAACAAATTAAAAAATACCCCTGTTTTATTACCAATACCTCTATATGCAATCATCTCACAAATTGTAATTTGATCGTCAATGGGAAAGATTTTGATTGTGGATGATACGCTCTTCATGCGAACCCTTGTTAAAAATATTCTGTTTACAGGAGGACATTCGATTGCCGGAGAAGCTGGGGATGGCGAAGAAGCGATTGCAAAATACAAGGAATTGAAACCGGATCTCGTCACTATGGATATCGTGATGCCCAAAATGAACGGAATTGAGGCATTAAAAGGCATCAAGGCGATTGACCCTGCTGCAAAGATCATCATGTGTACGGCAGTAGGTCAGGAACAGATGGTCAAACTCGCGATAAAAAGCGGTGCAAAAGGGTATATCGTCAAACCGTTCCAGGCACCCAAGGTTCTTGAGGAAGTCAAAAACGTACTGGCGTCCTGATTATGGTTAAGGTACTTATCATAGATGATTCCGTGTTCATGCGGACAATCATTAAGGATATGCTGACAAAGGATAAGTCCATAGAAATCGTGGGCACTGCAACAAATGGTGTCGAAGCGTTAGACAAAATCCAGAGTCTTGCACCGGATCTTATCACGCTTGACATTGAAATGCCAGTGATGAATGGGATTGAAGTATTAAAAGAACTTAAGAAAAGATCAAAGCGCCCAAAAATCCTGATGCTGAGCACCTTAACTTCAGAAGGTGCTGAACTGACAACACAGGCAATTCAGCTGGGTGCGGATGATTTCATGCTCAAGCCAAAGGATATTCCCCATGTGCGTGATATCAGTCAGGAACTGATTGAAAAAGTCAAACATCTCATCTCCCTTCCTTCAAAATTTGTTACCCGAAAAGAACCTGTTAGTACGGCAACCGCAGACAGGGTAGTACTCATTGGATCATCTGCCGGCGGTCCGCCAATGCTCGATACTCTTCTGGCACAACTTCCAGCAGATCTTCCGGCAGGCATCATCGTCACCCAGCACATGCCCCCGGGATTTACCAAACCCCTTGCCGAACGGTTTAACCGGATATCGCAGATCCCGGTCAAGGAAACAGAAACCGGAGATTCCATATTGACAGGAAGGATTCTCCTCTCACAAGCCGGGGTCCATACCGTAGTCAGCGGAGCATTATCAGAAAAAAATAAAAAAACCGGGCGCATTATCCACACTAATTCCCCCCCGCTCCACGGGGTCAAACCGGCGGTTGACAAAACATATGAATCCGCAGTCACCGTATATGGAAAAAATATTGTCTCAGTAACATTGAGTGGCATGGGAAACGATGCCGGTGCCGGAGCACTGGCGATAAAACAGGCCGGGGGAAAAAATCTGGTCTGTGATGAGAAAGACTGTCTGGTCTATGGCATGGCACGATCGGTGATTAAGTATAATGCCGCCGATCTGATCCTGCCTCTGAATAAGCTTGCAAAAGAGATTGAGAAGGCTGTACATGGTATGGAGGGCATAGATGTCTGAATTTGAAGCCTACAGGGGTCTGTTTGTTGCTGAATCACGTGAGAATCACGAGAATCTGGTAAAGAACATGCTGATTCTGGAAAAAGGGGGAAGCCAGACGGCTATTGATGAGATATTCCGTTCGATTCACACCCTCAAAGGTGCCTCAGCATCCATGGGCTTTATGGAGATGGAGAGACTCTGCCATACCATGGAAGATGTGTTCCAGATGATACGCAGTGGAAGCGCTGTGATCACTGCGGACTTAAACAACATGCTGTTAGCATGCTCAGATATAATTGAGTTGATGCTGGATGATGTGGAAGGTGGTGGCGATTCGTCTTCTGTCAATCCTGATGAACAGGTAAAAGCCTTAAAACAATGGATCTCGAAAAATTCCGGTAAACCAATAGAGAAGGACTCAAAACCGGCTGTCACACCAAGTAAGGCTGCCACAGAAAAAATAAAAGAAATTGTTGATGACACAAATCGTCCCCGCTATTCCATAACAATAAAGGTTGCCGATGACTGTGCCATGAAAGATATCCGGGCAATGTTAGCCATAGGAAATCTTGAGTCCCTGGGAACCATCCTGTCTTTCAATCCATCACGCGAATCAATCGATGAAGGCGTATTTGAAGGCACTCTTATACTGAAAATTGCCAGCGACGTGGGCGAGGATGCCTTGAAAACCGCTGCAACCGGAACGGATATCGCCTCTGTTGAAATTGCACCCGCTCTAAAAGAAGAGCAAGCCCCCTCAACAGATGCATCCGATGATGCAAAACCTGAAAAAGCCGATCCAAAGCAGCAATCTGCAAGTGCGGATAAAAACCGGGAGATAAAGAACTTAAGGGTAGATATCACCCAGCTCGATCATATTATGAATCTTGTCGAGGACCTGGTTATCAATCGCGGCAGGCTCAAGCAGATCGCTGAACAGAACAAGATCAAAGAGATGGATGAAGCCATCGGGATGGTGGAGCGATCGGTATCGGATCTCCAGAACCTGATGATGAACATCCGCATGATCCCCTTAAATCATATCTTTAACCGCCTTCCAAGGGTAGTCCGGGATGTCGCCCAGTACGATGGGAAAGAAGTGGAATTTGTCATGGAAGGCGGGGAGACTGAACTTGATCGTAGTGTCATGGACGGACTCAATGATCCGCTCCTTCACTTAATCAGGAACGCAGTGAATCATGGGATCGAATCACCCGATGTCAGGGAAAAGGCCGGTAAAACCAGAAAAGGGTATGTTAAATTATCAGCTCACCGTGACCGGGATAATGTAATTATCGAACTTCTTGATGATGGCGCCGGAGTCAATGTTGAGAAGGTTAAGTCAAAAGCGGTAGAAAAAGGCTTGATAACAAAGGAAATTGCCGAAACACTGACAACAGATCAGGCAGTAGATCTGCTGTTCATGCCAGGATTCTCCACAGCCGATAAAATCTCAGACATCAGCGGACGGGGTGTGGGACTTGATGTAGTAAAACGTTCCATTGAATCTTTAAAAGGTTCAATCCGTGTGGAGACAAACCCGGGAAAAGGGAGTCGCTTTGAACTGCTGCTCCCACCCACAATGGCCATTGTTGACGTAATGATCGTGCGGATCAATAAGCGCAGACTTGCCATTCCTATCAGCAGTATTGTTGAAGTGGCAAACTTCAAAGACGAAGCAACCCACAGGATTGGCAAGAGTGATGCAATTTTACTTCGCGATGAAGTGCTTGAAGTCTTCTTACTCGATGATATGATGGGAAAATCCGAAGGCAGAGAGATCCTTATTGTAGTGCAGTACCAGAAACGTAAGTGCTGTATCGCAGTTGACATAGTTGAAGGAAAGCAGGAAGTTGTGGTAAAACCGTTAAGCAGCATTATCGGCAACACCCGCGGAGTGAGCGGGATTACCATTCTTGGTGACGGGGAAGTAGTACCCGTGCTTGATGTAAATACCATGGTGTAGGTGAGACATGAAATTATCAACAGTACAGGCAGATGCAATTCAGGAACTGGGAAATATCGGTGCGGCTCATGCGGCGACAACATTATCACAGATGCTATCGAGCACGGTTTCGATGAGTGTTCCGGCAATCAAGGCTGTTGACCTTGCCGAACTGGGAAACTATGTCGGTGATGAGTCCGCTGCACTGGTTGTATTTGAACTTCAGGGTGAGATCCCGCATGGTGGATATATAATATTTTATATCACAAGGGAATCAGCCATGCGACTGACCAACACCATGCTGGGAATGACCGATATGGATCGTGAATTTAATGAGATGGACCAGAGTGCCCTTTTAGAAGTGGGAAACATCATGGTCTCTGCATTTTTGGATGCCACAGCAGAGCTGCTTGGTTTTGTCATGCTCCCGTCTCCACCTGCACTCAGTATCGATATGGCTCATGCAGCAATGGAGTCACTTATTGCCCAGTTGGGGGAGGAAGTGGATGAAGTCTTACTCTTCTCAACAGAACTTATCTGTGAAGAGCACAAGATTGACAGTGATATTATCATGCTGCCGGAGATCAGTACGTTAAAAAGAATTACCGGGCTCCTTGAAGCGATGATGAATGGTACATCTTAAAAAACCAGTGACAAAAAATGGCCGATCAAACTACTCAGATCCCGCAAACGGCGATGATAGGTATTGGTGAATACCGGGTCGGTTCCTTTCCCATGATGACGATTGGTCTTGGTTCCTGTATCGGACTTACCCTGTATGACCCGCAAAAAAAAATCGGCGCTATGGTACATATAATGCTGCCGGATAGTGGAGGCAGAACAGATCGCCCGGGAAAATATGCAGACACAGCCATTCTTTTACTCTTAAAAGAACTCGATAAGATGGGAAGCAGCAATCGCTCACTTGTGGCAAAAATGGCAGGAGGGGCATGCATGTTTGAGTATTTCGGTACTAATCTCAATATCGGAGAACGCAATACAGAAAAAGTGCGGGTCGTTTTAAAGGAGCAGGGCATCAAGTTGTCTGCCGAAGACGTTGGGGGAAAGGTCGGCCGAACCGTCACATTCCTCCCTGCCAGTGGTGGAAAATTCTCTATCAGGAGAGCAGATGGCGTCACGAGTGAGTTATGAAATCGCAATAATAATTATTGTTTTTCTTATTTTTTTCCCGGTTAGTGCACTCCCGCAAAATGATACTTCGTTAATTGGCAAGCCAACTGCAACAATCTCACAAACACCGCCGTATTCCATTAAGCTCTTCATCCCCTCTCCAGATGCGGTGCATTCAGATGAGATCAAAGACCAGATCAACTACCCAAACGGCGATGTCCTTATTGCAACAGCATTCGGGTTGTCCACTTTTAATGGAACCTGGAGCACGCGCCACATGCACTTAAATAATTTTTCAGCGGGGCTGATGGATGATTATATCACCGCAGTTGAATTCGATCATAAGGGAAATCAGTGGATCGGGTATTCCGGCGGGATTCAGATTTACAATGGTGCCTATTACCAGGTAATCCGTGATCAACAGCTGCTCAAGGAGACACGGATCCATGATCTCCAGCGCTGGAACAATGACATGTGGATTGCAACCGGTCATGCCGGCATTCACCGTTACCGCGATGGCAAATGGACATGGTTCCAGCCAATGGCAATAAACGGGTCGGGTTTTTATGAGATCAACAGCATGGCCCTTGATTCTGTGAGTAATTCCCTTGTTATTGCTACGTTAAATGAAGGGCTGTGGATTGTAAGGAATCAGGATGACCCGGTTAAGTTTGAGATGCTTGCGGGAAAAAATGATGCCGCAGGAAAGATGGAGCATGTGAAACGGGATCCTTTGGGAGGTGTCTATTTTTTCAATAGCGAAAAGATCATTCACTTTGACACAGCATCCGGTTTTAGAGATATCCTGACAACCGGTGATCTGACACAGGAAAAAATTGATATCAATGATATTGCTGCAGGATCCGATGGTAATCTCAACATAGCAACTGATGACGGATTATATATCTGGCGTGACGGGGGGATATACCGTCGCCTGAACCGCTTTGAAGGGATTGGGACTTCTGAGATTGTCAGAACGGTGAATGTGGATCAAAAAAACAGGGTCTGGTTTTCTACACCGGGAAATGTCGGGTATTACGTGGACAATACGAAACCTGAAAAACTAATACTGATTGATCCGGTTACCCCGACTCCTTCACTGATTCCTGTAACAATTATTGATGTAACGTCCATTAATTCAACGACTATAAATCCACTATCAACCCCAACTACAGTAGTCACTCCATCGACGGATACCTCATCCATCCTGACCCCTATAACCTGGATCACAGATCCAATTGCACGTGCTATCAGTGCGATTGCTCAAAAATTTGGCGTGAATATCTAATCCTGATTACGGATGTTTTACATAAAAAAAAGGGATGGAGCGTTTCAGTTTTTTAATTACTTTTTTTCTTCAGGTTTTCAGTACAATACTGCTCTATCGAATCGAGAAGAGCTTTTTTGGCCCGTTTGACCCGGGTTTCATTATCCGAAAAGAAATCTGCAGCAATATACCTTAGTGCGGTGATGTAATACTGGTAATGCGGAAATTCTTTTTCAAACTCCGTAATCTTGCTCATTGCCGCCTTTTTATCCTGTGTCAGCAGATCAAAGGATAGATCAAAGAGCTCGATAATTGAAGCAGGCATACCTTTTGTAGTGGCAAGTTTCCTGAAACTCTGGTACGTGATCCTTTTTGTTAAGAGCAGGGATAATTTTAAACCCAGGTAGACAGGTTCGAGTTCATCCGGGTACTGCTTGATTAACTGGTTTACAACACCTGCGGCTCCAGCAGCATCACGGTTCTCCAGTTTTAAGTGATACATCTCCCGTAAAAAGACCATATCTGTATAGAACCGTTCAGATCCAATCTCCAGCAGGTGTTTCTTCATTTCGTCATTATGGGTAAATGAAGCATTTTTCAATCCCACTTCAATGAACCATATTTCGCTCGGGAACCATTCGATTCCTAAAAATATCATCTGCCAGAAGATCTTTTCTAAAAATGCTGGATCTTCAATCTCCAGCTGCTTTAACTGATTTACCGGAGGCCGCACGCGTGTAAGATTGAGCATGGTTTCGCGTGCCTGCAGTTCCATATCACCGGGCCGCTGGTTTCTCTGAACCGCTTCATTTTTTTTAAATTCCCTCAGTGACAGGATAAAATGACAGTAGGCCACTGCCGTTCCAATCTTTGCATCGAGTTCCTTATATTTTTTTAAGAAATCAAGAGCATGACCATAGTCACCGTTCTTTAAGAGTTTCAGGCCAACAACTAAGTTTATTCCAATGTCGGCATCTTTTCTCTTTTTTAAGCGAAGCGCATTGATATTAACTCGTTTTATGTAATCAAAATCATTGCTTTTGGAACTCGCATCCAGAACCTTAAAAGTGATGCTGTCGATGAAATCATCATAGGATTCGTCAGATATATCAGGAAACGATTTTTCCAGGGCGGAGATCATGTGCCCAAAAAAGACCGGGAGATTTGAATCCACTTTTTCCGAATTGCGTTCAATATAACCTGAAAAATCTTTATTTAAGAGATTCAACTTGTCATAGATAATAGCATCGGTAAGCTGCTCTCCCCGCATATAGGGAAAATTGCATGTCCTAATATTAAAATGTATGACAGAGTTTTAAGTATCGTCTGCTGTATAATAATAGAATTCACCGGTTCCTTTCTGCTCGCGGTCAAGGAATGAGCCGGGTTTATTGATTCGTGGTCGTCCGCTCTGGTCACGGCGGAAGGTTACACCGAGCGCATCTAAGAACCGGTTCATACCGTCCCGCATCTTAAAAGGCCCTGCTGCGGTACCTGAGATCCCCGGCTCGCCTTCAAAGACCAAAATGCGCTCGCTGATCATATCAATTAAGTAAATGTCGTGATCGATTACCATTATGCCGACTTGTTTTCCTTCTGCATGATGCTTGATCATCCGGGTGACCTTGACCCGCTGCTCGACATCAAGATGTGCGCTGGGTTCATCGAGAATATACACATCGGCTTCCCGGGAGAGGCACCCGGCAATTGTCACCCGCTGGAGTTCTCCGCCACTGAGCGTATCTACTGATGACTGGAGTATGGGCTCTAACGAGAGTGATTCTATGATCTCGTGCTGGTAATATGAAGTGTCATATTTTGTTGTGCAACGGCGCAGGTACATCTCCACGCTGTCAGATGTGTCGGCTTTGATATACTGGGGTTTATACGATATGCGCAGGGATGTTTCCATCTTGCCTGTTGTTGGCGTTTCTACACCTGCCAGGAGTTTTGCAAAGGTGCTCTTACCCATGCCGTTTGCTCCGACAACCCCGAGCACTTCTCCGCTCCTGATTGTGCCACCTGAGACCGTGAGATGGAACGATTCATATTCCTTTGTCATCGCAGGTATCTTGAAAAGATCTTCCCGGTTGGATCCTTTATCATGCGCCCGCTTCTCAAAGACCACCTGTGTTGTGCGGAACCGCACGTTCTCTTCGGTTAAAAAACCCTCAAGGTACTGGTTGATGCCCACACGGACGCCCTTTGGCCGGGTGATGATCCCAAAGACTGCTGGTTTTCCATAGCCTACGTGAACTGTATCGGCGAGCATATCGAGGATTGCCAGGTCGTGTTCAACAACAACTACGGGTCTGTCTGCCGCCAGTTCCCGGATAAGTTTTGCTGCGGCAATCCGCTGGTAGATATCCAGAAATGGTGTGATCTCATCGAGGAAGTAGAGGTCTGCGTCGCGCGCAAGGCAGGCAGCGATTGCCACCCGCTGCAATTCTCCTCCGCTTAATGTGCTGATCTCGTGATCAAGTATCGCATTGAGCTTGAGTGCCGGCAGCATCTCGGAGAGTTTATTGCGTTCATCGGTTTTTTTGAGGAGTTCCCTTACAGTTCCTGTGAATAATTTGGGAATGTAATCGATATACTGGGGTTTTGATGCGATCTTCAAACTCTTTTTTGATACGGTCTGGAGATAATCAAAGAGTTCAGTGCCCGCGTACCGCTTGAAGATCTCTTCCCATGCAACTTCGGTATCGAAATTTCCCAGATTGGGGCGGAGTTGGCCGGAGAGGATCTTGACTGCGGTACTCTTACCAATACCGTTAGCACCAAGAATCCCGGTGACTTTTCCTTCGAGTGGAATGGGAAGGCCGTAGAGAGCAAAACCATTCATACCGTACCTGTGTGTAGGATGCTCAAGCTCTTCGGGCAGGCTGACGATATCGATCGCATCGAACGGACATTTTTTTATGCAGATGCCGCAACCGACACAGAGTTCTTCAGATATGACGGCTTTTCCCTCTTCTCCGATAATAACAGTTTCGTCACCGGTCCTGACGCGGGGACAATAAATAATGCATTCGGTGCCGCATTTTTTTGAGTGGCACCGGTCTTTATGAACAATCGCTATTCTCATGAGGATCAAAAATGGAAATTATTTAGGCATTGCAGTCAGCAGGATTGTCCATGACATGAACCAGAAGGCAAAGGTCATGAATCCCTGGTAGAACCAGTCCTTTGCACCGAGTTTTCCGGTATTCATATGCAGGAGCATGAAGATATGCTTCTGGACAACAATTCCTGCAATCATCAGCATGAGTGCCAGGAGCCCGGAATCATTGCTATAGGATATGCTGATGTAGTATGACAGTCCGCCAACAAAGATACCAATGAGACTGGCCACAAGCGTCCGCTTGATCCGTTCGATGTGTTCTGCCTGTTTGTCTGCCTTGGTCTTCTGTTTCTTGGTCAGGACTGGCTTTTCTTCAATTATCTCGTCGCTCATCGATGTTACACCAGTAGTCTTATTTTTTAGTGCGCAAGCCATATGTATCTTGGTACTTACATGGCATCCGAACAGGGCATGAGCGGAATAGACGTTAAGGCAATCACGTCTGAATTGTGTGAGAAGCTGCCGCTCTGGATCGACAAGGTCTACCAGTTCGATTCCCGGACTCTCGGAATCAGGCTCAATGGGGAGAACAAAGCCCGGCACCTGCTGCTCATCGAGTCAGGCAGGAGAACCCATCTTGTAAAAGAATTTCCCGCACCCCCAAAAAATCCGCCCCAGTATGCAATGCTCCTGCGCAAGTACCTGTCCGGTGGAAAGGTGCTGGCGATACACCAGCATGGACTCGAACGAATACTGATCTTCGATGTAGGTAAAGGGACAACGGTATACCATCTGATCATTGAACTCTTTGATGAAGGCAACGTGATACTGACTAATGAAGAATACAAAATAGTCAAACCCCTCCGGCATCACCGCTTTAAGGAACGCGAGATTGTTCCTAATGCAGTGTACCAGATGTCTGCCGTTGATCCCACATCGTCGTTAGAGAACCTGACTGCCTCACTTAAGGATCAGGACCGGGATCTTGTGCGTGGTCTTGCAATGGGATGTATGCTGGGAGGCACTTACGCAGAGTATATCTGCTTAAAAGCAGGGCAGGAAAAAACCATGCCCGCAGCATCGGCAGATCCGGCTCTTCTGTTTACCGCAGTTCAGGATTTCTTTGAACAGGTACTGCACGCACGCACACCTGTTATCTCGGCAAAGCACTGCGAGTCGGTAGATATACGAGGTGAAAAGGATCTCCAGAGTTTTTCAAGTTTCTCAGAAGCCCTTGAGGCATTCTATCCCTTAACAAAGAAAGAGACGGCAACAAAAGCGGCAAAACCCAAATTCTCAAAAGAAGAGCGGATCAGGAAATACCAGGAATCGGCAATAAAAAAATTCGATGAGAAAGTTGCAAAAACTGAAGAAGTTGTTGCGGCAATCTATGAAAATTACCAGTTCATCTCCCAATTGATCGCATCTCTGGATGCTGCAAGCAGGCAACTCTCCTGGCAGGAGATGGAGCGGCATCTCAAAGGTGCAACATCAGCGGATTCTAAAAAAATTACCGCATTTTATCCTGATGAAGCGGCGGTTGAAGTTGACATAGGAAAACGGGTAAAAATTTATGTGCACGAAGGCATTGAACAGAATGCCGGTCGGTATTACGATGTGATAAAAAAATTTAAGAAAAAGAAGGCCGGCGCACTCGTGGCAATGAAGAACGTTGTTGTTAAAAAGAAGGTTACACGGCGCGATATCATCCCGTTAAAGAAACTCTGGTACCACCGCTTCCGCTGGTTTATAACAAGCGATGGCACGGTAGTTCTTGGAGGACGCGATGCCTCCCAGAACGAAGAACTGGTCAAAAAATATATGGCCGGTGGAGATCTCTTTGTGCATGCCGATGTGCACGGTGCAAGTGTCGTAATTGTGAAGGGCAAAACAGAGCATATGGATGAAGTGGCACAGTTTGCCGCCTCCTACTCCGGCGCATGGCGCAGCGGGCATTTCTCCGCAGATGTCTATAGTGTCCTTCCCCCTCAGGTGAGTAAGACTCCTGAGACCGGGGAATTTGTTTCGCGGGGTTCATTCATTGTCCGCGGCGAGCGCACATGGTACCGGAATGTTCCGCTATCGGTGGGAATCGGTCTCATGCTCGAACCAAATGCCGCTGTGATCGGCGGTCCGCCATCAGTAATCAAAGGAAAATGCAAGGCCTATAACGAGCTCAAGCCCGGGCAGTTCGAGCCTAATGATATTGCAAAGAAGATGCTGCGTCTTTTGAAAGGTAAGATCTCTGAAGACGAGGAAAAGGCGCTCAAAGGGATCCTGAATACTGATACGGTTGCTGCGTTTGTTCCACCCGGCGGCTCAGATATTGTAGGTCAGCATGAAGGCTGATTGTGGAGATCTCAAAGGCAACAATGGCGAGATCCGGTTGTTTCCGGAAAGTGTAGACGATCTCTGGCACCTCCAGCACCTTGTCGCACCCGGAGATCTCATCTTTGCCACCACATTTCGGAGCGTGGACACAGCAAGTGACAAACTTCGCCCGGAGAAGATGGAAAAGCGCCCGGTCCGGCTTGGCGTCCGGATCGAACGGGTGGAGTTCTCACAACACGGTGTCCGGCTCCGAATCAGCGGGGTGATCGAACATGGCATTGAAATTGGTTCATACCACACGATCAATGTAGAAACTGGTTTTGAGATCTCGATAATCAAGCAGTGGCGCCCCCATGAACTGGAGCGCATTGAACGGGCAGTGAAATCCTCGGCGTTCAGTCTTATCCATATCCTCACGATAGAAGAAGGTGAAGCCGAACTCTTCCGGCTCCGGCAATACGGCCCGGAGAGTGTAGTAACCAACACTGCCGGCAGCGGTAAAGGCGGAGAGTCGGATAACCGCCCGGCATTTTTTGAGCAGGTGCTAGCTCCCCTTACAGCAATCGATGGACCGCTGATAATCGCGGGCCCGGGATTTATCAAGGACGATTTCATAAAATATGCGAAAAACAAGGGAAGTCCGGTTGCTGAAAAAGCGATCAGTGTCGAGACACGGCGCATCGGGCGCGGCGCAGTGCAGGATGTGATTGGCAAGGGTGCGCTTGAGAAACTGATCGATGATCTCCAGCTCTCCCGCGAGGTGAAGTTCATGGATGATGTGCTCTGCCGGATTGCACAGGATGGGGCGGTTGCCTATGGGCGGCAGGAAGTTAAGGATGCGATTGGGTACGGCGCAGTCGAACAGGTGCTGGTTGCCGATACATTGCTTCGGGATCCGGCAACCATGGCACTCATCGAGAACGCAGAAGCGATGCGGGCAGTCGTAGTTGTACTCTCCTCCAGCTTTGAGCCCGGGGAGCGACTGGTGGCGCTGGGCGGGATTGCGGCACTGCTGCGGTATAAGATGGGAAAATAAAAAGAACGATTTATACCCGTGTAAAAAGAGAATAACAATTAAGGAAACAAAAATTTCATGAAAAGTCCGTTTCACATCATGCTCATCCCTACACTGGGTTGTCCTGCCCATTGCAGTTACTGCTGGAGTTCAGAAGCAGGTTCTCCAAAGATGAGTATTGATACCGTCAAAGAAACCGTATCATGGCTTAAGGATTTCAGGAAAGATCAGGTCACCATCACCTTCCACGGAGGTGAACCGCTCCTTGGGGGTGCAGATTTTTACCGGCAGGCACTTCCCATTATTTCTGAAGGATTAAGCGAGCTCAAGCCCACGTTTGCCATGCAGAGTAACCTCTGGCTGCTCACCCCGGAGCTTGCCGATATTCTGGCGAAATACCATGTGCCGATCGGCACCAGCATCGATGGCCCTGAAGCCCTCAATGACTCACAGCGGGGGGATGGATATTATAAAAAGACCATGCGGGGGTACGAACTGGCAAAGGCACACGGCCTCCAGGTCCGGTTCATCTGCACATTCACCGGTGAATCCGTAAAGCAGAAAGAAGAGATCTTCCGGTTTTTCCTTACAAATGGTTTTGTGATGAAACTCCATCCCGCACTGCCGTCCCTGCGCAGCGGGAACCCGAAGCAGTGGGCACTCGAACCGGCAGCATACGGGGAACTGCTCGTCTTTTTGCTGGACAAATATCTTGAAAATATGGGCAGGATCGAGATCATGAACATCAACGACCTGTGCCGGTGCGTCTCTACCCGGAGGGGTTCAGTCTGTACGTTTGCTGACTGCATGGGAAACACCTTTGCCATTGGTCCCGATGGCAGCATCTATCCCTGCTACCGTTTTGTCGGTATGGACGAGTGGGTGATGGGCAATGTGCGGGATCGACCCTCACCAGAAACACTCGCAAACACTGTTGCAGGAAAGCGGATGCAGGCTTACAAGGAATTTGTTGACATCTCATGCAGGGAATGTTCGCATATCAAATACTGCCGTGGCGGGTGTCCCTACAACGCGATTGTCCCAACCGAAGGAGAGATACGGGGTGTCGATCCTCATTGCGTGGCCTACAAAAGAATCTTTGATGAAATGAACGACCGGCTCAACAAGGAGATGTTCGAATCCGATGAGATGGATATGAATACCTTCTCCCCGTTCGGAGCACGACCGAAACGAGCGACAAAAGCAGGAATAATGACCCTGGTGCATTCGGTCCTTTCAAAATAAGAATATGCTCTCCGGCATAACCCGGAGAGAGTTTTAAAAACCAAAAAAATTATTCTTCTTTCTTCTCAGGTTTTTTGTAGCTCTCGACAAGAACGATCTCGGAGATGCCCTTGATATGCTCAAAACCCTCGTGAATGATCCGGCCGCGCCAGAGCATCCAGCGGCGGTCGTAGTTGATTCCTG
>JAUYTV010000038.1 GCA_030694985.1 Methanoregula sp.
ACCCTATTGGATTGAATCCGTTTTTCCGGATGACCTGTAATCAATGGGGGCAGACAAAAATGAAGGAAACAACCCTTTTGGCATCCTCATAGACCTGCTCCCATCCGGGCTCTATACGGGCTTGGATTCCCCATTTTCATCCTATTTGACCGGCCTTATGGAAGGTTTCTGGCGATGATTTTTAAAATACCCCACAATTTCGAATCAATCGCCAGATGAGAGCATTTTATCAGGATAAAACCGGCCTTAACAAACCCTATTGGATTGAATCCGTTT
Organism: Methanoregula sp.; assembly: GCA_030694985.1. Classification (GTDB taxonomy): domain Archaea; phylum Halobacteriota; class Methanomicrobia; order Methanomicrobiales; family Methanospirillaceae; genus Methanoregula. The sequence goes on from JAUYTV010000038.1 coordinate 277, forward strand.
TTCCGGATGACCTGTAATCAATGGGGGCAGACAAAAATGAAGTTACTTCCGTTTAATCGTGTTGTTTTAGTCTTTGAATTGTTTCTCAGTTACAAGAACCCGACAGTGTCCCTTAGCAATATTTGTGTAATTTCGCACCTGTACCGTAAGACAAATCAATAAAGGATGCCCATGGTGAAATGAAGAATCTATGAGCGCCCCACTGGTTGTATACGATGAGGTCAGGCATGCAGCGATACCGTTTTAAAAAAATTGATGCGTTTGTCATGGAACGATCATCGGGCAACCCGGCAGGATGCATCTACCTGCCCAGCGAAGATGCCCTTTCAGCCGAAGGTATGCAGCAGATCGCACGGGAACTTTCTGGATGCGTAAGCGAGGTAGTTTACGTATACCCGGATGAGGGGCATACCGGCCTTAAGTTTTTCTCTTCTGAACGTGAAGTTGCGTTCTGCGGGCACGGGACCATTGCTGCCATGTACGATCTCATAAAAAACGACCCTGTCCTCTCACGCGATCCGGTTACCCGTATCCATGCAGGTGGGCAGGAGCTGCTTGTAAGAAACGAGATCGCAAAAGCAGATGCGGTCTTCATCAGTGCGCCGCAACCCGTTGAGCAAAAACTATCGATATCCCGTGACTGTATTGCAGCGGCATTGCGGATCGCACCTGCTGAAATTTCAGAAAAACACCGTATTGCCTGTATCAACGCAGGGCTTGCGACACTCATTGTCCCGTTAGATTCTCTCGACACGCTGCTGTCCATTCATCCGGATCAGCTGCACTTAAAGGAATTCTGCCTGTCTAACGGAATTGAGATCATTTTGGTTTTTTCAACAGTGACTTCTAAGGCCGGGAACAGTTACCGCACAAGGGTATTTGCTCCCATCTTTGGGTATCTTGAAGATCCTGCAACGGGTTCGGGCAATGCGGCGCTGGGATATTACCTGCTAAAAGAGGACACCTGGGATGGTCGGATGATTGCCATTGAGCAGGGAAAGAGCAGGGAGCATCCGAATATCATCCGTCTTGTGAGTGATGCGTCAAAGGTGCAGCGCAGCGTTTTTTTCGGGGGCAATGCGATTGTACGGATTGAGGGAGAATATCTTCTCTATCCGTGAGGGTTACAAGAAATATACAACCACTGTACCTTTTTTAAAAAACCCATACGCACTAAAAAATATTCCGGAAAAATTCCCACAGGATAGTAAAACCGTTCTTCACCCGTCATCCCACCCCATCCCCATCCCCCTCCCCATGGATATCCCGGCAACCCCCAGTTAATCGCCATTTATCTCAACTTATAGCGCCCCAATCGCCAAAATACCCCCAAATTGAGGCGCATATAATGCATTCTGAGGCCCCTTATAGCGGTTTGGTGACACTTTAATTCTGATCCGCTACCTACCGTTGATTTTAAGATTCAAAGCGAAAACTCACGCAGCTCCAAAAAAAGGTTAAAATGAACTCATTTTGCGGGTTCCCCCCCCCATATCAGTCCCGATGGAATCCGGGCATTTTTCGAGGTTTTTCAGAAATGCCCCGTTTGACAAACGGAGCGTTTTGCAGGTTTTTTGGGGTTTCAGCCCTCCCGTTCTCATGACCCCCCGGACTTTTGAGGAAAAGATCTGGCCCGTTAGTGCTGCTGCATAACGGAGTGAGGGCTCCCTATGATCCGTTTGTGTATGGAGTGTTACAAAATATATTTCATTTTCAATGATCAAATACCATGGTAATGAGCCATACGAGTATAAAAGGAATGTTTCAGGAAAATGTGGGATCAGAAAAAGCAAAATCGATTTCTGTTGGTACCAAATTTCCCTCGAACTCTAAAAAAATACGTGGAATTATTTCTATAACCGATCCAGCGATTATCGAAGAGATCGCCGAAAGTGATCTGCTTGGATAAATTTTCTGCTATCCCTGCCGGAACCTCTCTCATATTCGATACCAATATTTTCGTATACTGGGTACTTGATCACCCGCGGTTCAAGGAGGCATGTGAAAAATTAGTTGAGAGGGTCAATGATCAGGAGATCGAAGGATTCATCCCATCCGTAGTACGTAACGAACTACTGCACCGCCTTATGATTGCTGAGATCATTGGGAATCAATGGGCAGCACATCCACTTGATGCCATAAAATTGATGAAACATAATCCTGATATCATTCAGCAACTGAAAAAACCGTGGGAAGTCTACGGATCTCTCTCTTCAATGAATTTTAAAATTATCGAAGAGTTTCCCGGTATCACTCAATCCACATTCAATCTATCTAAAACATATTCCCTGCTTGCCAAAGATGCGGCTATACTCGCGTTTGCGAAAAAATTTAAGATTTCCTCAATTGCCACCTATGATAACGATTTCACACGGGTTGCCTGGATGTTCTGCTGGAAACCGTGATCTGTTTTACTGGGTTTTAGGGGTTTTAGCCCCCACTTCATCATGACTCCCCAGAACCGTCTGATGAAAGGTGGATTATCCTTGGGTGGAACAACAGGAATTGATGAATGAGATTGCGTGCCGGCCCGGGAATTTTTTTTATTTTTTTTCTAACGGCTCGCTTTCTCTCTAAAGAATTTTCTGGAATCCGGAAAAGAGACTTCACGTTATTTTTTAAGAGTTATCTCCTGACGTTTTTTTTATAATGCGAGCGCAGCCACTCTTCAACATCTTCCTGTTCAACAGTGAAAGATAAAATCCCCCGCACAAGAGCGGTCATATCAGAATCGTTGTCCTGAAGCGTGTAGCCGTTCTTAAAAAGGATCATTTCAGATACAAGATGCGCGGTTCGACTGTTGCCATCGCGAAACGCCGGGTAAGCAACAAGGGAGAAGAAGGCATGGGCAGCTTGTTTGTAAACGCTCTCAATGCGGTTGACTGAAAAGACCATCTGGTGGAGACTTGCTTCCGAGAGCAGCCGGTCATCACCGCCATCGGTCTCCATCACTTTTTTGTGGAAGGCAATGACCTGTTCTACCGTGAGCATGTCCATGCGGTTTACCTCTTTTAAAAATGGTATGAGTGCGGAGCCATATAAACCCGGGGAATTATCCTGCATTACCTACGGATTGCAACGGGCGAAAGAGAGATGATACCTTACATCCAATAGTGAGAAAAAAAGGTGTTCATCATAGGAATTTTTGACAAGTTAACCGGAAAAACAGCAACGCTCAACCCGAAATCGGCCCTCGTGCTCTCCGCCATTACTGTTATTGCGGCAGACGGTGTTATCGATCAGGCAGAGATGAACGATCTCGCAAAGATCTGCCGTGGCGACCGTAAATCCATTGATACTGCAATGGAGGTTTTAAAGGCTAACAAGTTCCCCGGCGTTATTGATCTGGTGGCAAACGTGCTTGACGAGAAGCAGAAGATTGCAACGCTTGCCATTCTCTGCGACCTTGCAATGTCTGATGGTGTGCTTGCAGGAGAAGAAAAGGCAATCCTCCAGATGTACATGAACAAGTTTGGCGTACCAGAAGCACAGATGGCCTCCATCATCGAAGCAATTGCAATCAAGAACGACTTTTCGATCTTTTCGTAAATTATATTTTATCTTTTTTTACCCGGTCACACTTTCCGGATCTCGTTGTAGAGCGAGACTACCGATAAGCTCACCAGATTGAGCGTTGTTGCAGCATGCCAGAGGGGGATCTCAAATGGTGCAAGTGTCGCAATCCATCCTGACCAGAGCATCACGCAGATGATCGAGAACGAAAGCAGGGTATCGAGCGCGAGAAAGACCATGGGACGGGAAAAGAGACGACCTGCCTGTGCCAGTGTGCAGCACTCATACCGGGTTGGGATGTGCAGGAGGTCCTGCGCCAGGTACACACTGTTCATTAAGAGGTCAGCAACAGCCCAGAGGATGATCAAAGAGCCCACTGCTGCAAACAATGATCCCCCTGCACGGAGAATGCTGATCCCAAAGATCATCTTATAGATGCAGAACGGAACGCCGATTGTCAGGCTCAGGAAGAACGGTCGCATGAAAAACCGCTGTATGGTATCTGATTCCCGGGCATACCTGCATGCAGGTGCATCACCATCGCCAGCCTGCTTACAACCGGGTGAATTGGAGTCTGCCATGTGTCAGGGAGAGTATGGTGTGACACGAATATATCTGCTGCTACATGGTGTTTTTTTAAATTGAGTGCTCAATACGATACCGGGGGCCGGGTGCTATCGCGTTTGAATGCCATCAGTGCGGGGAGTGCTGTTCCCATCTGGGGCTGGTTCATAGCATACGAAAGGATCTTGGCAACTTTCATTTTATTGTGTACAACCAGTACACTTCAGATGAAACCGAAGTTTTTGTGGATCCCGATAAGCGCGAACTCTTCTTAGACAAGAGCATTTTTAAAAAACTTCCCGAAGCCTGCCCGTTCTTCCGGCATATGCCCGAAAGCGAGATGGCGTACTGCACCGTCCACTCCACACGGCCGGATATCTGCCAGGATTTTTCCTGCTGGCGGATGCTTATCCTCAATCATATCGGACGAAGGGTGGGCCGTGTCATGTTCCGGCGCTCGCTTGTCACCGAAGATGCCTTCTTAAACCGGATTTGGGAGGAATGCATTGACCCGTTACCCGATAATGATGACACTGTATGGGACAAAGAAGTGGTCCGTGTTCTCACGCGGGCGGGTTATACGGTGCGGCAATAATTGTGGGATTCAGCAAAGATTTTGCATAGGTAATCCTCTGATACAAATCTCGTTTAAGTTCTGGTTGCAGAAGTACCTGGAATCAGAACGAAAAAGCAATAACCCAAATACACAAAACGACAAGGGTGACTGCTTTTTCCTTTACAGATTTTTTTCTGGTCCTCTACGCAGTCCTCAATAGTATTGCGTTTTTTCTCTTTGCAAATGATAAGCGCAAAGCAAAGAACAATGCATGGCGGACACCTGAGAACCTGCTGCTGCTGGTTGCGGCATTTGGCCCCTTTGGTGCCTACGGGGCAATGTTAATCTTCAGGCATAAGACACGGAAACTGAAATTTTATCTTGTGCCTGTATTCCTGTTCGTTCATGTTGTAGCAATCCTTTACCTGTTGCGCTGATTTTCCTGTGCTGCACTGGATCTGTGTGATACTGACGGAATCATCAGCATCTGCGATAAATCGACACAAAACCGTAGGTAAGTAAAAAAGCGCAACAAAACGATAGCAGAAAATGAAAAAATTTATGAAATTAGAACCGGGGTTTCCGGTGTTTCGGGAGGCAGTCTCTGCAGTATACAGGCCTGCCCTCGGTTGGCTTAAAAGGTACTTCGCATTCCTTCCCACAGTCTGAACAGGATACTTTTGTCATTTCTCGTGGGCCTTGATCTCTTGCGCCGCCAAAATTTCTCTGGCCGCCAAATTTATTTTCTCCATACATGTTAGTTCTCAAACAGTCATTTGGATAACTGTGCAATAACATAGGTTGTCTTGGCTTATAAAAAGTGTTATACTTCTATAATTAACGCCCATCGAAACGGTTGCTGCTTCATGTCAGTAAACAGAAATGTTTGAGGAAGGCCGGCATTGCCGGTCACTATAAAACCCCGCACTTTATTACCCCGCCTCCCAAAACTCTTGTAGATGCGAACCAACCGTCACGAATATTTCCTTGACCTTGCCCTGCGGTGCGCCCACCAGGGGACCTGCCTCCGCCGCAACTTTGGCGCGATCATTGTGGATGAATACAATACGATCGTCTCGACCGGCTACACGGGAGCCCCCAGAAAGCAGATGGACTGTACAGAGCTCAACTGCTGCTGGCGAAAGGACCACAACATCCCCTCCGGCTCCAACTATGAGCGGTGCCGGAGCGTGCACGCTGAGATGAATGCCCTGCTCCAGGCCGGAAAACTGGCCCGGGGATGTACACTCTACCTTGCCGGGTTCGATGTTGAGACCGAAGCGCTCACCCAGATCTGGCCGTGCTTCCTCTGCTCAAAGATGATCGTGAATTCAGGAATCACCAACGTGATCATGCGGACCAGCGATAAGGAACATCGAGAGATGGACCCGATGGTGCTCTACCAGATGCGGAGCCGCGAATCGTTAGGAGAGGACGGGATATAATTTTTTGTAACTGCTACAGGGACAATTACGGCAGAAGCAGTTTTCAGATCCACCGTCCCGTTTCCTTTTTTATTCTGTACCACGTGAAGATTTCTTAATTATTGTTGCTTCATCTGCAACTACACCCGCTGCGATTACGATTGCCGGGATCATCAGGTACTGTAAACTGATCTATGTTGAGTAATTCCCCCAATGCATATCGAGAACCCCAACGAGTACGACTGCATCGAGTTCCCAGTTCATTGAAAGCCAGACCCGCCGGAATGTTTTTTTAAGGAAGATTTCCTGACAAAAATAATCCCTTATCAGGAATAACTATTAAAAATGGGGACCGGGGGGAGGTGTGTGTGTGTTTACCCCTTCAGTCCCGCTTTTTTGCTGGTACTTAGATGCGCCTGTCACTAAGTGATGACAGGTGCTGGTGAATCATTCTGTATTATACAGATTTCGCAGTTTTTTATCAGAAACATATGCACATAACCGCTTGGCGCACGTTTCTTCTGTTCAGCATTGCAAAATTGGCTTGCAGAGTTTATGCACAATCCCAATGCTGTGCATTAGTGCACAAACACTAAGCACAATATCTATTGTTATCATAGCCTTTAATAAATTAATGGATCAAAGAACGATGCAGTGCTGTGAGTTACATAAACTAAAATAAAAAAGTTCTTTTCACTGAGAGAAAATTTTTTTAACGGAGACTGGTGTATGGAAGCGGCAGATAATGAAATAATCCGTATCAAGGAGGTGCTCCGCGAGAACCCCCGGGGAATGAACATCAAGGAGATCTCAGCAGCTGTTGCCATGAGCCGGAATTCCATTGCAAAATATCTTGATGTCCTCACTGCAGCCGGGCAGCTTGAAGTCAGGTATGTCGGGAATGCCAAACTCTTCTATCTTGCAAAACGCGTTCCCCTTGAATCAATGATGAGCATGAGCCCTGATATGATCGCAGTCGTTGACAAGGATATGCGGATTGCGCAAGTGAACTCCCCGTTTGTTGATTTTATCGGGACGCCGAAAGAAAAAATCATTGGTACACGGTTGTTTGACCTTGCTTCAGCCCTCCTGCCGGTTGAGCAGATGATGGGCTGGCTGCAGCAGGAGAAAGCAGGAGCGGACCCCCGTCACGAGATCCACATAAAAAAAGACGATAAAGTGATGTATTTCAATGCGCTCTGCATTCCCACCCTGTTTGAGGATGGGGATACCGGTGTGGCCCTGCGGTTTGAGAATATCTCTAATCTGAAGAATGCCGAACTCTCCCATGAGGAAAGCAAGCGGCTTTTGGAGGCTGTCCTGTCAGCTTCCACTGTCCCGATGTACGTGATTGGAAAGGATCACCATATTCTCGCATGGAACCGGGCAATGGAGAAGTTCTCCGGATTAAAATCTTCCGGTATGATGGGAACACAAAGACAGTGGCAGGCATTTTATCCAGAGGAACGACCGTGCCTTGCAGATCTGGTTCTCGATGGCTTAACGGACCGGATACGGGAATGGTATCCGGACACTGTCTTACAACAGGTATCCCATGATGGGACTTTCACTGCAGAAGAAGTGCTGACCGCATCTGGCGGAAAGAGCCGGAGACTCCGGTTCACGGTTACCGCTGTCATGAACAATGAGGGCGACACCATCGCAGCGGTCGAGACCGTTGAGGAAATCGCATAAATCCTGTAAACCCCTCAATCTTTTTTCTGCACCAGGATGGTCATGCGGGCATAAAAACCGAATTTCCGGTAGAACACCCACGCCTCCTCGTTGCCATCCCCAACCGATACCCGTTTCCTCCGGACACCGCAGGCATCCATGCTGTCAAGCGCCCGGGAAATCAGATTGGAACCGATATGGTGCAAACGATAGTCAGGTTCTACAAAGATCGACTCGATCTCACCGGTATTGTCTGGGGAGATCGAACTCACACAATAGCCAACAAAACGGTCCGTAACCGGATCCCGGGCCAGATCAAGTCGTACGGTTCCGGTGGATGCGTTCTTCTCAAAGTATGCCTTCTGGTCCCCCAAGTTCATCTGTTCATAATGCAAGCGGAAGTGAGAAACCCGCTCGTGGTGGTGCTCATTGAGCTATACCCAGAGATGCCGGATCTTCTCAAGATCGTGTTCATCTGCAGTGATGTAATCTACCCTGACCATGGAGGAACCTTTACTAAAAATTATTGTGAAGTAATGGCATTATAAGCGTAGTGATCGGGATGGTATTTGTTCTAAAAAAATACCTGGCTCTTTTCATGGATCAACTCCCCCAAAAAAAAGGCACTTGTGCGGTCGGTTTTGTTGTCTTACGGCGTTGTGGTGAATGCCCCCCGTTCATATAAAACCTGGTAACGAAATCGCTGTGCAGTCGTGAGATTCGGGTAATAGAGTAAAAAAATGGCAATGGTGGTAGTACAGGCCATTTTCCAGCGGATTTTATTTTTTCACCGTGACACAAAGCGTATATAGAATATTTGTTGATGCTGATTTATGACAATTACCGGGTCCAGGATCATCAAATCCCTTGGACTGGTCTTTGGGGATGTTGGCACCAGCCCCATCTACACCCTGGGGGCTATCCTTCTCTTTCTCCTTCCCACGGTAAAGAATGTACTTGGCATTCTCTCTTTAATCATCTGGTCGCTCTTCATTGTCATCACCGTCCAGTACACCTGGCTTGCCATGCATCTCGGTGTCAAGGGAGAGGGAGGAACTATTGTCTTAAATGGAATCCTCACCTCGTATGTAAAAAATAACAGTCGTATGTTCTCTTTTGTCTCCCTGCTCACCATCATCGGGGTTGCCCTCTTTATGGGTGACGGGGTCATCACACCCGCCATCAGCATCCTATCGGCCGTGGAGGGTATCCAGCTGATCCCGGGTTGTGAAGGGATAGGCAATGGATCGATTCTCCTGATCTCCGTTGCGATTGCCTGCGGGCTTTTCCTTATCCAGAAGCGGGGAACCGAGCGGATTGCATGGGCGTTTGGCCCCATCATGCTGGTATGGTTTCTGGCTCTTGTGATCAGCGGCATTCTGTCGATCCTTTCAGCCCCTGAAGTCCTGCTCGCATTGAGTCCCTTGTCCGCGGTCTCGTTCCTCTGGGAAAATGGTTTTACTTCCTTTTTTGTTCTTTCGGCGGTTGTTCTCTGCGTGACTGGTGGTGAAGCCCTCTATGCGGATATGGGGCATCTGGGCAAGGAACCGATCATCAACGCATGGTATCTTGTCTTTCCAGCGCTCGTAATCAGCTATCTCGGGCAGAGTGCATTTGTGCTCACGAACCCGGAGGTTCATTCCGTGCTCTTCAATATGATCAAACATGAATCCGTGGTCTTTTTTGTGCCTTTCCTCATCCTGAGTATTGCAGCTACGGTCATTGCGTCCCAGGCAATGATCAGCGGGATGTTCTCAATTGTGTACCAGGGGATGACGACCCACCTCCTGCCCAAGTTGCGGATTGATTTCACCTCCCCGGATCTCCGCTCCCAGATTTACATCGACACGGTAAACTGGCTGCTGCTCTTTGCAGTCATTATCGTGATGGTGGAATTTGGCACTTCAGAGAACCTCGCATCAGCGTATGGGCTCGCTGTCACCGGGACCATGACCATATCTGCCATCTTAATGACGCTGATTTTCTTCCATAAAAACGATCTGCTGAAATTGGGGATCTCTCTCTTCCTGATCGGTGTAGACGGGGTGTTTTTGTTTTCGGCGCTCCTGAAGTTTCCCAGTGGGGCGTACTGGTCGATCTTTGTGGCAGCAATACCCCTGCTGATCATCCTGATCTTTACCAGAGGCCAGGAACGTCTCCATGCCGTATTGAAACCGGTTGAACTCGAGACATTCCTTCCCGCGTTCCGGAAAAAATATACCTCGCTTAAGAAAATCGAAGGTACAGCAGTCTTTTTTACCCGGGATCCCCACCATCTCTCGTCCTATATTGAACGGACGATGATCAAAGATGAGATCATCTTTGATGATAACATCCTGGTCTCGATCAAAATTTCGGATGCTCCCTTTGGCGTCACCACCGAATTCGATGAGGGTATTGTACCCGGCCTGCACTCGTTCCGGGTAACAACCGGCTACATGGAATTGATTAACCTGGAGAAGATTTTGCGTAAGTATGAGATCGATGAAACGGTGATCTTCTATGGGATTGAAAATATCATCAGCAGACAGGCGATCTGGATACTGTATGGTGCAATCAAACGGCTCACCCCCGATTTTGTCCAGTTCTACTCACTGCCGGCAGATAAGATCCACGGTGTGATCTCCAGGGTGGAGATGTGAACCGGGCATCGTTGAATTTTGACAGCATACCTTTCACCCGCCCGCGCTTGATATGTTCAAACGGAGCAGTTAAACCCGCTCTTTTTTTATGCCTGATGGGGTGCACTACCTATAAGGGAAGGTGACCGATCATAACCGGATATTTCGATAAGAGAGCTGTGATCTGGGACAAGGATCCCGGGCGTGTGCAGATGGCAAAGACGATTGCCGATGCAATGAAAAACGCCCTGGCCCCTGATGGGACAGAGCTGGTGATGGATTACGGTACCGGCACCGGGAACCTCGCACTGGGGATCGCTCCGTATGTAAGGCGGATAATCGCGGTTGATTCAGCAAAAGGCATGCTGCTGGTGCTCAAAGAAAAACTTGTAACCGTTGGCATCACCACTATCGAGCCGCGGGAATGGAGTATCGGTCAGGATACTGCAGACCTTCCCGTGTTTGACCTGATCGTGAGTTCGATGACCATGCATCATGTCAGGGATACTGCAGCTGCGGCACGGACGTTTCATCAACTCCTGCAGCCCGGAGGGAGAATTGCGATTGCTGATCTTGATTCCGATAACGGGGAGTTTCATAAAGCCCCCGGCATTGCAGAGCACAATGGCATTGACCGGAAAGATCTGCAACAGGTTTTTTTAGAAAGCCGGGTTTGATTCTGTCAGGTTTAGTCAGGCTGCCACGATCTACAAGACATCGTCCCACACGGGCAAGCCCCGGAATTTTACCATTTTCCTGATGACAGCAGAGCGGCGCTGAATTTTTTTTAATTACGGTCACCGGAACGATCAGTTCACCTGCGAAGCATAGTCTCCAGGTGTGAAAAAAAGTGGGTCTCTCCATTGAATGATATTCAAACCCACAAACCCATATCATAAACTTCCCGGTAGTTTATCGCCCCGTTTTTAGGAATTTTGCTGCTGTTTTATGTGAGCCTGTGCACATCGGAGGTCATCAAAGGTAGTTTTTTTTTTGTTCGGCTTTGCGATTTCTGGTTGGTTTTCGATCATTTTTTTTGGGTAGTTAAATTTCAGCACCTTACGGGACTTCTCGTAAGCCATATGAGTTGAACCGGTCTCATTGGATCACATATCGCCAACCCGTGAAAATATGAAAAAAATGAGCACTTACTGTGGAGAAAAAATCGCTCACTTCTTAACGATTTTTTGATTTTGGCGATTCACCATGTGTTTTAGGAAATTCCGGTCAATTAATAGTATTAATATACCCCTTTTCTTCCAGTGGAGCGGGCGGCATATAAAGCCCCGATTGGCATGGCACGGGTTTATAAACGATAGTGAATGGTGGCTTTTTTCCATTATCCTGCTCCTTTCGCGCGGATAGGAAACCGTGCTGTACCCATTCTGTGAGTTGATCATTTAACGGTCACAGGTAAGCCCGGAATCGAAATCTAACTGATATGATGGCAGGTCTCCAGAAGAAATGAAGCTTCAACAACTATTGGGCATGAAAAGGCAGACAAACCACTGCTATGATCAGTGAAAGCATTTGTCCGGTAAAAACCCATTGGATTATCGTGCTGTTCGAATTGTTAATCTGCTGACACTTGATGTCTGGACCTGCCAGCTGATGAGTCCAACCAGTTCACCGCCATTCTCCCTGTCACCTGCTGGATATTCTGCTACTGGTTCCTGGCGTTGCAAAGAACAGGAATTGTATTTTTAGTCCATCTCTTTTAATGATAAAACCCCTCGATCAAGTCATACGCAAGGTAAACCGGATTGCCGCGCCCGATTTACATTCCCCTGTAATCCTGTCATCTGCCCAGACCGTACCCCCATAACTTTCGACGAGCATCTTGACAATATGAAGGCCGAGCCCGTAACTGCCTCGCGTCTTTTTGTCCTGTGCAAACCGATCAAAGACCAGTGGTTTTTGGGCATCGGAAATTCCCGGTCCGTTATCACTGACTGAAATTTCCAGCAGGCCCTGAGTTGTATCCCGGGCACTAACCATTATCTCGGTTTTTTCCCCCCCGAATTTTATACTGTTGGAGAAGAGGTTGTCAAAGACTACGCCCAACATTTCATTAGCAAGTACTTTCCTGTTACAGTGTTCCATAATGATATTTACGCCCGTGCGGGATTCCATTTCCTTTTTTATGATTGACGCAAGGTCCACACTCCCGACATCAGCAGGATTCTTGTAGATGCGGCTGATGGTTTCGATGTTCCTTATTACATCATCACTCCTCTTTGCTAGCCCAATTATTTTATCAGCCAACTGTTGTTCTTTTTTTCCTGCGGAAGTCCGGACCAGTTCTGCGTATCCCCGTAGTCCCATAATGGCATTGAGGATTTCATAGGTGATGGCATCAAGATATATATCGAGATAGAGGTTTGCCTTCCGGTTCAACTCCTCGAGATCCCGGTTACGTTTGTCAAGTTCCTGCCGTGCATCTGTCAGATCGTCCCGTTGCTGTTCGATCTCTTCGATCAATTCATGCATCTCATTCCGCTGGCGCTGGATCTGATCAAGCATATCGTTAAGGGAGCGGGTGAGTGAGATCACCTCATCATCTCCTGTTTCTTGCATTCGCCGGGAAAGATCCCCGGATTCACTTATGGATTTCATACCAGAATCGAGATCACTTAGTGGTGCAAGTACAAAGCGCTGGAGGAGAAGCTGAACTGCCAGAAGGAAAATGATACTGAGGAGAATGATGATGCCTGCCACGATCGCAATGGAATTTTTGACCTGCTGGTACACGGGGCGAGTGGTCGTAATGGTAAGTAACAGGAAGGTCGGCTTGTTTTCGATCCCATTAATGATGGCATAACCGTCCAGCTGGTCGTCACTGGAAGGGAGGACAATGATTGCCCCGCCTTTTGCGGCTTTAAATTCCTGCACGGACAGGGTTTCTTCGCCCGGTTTTGGTGTGTAAGGAATGAGAGCTCCGTCAAGCTGCAGCCTCTGGTTGATGTTGTTTATTCTTGTTGTATCAAGGAGCCGGGCCATGACAAGGGTTCCTTTTTTGAGATCCGATCGGTTCCCGTACACTATCGGGTAGGCGGCAAGGATGACCGGATCGTTGCTGATGGAAGAGATCCCCCTCCTACCGGAAATACTTCCCGACACTCCTTCAATAATAATACTATCACGAACTATGGTATCGAGTCCTTCAGGAACTGACAGAATAGTTTCCCCGTCATTGGTAATCGTTTCGGAAAAAATACGGTACCCGCTGGCATTGTAGATCATAATATAATCGATATCAAGGTTTTTCATAGAGAGCGGCTGGAAGAATAGCGATGGATCCTGCATACTGTCGGGTTCTGAAAAAACCATTGCGGTTTCATCGCGGAGAGCCCAGTCACTGCAGGTGACAGCAACATTTTCTATCTCGTGGTTGATCTGGGATATAAAACGCTGGGCATGGGAGGTTGTCTCCTGCTTCTCAATGATACCAAATGACTGCAGGATCACTGACTGGGTTATAATACTCAGCAGGATGAGGAAAATCACCAGAGTGGCAACAAGGATAAGTCGTGAACGGGTCCGTATTTTCATTGAGAAAACTCTTGTATAGTATTTATCTGAAATTGCATATCATATCTTTCGCCATAATATCAATATAACTATAGTGTTGTTTCGGGTTCATAATGAATAAAAAAACGGAACTGGTTTTTTTGGTAGAATTATTATTGCCATTCCTTGTTGATCCACAAAAAAAACGCCACTCAAATTTTGATCCACCTTAAAGATGAGTCTACCCAATACTGAGATCAAGTAAGTTTTGATGTGAGGTGAAGAAATTATTCTGTATCTTGTTCATTACGATGGCCGGATCTTGTGTTGGCCCAAGTTATGATCCATGTGACCGCTCAGCAGGTTGGGGGATTATTACCTTGGGTGAAATGATCACGTCTCCCCATTTATCCTTCATCGGAGACCTCTGGAATCAGGGGGTATGTGTTATGAGAGAAAACAAGCCCAAATCGGGCTCTGTTTGCCGGTTTCCGGTCCGGAAACCCCATCGAAAAACCCCTGGTTGCAGAATGTGAAAATAAGTGCCTGAATCTCGCCCATTTTGCCAAAATACGGCTATATTTGGCTTTAAAAAGGAGGGTCGCCAAGGCCCTTTAAATCGCGGTTTGTTTTTCCCGGTGTGTTACCTGTTTGAGGGGAGATCTGCCCTAAAAAGGGTCGTTATCGAGGTCGGTTTTTCCGGGGGTCCGGATAAATGCCATCTGGTCAACAAGTTAGTCCTCTATTAAGAGAACCGCCAGTTCTTTTTCGTCCTCGACTTATCCTTGTTCTTCATTCAGCTACTTCACTCAACGTCCAGTACATACACATTGCCCGGATCACTTCCATAAACTGCTGGTAATCAACGGGTTTGATCATATACCCGGCAACACCCAGATCATAGGACTGGATTTTGTCGTATTCCTCCCGTGATGTGGTTAGGATGACAATAGGGATCCTCTTTATTGCCTCATCTTTTTTCATAATCGAAAGAAATTCAATCCCACCCATCTTGGGCATGTTGAGGTCAAGGAGAATGATTGTCGGTCTCGGTTTTTCCTTATCAGCGAGAAATTCAAGTGCCTCAACGCCATTTTCGACATGATACAAGGGGTTCGTAACATTGATATCCTTAAGTGCCCGTTTGACGGACATCATATCAACCATATCATCTTCAACGAGAAGAATCGATTTTAGTGCTGTCATGTATTACAACCTCCACTACCCTCAACTTGTGCTGTACCTTGAATGGGAATGGTGAAATAAAAATTACTGCCCTTTCCAAGTTCAGATTCGATCCAGATCATTCCATCACGCATCTCACACCTTCTCCTTCTGCACATCGGAAAAACGGTACGCTTCTTTCGGCAATACCATCTCGAACCGTGCCCCCCCTCCCGGCTCACCCGTTTCATGGATATTTATACCCGTGATGGAGAGTATCTCCCGGGATAAGGCTAAACCCATCCCGGTGTTCTTGCCAAAACCACGATCAAAGATTCGCTCCTTCTCACCAGCAACAACCCCCTCGCCATCATCTTCACACACGAGGATCTGATCGCCATTTCGTTCCGTAAACGAAAAGCGGATGGATGAGATCTTCCCGCCATATCGCACCGCATTATCCATCAGGTTATAAAAGACCTTGACAACCAGCGGGTCGGCAAACACTTCGGCACCAACAGGGAGATCATTTTTTACCGTGACCTGTCCGAGTGTGGCTTGCTTTACCGCAGTGTCTAAAAGTGTGCGGCAGTTCTGCCAGATAGGGGCATTGACCCCAATCTTCTCATATTCCCCGGTGAACTGGATCATGGCAGAGATCCGCTGCGCAGAGGTTGAAACCGTCTGGAAATATGCATCGAGCGTAGGATCATGCTCCTTACTTTCCAGCATATCCATATATCCTAAAATCACTGTCAGCTGATTATTGATGTCGTGCCGGGTGATGCTGGAAAGCAGAGAAAGTTTCTTATTCGCCGCAGCGAGTGACATTGAAAACATCCTGAGTTCCTGCCCATGGTGCTCCATCTCTTTTTCGAGTTCTTTTTGTTCAGTGATATCTGATGAGATAACCGTAACTGCGATCACCTCATTCACCTCCGGATCAATGACCGGGCTGAGTTTCCGTAAGTAATGCCGGCCTTTATGCTCGTACTCATCCTGCACCGGGTTTTTTGACGCAAGTATCCGGGCCACATGTCCTGTAAAGATTGCGCTCTCCTCCTGCGAGTGGAAATCTGAAAAGCGTTTCCCTTCATACATCCATGGCGAAAGACCACGGCGGGAAAGGTGCCGGGCATTGATCAGGAGATATCGGCAGTCGGGATCAACGGTGTAAATCGAGTCTTCGACCGATTCGACAAATGAACGGTACTGCATCTCAGACTGCCGCAGTTTCTCCTCCGCTTCCTGCTGGTGACGGAGTGCAATTATGGTCTTCTGATGCTCAAGGTAGGAGGACCGAAGCGGAAAATAGATGATGATTATTGAAATGACACTGGTAAAAACAATAGTGACTGCATGTGATTCCCATATCGTGATTGAGGGATTGAGCATCTGCTTTGCCAGCTCGTACACGAACATAATGACGAGCATTGAGAGAAAAACCAGAATAAGCGAAGGATACAATGCTTTGATTTCATTCATTCCTGACATGGGATTTTGTAGTTCCTTTACTGGCTTTTTAGATAAAAATTGATCGTGTTCTTCTGACAGGGGAGAAGATATTCTGGTTTCACAGTCCAGCATCATCACACCTCTCTTATATTGACTGCCGAGAGGCGTGCAATACGGAATTTTGCGCTGAGTGTGATATGAACCCGAAAGGTGACATGACCCACATTCACGTCCCGGAATATTGAGCCTGTATCTATCTCATCCATACGGGTAAGGATCTCCATAAGATCTCGTGGGAAAAATTCCTCAAGTGAACCACTGTTCCCATACTGGACCATTGCATTGATGGCGGCATCATTGTAATACGTAATTTTCCCGTGCCGGCTCACTTCAATCACCGGGGTCAGTTCAAGATGGGGAATTGCGTTTGGGTTCTTTATGTCCTTTACCGCTGCCACCTTGCGGGATATATCGGACATAACCACCATATGTCCCAAGTGAAGGTTGCCAGCATCGAGCGGCGCAATATGGATCTCAGCATCAATTGCAAAACCGCTCTTATGATTTAACCGCGTGATGATGGTGGACTTCCCAAAATCCTTAAGATCCTGCTGGATACAGCGGCCCATCTCTTCATGAGTCTGGGCGTTCTCATAAAGGTTTTTCAGATCCAGGCCTTTTAGTTCATCGTGCTGGTAGCCCAGCATAGCTGCAAAGGACTCATTCACCCACTGAACTTTCTGGGTTCTCACATAGGCGATGCCTTGTGGAGAAGCAGAGAGAATAGCCTGGAGAACCTCGTGCTTTCGTTTCAGATCTGATTCAGCCCGTCGCTGTTCAACCGATCGCTTCACCTTATGGGCGAGTTCTGCATACTGGGACCCGGGATCCCCGCCTTTCTGCAGGTAATAATCTGCGCCGGAGTTCAGTGCATTGATTACGATCTCTTCACGTCCTTTACCCGTGAAGAGTATGAACGGCAGGGTCAGTGAGCGGCCGCGGACTTCTTTTAAAAAAGCAATCCCGTCCATACCTGGCATCTGGTAGTCAGAGACTATAGCGTCGAATGGTTTTTGTTCAAGTTCTTTAAGGGCTGACTCTGCTGACTCAGAAGTAGTTACCGTGATACCGGGAGTGCGCTCAAGAAATATCTGACCAATATCCAGGAGTGAGGGTTCATCATCGACAAAAAGGAGTGAGATGGTCATGGGCTGTAAGTCCGCTACGTTTGGAACAATAGCCGCAGGCATGTTCGTTGTATCGGAAATTATGGCGCAATTCCCCATACCGGATGTGCTGACCGTCTCTCCTCTAACACTGATGAGATCATTGTGCAGGACTGTGGGTATCATGGTAGTTTTTCCAGGTTTTTTCCCCGCAATTGGGGTAGATCTGCTGACGGGTTGCATGATCATGGTGAGGGTTATTGGATTTTTTATCAGGGTAACGGGCAGAACGGGAGCTCTTCATTTTTAAGCGTTGTCGGGTGACATGGCTTCTGGTTGAGTTCGGATTGTATGACAGGGTCCTCGTTTGAGTATATTTTATTAAGATGCCGGTAAGGTCAGATATACATTTTCGACATACTCTATAGATTAATTAATAATATATAGAGAAAAAGGAAAAAAATGCTATATGTATTAATATTTCCGGAAAAATGATTAGCACAATATTACTTACCTGTCTTAGATCGGTAAGGCTCTCCTTCCTTTTCCATCAGCAGATTAATCACAGTCTCAGAGATATCACCGGCATACTCGCCAGCCCTCCTTATACTCTCTGCTATATACCCGATGTGGATTGCCACAAGAGTATCCTGCTTGAGTACAAGATTTTCGATATCCCCGCAGATAGTTTCGAGTGCATGGATCGATTCGATATTCCGGTTTGCATCTTTTATATCGGCATTAAAAAATGAAATGATACTCCTTTCATAGTTTTCAAGTGACAGGGAACTTGCCTTTTTTACAGCCGCAAGGATCTTTTTGTCGAGTTCCATATCGATAATCTGCGGAGTGTTCTCAGCAATCCTTACTGCATGATCTCCAATCCTTTCGATAATCCGGCTCAGCATGTAATAGTGCATTGCCATACTTGTTGTGATCCCCATCTTCCGGGACAGGGATGCGTTCTGCATAATCATGTTAGTCTGACGGGCGATCAGCCAGTTGAGCCGGTCCACATCCATGTCGCGGCTGATCACATCATCTGCGAGCGCCTTGTTGCGGGTTTCTAATGCAGTAATCGCATCCTCGTGCATGGTTTTAACTATTACAAACATGCGCTTGATGGTATTTTCAAACGGCATCTCTGAAGGGTTGAGGAGATCTTTTATCGCAATTACGGATTCGGTCTCTTCAACCACTTCCTGGCCAATCGTCATCTGGGAAAAGTCCCGGACAACCGTGCGGACGAACGGGGAAAAGCGCTGTTTTGTAGAGAGCCTGATCACCGTGAACCCGGTAATGTACGTCCCGATAAGCAGGCGAAACAGAAATGCAGGATCAGCAATGGTGCTGCAGTCGATCTCCTTGATCCGCTGGAGTGGTTCTTCGGTAATCTTTGTCGTGACGAGCAGCGTCCCGTCAGATTGGACGATAAGCCCTACCGGATCATTTTTCTTAATTCCCTGCTCTCCTGCCCAGTCTTTGGGGAGCGTCACTACAAACGATGCGCCCCCGGTTACCTGCACCCGCCGTATTTCCATAACTCACCTCGTAATACTATAGTAAACAGATTTCACTATGCTACTCTATTGTTATCTTTATGATATATAATTCTGTATAGTCTATGTCGAAAAACAGTATATTAGCCGCGGGTCAATTGTGGATGGAACATCATGAAAGCAAACTGGAGTTCATCGTTAATCATAACTATTGGCCTTGCCATCCTGCTCGTCGCAGCGATGGCAGTTGCAGGCTGTACTGATACCGCAAACAAGAACACCCCGGCTGCTACACCGGTCTCTACTCCGGCAGCAGTTGTTACCGCACAGGGTGCAGCCCCGGCAGCAACAACCGCAGCACCCGCGCAGATAACAGCAGCGCCTGCGGCACCGAAACAGAAACAGACCATTAAGATCAGCGGTTCGACAACGGTCCTGCCGATTATCCAGAAAGCAGCTGACAAGTACATGAACGCTCATCCTGAAGCAGACATCCAGATATCCGGTGGCGGATCCGGTGTAGGTATCCAGATGATCAGTGCAAAGACTGTTGATATTGGTATGGCTTCGCGCGACCTGACCAAAGCTGAGTTGGCAAAGAACCCGTCATTCGTTGTCACTTCGGTTGCACAGGATGGTATTGCAATCATCGTCAATCCGGCAAACACGATCCCGTATATCACGCTTGATCAGCTCAAGAACATTTACCTTGGCAAGATCACCAAGTGGACCGAGATTACCGGTGCAGGCGTACCTAACACCAACAACCAGATCGTCATCGTCGGCCGTGACAGTGCATCCGGAACCCGCGTTTTCTTTGATGAGACCATTCTCTTAAAGGCAACCCCGATTAACAAGATGCTCGAGAAGAACTCCAATGGCGCAGTCACCCAGACGGTAGCCCAGACACCCGGTGCGATTGGGTACGTCTCGATTGGTTTTGTCAGCAATGATGTCAAGGCAGTCCCCGTTTGGTACGATGGCCAGAGAATTGTTGCCCCAACCCTTGACAATATAAAAACCAAAACTTACCCCATCTCCCGTGACATGTGGATCATCACCAATGGTAATCCCAGCGGCCTTGCCGGCGATTTCATCAAGTTCATCATGAGCGCTGAAGGCCAGAAGATTGTTGCTGACGAAGGTTTCGTAACCGTCAAATGAAATGCAATGCAGGAACACAAAAACAACAAAATTTTTTTAATTACTTTGGAGGCGCAGAACCATGAAATTTTCAAAAAAAACCGACAGTGCTGTTAATGCCTCCACGGGCACTGCCCGGTTATCCTTTCTCAAAGAACAATCAATTAAAACCGTATTCTTCTTTGCAGCCTTATTTGCCGTAATCGTAGTCACATTTATCCTGCTCTTCTTGTTACGGGACGGTTATCCGATCTTTTCAGAGGTCGGAATACTCAGTTTCCTCCTTGGTCCTGACTGGGCGCCGACAGCGGTAGTTCCATTGTATGGTATCTTCCCGCTCATTGTCGGAACCCTGTTAGTTACCCTCGGGGCAATGGTCATTGCCGTCCCGCTGTCCATAGGCTGTGCAATTTACATATCTGAGCTGGCATCCCCGCGTTCAAAAAAAATCCTCAAGCCGGCAGTTGAACTGCTGGCCGGCATCCCATCAGTCGTTTACGGGTTCTTTGGGCTCATTGTTCTTACTAATTTTATCCGGGTGAGCTTTGATATCTCTTCCGGGGAGACCTGGCTTGCGGCTTCGGTGCTGCTTGGAATCATGGCCCTTCCTACGATCATCAGTGTCTCTGAAGATGCAATCAGTTCGGTACCCCATGAGTTCAAGGAAGGGTCGCTTGCCATAGGGGCAACCCGCTGGCAGACGATCAGCCGGGTGCTGGTACCTGCAGCCCTGTCGGGCATTGCAGCTGCTGTCATACTTGGCATCGGACGTGTTGTCGGAGAAACTATGGCAGTCATGATGGTTGCCGGTAACGCAGCAATCATTCCGGACCCTATCTGGAATATCCTCTCCCCGCTACGAACCCTCACCGCAACGCTCGGGATCGAGATGGGTGAAGTATCGATCGGCAGTGAGCATTACAGCGCACTGTTTGGTATTGCTGTTGTCCTGCTGGTAATCACGCTCATCATCAACCTTTCTGCCGTTGCCATCCTGCGCTATCTCAAAGATGGAAGAGCAAAGGGTCCGGTACGAAAACCATTCATCACTTCTGCAACAAAAGAATCCCTTTTACGGTTAGCTGAGTTCATCGGCGTTGCATTATTATTGATCTTCTTACTCGCCGCCGCACCGTGGTGGCTTGCAGCTCTTGCCCTGCTCATTATCATAGCATGGTATTTCGGCAGGGACTGGCTCTCACAGAATCATATCCAGACAATCGCCTTTGGTCTGGTTGGTCTTGCGACTCTCATTGTTATTGCCTTTCTGGTCATCATCCTGCAGGATATTGTCATCAACGGGCTTCCGGCACTCTCGTGGGAATTCTTAACCCAGCCCCCAAAGGATCTCGGCAGGGCCGGAGGAATCTTTCCGGCCATTGTCGGCACACTCTATCTCGTATTAGGCGCGATTGCAATTGCGCTGCCTCTCGGCGTTGGAGCTGCCCTTTACCTCGTGGAATACACGCGGGAAGGACGCATTACAAAGATCATCCGGACCGGTGTTGACCTGCTCAACGGCACGCCATCGATCGTATTTGGCCTCTTTGGGTTTGCCTTTATCGTGATGTACCTCAATATCGGTGTCTCACTGCTGGCCGGGCAGATCACGCTTGCCCTGATGGTGTTGCCAACAGTCATCCGCACAACCGAAGAATCGTTAAAAAGTATCCCGCAGTCTTTGCGGGAAGGCAGTCTCGCACTCGGGGCCACTCAATGGCAGACAATCAGCCGGGTTGTCCTGCCTCCGGCAGTACCGGGAGTTTTGACCGGCGCAATTCTCTCTATTGGGAGGGCCGCAGGAGAGACGGCACCCATCATGTTCACTGCGGTGGTCTTTTCGTCCCGCTTCCTGCCGACATCAGAATTTCAACCGGTCATGGCACTGCCATACCACCTCTTCATACTGGCAACAAATGTGCCGGGAGCGTCGACCAACAAATACGGGACCGCACTTATATTGCTCATACTCGTCATCGGGTTCTACTCGGTTGCGATCTATTTAAGAACACATTTCCAGAACAAGGCACGGGGATAAAAAATGTCTGAATCTGCAATTATCACAACGAATAATGTCAACCTCTGGTATAATGAGAAGCATGCACTAGAGTCGGTATCGATACGAGTCCCAAAGAACCGGGTAACTGCGCTTATCGGTCCCTCGGGCTGCGGGAAATCAACCCTGCTGCGCTGCTTCAACCGGTTGAACGATCTCATTGACCATGTGAAGATCACCGGAGAGATCATGCTCGATGATGAGAACATCCACGCACCATCCACAGATGTGGTGACGCTCAGGAAAAAAGTCGGCATGGTCTTTCAGAAACCCAACCCGTTCCCGAAAACCATCTATGAAAATGTTGCGTACGGCCCCCGCGTCCATGGTGTCAGGGATAAAGCAGAACTCGACAGGATTGTGGAGGAGAGTCTCCGTCACGCTGCGATCTGGGACGAAGTAAAAGAGCGCCTGAATGATTCGGCCCTCGGGCTTTCCGGTGGCCAGCAGCAGCGTCTCTGCATTGCCCGGACGCTTGCGGTGGAACCCGAAGTGATCTTAATGGATGAGCCCTGTTCATCACTCGATCCGATTGCAACGGCAAAGATTGAGAACCTGATCGAGAGGCTCAAGGAAGATTACACCGTCATCATTGTCACCCATAACATGCAGCAGGCAGCCCGTGTGAGCGATTATACAGGTTTTATGTATATCGGCAAATTGATTGAATGCGGAAAGACCCGACAGATTTTCGAGCACCCGAAAGAAGAACTCACCGAGAATTATATCACCGGTCGGTTCGGGTAGGTATCATGGCAGAAAAATTCCACACAGAACTCAAAAAACTTAAAGCCGATACGCTGAAGATGGCACAACTCGGGCGTTTCATGCTGCGGACAGCAGTCGATGCCCTCATCCGGCAGGATAAGGAACTGGCAGCATCCGTAGTTGCAAAAAAAGACGAGATTCATGATATGGAAGTGCGGATCGAAGAGCACTGCTACCAGCTCATTGCGCTCAACCAGCCAATGGCAAAGGATATGCGGATCATTGCCTGTACTCTCAAAGTGATCACGGCTTCGCTGCGTATCGGGCGTTACGGCAAATCAATTGCAAATACCGTTGTCGACCTTTCCTCAAAACCCCATATCGCCAACCTGATGAGCATTCCGCACATGGCCGATCTTGTAATTGACATGATCGACGATGCGATCGCTGCGTACGAATCTGATGATCTTCGCCCTATTGAAGATCTCTCATCAAGGGATGATACGATCGATGCGTTACGGCATTCAATCTTCCGCGAAGGGATCACCTACATGATGGAAGACCCAAAGAACATCTCGCGCTGCACACACTATATTATGGTGGCCCGGTATCTCGAACGGTGCGCTGATCATGCCTGCAAGATAGCAGAGAATGTCCAGTATATGGAGACCGGCGAGCGGGTTGAGATCCACTAAAGGTGGGATGTATGGAGTGGATATGGAAAAGAAGACCGTGCTCTTTGTCTGCTCATTCAATTCGGCCAGGTCACAGATAGCTGAAGGCCTTCTCAATTCCCGCTATCAGGATCGCTACCTTGCATTTTCAGCCGGTATAGCCCCGGCAGGATTGAACCCGTATGCTGTTGCAGTGATGAAAGAAGTGGGAATCGACATCTCTTTCCAGAAGTCAAAGAAACTCTCAAACTTCACCGGAACACGGTTTGATTACGTTATCACAATGTGCGATCATGTGAAACCAGCGGTAGCCGGGTCAATCCCTGAAGGCGTAATCATGATCCACCGGAATTTTTTAAGCCCATCAGAAATCCAGAAAAACAAAGATGAGATCCTCGCGGATTTCCGTACGCTCAGGGATGATATTGATTTGTGGCTGACCGGGATCTTTCCGGAGTAATTGTATGAATACCGTCCCGACAATCCAACTCGATGATCCCGCATGGTATATCAACCGTGAACTGGCCTGGATCCGGTTCAACCGGCATGTGCTGGATGAAGCACTGGACCATTCGCACCCCCTGTTGGAACGGGTAAAATTTCTCTCCATTTTTGCCAATAACCTCGATGAATTTTTTATGGTCCGGGTATCGGGACTCCAGCGCCAGTTTGCAAAAGGAGTGCGTAAGTTTCCTCCCGATGGCATGACTCCCGGTCAGCAGCTGGATGGCATACAAGCGGCCTTGTTACCGGAACTGCTCATCCAGTACAACTGCTGGTATGACGATATCCTCCCCAAACTGGCACAAAATGGTATCCATATACACAACTATAAGGATCTGGATGAACGCCAGACAGCAGTGATGCACCGGCTTTTTGTCGATCAGATCTTCCCGGTTCTTACGCCTCTTGCTTTTGACAGCTCACACCCGTTTCCCTTTATCTCAAATCTTTCTTTAAATCTTGCAATTGTCGTGCGGGATCCCGAAAAAAAAGAGATCTTTGCAAGGTTAAAAGTGCCAACCAACCTTTTCTCCCGGCTGGTTCGTATTCCCGATCCCGATGGAAATTGCCGCAATGACCAGAATGCACATTTCGTTTATCTTGAGGACATCATTGCTGCCCATCTTGACATGCTCTTTTGCGGACTTGAGGTTGTGGCATCATTTCCCTTCCGGATCACCAGGGATGCAGACCCAGAGATCGAAGTGGATGATGCGTCAGATCTCCTCACCACGGTCGAAGAGATCATGGAACAGCGGGCACATGGAAATCCTATCCGAATTGAGGTAGAGTGCTCCATGCATGACAGTATCTGCCACATGTTCGAGAAGAAACTGGTTGTCACCTCGGCCATGATCCACCGTGTCAGTCATCCGGTGGGAATGGCAGACCTCATGCTGCTCCTCTCTTTGGATCGACCGGATCTCAAAGATACCCCCTTTACCCCTTCATTACCGGCTGAACTTGCCGAGGGCAGGGATATTTTCTCTGCCATCCGTCATCATGACATTCTCTTGTACCATCCCTACTACAGTTTTACTCCGGTGGTCAATTTCATCCGGCAGGCTGCTAAAGACCCGGATGTGCTGGCGATTAAGATCACCCTCTACCGGGTGGGTCCCAACTCCCCTATAGTAAAAGCCCTTATGGAGGCCCGGGATAATGGCAAGGCAGTTGCTGCGCTTATTGAGCTCAAGGCAAGGTTTGACGAAGAGAACAATATCGGTTGGGCACGGGCTCTTGAGCATGAAGGGGTGCATGTAGTCTATGGGGTAGTTGGTCTCAAAGTGCATGCAAAGCTTTGTATGGTGGTACGCCGGGAGAAAGACGGCATCCGCCGGTACATGCACCTGGGCACTGGCAACTACAATGCCACAACCAGCCGCATCTATACTGATTTTGGATTTCTTACCTGTGACAAGCAGATCGGTGAGGATGTTGCAAACCTCTTCAACTTCCTGACCGGTTATGCCCGGATTGAGAGTTACCAGAAACTTCTTGTTGCTCCGGTTACCCTGCGAAAAGAAATGTTTGCGATGATCGAACGTGAGATTGACAGTCACCTGGAGAAAGGCGGTGGACATCTCATCTTAAAGATGAATGCGCTGGTTGATCCGTTCTGCATCGCAGCACTCTATCGAGCATCCCAGGCGGGAGTTAAGATCGAACTCCAGGTAAGGGGCATCTGCTGCCTGCGTCCGGGAATTCCCGGTGTCAGTGAGAATATCGAAGTGACGGCAATTGTTGGCAGGTTTTTAGAGCATGCCCGGATTTATTATTTCCATAATGGTGGAAACGAAGAAATATACCTGGGAAGTGCCGATCTCATGCCACGGAACCTGGATAAGCGCGTTGAAGTGCTCTTCCCCGTCCAGGATCCGGCAATCCGGAATGCGATTATTGCAAAAATTATACCCGTCCAGCTCAATGATAACTGCAAACTCAGAGTGCTCCAGAGTGACGGAACCTATCAACGAAGGATTCTTCCTGAAGGTTCCGGACATCTCAATGCACAGGAATGGTTCTTGGAACATTGCGGGAGCTGGTATCATAGCCTCCATTAAAAAGGCCTTTAAAGGTACTGAATAGAAAAGTCCTGTATGAGCAGCCTGCGATGTGATCGCCACATCCGATATTTTCGTTGAGAAAGAACGTGCCCGGGAGAAATCAGAGATCTTTGTGCGGGCATTTGGCAGGAATCTGGTGATACGGTGAAGATGAAACGACCCGGAAAAAACGGTCGTGTGGTGGCATTTATCGATATCGGAACCAATTCTATCCGCCTGCTCGTTGTCCGTCTCAATCCGAATCATTCGTATACGATTCTGACCCGTCAGAAACAGCAGGTACGGCTGGGAGAAGGCGAATTTGAAGATGGGGAGATTCTTCCTGAAGCCGCCGAACGCGCGTTTGTAGTCTGTAAAACGCTCACCGATCTTGCCCGTACGTTCAATTGCGAAGAGTTTGTAGCAGTAGCCACATCCGCCATTCGCGAAGCGGGAAACCAGCATGAGATCCTTCACCGGCTGCGGCAGGAAGCCCAGCTCGATATCCGTGTGATCTCCGGTCAGGAAGAAGCCCGGCTTATCTATCTCGGTGTGTCCAGCGGAATGCACCTTGATGGAAAATCTGCATTTTTCATTGATATCGGTGGCGGGAGTACCGAAATTGCGGTCGGTAATGATCGTGACTACCAGTTGCTTGAGAGTTTCAAACTAGGGGCAATCCGCCTCTCAAACCTGTATCTGCCCCTGACTGATACCGGTCCCATTTCACCGGAGCGCTACAAAAAGATCCAGCAGCATGTAAAAAACAGCATCATCCAGTCGGTCAAGAAGATCCGTAAACTCTCTTTGGACTGTGCGGTAGCCAGTTCCGGAACCGCCATGAACCTTGCCGAGATTGCCCAGAAAGCCCTCCACCCGAATAACGGTTCTGCGCTTACGCTCAGCTACAAGGACTTAAAGAAAACAATTGACATAATTTGCTCCCTCCCCCTCGAACAGCGCAGGAGAATCCCCGGCATGAACCCCGAGCGGGCGGATATCATTGTGCCAGGAGCTGCCATCCTTGACACGTTCATGCAGGAACTTTCCATCGATACTGTCATGATTACCGGCAGGGGGCTGCAGGAAGGACTGTTAGTGGATTATCTCTCCCGTATGGATGAATTTCCCCTCCTGGGCGAACTCTCGCCACGCCAGCGCAGCGTTCTGCAACTGGGCAGATCCTGCGGCATCAACGAGGTCCATGCCCGTACGGTGACTGCACTTGTCCTTGCCATGTTCGACAGTGCAAAAGAGCAGAACCTTCATCCCTTTGGGGATGGAGAACGCGAACTCCTGGAATATGCCACATTCCTCCACGATATTGGCTCGTTTATTTCGTATAACAATCACCATGCGCACTCCTATTATATTATAAAAAATTCCGAACTGCTGGGTTTTGACTTAAAAGAAGTCACCTTTATGGCCTATCTTGCAAAGTACCATCGCAAAAAAAGCCCTAAGAAAAAGAATCCCGAGATTGTTGAACTCGATTCGCATGAACGCGAAGCCCTGAGGGTGCTGGCAACTTTCATAAGGCTGGGGGAGAGTCTTGACCGGAGCCATGCTGCCCTTATTAAGCATGTCCGCTTCACGGCACCAGAGGATGATTCGATACATCTTGAAATTGTTGCCCGTGGTGACTGCCAGCTCGAGATCTGGGGAATCGAGAGCGAGAAGAAAGCCTTTGAAAAAGTGTTTGGGAAAAGAATTCTCTTTGATATTCTTTAAAAAGAGGGATAACAGATACAAATCCGGCTCATGTTTTTATCTTAGTGCCTTATGTAAAAAAACCCTCATGAAGCCAAAGACTTCGCACCAGAGCAATGAAAATTTTGCTCTACAAACTCAATTTCCATTTGTCTGCTCTATAGTCGAAAGATTTCAAAATTTTCATGACAAAATGAGCGGATTGAGGGATTTTTTCTGCATCAGGAATACAAAAAATCATCGGACTGGGGAATCAGCCACAATTTGTGGGGGATACATTTTCACCACAAATGAAATGCCAATGCCCCAGCATCTTTTAGATTAAAAAACGGTATCTCCCATTTCCTTTGTCTGAATACGGATTGCCGTTTCTACGGGCAATACAAAAATCTTACCGTCTCCCGTGTGGCCAGTACAGGCACAATCACATATAGCATCTATTATGCTTTGAACTTCGTCGTCTTTTGCAATCAGTTCAATCTTTGCCTTTGGCATGAAGTCATAAAGCGGGGTATTTCCGTCACTGTTATGGCGGTGAATTTCATTTTCAGTGCCACGGTACCAGATATCGTAATTAATCATAGTCCTGTGACCAATTTCAACCAGAGTTTTTCTGACATTATTTAGCTGTTCAGGCCTTACAAATGCTTCAATTTTTTTCATATTTATTTATAGAGTTAATAACACAGATATAGTTTTTGTATATAAAATATATATTAATATGTGATTTCGCTCTTTAATTGGTCTTATGTCCATAACTGAAGAATTTGGATAATACCAGTAGCACCATTACCCCATTGAAAAAAAATTTCAATATTTTTTTTACTTTGTTTTTCTGATATAAACTAAAGAATGCAGACCCCTGACATAAAACACCCTCAAAAATACAACAACGGGATCCACGTTCTACACAAACTATAGTTTTAAAAAATTATATATAGATATTATGCAAACTCTATTGTGTCGCTTTTTAACAAGTCTGGTGGAATACACCCTGAAAATGTCACGGGGGGTAGCCATTCTCATTCCATTAAAAAAACCAGATGTAAAAGATCGTCATCTCTTCTGCACCTGGTACGGACGGGAAGCTTCACGACGCTTCTCGTCAACCCGCTCTGTTTAAGAAAACCCCCCTTGCATCTGCATGTACCCGAACCCCTAGAAGAAGACGATCTTCCTTCAGGATCCCATGCCTTTGGGCTGGAGAACAAATGAAGGTCGATTTTCATGTCCATACAAACCGGTCCATTGATGCAGTCCACAGCCCCCGGCTGATGGTGAAGCGAGCAAAGAAAACCGGGCTGGATGGAATCGTTATAACCGATCACAACCGCCTTTTCCCAAAAAGAGAAGCACAACATCTCACTAAAGAATTTGGCATTCTCGTGATACCTGGAATCGAAGGTGGAAACATTGCAGTTCAGAAACATTGGATAGCACTTGGTGTTGAACGACCGATCACGATGTGCCGGATTGATTCAATCCTTTCATTTATCAGGAATGAAGGGGGCCTGTCAATTGCCCCCCACCCCCAAGCCCGGCTGGGTTATGCAGATTATACTTCGCTTGGGTTTGATGCTGTAGAATCTCTAAATGGGTGCGAACCGGATTCCAACCAGAGAATTAACAATTCCGGTCATATACCGGAAGTAGGCGGCAGCGATGCGCATGCCCTCCCAATGCTGGGATTTACCTGGACCAGAATTAATGCGGATGCGACTGTGGAAAGCATCCTTGAAGCGGTACGAAAGGGATGGTGCAGGCCCGGGGGATCAATCATCCCGTTTTTTGATCGCCTCCGTTTTTACCCACAGTATATCACGCACCGTATTCTCCGTGAGCCTATGGCTGCATATGCCTCAGCCTGGAAAGTTATGAGGGAAATCCGTCTGGTGAAAACCGGTGAATCATCAAGTACAGCCGTTGAACATAACCGTTTCCAAGGTGATCAGCATTCAAGACGAAGTATCCCTGTACTCCCGCTGGATTGGCGTTGACTTAAACACGACTGGCCATGCCGTGGTCGCTGCCGATATTCTAAGTGGGAAGGTCATGAAACTCGGAAAGAAAAGACAGTATGCAAAGACTACATCGACAAGGAACTGCACAAAACTCTACCTTCAGAACAAACTCTGGAAACTCAAAAAAGTCAAGACCCGTGAGAAGAAGGAGTTCAAGGCAGCCCTCAATAAAATTGCCCGTCAGATTGTCAGTTTTGCTGAATCTGTCTGTGCGGGAATAAAATTTGAAAAACTCTTTTCATCAAGGTACAAACATCACCATGAAGTGGAAGATTCGTTTGAATTTTCTTTTGAGAATGGATCGTTTGTCATGTTGCTGCATCTGATAGAGAAGCGTGCGCTTAACCGCGGTATACCTGTCGTGTACGTTAATCCTGCCAATACCTCGAAACGGTGCAGCCGGTGCGGTGGGTTCGGGAGGCGCATACGCAAGCGATTCGAGTGCCCGCAATGCGGCAGGATAATCCACGCTGATGTGAATGCTGCGTTCAACATAGCTGCCACGCCATGCACCTCGGATAAAACTGAACTCCACCTGGAACGCGCTTCCCGGAAAATGATGAGAAAACTTGCCCGGGCCGGTCGGATACCGTATGAAGGCGGAATTCCTGCGGTCCCGGATCTATCTTGTCATAGGGAGATTATTTGCCAGTGGGATGATGCACATGATGTAAGGGCTGAGATCTGATAATGAGTGTCGTAAGAGAATTCCCTGCATATCCCTTAGAGGAAACAACCGGGATCAGAGGGTGGGGGTCATTGGGTAAAACAAGCCCAAATTGGGCTGTCTTTGTGATACTTCATTCCTGGAACTCCTTAAAACCCCCGGATTGTTTTCGCAACCTGATTTAGCCCATTTGATGCCGGAAACTCTCAACGAATGCAAATATGAGGCTTTTTTTTACACAGTGTTCTTAAAAAAGGGGTTTTAACAAAGAAAGGTGATCTCATCTCTTTACTATCATGTGTTTCGGTGTGAGGAGCCATTGGAGATCTCCTGATGGTTCCCGGTCAAATGAAAAATTCCTGATCTTTGCAAGGCCCCCCTTCGCGAAACTAACTGAAGTTGTTCCCCCGTGGGATATGATCCTGCTGACCAGTCCAGATAACGCCGGTTCATGGCCAACGATCAGGATGGATGCGTCATTACCATATTGGGCGGCATGGTAACAGATGGTGTCCAGGTCCTCGCCCGGTGCAAGTTCGTCCCAGACCTCAAGCTTGTCTTTAAGGTCCAGTATTCGGGCAATAATTCCTGCGGTCTCATTTGCACGCAATAATGGACTCGTTGCTATGATATCGAACCGGAATTTTTCTTTTCGCATCCACCGTCCGATATCTTTTATTTCTTTTCTTCCTCCATCTGTGAGCGTCCGCGTGTTATCGTTATTCTCTGTTGAAGATTCCCCCGCTTTTCCGTGTCTGAGTATAAAGAGATCCATCCGTTCAACTCCTTATCATTATTATAAAATAACAGTCGTTCATGTTATCAATATATCGGGATTTCGTGCGGGAAATAAAAAAGCACCGGGCAATTAAGCCAGAAATAATATGCCTGGTGTTTTTCTTTGAAACTCAGTTGTGATTCTCCAACGTTTTCTATTCAATTGTCAGCACTTCACATGGAGAACCGCGGCAAAGGGGCGATATTCTTCGGTAAGAAATGTCATGATCTCATGTGTTGGACGGATAATTGTCCTGAACTTCGAAAGGATTTCAAGAGCTTCTTGCGTTATGGGAAGATCATCGAATTGTCCGGTTCCTATGTATACTACGTCAGGTTTTTCTTTCATAAGAAAAATGAGATCACTGTCCGTGAGAGGGGTGTGGTTGAACAAACCGCGGCGTTTTCTTGATTTTTTCTTGGATCTTTTTTCGACGGTTCTATCCGGATGCATTATAACATCATGATCATACCGGACGCCATCGATCTCAACCCATCCATAACATGTTCTCATACTGGCATACTACTTTAATGATAATATATTCGCAGCACATATTTATATATTATGCTTATAAAATCAATAGATTACTATAGTTATTTTTTTTTGAAATTTTCACAGCAGTGGGGTCTGGTCATGCCTGGAGTCTTAATGAGGGTAGAATTATGTTTCAGGCAATTGGTACTCTCGGCCTCACATTGGTTTTTTCCCTCTGGCAGGATCGTGAGTCGCATACCTCTCTTCAATTGTAAAAGAAGGAAAACGCACAGATTCTGAATCATTTAGAAGAATTAAAAAAAAGAAAAATTAAGATACCTTTTTTGTTATAAGATTGTCCCATTTACTGATATGATCTGCATGACGGTCGTGATGCCCAGTGCCATTCCCAGTGCTATGAACAGCATCACCTCAACCCAGAAAAGGCAGCTGGTTCCCATAAACCGGATCTTGCGGCTCCTGATCTCATGAGCTGTGAAATATGCATCGATTGCAGACGCTGCAAGGAAGAAGAATCCTGCCGGGGCGAGGAGTATATTTTCCAGGATCAGCAAAAAGACCGTGATCCCTCCACTTAACCATAGGAGTCCGCGAAGTGGGTGACCGTTGTAAAACTGTCCGAGAGAAATACCTGTGATGGCGAAGATCGCGGCAAGATTAGGGTCCGGAAATTCATTTGGATCTTTGATTCTTTCTTTTACAGCCAGTTCCTGGTACTGGAAAAGAGTCATATGATTCTGCTCCGCTTTACGCTTCTCCAGCATGAGCTGCCTGCAGAGCAAATGGTTTTTTTGCCAGCTCAGTCTGGATGACTGCCGACCGGCATATCGGGCAACGGGGTTTTCCTGAGAACCGGAAGACGGCACCGCAGATGCAGGAGCCGGCAAGGTGTTCCACCATGCAGGTATATTTTCGATTATCAATCATTTCCTCCGAAAAAAGTGGCCTGACTGGTTCGGCCAGGCTTTTTATTCCGAGCATTGGGGTTGTGAGAAGAGAGGCTAACGAACGGAGATAAATGTCTTTGAGATCCGCTGGCCCGATACGTTTGTCCCTGCCACATCTGATACAATGTAGCAGGTGAGCTTTCTGGCTGGTTTCTTCATTGATGGTGAATGTGTTGTTGCATTTCATACATACAGCCTGACGGGAACGCATCACCGGTATCAATCCTCACAAGGTTGTCTTTGCTCTCTGATACTCCGGTACACTGAACGGGCAATGGTACCGCCTCGGCATGTGTGGCATACCGATTTGCATATTTTGTCCAGAATCACCGGGATTTTTACGAAAAAATTACCCCTCGGTAAATCCGTTTCTGTTCTTTGCTGCCCAACCGGGCATTCGCTTTTTTGCATGCACATTATCCCGCCATACAGCTGATACATGTCCATTCCTATCACCTCTTTCTTACCATTGAGGAATGGATCGTTCATAACTATATATTTTATTGTTTAATTCTATATTCAAAACATATAGATATAGATTTTTTTTAATGGGAACTGTGAAAGACTCCGCGATTATAATTGCAATCCTGTGTGGAGCTCGAACGTATGTTGAAATATTCAAAAGTCTTTGTTTTTTTTAAAAGCCGTTGTTGGGTACTTGGCTCAGAATATCGTAAACCTGAAAAATCTCATCAAGTGAATACTTTCAAATGGATTAACATTTGTTGTGATATAAACGAAATATTCAAAAATGAATCAGTCGAGCAGATCTCGATAAGATTTTTTAATATGAAAGAAAATCACGGAATAAAAAAAACTTGAGAACAATCCAATGAACGGGATAGATAACATGGTTAAAAGCACGAAACAAAAACCACGGGTACTCTTCATCTGTACCCACAACTCCGCCCGTTCCCAGATGGCAGAGGGATACCTGAGGGCGAGGTATGGTGATATCTTTGATGCGGAAAGTGCCGGAACCTATGTGCGGGGAGTGCATCCAATGGCAGTGACCGTGATGGAAGAGATAGGAATTGATATTTCCGGGCACCGTTCCAAGCTCATCGATGAATTCTTTGGTCGGGGAGCAGATGTTGTTGTAACCGTCTGTGACAGTGCACACAAGGCCTGTCCGTTTTTCCCGGGTGCTAAAATAACTATTCACGCCGGGTTCCGAGACCCCTCAGCCTGCACTGGCACACCAATCGAGTGCCTTGAGGTTTTTCGCACGGTCAGAGACGACATAATCGCATGGATAGATGATTCGTTCGTTCCTTCATACGAAAATAGCACCTTAGTCCCGTGATGACTAGATCGTCTCTCCAGTTTTTAGAATTCCTGTTGAAAACTCAAATATAGTTTTTATGTAAAGTATATAGAGAAAATATTTTAAGTATATACTTACAGAATTGAATAGGTAACTGGGTTTTACCGTATCCGGGCCCTGTGTCCGGGAGCAAAAGCCCGGCAATGGAGAAGGGAGAATGGAAACTACGCCGCAGAGAGGAGGCACGTCAATCATTGTAACAAAGACATCCGTACAACAAGGGAGGTCTGAAAACAATGCCATTGAAGCATGCCGGAACCTCACACGTGTCCTTGCAAAAAAGATTGAGGCCTTAACCCATGAATGCCCGTTTGAACTCGACAATTCCGTGCATATCCGGTCTATGGGATTAACCCGTGCAACCACGACGGCTCTGGTCAATACGCCCGATAAAGATTTACGGGCAACGCAGACTTCAGAAATTCTTGTGGATGCCCGTGGGTTTACCTACAAGTCAGTACGGTTCTGTGATCTCGAACGTATCAGCGATAAATGATGAGGTGTATGATGCAGGTTATTCAGGAACGAGAAAACCAAAACTCAGTAGACAGCATGCAAGGATTCGGGAAATATAGCGAAAAGAAATCCATGCACCCGGATGATTTCAAGGCACACCTTGCCTGGGTGACGGCAAAGCGGTTTCATGAACTTGTTCTTGAGAAAACCTTTGCAGAGATGCCGGTTTATTACCGGTTCCCCGGTTAATACCTGTAAGCCTCCCTATTTTCTTTTCCCGGTAAACACAACAAACAGCCGGTTCTTGTAAACCAGATCAATCTCGCTAAACCCACAGTCCGCCAACCACGTCAGCTGCACTGAGAGTTTCTCGTTCTTGTCAAAAGTGTCCCTGCGGTACAGCATCTGCTTCTTATCTTCAGGCGAAAGCGGGCACGGTAATAAAAATTCGTCCCAGTAGTCCATGTAGCGTTGGTTGATAGCCGCAGTTTCGCCCAGTACCTGGTCAGCGTTCAAAAACATGCCGCCGGGATTTAAAGCGTCAAAAATCTTTTTGTAGAGCCGGCGCTTATCCTCATGCTCAAGATGGTGGATAGAAAGCGCTGAACAGATCAGGTCATAGCGTCTGCCAAAGTCAACGCAGCTGTAATCGCCGGTAATGTACTGCACATCGGAGCGATCGGAAAACCTCTCCTTTGCGATGCTGAGCATCGATTCTGAAAGATCAACGAGCGTGAGCTGAGCATCCGGAAATTTCTGGATCATGAGCGCAGAGAGAAGACCGGTACCTGCGCCTATGTCAAGGATGGCCGGAGCCGGGTTTTTGCACGCCGCAGCCCAGACTGCTGCGCTGTAATAATCGTCCATCTCCGGGATGATCCATTTCCGCTGGGCATCATACCGGGATGCGGTGGCGTCAAATGCTCGCTTGATCTGCTCCAAAAAGATCACGTCCTATCAGGGTTTGTTAACGAATGGTAATCAAACCGGGGGTTCTTGGGATATTCATGAAAGATGGTTGGGGGGAAAAAAACTCCAGGGTCCGTGGGGAAATCCCGTTCATATCTTTTCTCCCCCCATGAAATCTCCTGCACCATTCTGGTAATACGGCCAACCCCGTCATAATTATTATCCGTAAAGATGAAGTGAGTATATGAGCATACGCCGGGACCGCATCTGCCGGCATTCCGGAGGATGTAAAAGAAATGCCCCGTAATTATCAGGCCTTGGTTATTGTATCGTGCCTGGTCCTTCTTCTCCTTGGTGCAGGTTGTACATCCGTGGATCGCTCAATGGCAATCCCCATCACACCCCTAATAATCCCGACCACTGAAGAACTGATGCAGCAGCTCAGGGCACAGTACCCGGCGCCAGGCGAGCTTGTTGAAGTTGACGGGAACCGTATGCACATCAGGTGCGAGGGAACCGGAAGTCCCACGGTGGTAATGGAAGCGGGGTCCGGTGACTGCTCGCTCTCTTGGGCCCTTGTACAGCAGAATGTTTCGGCGTTCAGTCGGGTCTGCACCTACGACCGGCAGGGATATGCATGGAGTGATCCGGTCCCGGGCCCGCTCACTGCCAGTAACGTTACCGGCAGGCTGCACACGTTACTGTCCCGGGCAAATGTATCGCCACCGTATGTTCTGGTCGGGCACTCTCTCGGCGGAGTGTATGTCCGGTATTATACTCACCGTTACCCGGACGAAGTTGCCGGGATGGTACTTGTCGACCCGGGCTCTGAGTGGCAGATGATCCGTACAGGTGATGATTTTGCCCGGGAGCAGAAGGCAGCGATTGGAATGAAGACTTCCCTCTTGCGTGGTATGGGAAAGGAAGCGGCAAATGGGACTTTTGCAAAAAACCTGTCCCTTGTACAGAATTATTGCAATCCTAAGTTACCCGCTTATGAGTACCATGCGTTCCAGGCACTCTGGGCTACAGAACCTTCGTTCTGGGAAGCTTGCGCAGTTGAAGGAGAAAGCGGTTTTTCCATCTGGGAGGAAGTCTCACGCGAAAATATTACATCCCTTGGAAACATTCCCCTGATTGTTATCTCTTCAGGGCAGGATATGGGATTTTCCGCTGATCCTAAAAAGAACCGTTATGCAAACACGGTGTTTAGAACCCTCCAGAAGGAGATGGCAGCGGAATCGCTGCAGGGAAAATATTTCATCGCTTCAGACAGCAGTCACTACATTCAGATCGATGAGCCGGATCTGGTGACGGGAGCGATCCGTTCGGTTGTAAATGCAACCTGGCAGGATTCTCCCCATCAGGTTCAGGCTTAATATCTGCCAGGAACACGCCAGTTCTTCCTCTCTTTTTATCGAACTCCGGTTCAACATTTTTCCCCATTACAAAAGTCCCTATCTCCCCTTTGAGTGTTCAGTGGTCCTCTATAGAAAAAGTGAGTGGGGGTGTGATCTATCCGCACCGTTCTGGCATCAATATTATCCCAGAGATCGTATCAAAGCCCCAATCTCAACTGTCTTTCAAACCCCATGAGACTCCATACAAAAAAAAAGGAACCGGCACACTGCACACATTCCCTTACTTGAAACGCATCAGGACAATTTCTTAAAAAATAATAAAATGGGGGTGTCCCGTTACGGGCGGGTAATCACATGTTCAAAGGAAGGAACGGAAGTGAGATCCCGGTATTCGACAGAGTTCCCGTCGGGAAACCGGAAGGTGATATAACCCGATTTACCGTCAAGCGTGATCATGTTGCTAAACCAGTACTTATCAAGTTGTTTTCTTGCATCTGCAAGTGAGAAGGCCGGTGTTTTATAACGGGTAGCGCCCGGGGTTTGGCCTACTGTTACGAGACGCTGGACTGTGAGCTGTGTCTTATCGGGAGAAACGGAATGGACCTGGATATTTTTTCCTAATGCTCCAAAAAGCAGGGGGACTGCTGCCGGGTAGACGATTGCCTGCTCTGCCCAGTTCAGGGAATAATCCGCTGCAATCAAT
This sequence comes from Methanoregula sp., assembly GCA_030694985.1. Classification (GTDB taxonomy): domain Archaea; phylum Halobacteriota; class Methanomicrobia; order Methanomicrobiales; family Methanospirillaceae; genus Methanoregula. Next base: position 37,927 of record JAUYTV010000038.1, read on the forward strand.
GCATCCCCGTTCTCTGCAACGGTGATATCAATATGCCGGATGCTGACTGCTCCTGCCGGGATAACAAGGAGGAGCATGAGACTTATTGCCACGATAACCGGCATACACTCACGAAGTGTCATAGTAAGATATGCTTTGGGATTGTTTTCTATAAATAGTAATTGGGAAATCCAACCCCCCCACTGATGTGCGGTCCGGCCAAGAGTCATTACAACAATTACAGGCTTACGTTTAATGTGATTTCATAAGATCCATAAGGTCCTTAGTTTGCAGAATTCGCCAGGTACGCCACAACTCCCTCCAGTAATCAGTCAGGGCGCTCCAGTGCCCTCTCTCCTGATGTGAGAACAGTATGCTCTGTTAGCAGCACTCGTATCGGTTATTTAAATATTGAATCGGGAAAAAATGAAACGATTATTAAGTTTGGTGTGAACTTTAATACTTATGCGAAAACTTGCAATTCTGGCCATTTTTCTCGCGCTCACGGTTCTCGTGAGTGGATGTACGCAAAGTCTGACTCCTTATACAACAACACCTCCCCATGCACAAGGTAATGAAGCTCTGTATAAGGCAACCGCTGAAAAAATCACTGCAGAATCTGCCCAAGCCGAACTATACATAAAGAATTTCAATTCAAAACTCGCCTCAGCAAAACCTGAGGATATTACCGCTACACTGACCAGTGCATCAACCGATTTGCAAGATGCAAAACACCATGTGCAGAACGCCCAGGCCCTTTCACATGATCTCTCTGGTTATGCAACTAATGCCCAGGAACAAGCAGAAGCCCAGAAAATGCTTACAAATCTCCATAATCTGGAAAATGCCATCAGTTCCTTAAACTCCGCGATCGACGAACTCCAGAAATCTTCACCGGATATGACGGTCTTCGAGGCAAAGATTAAGGAATCTTCTGACTGGATTGCAAAAATTAAGTAATTTTTTACCTTTTTTTCAAGGATTAGTCCTCATCCTGTAAGGATCCTATTCCCGGAATCCTCAATGATTCTCCTCTTTTGGATGCCATCACCGCTTGGCTTTAGCCTATTTTTTTGTTCCCTTTTTTCCCCTGTTGTTCATCCCATGACCTGATACTTCCTTTCTTGTACCGGTATTTGTTTCGGGTATATTTAATGTGAAAAAAGGGGTCAGATTGTTTTTTTAGGACTTTGGTTTTTTCTGTACAGGAATGAAAGACCATCGCTTGCTATCGTGACTCCTGCAAATAAAATGAATGAGGCGAGGGCATACTGGCTGTTATAGCCCAACAGGAAAACCAGCCAGCCAATGATGACCCAGTGAATGAAATAAATCCCGGTGACATTTTTACTCCATCTCCTGATCGTCTCATCACAAAATCCGGGAATATATGAGGCTGTTGCATAAAAGCCACACGGCCTGAATGTTAACAAATTTATCTGAGAAAGTAGATAAATAATTAATGCCGCAGCACTACATCACTCGTCCATCAGATCAGCAATTTCTTCTCCCAGTAGACATGAGCGAATGGCTTCCGGAAGATGACCTGAGCAAAATCATTCTGGACCTCGTCGATCATAAATTCGATCTCAGCCAGTTCTATGGGAAATATCGCGAGGATGGTTTAGGCGCTGCATTTTTTGATCCAAAAATTATGGTGGGACTGATTCTATATTCCTACTGCCAGGGAGTCCGGTCGAGTCGGCAGATCGAACGATTCTGCTATCGTGATGTAGCGTATAGGATAGTAGCTCGGAATCATCAACCGGATCATACCACAATCTCCCGGTTCTGCAAATCATTCACTTCAGAACTGGAGACATTATTCTTCCAGTTCCTGAAAATACTGCACGAAAACGGGATGGTGAACGTTGGTGTGATCGCTCTTGATGGCACAAAAATGAAGGCAAATGCAGCCATGAGGAGGAACCGGATTATCACGCAAACGGAAATTGAGATTAAACAAATGTTTGAAGACTCCCGTCACATTGACGAAGAAGAAGACAAAATCTACGGAGATAAAGGAAATGCCGACATAGTTCCGGAGACCCTGAAGACCCACAAGAGACGGCAGGAATTGTTTGAAGCAGCAAAGAAGAAAATGAACGAAGAATCTGCCCGGGAAAATCAGGATTACAATGAACGGATGAAACAGCGTGAAGAAGAAGAGAACGATAATAGTGACGGAAAGAAACTCCGTGGTCGAAAGCCAAAACCCCCAGTACCGGATTCACAGCGGACGACGAAGATCAATACTACCGATCCGGATAGCCGCATCATGAAATCCTACCACAATGATTATTTTCAGGGATACAATGCTCAGGTTGTAGTCTCGGAGAATCAATACATTATTGCCGCCGATGTCATGAATGATGAGAACGATTCCAATCTTCTCATTCCGATGGTAAAACAACTTGAAGACCAAGACTGTTATCCTGTATCGGATTCTGTTTTGCTTACTGATGCCGGATACTGGGGGTATTCAAACTATCTGGCAATGTGTGACAGTCCCCTGGAACTTCTCTGCGCTACCAGAAAAGAACGAAAATTATCCAAAATCGACCGATCGTCCAGGTTCCTCCTCGATTTGAAGGATGTGTGTCGCAACGTTGGTACACCTTTTGCCAATCGAGTTATTCTGGCCAGTGTTGCGGCAGAATTCTATCATACCTTCATTGTGAATGGAAATATTCCAACATCACAATCAATTGTGCGTGGAATTATGGAAGCCAAATTCACCTCTGAAAATGCCAAAACTCTTTATTCAAAACGTAAAACAATCGTCGAACCTTTGTTTGGGTGGACGAAAGAAAATCGGAATTTTAAAAAATTCCAGAGAAGGGGTCTTGGGATCTGTAAAAGTGAATGGAAACTTATCTGTTTGACCCAGAATATTTTAAAGTTCTCGGCTGATATGAGAGCCAGAACACTATCTTTGGTCCTAATGGTAATCGAACCGGTCATTGATCTATTGGAGGCTTTCCACCAATTCTTGATTTTTCGGTCATTGCCACGAGGAATTTTGTTTTAGGCAACAGCCTCTAAAGATCCGTTTTTAAAACTAAAGTGTGCATATGGCCTTGAGAATTTATTTTTTCGATATGATGAATTCGAAGAATCGCTTCGTTTTTGTGAAATATGCCAGGAAAATCTCACTAAAATTCCAAAAGACCGTTTCGATAAAAAAATCGATAAATTTTACTTATTAATCGACACAGGAAAAAATCACTATAAAATGGGCAAGGCTGATCTTGCAAAATCCTTATTTTCCCAAGCAAAACGAAGGATTCAGCAGTTTCAAGATGACTCTCCAATATTAAAAATAAGGATATTGTTGAAACTAGCTGAAGGATACGAAATCTCAAACGATGAAAAAGAGGAGATTGAAATAAGAAAAAAGATCCTTGATCTTGCAGACAAAAACGGGATGCGCAGGGAATCTCACTCATCTTTAAGGTTAGTTCAATTATTGGGAATCAAAATATCAACAGCCTTGGATGACAGAGAATTGAGCGATATTATAAAAAACCGGCATGAAACATTT
>JAUYTV010000044.1 GCA_030694985.1 Methanoregula sp.
AAGAAGATTGGTTTTGAAAAGATCATTGAACTCCTGTCCAGAGGAGCAGAAATGATTATTCAGGAAGAGGGGCTGGAGGTTATGCGGTTGAAACTGGACACTTAGGTTCCCTCATCTGGGAACCGATTTTCATAGGAAAAAGCATAGCCTCACATCTGTACACTTTCATTGCGCCATTGACATATCCGAAAGTTTTAAAGATCTTTACAAAGGAATCGATACATCATAAAAAAACAGGGGCCGGATTTCGTATTTTCTTTGCAAACTGTGAAATTTGCACAATCAGCCTGCGTGGTTTCTGCCACTACGGAGAATTTTTAACATCATTTTTACAAAGATGAAGTACTTATAAGGAGAATCAGATGAAACATCAGTATCTTTTGTTAATTATTCTGGGAATGGCAGTACTCACCTGCTTTCCTCTGGCATCTGCTGATGACATTGGCGGAGATCTGGGGTGGTATGTCATCCACTGCAATGTCTACGACGCGAATATCTATCTCGATGACAAATTTGTCGGAACCGCACCTGTGGGGGCCCTGACCATACCGCTTCCCTCTAATGGTATCCCGTACAAGAAGATCCGCGTCCAAAAATCCGGATATTCAACATTTGTCGATTCCATCACAAAAGTACCAACCAAGGGAGATATGGTTGACTTGTATGTGACCTTAATGGAGCTGCCTTCTACAACCCCGGCTGCAATCATCGGGGATGTGGGATGGTATGTCATTCATTGCAATGTCAACGGTGCAACAGTACTGTTCGATAAGACAGAAAAGGGCGAGATCTCAAAAGGGGTGGCCTATGTGCCGGTCTATTCGACTGCCACCCCGTTTCATTCTTATACGGTAAAAAAGGATGGCTATACTTCCTTTACTGGAACTATTGATCGTGTTCCCCTGAGAGGAGAAAGCATTGATCTCTATGTCTCCATCAACCCGGCTGAACCACCCGCAGTAACCCCGGCAAGTATCGGTGGCGATATCGGATGGTACACTGTCCACTCCAATGTTGATGGGGCTACTGTCATGTTCGACAATGATGTGAAGGGTAAAACCGCCAAGGGAACATTAAGTGTTCAGGTGTTTGTTACCGGCACGCCTTACCGGGCATTCACCGTGAGTAAACCCGGATATATCCCGTACACCGGAAAGATCGCTCTCTACCCGGTAAAAGGACAGACCATTGACCTTTATGCAACCCTAAACGCAGAACCTGCAACAACACAACCGACCACGGTTCCAACTGCGAAGTCCGCGCTACCCCCGGCACTAGCTGGAATGGCGCTGATTATAGTGGGAGTGTGCGCCGTCTTGTCGGCAAAGACCCGGAAATAATTTTTTTCTCACCCTGCACCATAGTACCGGTACCCGCCGGTATCATTTTTTACGCATAGGGTGCACCCCCTTACTTTATTTCCCTGTCTCACCAAAACCAGATTAATGATCGTAGATCCAATCGGAGATCTCCTCTCTGCGCTCAAAGCGGGCATCCCGGACCCCAATAAACTGCCAACCCGTGCCCGGGAGGAGTTCTCCGCTTTGTATACGGAGTTTCAGGAGATTGAGCAACCGAAACTGGAACGTGTAGTGATCCGTGACGGGCTTGACGGGTTTTTGATCACCGTTCCTGAATCAATTCCCGAACGCATCGTCCTCTTTTTCCATGGCGGGGGCTTTTCCGTGGGCTCGACTCGCGATCATATCGGCATCTGCACGAATCTTGCCCGCCTCTGCTGCACCCAGGTATTTTCAGTGGACTACCGGCTGGCGCCCGAACATGCCTTTCCTGCAGCAGCCGAAGATGCCCTTTGTGCCTACCAGTACCTGATCGCACGTGGGATCCCCCCTCGTCATATCATCCCGATTGGGATCTCGGCAGGTGGTACGCTCGTGCTCGATCTCTTGATCTCTGCAAGGGACAAAAAGCTGGCTCTCCCCCTTGCGGCAGTCTGCCTGTCACCTGTGACCGACATGCAGTTTTCCGGAGAATCCGTTGAGAGAAACGCGGGACTTGACTGGATCACCCCGGCCCGGCTCCATGCCATCCGCACCGTATACCTTGCAGGAAAAAATCCTGCCGACCCCCTTGCATCTCCGGTGCATGCCCGCCTGCACGGGCTCCCCCGGCTCTATATCCAGATTGGGACGCACGAGCTCTTACTATCGGATGTGGCAGCGTTTGTACAGAAAGCGCGCTGGGCAGGATCTCCGGTCCAGCTGGAACTCTGGGAAGGGATGTTCCACTGCTGGCAGATATTTTCCCGCGATGTGCCGGAAGCCAAACGGGCAATTGAGCACATCGGATCATTTGTCCAGGACGCCCTGAACAGGTAATCTTAAAAAACTCAAACGATACATCTATCTTTTTTCCGGCCGACATCCCTTGGTTGAACTTACATGAGCCGCAGAATTATTCTCTCTTTTACGATTGCGCTGGTTCTGCTCCTGGTCACACCGGTTGCGGCAACATACTCACTTACCAGTGTCTCCTATCTGCCAAACCCGCCACTGGTAATTGGCAGTCAGCAGCAGGTGACTGCGACATATTACATCGGTCCTTCTGGCAGCACCACATTTATCAAAGGTCATGAGCTCCAGATGCAGACTGATCTTTTGAATGCGCGGTGGAACATCCAGGTTCTTCAAAATGGCCGGAATGCCGCACAGCAGAGTGCTTCTGGCTCTGCAGCGTTTGTGAACGGGGCTCTTCTCTCCTACCCCAACAGCAACGATGTCTCCCTTTCTGTCACCATCAACGGCGTTGTTCCGCAGACCCAAAACGATCAGGTGATGCTACTGCAGGTAGAAGAGATCGACAATAATGGAAACATTGTGCCGGGCAGCGTTAGTACGCTCAGCCAGCCCGTGGCAGGACAACTGGTAACCCCGGTCCAGACTGCGTTTCCCACACTGACGCCCGTAAAAGTTACACCCTCCCCGACAAAGTCTGCTGGATTTCCTGCAGCTGCCGCAATTCTTGCAATCAGTCTCGTATTTTTGATCATAGCCCGTAGCGGCAGATAACTGTAATGGGGAACCTGCTCATTTACCAACACTCCCCTCTTTGCAGGTTCAGAACCTTCATCAATTGAAACGCCCCAGCTTTTGATCGTATGTTTGAAAGTATTGGCAGAAGTTTCGCGCTCGTGAAAACAAGCTGGAACATTCTCATGGATGACAAAAAGCTTCTTGTATTTCCCGTTCTCTCGGGTATCGTGTCGTTGATTGTCCTTCTCACCTTTGCGCTTCCGCTCCTGTTTACGGACACTTTCATGAACAATGGTGACTTTGGCCCGATTCTGTTCTATGGACTCTTGTTTGTCTTTTATGCGGTCAGCTATTTTGTTGTGATATTCTTTAACACAGCATTGGTCACCTGCGTCAATGCACGGCTGAACGGGAAGGAAGCAACGATTGGCGATGGTCTCTCGAATGCCATGCGGCACTTTGGTTCGATCCTTGCATGGGCTCTTATCTCTGCAACCATCGGGTTGATTCTCCAGGTTCTTGAGGAAAAGTTTGGGTTTATCGGCCAGATTGCAGCAGTACTTGTTGGCGGTGCATGGGGACTTTTCACCTACTTTGTCGTTCCCATCCTCATTCTTGAAGACAAAGGCGTTGTCGATTCGGTAAAAGACTCAGTCTCCTTGATCAAAAAGACCTGGGGCGAGAGTATCGTTGGCGGCGGTTCAATCTTCATTGTCTTTTTGGCGATTGGGCTTGTAGCCTGTATTGGTATCTTTATCATCTGGGTAATCAGTTCAAGTACTCTTCTTGCCGCTGCACTGCTGGTCATCGTTGTTGCCGTTCTTGCGGTTGTGGCGTCGGCCATGCAGGGCATTTTTGTTACTGCGCTCTACACTTACGCTAAGACGGGAAAGATACCCTCATCTTTTAACAAAGATCTTATCGTGAATGCATTCATGCCAGCGGAGAAATCGAAACAGGGAAATATCTGAACCGGGATACCGGTTCACTCCCCAATCAAAGGATGGATAATCATAAACAATCAATTACCAGAGTGATGTATCATGGCAGATGAAATTACAAAAACCAAAGGCGAGAAGAAATGGTGGTACCAGATTGCCGTTATGATCATGATCTGTATCTTCTTTGTCGGCATTGATGTCTATCAGAATGGCCGGATTACCTGGTCCGTCTGGCCGGTTGCAGCAGTCCTGTTCTTTGGAGTCGGCTTCTCCCTGCTCAACAAATTTGGCAGAGAGTAATTCTTTTTAGCCCCAATCCATAGCTTTACACCTGTCGCCCACCCACCCTTTTTATGGAAAAGATAAAAGCCTGGTCTGCCCTTGGCGGGACTACACCGGCAGAAAAATTAGGAGCCCTTGGTGTAACTGAAGGAAGAATGCTCGATGTCCGCTTTCTCGATGAGATCGCCCGCACCTATGGAGTTACTGTCATCCTTTTTTTTGAAGAAGACCTTGCCCGCACCCGCACTTTTGAGTCGGTTGTGCAGGAATTTTCCCCCATGGGGGAATTTGAGCGGCCGTATATTCCTGTAGGGAGTTTTTTGAAGTTCACCCGTGAGAACGACCCCTCATTTGAGCAGACTATGCGCGAATTTCCCCTTCAGATCGAAATCGTGACGGTGGGAGAAACCCGGATGAAAGATGGTGGGATAGTGCCTTATATTGCCGGGCTGATGCCATTTCTGGATGAACTGGATGTGGATGCCCCGCCCCCGCAGTCAGGTTTTCAATAATCCCACACTTTTTTTTGACCCCGGGAAAAGCGGCACAAAAGAAATGACAGAGCCTATTTTCATATTACAAAAGTCTGACCGCAAACACAGGGCTCGTCCACATCGCCATTCTTTAAATTCGCGGCCTGATCTCCCACGTGTCCCCATTATAAAACACTATAAATTTCAGAAAAACCAATGCCTAAAGACATGAGCCTCATTCCTAAGAAGCATCTGTTCAGTGCAGTTGATTCAATACTGCCCAGCAGACATCTTCTCAAATTCCGTAAATTCGTTTTTTTTGAACCCTTTATGGGAAACGATATCGCAAACCGGGGCCGGTTCTCTCATTACGGCTGTCCAGACCGGAAGGAATTTGCAAAGATTCTTAAAAAAATCCGTTCTGAAACAGAACTTTTACTCGAGGATATCGAGGCATATCATATCTATATGTCAGTTAAGCGGACGCAAAAAGTGCCCGGCGATATTGCAGAAGTCGGGGTGTTTAAAGGCGGTTCGGCAAAGATCATCTGCTCGGCTAAGGGTGACAAATCCCTCCACCTCTTTGATACGTTCGAAGGATTGCCAAAAGTAGAAGAGATCGATATGGTCTGGCCGTTTTACGAAGGAAAATTTGCCGCTTCGTATGATTCCGTAAAAGACTACCTCAAAGATTACAGCAATGTGTTTTTCTATAAAGGGATCTTTCCCGGCACATCTGAACCGGTAAAGGAAAAGAATTTCTCGATGGTGAATCTCGATGTTGACACGTACGAGAGCACAAAGCTGTGCTTAGAGTTTTTCCATTCCCGTATGACTCCGGGAGGTATCATCCTCTCCCACGACTATGTCACTGCACCCGGCGTGAAAAAGGCATTTGATGACTTTTTTGAAGATAAGCGAGAGCCTGTGCTTGAAACTGCGGGTTCCCAGTGCCTTGTAGTCAAGGTATAAAAAAAGATATTTTTGTTCCCTTTTAGATCCGCACGTGCGGTTTTAGTCCTTGATGATCAGGATGCCAAAGACAACCAGCATGAGTCCCACACAGACGACTGCTATCCCGATAAGCCCTTGAACGGCTATGATGACCTGAGGAAGGAATGCAACGATGGCATAGCCTCCAAGTGCACACAGAACAATTCCAATGATTAATGCAATAATACCTGTCTTATCCATAATAAATCCTCAAGGATCTCATCTTCCATCTGACCTTATAATGATACCGGCTTTCATTGCGGGGTTGTGGTCAAGTGTCTCTTACGGAGCGTCTTCCACGGGTAGGGGAGAAAGATCATCAGGAGAATGGCCCCGGCAATCGGGATGGGAATTGTCCCGAGCGCTGCGGCAAGCGAATAGTGGTCGGCGATGATCCCGTTGACTGCAACCCCGAGACCCCCAAACCCTATGGCAAGCCCGAGCATGATGCCGGATGCAAGACCCACATTTCCGGGAAGGAGTTCGTGGGACATGGCGACTGCGACTGCAAAGGTGGACCAGAGGAAGAACCCAAAGAGGAGCAGGCAAACGATCGACAGGATCCCGCCCGTCAGCATAAAGAGGCAGAACGGCGGGATTGACAGAACAAGCCCGAAGATCATAAACTCTTTTCTCCCGTACCGGTCTGAGAAATGCCCCCCGGCAACCTGCCCGGCGACCCCGGTGAGCAGCATCAGGGTGACTATCATGCTTGCCATCACCAGATCATAGCCCTGCGAGACCAGGTACAGCGGCAGGAAGGTGATGGCAGCAAAGATCGCCCATGCCCGCAGGATGGATGCGATCATGAGTATGATAAACGGTTTTTTTGACGTGACCACATGGCCCGTATCAAGAGGTTCATCTTTCGGAGCACAGGCTCGTGTGATTCCTCCGGGCAGGATGTACTTTAAAGCAAATGCCATGGCAATTGCCGGCAGCACGAGAAAGAGAAGACCGGGTAGTCCGAGCCACCAGACAAGAGCCCCGGCAAGTACCGGGCCAATAGCGTAACCGAGATTTCCCCCGACCACAAAGTAGGACGTGAGCCGGCCCCGGTTTTCGCTGGTGCAGAGCCGGCTTACCATGCTGAGCGCTGCCGGGTGGAAACAGGCATGGCCGAGTGCAGCGAGCACGGCTAAGAGCATGATGAGGTAATAGTTCTGTGCAATTCCCATCAGGGCAACAAATACCGCAGAGATGAGCAGGCTGATGCTGATGTTGACCGTAAGCCCCTTTTTATCGGAGAGCCACCCGAGCACCGGCTGGGTGAAAGATGACGTGACATTGTAGGCCGTGATTAAGAGTCCTGCGGTAAAATACGAGTACCCGTTATTTGCGATCAAAAGGGGCAGAATTGCAGGCAGCACCGGCATGTAGATATCGGTGACCATATGTGCAGCGGCAAGTCCGGTAACCGTCCTTTTTGCGCTGTCCGGCTGGGTTAATGTTTCCGTATCAGTCGTAGGATCTCAACCTCGAACTCCCGTACGTCTCTTGTGTGGAAGGCAAATGTGCGCTTAATTGCAAATGCACTGCCAACCTGTTCGGCCACTTCGGCCCGTTTACGGATATAAACTTTTACAAATGGGGTGGAACCCGCATTAAAAATACTGTACACAACCGGTGCAGCGGTGAGAGCAAGGTCAATGAACGGGCGATCCGCATGGATCTTCTGCGCTCCGAACGGGGGGTTCATGATCACCGTATCGCAGGGGCCGATCTTCTCCGGCAGTGTCTTGTCCAGGACATCTGCCGTGATGAACTCCACATCGGCACCAAAGAGGGCTGCATTTTCCTTTGCCACAACTACAGCATTGGGATCTTTTTCCACTCCTTTTACCGACTCCGCGCCAAGGAGTGCAGCGCCAATAGCCAGCACCCCGGTACCGCTCCCGAGATCGCAGACAGTTTTCCCCTCGATATCGCCTTTCATGAGCGCATGGTAGAGCAGGCGGGCGGCAAGAGGGGCGGGGGTCATGTATTGTTCGAGCGAAGGCCGGGGTTTTGCATACCCTTTTGCCTTCTGTAGTGTCATCTCAAGTTGTTTTAGTTTCATACGATCTCGTCAATTGCATAATCATCCCATGTCCGCACACCGCAGAGGATCTCAAACTCCTGCGGAGAGAGGACGGGTGCAGGAAAGCGTACCTGGTCATCGTAGGCAAGCCGGGGGCAGGCGGTGTTCACATAGCAGGCAAACCCGATATTGAGAAGTTCATCGGGACTCACCTCGCGCATCGTCACAATCACCGCTTTTTTCGAGAGTGTGGATAAGCGCTCAGCGAGTGCCATCCGCTCCTGGCCGCTCTTGGAGCTGACAATGATACCGATACTTTTTGCATCCCGGGCTTTTTCCATCACTGCAAAACGCCTGCGGAGGAGTGCATCACCACTGACTTCCTGCGCAATTCCGGTCAGGGGATCGAGTGCGATCACCCGTGCTCGTGTGGAAAGGGCAATACCGATCGGGTGAAAGACTCCGGTGCCGACAAAGAGAATTTCGGGTGCCTGTGTTGATCGTGCTGCGGCAAAGCTGCACCCGAGAACCTGCCCAAGGTTGGGTGCCCGCATCCCCCCGTCTGCCACCCGAACGTTGATCCCTTTCTCCTGCAGGAACGATTCCATTTCGGGAATCCGGTGTATGTGCTGCACGGTGGTGACGAGACCTAATGTCTTTTCTTTGAGGAGCGGGAGAGCGTTTGCCAGTACGGTGATATCAAAATCTACCGGGTAGGGCTCGAAGATCACATTCTCCCGCTTGTCAACCGGTGTGTGCCCGATATGCACGAGCACATCTGCATGGGCAAGAGAGTCGAGCGCAAGATCGCAGGCACCATAACAGGGATCACCGTTGATGATTACTGCAAAACCGGCAGCCCTGAGCAAGGCGGCATACTCCGCTGCCTGTCGTTTCAGCCCGGCAGGAAACTGGAGAGCAATTTTTCGTGCTCCCCGCTGTTTTAACCGGTTGACCAGATCAGAGATATCGTTCAACCACAC
>JAUYTV010000046.1 GCA_030694985.1 Methanoregula sp.
CGGATCACTTCGCGGGCATAGCCCTCTGCTTCGAGTTCCGGAGTCAGCTGGACATCCACGTACACTGTGGCATCCGGCATCGGGGCAGAGAACACATCGGGAGGTAGTTGCTCGGCAAAGGTGACATGATCAGCACCGATATCGAAGATTGCATCGCCCTCCCCAAGTTTAACCGTCCGCCCGGCACCGATCTCTGCTTTGAGCATATTGCCATCGGCCGCTTCAATGAGTATTTTTACCGCAAAGGAATTCTTGCCAAATCCTTTGCCGAGTGCCTTCATGATCGGCTCTGCTTTCCACCCGATCCGCTCCCACCGGCCCATCACAACCCGGACGGTCTTGGCATTGGCCCGGTCCTTGCAGACCGCATTGAGACGCCGCCCAATCGCATCCCGGACCGGCTCTGAGTCTGTCACCACAACCACTTCTGCAACCGGCCAGCGGAGTTTGCGCTTGCCGGTCTGGCGGGCATTGGCACACGCTTCATCGAACGAACGGACGATCCCGACTGCCTGTTCCAGTTCTGCGTTCACGAGCGCAGGTTCGCCCTTGTTCCAGTCGAGCAGGTGAATACTTACAGGATCGTTTCTGCACCGCAGGTTGCTGTAGATCTCTTCGGTGATATGCGGGCAGACGGGTGCGAGCTGCCCGATGAGCTGGCGCATCACGTAGTAGATCGTCTCGTAGGCAAAGTGCTTGCTTTCGGACTCGCCTTCGATCCACATCCGCTCGCGGACGAGCTGGACATACCAGCGCGAGAGATCTTCTAAGATGAAGTTGATCAGTTCCCGGGTTGCCCGGTGAAGCTGGCATTCTTTGATCGCAGCATCAACCGTAGCGGCAACCGAATTGATCCGGGATATGATGAACTGGTCCTCATCAGGCATCTGTTTTAGGTGTGCCCGGATATACGCATCGTCCCAGACACCCCCCTTGTTTGCCGGCTCGAATTTGTCGAGGATCATGTACGGTACCGGGAAGCGGTACACGTTCCAGAGGATGTTGGCAGCACGGTTGATCGTGCCGACACCCTCCCAGTTGAACTTCAGATCGTCCCATGGGGCAGATGAGGAGAGGATATAGAGGCGGAGCACATCAACGCCTACTTTTGCAATCACTTCTTCAGGAGTGACCACATTGCCAAGGCTCTTTGACATCTTCTTTCCCTCGGCATCGAGCGCAAACCCGTGCATGCAGACGCTCTTGTAGGGAGCCTTGCCAAACGCAATCGTGCTGGCACCGAGCTGCGAGTAGAACCAACCTCTTGTCTGGTCCTGACCTTCGGTGATGAAATCGGCAGGCCAGAGGTTCTCAAAGTCCGCTGTTTTTCCCGGAAATCCAATCGTAGCCCACGACGCCACAGCCGAATCAAACCAGACATCAAAGATATCTTCTACCCGTTTCATCGTGCCGCCGCAGGTGCAGGGAATAGTGACGTCATCCACATACGGGCGGTGCGGGTCTGCTAAGGGCTTGCCACTGCGCTCTTCAAGTTCTGCAATGGTGCCGATCACGCGGTACGCATCGCATTTCGAACAGACCCAGACCGGGATCGGGATGCCCCAGTAGCGCTGGCGCGAGATGCACCAGTCCCGGGCATCCTTGATCCAGTCGTAGAATCGGGCGCTTCCTGCCCATTCGGGGTACCAGGTGACCTTTTCCACTTCCTTGAGCATCAGGTCCCGCATCTCGGAGATCTTTAAGAACCACTGCGAGGTGGCCCGGAAGATGATAGGCGTCTTGCAGCGCCAGCAGTGACCGTAGCGGTGGGTAACAGTCTCTTTGGCAAACAGGTGATCGCAAAGTGCCACCAGAACGTTATCGTTGGAATCCCGCACATACTGGCCGGCAAATATACCGGCCTCTTCCTTGAACTTCCCGGCACCATCCACCGGGCAGACAATGGCAAGCCCTTCCTTTGTCCCGAGCACGAAGTCGTCCCAGCCATGGCCGGGTGCGATATGCACCATGCCGGTGTTTTCAAGGGCAACAAAATCTGCTGCAAGCACTTTGTGCACAATCTCGCACTGGAGCGGCACACAGGATGCGAGCGGGGATTCATACTCCCATCCAATGAGTTCGGCGCCCTTCTTTGTCTCGACAATGGAAAAATCCTTACAGCGCCCTTTTTTTAGCACTGCTTTTACAAGCGGTTCGGCAATCCAGAGAAGCGTCTCCTTGTCGTCTTTTTTAGCCAGCACTTTTGCATAATCAAAATCCTTTGCAATCGCAACAGCTACATTGGCCGGCAGCGTCCATGGCGTTGTTGTCCAGATAACCAGGAACTCATTCGCTCTGCCTTTTAACGGGAACTTGACGAAAACCGAGGGGTCGTTCTCATCTGCATATTCCACTTCAGCATCGGCAATCGCCGTCTCGCACCTGAGACACCAGTTCACGACCCGGTGCCCGCGTTCGAGCATGCCCTTTTCTTCTGCTTTGGCAAGCGTCCACCATGCAGCTTCAATGTATTCGGGCATGACGGTCTTGTATGCGTTGGGGAAATCGAGCCAGACCCCGAGATTGATGAACTGGTCATCCATCAGGAGTTTGTTCTTTATTGCAAATTCCCGGCACTCCTCAATGAACTTTTTGATACCGTACTTCTCGATATCTTTTTTGGATTCAAAACCCAGCGCCTGCTCAACTTTTACTTCGATGGGCAGGCCGTGCATATCGTAACCTGCCCGGTCGATCACATGGCGGCCGTTCATCCGGTGGTAGCGCAGGATCGAGTCTTTTAAGATCTTGTTCCACGCGGTGCCGAGATGGATGGTGCCGGTGGTATAAGGCGGACCATCGACAAAGAAGAATGGTTTGCCATTACTGCGATGCTGTTTTACGGTTGCGTATGTATCATTGGTGCGCCAGTGCTCCTGCACAACGCTTTCTATAACTTTTGCATTGAAGTTTGCAGCTACTTCCTTCACAAAACCCCTCTTGTAGTATTATCGGACGCTGATATTTGCGTGCGTGTAGAAATGTTATCTTCCCTGCACAAAGTAATTATCGTGCCACTTCTGCTGTGTTCAAGAGAACTCTTTATGGATGTTGCTTAATGCTGTACAAAGAAAATGTGCACATACTAAAGGTGCACAACAGTTACGGGAGTGACAGATAATGGAGACGTATCCAATAATCCTTGGCGGAGTAAAAAAGCAGACCGAAGAGATCATCAGCGTGAGGTTCCCTTATACGAGTGAAGTGTACGCGCAGGTCTGCCAGGCGAGCACGTCCGATCTCAAAGCGGCAGTCACAGAAGCGGTAAAAGGTTTTGAAATCACGAAAAAACTCTCGTCCGGTTCCCGGGCCCGGATCCTCACAAAGCTTGCCGATGAGATCCATAGGAGAGGAGACGAACTTGCTGATGTGCTGGTGATGGAAGGAGGAAAGACAAGGAAGTTTGCCGTAAGTGAAGTTGCCCGGGCAGAAGTTACGGTCAGGACTTCTGCAGAGGAAGCCAAACGGATTTATGGCGAGATCATTCCGCTCGACTGGAGCGATGACACAGAAGCTCGCACCGGTTTTCTCCAGCGATTCCCGCTCGGTCCGGTTGTGGGAATCGTTCCGTTTAACTTCCCGCTCAACCTTGCGTGCCACAAACTGGCCCCTGCAATCGCGGCAGGTAACTCAATCATCCTTAAACCCGCGTCATCCACTCCGGTTTCCAGCCTGCTGTTGGGCGAGATGGCCCTTGCAGCGGGCATGCCACCAAAAGCGATCAGCGTAGTGCCCTGTGCAGGTAAGCGTGCCGAACAGCTGGCCAAGGATCCCAGAGTGGCGTATCTCTCGTTTACCGGCAGCTGCACGGTCGGCTGGCACTTAAGAGAGATTGCAGGCAGGAAAAAAGTCGCGCTTGAACTCGGCGGGAATGCCGCGGTGATTTTGCATGAGGATGCGAATCTTGATTATGCCGCACAAAGGATTGCCACCGGAGGGTTCATCAATGCAGGGCAGGTCTGCATCTCGGTGCAGCGTGTGCTCATCCATCGGCCGATCTACAAACGCGCTGTTGAAAAGATCCTTGCAGCGGTAAAAGCGCTCAACGTGGGAGACCCACGGGACCCGGCCACGGATGTCGGGCCGATGATCGACAGGATCAAGGCAGAGGAGGCGTACCGGAAAGTGCAGGAAGCAGTTACGCAGGGCGCCAGGATCCTGACCGGGGGCACACTTGAAGAAACGATGTTTGCACCAACAGTGCTTGTGGATACCAACTCCACCATGCGGGTGAACAAAGAAGAAGTATTTGCACCGGTCCTGTCCCTTACCCCGTACGATGATTTCCCTGAAGCAATCCGTATCGCCAATAACGGGGAATTCGGCCTTCAGGTGGGGATCTTCACGCAGAACATCAACCGGGCGATGCAGGCATTTGCCGATATGGATGTCGGCGGTGTGATTGTAAACGACATCCCCACGTTCCGGGTCGACCAGATGCCTTACGGAGGAGCAAAGGGTTCGGGTATCGGGCGTGAAGGCCCGCGTTACGCAATTGAGGAGATGAGCGAGCTCCGGCTGATGGTGATCAACCGGAATGGCGGTACGGAGTAAGGCTGTGCCTTGCGGTACCCCTGTCCCGCACCTCCCTGTGAGTCTTTCATCAAATCCCGCTCCACAATATTTATCTCCCCATGTTTCTAAGGCAGACAGTGCGTGAAGACTATACGCAACCAGTATACTAACATCCCGTTCCGGATGTCCGGGCTTCTCGATCTGGCATATAACCTCTGGTGGAGCTGGCACCCTGAGGTCCGGATCCTTTTTAAGCAGGTAAACCAGGAAGCCTGGAAGGCGAGCGTCCACAACCCGGTCCGGATGCTGCGGGACATCCCGGCCGAATTCATGGAAGCTGCGGAGAATAATGCGGAGTACCTCCGCCGTTATGATATTATCATGAACCGCTTCGGGCGGTACTTAAATTCCAAGTCGGGCTGGTTTAAGGAACAGTATCCTGAAAAGCAGGCCCTGACCATTGCCTATTTCTCCGCGGAGTACGGGCTGCACCACTCCCTGCCCTTCTATGCCGGGGGACTCGGGTTCCTTGCAGGAGACCATCTCAAGGAATGCAGTGATCTGGGAGTGCCTCTCGTTGCTGTGGGATTCATGTACTCGGAAGGATACCTTCACCAGCATATCCAGCCGGATGGCTGGCAGACCGGATCAAAGGAGTGCCTTGACCGCGATGCCGCGCCGGTAAAAAGGGTGCTGAACTGGGACGGGGGCCATCTGGTGGTCCGGGTGCCCTATGTTGAACCTGCGATCTATGTGGCTGTCTGGAAGGTGGATGTCGGAAAAGTCCCTCTCTACCTGCTCGATACCGACATCCCGTTAAATGACGAGGCAAGCCGGCGCATATCCTCAAGTCTTTACATGAGCGATCGCGAAGAGCGAATCCGGCAGGAGATCGTACTCGGCATCGGTGGCCGCATGGTGCTCCGGACGCTGGGAATCGAGTACTCGGCAGTGCATCTCAATGAAGGCCATCCGGCGTTTGCCCTGCTGGAGCAAATCCGAGAACGTATGGAGCACGGAACCTCGTTTGATGATGCCGTGCAGCAGGTGCAGGGAACAACGGTCTTTACCACCCACACCCCTGTCGCTGCAGGTCATGATGTTTTTTCAAAGGAGTTAATGGACAAATACTTTGGCACGTATTACAGGGAACTCGGTATAGACCGGGAGCAGTTCCTTGCCTTGGGAAAGCATCCGGATTACCCGGACAATGGGTTTAACATGACGGTTCTTGCGCTGAGATTGTCCGGGTATCATAATGCGGTATCAAAAAAACACGGGGAGGTCACAAGGCAGATGTGGAAGGGGCTCTGGCCGGATCTTGCAGAGGACCGGATCCCGATCGATGCGATCACCAATGGTGTCCATCTCCCGACATGGATGAACCCCCGTATTGAAGATCTCCTGGACTCACATTTCTATTACGTTGCCCCCAACTGGCAGCAGGAGCATGACGATGAAACGATCTGGAACCTTGTCGATGAGATCCCGGATAAGGCACTCTGGGATTTGCATCTCCAGCTCAAGAACAAGTTAATCAACCGGATTCGTGAACGCAAGCGGGTGAAGTGGACAACGGCTTTGGATGATACAACCAACTTCGTTACCGAGGGCCCTTTCTTAAACCCATCCGTTCTTACCATTGGTTTTGCCCGGCGCTTTGCTACCTACAAGCGGGCAGACTTAATCTTTCATGATCTCGAACGGCTCAAGAAGATCGTTTCAAACCGGTGGAGACCTGTCCAGATCATCTTTGCCGGTAAGGCCCACCAGTCGGATTATGAAGGAAAACGCATTCTCCAGAAGATTTACCAGATCGCGAGGCAGCCGGAGTTTGGAGGAAGGATCGCCATTGTGGAAGATTACAATGAACAGACCGCCCAGTACCTTGTGCACGGGGTTGATGTCTGGCTCAATAACCCGCTGCCACCAATGGAAGCGTGCGGCACGAGCGGTATGAAGGCCGGAATCAACGGTGTGCTGAACTTAAGCATCCTTGACGGCTGGTGGCTGGAGGGTTACAATGGCAAAAACGGTTGGGCGTTTGGGGCGGCATCAGGAGAAGGAGACAGGGATGCAGCAGATGCGGCTGCGCTCTACGATATTCTTGAGCGGGAAGTCATACCGCTCTATTACAGCAGCTCGCTCGATGCGATCCCCCACGGGTGGGTGAAGATGATGAAGGAGTCGATAAAAAGCATTGCACCGCGGTTCAGTGCCCGGCGGATGGTCAAGGATTACGTGAACATGTATTACCCGAAGATGGTCTCATCTGCGCATGCTGAAAGGAAGTGAATTTTTAAAAAAAGACTCTTCATGGTTTTAACGAGGGCCCCCCCTCTCCGTTTATCCATCATTGAAGAAAAGACTATTTTATCATGCAGATCGCGGTGATCGGTGCGGCTGATGCGAGCGCGGAGGAATATGCAACAGCCTGTGCAGTTGGTGCTCTTATCGCATCATGGGGGACGCTTGTATGTGGGGGTCTTGGCGGAGTGATGGAGGCTGCCTGCAAAAGGAGCACAGGAGCAAGGTGGCCTGAAGGGGGACATCCTGCCGGATACGGGTAACGGCAACCCATAATTTCGATGTGATCATCAGGACCGGCCTCGGCCATGCCCGCAATGTGCTCGTTGTTCAGTCGGCTGATGCAGTCATCGCAGTCGGCGGAAGTCACGGTACCCTTTCAGAGATCGCGATTGCCCTGAAGATGAAGTGTCCGGTCTATGGGCTTAAAACGTGGGATATTTCAGGAGTTGTGCATTGTGCGACTCCGGAAGAAGCGATGGAAAAGACTACTTTGGGATATTGATATCCCGATGGTTTTTAGCAAAAAAGCATCACCGGAAGCAACTGGTTTGGGATCCCCGGATCCGAATCCCGTGAGCCTCGCAGTAATTTCGGATCTCCTTTTTGGTAATGCCATACCGGGCAGCGATGGAAAACGCCTCATCGCAGGTGACCGTGGCTCTGATGCCGGCTTTCTCAAACGCCTGTGCGATCTTATCCGTGTCCATACATCCGGGTCTCCTGCTTTTCCGGTATAATGGTTAAACAACATAACACCATGAACCTTATGGACTCTGCCCATCCAATATACCCGTAATGAAAGTTGCGCTCGTCAACTCCCTACAGGATAAGGCGGGAGTAAACATCCGGCTCCATATCGAACAGCTGCTGGCCAATGATCCTGATGGGCGATGGCAGGAGCAGGGGCGTACGTACGAATTTTTTGAGGTAGAGGGACGGTTGATCCACGCCATAAGTGTGGATGAACACATTGATGCTGATCTGGTTATCTTTCTCTCGCGGCATTCGAGTGTCAACCCGGTGCCGGTCCTCACTGTGCACGTCACCGGCAACTTCGGCGTTGCAGAGCTTGGGGGCACTGCCCGGACGCTCGTTCCTGCAGCGCCTGCGATGATGCAGGCAACCCTGCGCTCGCTCGCAAAGCATTGTCCCGAAGGCTACCGGGTCTCATATGAAGTGACGCATCACGGTCCCACCGCTCTGCACCATCCCTCGTTCTTTGTCGAGATCGGGAGCACCGAGAAGGAATGGACCGATCCCGTTGCCGGAAGAGCAGTGGCAGAAGCGGTACTGGATGCGGTCTTAATCAACGCAGTTCCGTTAATCGGATTTGGGGGAACCCATTATGCAGTCCGCCAGACAGAGATTGCGCTCTCATCCCGCGGGGCATTCGGGCATATTGCTCACAGCCGGGAGATTCCGGGACTTGACGCATCGATGATCCGACGAATGCAGGAGCAGAGCGGGGCGGTTGCTGCCTATATCGACCGCAAAGCCATTGACCGGGAAGTTTTTGAGAGTCTGTCAGGGAAGCTGGACAAACTTGCGATCCCCCGGCTTTCCGAAAGTGAGATCTCTGCCATTGGCCATCTCTCATGGGACACGTACCAGTCTGTGCGGGCAATGGCAGAGCAGGTGTCGCCGGGTGCCCGGTGCTATATCCATGCACTCAAAGGGGATGGAGCACTCACACTGATACGGGCAAATCCTGTTTTAATTGCCGAAACCGCCAAATCGGACGAGCCTGGGCTGATTAAGGATCTCGATGGATTGCCGGTCGTTCACCTTTCCACGCGTGATAACCGCCTGCTTCCTGATTTTATTACGTATGACGAACATTCGTCACAAATAATAAATGATTTAAATACATTGTGCGTGAAAATCATACGTAATAAAGAGATCACTGCAACAGAGAGAGATCACCTGATCATCACTAAGGCACGGTTCGACCCCAAAAAAGCACGCGAACAGGGGGTACCGCCCGGACCTGCCTACAAACAACTGGCCTCAGGCCAGTCAATAGAGATCAACGGTCAGGTAATCACACCAGCAATGGTGTCTCTGCGCAGTGAGACCGACATCCACATCCCGGGGTTGGAGAAGTTTTCATGAGGTCCATTGTTGAAGAGGCACTAACAAAAGTGAGGGACGAAACTGTCATACCCTCACAAAATAATGAAGACCTTGACCAGATTCTGGCCGAGCTCAAGACCGAGATCGCTGTGATTGGTTGCGGAGGCGGCGGATCGAATACGATCTCCCGCATGATGGAAGAGGGCATCCACGGTGCGAAACTCGTTGCAATCAACACCGATGCCCAGCACCTGATCCGCACGCATGCCGACCAGCGTATTCTCGTAGGCAGGCAGCGGACCCGTGGTCTTGGCGCCGGCTCCATCCCCCAGATCGGTGAAGAAGCTGCACTGGAAAATGAGCAGGAGATCCGGGCGGTTGTCTCGGGTTGTGATATGGTTTTTATCACCGTAGGTCTCGGTGGTGGTACTGGCACCGGTGTTGCTCCGGTAGTGTCAAAGGCAGCAAAAGAGGAAGGAGCGCTCACAATTGCGGTTGTGACCCTGCCGTTTGCTGCTGAAGGGGCCATCCGCATGGAGAACGCAGAGGCGGGTCTTGAGCGTCTCAGGGAGGTAGCAGACACAGTCATTGTTGTGCCCAATGACCGGCTGCTCGAAGTTGTACCCAAACTCCCCCTATCCGCAGCGTTCAAAGTAGCTGATGAAGTTCTGATGCGTGCGGTCAAAGGAATCACCGAACTCATCACGATGCCCGGGCTTGTCAACCTCGACTTTGCCGATGTGCGCACTGTGATGGAACGCGGCGGCGTTGCCATGATCGGGATGGGTGAGAGTGACAGCGAGGACAAGGCGGCAGACTCGGTGAAAAAAGCGCTCCGCTCCCCGCTGCTCGATGTAGATATTTCCGGGGCCACCGCTGCGCTTGTCAATGTGGTTGGCGGTCCGGACATGACCATGGAAGAAGCCGAAGGTGTGGTGCAGGAAGTCTACAACCGTGTAGACCCGAACGCCCGGATCATCTGGGGTGCGCAGATCGACCCTGCCATGCAGAACAAGATGCGGACCCTGCTTGTGGTCACGGGCGTACGGTCGCCACAAATATATGGTCGGAACGAGAAACTTACCCCCAAAGTACAGAAACAGTTTGAGATCGATTTTCTCAAGTGAGTCAATATGGAAATATCAAAACCTGATTTCAAAACAGACGTGTTACATGAGGAATTGTTCCGCAAGTACATGCGGGTTTTAAAACTCGCGCGCACACCAACACGGGAAGAATTTGGAAAGATTGCAACGGTTGCTGCCGCAGGTGTTCTCCTCATCGGGTTGATCGGGTTTATCATCTACGTACTCTTCGAACACCAGAAACTGCTGGGATTCTGATCCTGATGGCTATGACGCATCAGGCACCCCCCGCAGCGCCAGTGGTTCCTGCAGCCCCCGAAGTCTTTGTCAACCGGATCTTTGCGATAAAGACCACGTCCAAGCAGGAGCGGACGGTAGCGGATAATATCTTAAAGGCTATCGACACCAAGCAGACGGATGTCAACGTGACTGCGATCATTGTGCCCAATGAACTGAAAGGGTACGTGCTCATAGAAACCCCCGAGAAGATGAACCGTGTCGAGCAGCTCGTGGAGCTGATCGCCCACGCGCGCACGGTCATCAAAGGCGAGACCAGCCTTGCAGAAGTCGGCCACTTCCTGATCCCAAAGCCGGTCGTTGCCGGGATCGAAGAAGGCACGATTGTCGAACTGATTGCCGGACCGTTCAAAGGCGAGAAGGCAGTTGTCAAGCGCGTTGATGCGGCAAAGGAAGAGATAACAGTCGAGCTCTACGAGAGCGTTGTCCCGATCCCGATCACGGTTCGTGGCGACAATGTCCGTGTGGTCGAGAAGTTCTCGGACCGGTAAAAATCTCAAATCTTTTTTTGTATAGTTCCATTCCAGCGATTAAAATATCGTCTTTGTTGAATGATCTTTGTCACTCATACGCTCCTTAAGACTACGCATTCGGCTGGTCCCCTATGCCGTGGCGTCCCCGGATTGCGATAGAACGGACACAATAAAAAAATCTTAATTCACTTTTATCGTATCAGTGATGCACTTTTTTTAAGATTTATTTTGGTCATTTATTTTTCCATAATATCAGTCGTTTTTTTTTTAAAAAAAAAGTTGGTAGTTGAAATGACACAATATCCAAAAATTTAAATGATTAATAAAGAGACTTTGTGTAACAATATAAATCCTGATGAACGTTGGATAACCATACGACGAATCATCTGAAAAATACAAAGAATTATCAGATTCTGAATCATTCGGAACCTTGACTGGCACGTGATGAATTGACTGTTTCCTGCATTTTTTTAGGTGTTTAACGTGCCTGTGCCCTGTAATCACATTTCTGTTCTGTATGTTGATGACGAACCAGCCCTGTTAGAGATAGGAAAAAAATATCTTGAACGCGGTGGGATTGATGTTGAAACCACCATCTCTTCAGTCGAAGTACTTGTTTTGCTGCAAAAGAGAGATTATGATGGTGTAATTTCCGATTACCAGATGCCGGAAATGGATGGAATTGCGCTGCTCAAAAAAATCCGTTCCCGGCATCCCAATCTACCGTTCATTCTCTTTACCGGTAAGGGGCGGGAGGAAATTGTTATTCAGGCATTCGATGCCGGTGCGGATTATTATGTCCAGAAAGGAGGAGAGACCCGTCCACAGTTCCGGGAACTCAGTCATAAAATAATTCTGGCAGTAGAAAAACGACGTGCTGAGAGAGCATTGAAGGAAAGTGAAGAACGGTACCGGAATGTTGTCGAGGACCAGAGCGAATTCATCTGCCGGTTCAAACCGGATGGAACCCACCATTTTGTGAACGATGCCTATTGCCGGCATTTCGGGGTGCAGGGAGAGAGCACCATCACTCACCGGTTCACTCCTCATATTCCGGAAGAGGATGCCAGGAATATCCGCTCGCATTTCGCATCACTGACCTGCGACAATCCCCTGGGCACAATGGAGCACCAGGCAATTTTGCCGGATGGTTCTTTCCGGTACCACCAGTGGAATGACCGGGCCATTTTCAATGAGAGCGGGACTCTTATCGAATACCAGTCGGTGGGCAGGGATATCACTGATCGGAAATCTGCAGAACTGCAACTGGCAAAAATGAATGAGGAGCTCTGCGCTGCATATGAACAGATGGCTGCAGTAGAAGAAGAGCTCCGGTACAGTTACGATGATCTTGCAACAAGCCAGCAAATTCTTGAAGAAAAGGAGATGACCTTAAATGCGATCCTTCAGGAATCCCCGATCCCGCAATTCGTGATTAACCGAGATCATAAGATCCTCTATTGGAATCGTGCGCTTGCAGTGTTCAGCGGTATAACTGCTGATGAAATTGTCGGGACCGATCAGCACTGGAGGGCGTTTTACACCTCCCCACGTCCCAGTCTGGCTGATCTTCTCATGGAAAATGCAATGGATAAGATTCCGGAATGCTACCGGGACAAATATACGAAATCGGTTCTTATCGAAAATGCCTATGAAGCAACGGATTTCTTTCCCCACATTGGAAAAACGGGTAAATGGCTACATTTTACAGCAGGGGTCATCAAAAACCGGAACGGCCATATCATCGGAGCCGTCGAATCACTTGAAGATATTACCGATCGAAAAACTGCAGATCTTGAACTTAAGCAAAAGAGTGACGAACTTTGCGCTGCCTACCAGCAGTTGACCGCAATAGAAAATGAACTGCGGAAAAATTTCAGGAATTCTGCAACGAACCAGCGCGTTCTTTTGGGAACGTGAGGAAAGGCACTGGAAGGTTGTCGGCCCCCATCCTGATGTGGATGTGACAATTCGTGTTATGATCCTATTGCGAAACTATATTTTGTCAATATCCAAATATTGACGTATGCTTCTGCCTACGAATGAAAAGCAGTTCGGGTTCTGGAAGATGCGGCGCAGTGGCTCTTCCAATATCACGATTGCCAACCTTCTGGGCATCTCCCGGCAGGCAGTGTCCAAAGCGCTCCTTGTAATGGATGAAAAGATCGAATCAATACTCCGTGATATGGCAAATGCAAACCAGATCGCGATTGAAAAAATCAATGCGGAGCGGGGGATCCTACTCGGGCGCTCGATTCCTTTTCATACCCCTGCAATCATTTTCGTTTCTGACAAGCACGGGATGCAGGTCTGGTACGAGCATGACGGCGACTGCGGGACGTGTCAGAGGTATATCGAATGTATCGAGCTGTTATGGGATTATGCAACCGAGCTTGGAATCAGGATCGAAAAAACCGCTGACCCGACAAAAATGGCAGATGAACTGTTTATGAAAGTGAAGGCGCTTGTATGACATTTGCACGCATATCAGAAATTATTCATGAATGGATGGGCTGGTGCCCGAACGCACGTATGACAAAGGCAAAAAACAGCAGTGACGCAGGACAGATCTTCCCTGCCGGCAATCCTTTGACAAAAAACCCCGGGCCATCAGGGATCGATGGGTCCAAAAAGCCCCGGGAAGGATTGTACGACCATACCCAGCGGGGTCTTGTCGTAATGGGAGCGATAACTGCAGTTATCATCATCATTCTTGCATCCATGTACCTTTTCGGGATTGTCTGGGTTACAATCTTTGTACTTGGCATTATGATAATTGTGCTCGCAATCTTCTCCACGCTGACAGTATCGGCAGGTGAAGATACACTCAGGATCCGGTTCGGACCGGTCGGGCTTATCAAGAAGAGCTGGCCATTAGCAGAAATAGCCTCCGTTACTACCGTTACCAATCCCTGGTACTATGGCTGGGGTATCCATTGGACGCCGAATGGCCCGCTCTACAATGTATCCGGGTTCGGGGCAGTGGAAGTCAGGCTGCTCTCAGGTAAGACCTTTCGGATCGGTACAGATGAGCCCGAAGTCCTCCGTAGCGCAATAGAACAGGCTCGGGTAAAAAAGATTAATGAGAAATAGAGGGCTGAAACGAGGCCGGAATGGGATGGTGTGACAACACTCTCATGTGAGTTTGCCCACTATTTTATTAGCAGGTTTATTTCTGTTTTTTCCGTGCCTCGTTTACCGCATCGCGTTTCTTTGACGCTGCACCAAAGAGTTTCTGCAGGGACTGCATAGTATCCCCGAACTCTGCCATATCGGTTTCCTTTCCTGCGATGGTTGGAGGTTTATAGGAAATATTTCCCGCTGCAGAAAAGTCATCCTCAGAAATGAGGGCACAGAACTTCCTGCCGATCTCGGGCTCGATGACGTCGTCAAGCGGGTTTTTCCCCCTGACTTTCACATCAATGTCCAGTGCATCCTCCAGTTGTTCAAGCGTAGTGGTTGCAAAACCGATGACAACGACTTCTTGCGGGTCAAACACATTGATCATTGAGAACATGCGGTTTTCACTCCCTTCTACTTCCTTGCCCTTGACCCCGAAACCGGTTGTGTGGAACCAGGCCTTGCGGAAATCATCATACGTCTTTCCTTCCCTCAGCCTCCGCGTGAGGATGGAGACTGTTGTTACGAGTCCGCTCGATTTTTCCGTCATAAAAGCCACTGCGAGTTATTGTTTAAAAGAGTATTTAAGAATTGGTAAAAACACAACCGGAGGACACACCGCTTAAATTTTCCCCCCCATCTTAAAAATACCGGAGAAATGCTCATCACTGTTGAAGCGGTCGCACTGCAAAGGTTAGGTAATGAAGTGACATTCTTTTCGTATTTCAGGATCAGTGGGGTGCTCATGCCGGTCTCTCATGAGCCGGACCGCGATCCTTTATATCAGATAAAAAACCCGGGACCTGCCTAGATCAGCAGCGTGAGGAAGAGCACGGCATACAGTGAGATTGAGAGCGCGGGGATAATCCGGATCGACCAGCGGTTCACCTGCTCGATCCGCGCCGGATCCTTTGCCTCGGAGAAGTAGATGGTAAGGATGCCGGATACCAGCACCATCATGAGCGTCGCATAGGTCAGGATCATGAAATAGTCGAGGAAGGTCGGATAGGATACATTCGGCATCGCGTCGGCGATCCGCCAGTGGATGAGCACAGCTGCAAGGAACATCGAGGCATTCAGGCCCAGCCGGGAGGTCACCTTCATCAGAAGCGAGGAGAGAGAGATGAGGATGATGAGCATGATCGGAATGAAGAATTTCAGAAAGGTCGAGAAGGAGTCTCGCGAGATGTCATGGGAAAAGATAGCACGGGAGAAGGGAATTTCTTCATCCCCATAGGTCTGGTTCATGACGTACGCATGGCTCTTGCCGGTTTCCCAGCCGGGAAAGGTAGCGAGCGGGTCAAGACCGGTTGTTTTCCTGTCAATAACAAAAATAATCTCGCTCGTATTGTGGACCCGGGGCTCGATGATGACTGGGAGGGTATGCCGGTCGAACGGGTAGCGGTGGAAGTCAGGATCGGTATGCATGGATCCCGAGATCCGGAAATACTTCCTGGTGGGAGTATCGCTGAAGATTACCATTTTGTCTGCAACGCCGTTCATCGTCTCGAAGTCGTTCATATTTATCGGCCGGTCGGATGTCAGGGTTCCGAAATAATTTATCTCAAACGTCCCGCTTCGGGCATCGTAATTGGTGATATCCAGGACATAGGTGCCGATGTAGATGACCTGCGGACCGGTGGACAGGTTGGATACTGAAACAGCTGACACACCGGCAGTTGCGGCATTTCCCGGGGTACTGAGACCGGTAACGCCCGGAGGGTCCGAAGATGAGTTCAGCCCAACAGCCGCCAAAGGGGCAATGATGCATGCCAGGGCAAGGACAACAAGGATGAAGACCCGGCTCCTGCTGCAGCAGCGTTTCTTCCTTGTCGTGACTGGCGCAGGTACGAAAAGCGGCCCCTTTCCGCTGGCGGGTGAGATAGTATCGTGCTCCTTTAAAAAGAATGGGTTTTCCTGATAATATGCATTCCGTTCCGCGTGTGGAACCGGGAGCTGAACCGTGGCCGGATTGTGTCATAAAAGAGGGGAGTCGCTTACCAGAAACACAGTACGGGGTCAGATCAAATCCCGGTGATATTTGTATTGTATGAACAAGGATTATTTCTGTTTCTTCCGTGCCTCGTTGACGGCGTCCCGCTTCTGTGAGGCTGCGGCAAAGATCGAAAGCAGTGCGAGCCGTGTCTTTTCAAACTCCTGCATATCGGTCATCTTACCGTCAATCATGGGCGGGCAATAGGGTATATACCCGACAGCACTGAAGTCGTCTTCAGCAACCAGTGCACAAAACGACCTGCCAATCTCCGGTTCAATGACCTCATCAAGCGGGTTCTCTCCCCGGACTTTCACATCGATGTTAAGCGCATCGTCGAGCTGCTTAAGTGTGGCGGTAGCAAATCCAAGCACGATGACCTCCCGCGGATCGAAGATATTGATGAGGGTGTACATCCGGTTGCTTCCCTCTTCTGAATCATCGCCCTCCACTCCAAAGCCCGTTGTGTGGAACCATGCCTTCCGGAAATCTTCGTAAGTCTTTCCCTCTTTGAGCCTGCGCGTGAGTATTGAGACGGTTGTGATCAGTTTTGGGTTTTCTTCTGCCATAATCCTCAATATGGTAATTAGGTAAACGGTATAAAAGAATTGGTTGAAAGAAGTTATCAGAATCATTGAGTTTCAGGAATCCCCGCCTGATACTCATCAGAAAAATTCTTCCGCCGGGGGTCCCCGTCCGGGTTGTTTATATCACAACCGGACGGTTGACCCTGCACGATGAACTTGACCAGACTACGCCCCGATCAATTATCAAGGCAGCGGAACTCTCTGATGAGACGTTTATCAGAGTGCTTGAGATAATTCTCTTCCAGTCACCTTTATGACCCCAGCCATCAATATTTACAGACCCAAGCTCGGAGCCCTATATTTTAGGGACGGCATGGTGCAAAGACTATGGCAGAAGTGGTCGAGGTTTTAGTACCCGGCGGAAAGGCAACGGCTGGTCCCCCATTAGGACCATCGCTCGGACCACTCGGTATCAACGTGAAAGCTGTTGTCGATGAGATTAACGCAAAGACCGCGTCCTTCAACGGAATGCAGGTCCCTGTCGTTATCACCGTTGACGACAAGAAGAAATTCACGATCACCGTGGGTATCCCCCCGGTGACGGCACTCATCAAGAAAGAGGCCAATATCGAGAAAGGATCCGCAGAGCCCAACGTCAAAGTGGTAGGCAATCTACCATTCGAGGCCGCTATCAGAATTGCCAACATGAAACTCGAAAACATGCTCTCGTACGAGCTCAAGACTGCCGTTAAGGAAGTCATTGGCACGTGTGTCAGCATGGGAGTAACCGTTGACGGCAAGAAACCCAAAGAGGTTCTCTCCCTCATCGCACAAGGCAAGTATGACAGCGTTCTCGTGAAATAACATGAGAAAACCATAGGAGATCGAAAGTCCGGTCGCAGAACTATGGAGGAATCTGATGGTTGATAGGGCCAAAATTTTACAAGCCGTGAATGCGGCGATTGAAAAAGCGCCAGAGCGTAAGTTCTCTGAGAGCATCGATATTACCATCAATCTCAAGAATATCGATATGGCGCAGCCGAAAAATCGTATCGACGAGACGATCATGCTCCCCCACGGCACAGGTCAGCAGATAAAAATCTGTGTCATCGGGAAAGGAGACATCGTCACGCAGGCTAAGGAAGCCAAGGTTGAACTGATTATCGGCCCTGAAGAAGTTGAACGGCTCGGCGGTCAGCCCCGCGAAGCACGGAGAGTTGCCAGTACATACCGGTACTTCCTTGCAGAGATGGGTGTCATGGCTGGCGTTGGCCGGTATCTGGGTCCCCGGCTCGGTCCGCGGGGCAGAATGCCGATGCCAATTGCAGCACAGGTGGATATCCGCCCGATTGTCGAGCGCCTGAGAAACTCTGTGAAGATCCGTACCAAAGACAAGACGGTCTTCTCTTCAAAGGTCGGTACAACGGCTATGAAGCCGGAACAGGTCGCCGAGAACATTGAAACGATCGTAAAAAGGATCGAGTCTGTCCTTGAACAGGGTCCGTTAAACGTTCGTTCCATCTTTGTCAAGACCACGATGGGTCCCGCAGTGAGGCTGGAATAATGGCGTTGTATACACACCACCTGCCCTCCTGGAAAAAGGACGAAGTCGCAGACATTAAGAAGAACGCAAAACAGTTCTCCTTAATCGGGCTGGTGGACATGTACGGTATCCCGGCACAGCAGGTGCAGCAGATCCGCAGGAACCTGCGGGGAAAAGCTGTCATCAAAGTGACGAGGAACACGTTAATCAGGCACGCGTTTGAGGATATTGGCGGCGATGTCAAGAACCTCACACAGTACATATCCGGTCACTCGGCGATCATCTTCACCAACGACAACCCGTTCAAGCTTTTTAAGCAGCTGGAAAAGACCAAGACCCGCATGGCGGCAAAAGCCGGTGATAAGGCACCGGAAGATATCGTTATTGAGAAAGGTCCGACCAGTTTCAAACCGGGTCCGATTGTCGGGGAACTCCAGCAGGCAGGCATACCCGCAGCAATTGAAGGCGGCAAAGTCAAGATCAGAGAGACCAAGACCGTTGTCAAGAAAGGCGCAGTCATCTCGGCAAAACTTGCCGCGATTCTCGTTAAGCTTGACATCAAGCCGATGGACGTAGGACTTGCACTGCAGGTTGCGTACCACGAAGGCGGTATCTTTGAACCGTCCGTGCTCGCGGTAGATGAGACAGTCATCCTTGGACAGATCCAGCTCGCGGGCTTGCAGGCATTTAACCTGTCAGTCAATGCAGCGATCCCAACGAAAGACACGATAGAGGCAATCCTGACGAAAGCCGTAAGGGAAGCCCGCGGTCTTGCAGTTGAGGCAGCGATCTACGAGAAAGACGTTATCGATGCGATTATAGGTAAAGCGTATAACGAAAGCCAGGCGATCAACGGCCTGGTAAAATAATCATTGAGATCAATTGAGGTGAATTTAAGATGGAGTATATCTATGCAGCACTTCTCCTGCACAAAGCAGGCAAGAAAGTCGATGAGAATGGCGTAAAGGCAGTCCTTACTGCCGCCGGTGTAGCAGCAAATGAATCCCGTATCAAGGCACTCGTTGCAGCGCTTGATGGCGTGAACATTGATGAGGCAATCTCCAAGGCAGCAGTTGCCCAGGTTGCAGTTGCAGCACCCGCAGCAGCAGGCCACGCAGCACCAGCCAAAGAAGAGCACAAGGAAGAGGACAAGAAGCAGGAAGAAGAGAGCGGTATGGCAGGGCTCGGTGCCCTGTTCGGCTAATCTCTTTTTTTCTTCTATTCTGATCGATTGTTAATTATCGAATTTTTCTTTTACAATCGTTTTTTGAGATCATCTCAAAACTGTACCGATAGAAAACATCTCCAAAGCAGTCATAAACTCTGTCAGCAAAACTAATATTGACTGTGGGACTTTCCAATAACGTAAAACGCCCGCCTTCGGCATCGTTTTACCTGCTCCTTGTAGCTCTTTTATTAATTGTTGGTACTGTAAGCGCTGCAACAACCTTCACTCCTTTTGTAGCATATGGCGACGCCTGGAAATCTACAAATGACACCTATACCGTCATAAAATGGAATGCTACCACAAATCTTGGCGTAAGATCCTCATGGATTGCCACAAATAACGTTACCCCCGACACAATTATCGAATATGTTGTTGTTGGTGGTGGTGGCGGTGGTGGCGGTTATCCGGGTGGCGGTGGCGGCGGTGCCGGGGCATATTGGGAAGGCACAATTTCTGGATTAACGGGAGCTAATAGTATAACCGTGGGTCCCGGGGGGAATTCCGGCTTAACACACCTGTCGGGACAATCAGGTAAGAACTCAATATTGTTCGGGAATCGGTTAGACAATATCACTGCAAACGGTGGATCGGGCGGCGGTTCACGGGCTGTTGGCGGAACTCTTGTTTTACAAGGCGGTTCTGCAGGAGGCGGGGGCTCACCTGCGGGTGCCGCTGGAACCGGTCAAACAAATACTTCAAACATGGCAGGTCAAGGCAATGGGGGTGGTCTCGGGTTGAATGTAACCACCACCAATTATCAGGGAGGCGGTGGTGGTAGTGCTATTGGTGCGGGTAAAGACGCAACATCAAATAAAGGGGGAAATGCCGGAGAAGCAACGTACACTTTGATTACCGGAACCCCCCTGGTTCTTGCTGGTGGTGGCGGTGGCGGGACATATAGTAATTCACCTTCCTCTCAAGGCATTGGGGGTATGAATGGATCGATTCGTGTTGGGGGTAACGGGTCATATCGTACTATTGCAGGGGCCGCTGCCGTCGTCAACACCGGGTCAGGTGGCGGGGGTGGGGGCTCTACTCGTGCTGCCACAGCCGGTAGTGGCGGTGTGATTATTATACGGTATTTCACACCTCCGGTAGTCAACAACGTTGCACCGCCGACCGGTCCAATAGCGGGGGGTACGAATGTAAAAATCACCGGGACCCACTTTACCGGAGCAACTGCCGTAACCATGGGCGGTACCGCTGCAACTAGTTTCTCTGTTGAAAACGATACTTCGATTATTGCGACCACACCGGCCAATGCAGCCGGCCTCGTTACGGTTGCAGTCACGACCCCGAACGGCACGGCATCCGCGACAAATCGATATACCTATGTAGCACTTCCGACAGTGACCAGCATAGCACCGCCGACCGGCCCGGTAGCCGGGGATACCCCGATAATCATTACCGGCACGAACTTTATCGGAGCAACGAACAGTGAAACCTCGCTCTATAACGAATCGATAAACGGCACCGAATTAACCAATATGACGGAAGTCAGAACAACGTCGATCAGAGCGAGCACCCCGGCCGCTATCGCGGGG
>JAUYTV010000048.1 GCA_030694985.1 Methanoregula sp.
TCCCGCCCGCGACATTGTTGTTGGCGATCTCATCCTGCTCGAAGCCGGCGATGCCATCCCGGCAGATGGGTATCTTTCAGCATCTGACGACATACACAGCGATGAATCAGCATTTACCGGAGAGAGCGAGCCGGTGATGAAAGACGTGCAGGCCCCGGTCTTAAAAGGTGCGTTTGTGACCGCAGGCAAAGGGCGCATGATTGCAGCAGCAGTCGGCGACTCTGCCCAGATGGGACTGATCGCTGCATCGCTGGGCATCGATCACGCCACCCAGACACCGCTCGAAAAGAAACTCGAAGCACTGGCCGGTATCATCAGCAAGTTCGGGTACGCAATGGCCATACTCATCTTTGGCACCTTGTTGGTCCGTGGCGTCATGTTCGGAGAAGTCACCGGGCTCAACATCGATACTGCCAACCACCTCCTGCACTACATCATGCTCGCAGTGGTTATCGTAGTTGCCGCAGTTCCCGAAGGACTCCCGATGAGTGTAGCCCTTTCCCTATCGCTTGCCATGCGCAAGATGACAAAGGCCAACTGTCTTGTACGGCGCCTGATTGCCTGCGAAACCATCGGTTCAGCAACAACTGTCTGCACCGATAAGACGGGCACGCTTACCAAAAACCAGATGGAAGTGGTTGCATCTTCGGCCGGTAATCCCATACGCTTTGGAGATCTTCCGGCTACACCTGCGGAATGGATCACACTAAATGCGGCTGTCAACGGCACTGCTTATCTCGAAGAACGCGAGGGTAAGGTGATCGTGATCGGGAATTCAACCGAAGGTGCCCTGAACCGCTGGCTGCGCGAACATTCACTGAATTACCAGCAGCTGCGGGACGAGACAACCGTAGCAAAACAGTATCTCTTTGACGGAAACCGCAAACGGATGTCTACAGTTATCCGCCTTAAAGGAACTCCGTACCTGCTTGTCAAAGGTGCACCGGAGATCATCAGCGGACTCTGCACGACAACACCGGATCTCTCTGGGGTGAGCGAACTGGCATCGCAGGCCATGCGGACACTTGCATTTGCGCATAAGGAGATCATCAGCGGCGATGAGACGGAGACCGGATTGATCTGGGATGGCTATGTAGGGATACGCGATCCACTCAGGGACGATATCGCTGCATCCGTTGCCAGCTGCCAGAGTGCGGGAATAAAAGTCCGCATGGTAACCGGGGACAACCCGGAAACCGCACGGGCAATTGCGAGAGATGCAGGTATATTACAACAGGGAACCGTTGTCACCGGGACAGAGTTCCGGTCGCTCACTGAAGAACAGCAGGTGACTGCTGCAGAAGGACTTGACGTGATGGCACGGGCAGAACCCATGGATAAACTCCTGCTTGTCAAAGCCCTCCAGAAGACCGGCGCTGTTGTTGCCGTAACCGGTGATGGGACCAATGATGCTCCCGCACTTAAACATGCGGATGTCGGGCTTGCAATGGGAATAGCCGGAACCGAAGTCGCACGGGAGGCGAGCGATATTATCCTGCTCGATGATTCGTTCGGATCGATCACCAACGCAGTCTTATGGGGTCGCTCACTCTATGAGAACATCCAGCGGTTCGTACTCTTCCAGCTCACGATCAACTTTTCTGCCTGTATCCTCATCTTCCTCGCAGCAGTCCTGGGCCTCCCTGAACCGTTATCTATTATCCAAATCCTCTGGATCAACATCATCATGGACACGCTTGCCGCCTTTGCCCTCTGCTCGGAAGCCCCGCACGCTGCTCTCATGAAACACCGGCCGATCCCGCACGACGCAAAGATCATCACGCCGTTTATGTATATCTCGATCATTGTCACCGGAACTTTCTTCATCATTGGAGGTATGCTCCAGATCTCCACCGGATTCCTGGGCGGTAGTACCGCAGATGAGATCAACACAGTCTTTTTTGCTGCGTTCATCATCGCCGCAGTCTGGAACGGCATCAACTGCCGTGCACTTGACGGGAAGATGCCGGCATTTAAAGGTAACCCGACATTTTTTGCCGTCATGGGAGTTGTCGTATTAGCCCAGATCCTGATCATCCAGTACGGAGGAGTGATATTTGGCACCGTCCCCCTCTCTTTGAATCAATGGTTACTGATTGTGGCAGCAACAGCATCGGTACTGGTCATCGGATTGCTGCTCCGGACACTGCACACGGTAGTGCAGGGAAGAAAAAGAACGCTGCCGGTATAACAATCTTTTTTTTGCACTGGCCCGGTGCTTGTGAAGTGTGAAAAATACTCCTGCTCGGTTTATGGTGCCGCACTGCCAATATAACAGGAAATGGATCCATTCTTCTACATCTTTAACCTTATCATCCACTTCGATAAATACCTCCCGGGCATCATCGAAACTTACGGTCTGTGGACGTACCTGATCCTCTTTGTGATCATATTCTGTGAGACCGGTCTTGTAGTCATGCCCTACCTTCCCGGCGACTCGCTCCTCTTTGTTGCCGGAGCAATGGCAGGAAGCGGATACCTCAACCTGGAAATCCTGCTCATCTCGTTCTTTTTCGCTGCTGTGATCGGTGATTCCGTCAACTACTGGATTGGAAATACAGCAGGCATGAAAGTGCTTGAGAAGAACTACTCCCTTATCCGTCGCGATCATCTGGAAAAGACGCAGGAATATTTTACCCGCTACGGTGGCATTACGATTGTGATCGCCCGGTTCATACCCTTCATACGGACCTTTGCCCCGTTCCTTGCAGGTGTTGGAAAGATGAACTACCGCTGGTTTCTCACTTACAATGTGATTGGCGCAACCCTCTGGATCCTTGGCTTTACACTGGCCGGGTATTTCTTTGGTGGCATCCCCATAGTCCGGGAGAATTTTAATTACATCATCTATGCAATCATCGCACTCTCACTCTTTGCAGTTATATCGATCGTTATCGGGGTCTTTAGGACAGTACGCGCCAGTCCGGTGGAGAGCAAAAACGAAGAAAAGAAAGAATAAACCGCGTTTGTGATAGAGATTTCTCTTTTTTAAAAAATCCGTGAAAATGAATGTTTTTAAAAATCTTTTTTAATTGATGTCACATCACATCTGGTATGGAACAGCCTTCCCGCTGTATCAGACACATGTGTTCAGAAACCATACTAAAAGATGTCACCGGGCGCAAAGTCAATAATTACATACGAAAGCACTGTTCTGAGTATTTTCTTATGCCCCCCGGTTTTGAATTCCGGGGAATCGCCATTCAGTTGAAATCTCCGATGCACATCGGGCTTATACCGGAATCCTCAATAATCCTGTTGCCATTTACAAAGCCCTGCTATGGAACAATGCTCTATGAAATAAAAGCCGAGGAGGGAGATTTTTCATATATCCGTTCTGCACTGGGAGGAAAAACACTGGCAAAGAAAACGGGAAATTTAAACAGTAAACAGGGTACCTGACAGAGATCTGTGGCAGTCAAGGGAAATGTGCTGCAGGAAAAGTGGCAGGAAAAAGGTAAAACCGGATTGCCCGCACCGCAACCTCCATCATCTTTACCGATCATCCCTTTGCATGGATGATACAAAAGAACTTAAGAGAGCAACCTTTGCTGCCGGCTGCTTCTGGGG
This sequence comes from Methanoregula sp., assembly GCA_030694985.1. GTDB lineage: Archaea > Halobacteriota > Methanomicrobia > Methanomicrobiales > Methanospirillaceae > Methanoregula. The sequence continues at coordinate 3,571 of JAUYTV010000048.1, forward strand.
AATCGAAGCTGCCTTCCGGCAGATCAAAGGAGTTGTTGAAACAGCGGTCGGGTATACGGGGGGAACGGTTCCGGAACCGGACTACAAAAAAGTCTGCACAGGCCGGACCGGTCATGCTGAAGCAGTGGGACTCATCTTTGATCCTGCTGTGGTGAGCTACGAAAAACTGCTGGATACCTTCTGGAACATCCACGATCCAACGCAGATCAACCGGCAGGGACCGGATATCGGCACCAGTTACCGGTCAGCAATCTTTTACCATTCACCGGAACAAAAGGAACTGGCAGAGGCATCAAAAACCCGGCTGGCAAATTCCAAAAAATATCAGGGTAAAACGATTGCAACCGAGATTGTCCCTGCCCAAGAGTTCTGGAAAGCCGAAGAGTATCACCAGCAATATTATGAGAAGTGCGGGCGTGGGTATTGCACCAGCAAAAAGTGCTGGGATTAATTTTTTTAGATCTTCTGGTGGAGGGATGCACTCCGTTCGATCTTCTTTTTTACCGTATCCCATGTTTTTGTTATCAGGAAACTCTCCTCCATAAACCCCACAAGACGGGTAAATTTCTTCATTGGAAATGCTATTGTCAGCATATCGGGGGGCACGCAGGGCCGGGCGGAAGGATCGAACATGCCCAGCACTGCCTTGGGATTTTCCTTTTGCTGTTCCAGCCACGGGTAATGAATGATAGAACAACATCCAGCCCCCATCGGGCAGATCACACCGTTGGGATCGGTCTGGTCGAAATTTGCAAGCGCAAAGAGCCCGCAAAGTACCTCGGGACGGGTAAAGAAAATTACAACTTCAGGGCTGTCACTGGCAGTCAGGTGATCCCAGCAGATGAATACGATCTTCTTTCCTTCCGATGGAATTGATTCAATGTTCTTCTGCCATTCATCAACCAGTTCGGGAGTCTGCTTGTACCGCTCTCCCTCCACACCACCCGGCTTGCCATGCGAGAGGAAATAACGGAAATCCGGTGGCCGTTCGGTTGAGTACCCGGAATATAAAAGACCCCCGCGACAGGGGATGGACTGTGCATCCAGCACAAGAGAAGTCCCGGTTCTTACCCGGCCAATCTGGCAGAGAATACACCGCCAGCCATCAGGAACAGGAACGCTCTGCATCGTCCTGGCATCTCTTTGAAACCCGAATGTGATCGGTAGTTCTGTGCCGGGAAAAAAAGTTCTGCCATAAGGTAGTGAAACGATCCCGCAGTTCGATATCCATGTCTGGAGATATCCCCTATTTGGCTATAAGGGGATCAAAAAAACAATTCCCCGATTTTAAAATAACAGCATATTTTTTGCTGGCAGGTAACAGCAAATGACTATACGATCATTTCTCTTCATATCCCGTCTTCTCATTGAGTTTTTTCTCAAGATCCCAGAGCAGGAACAGGTCAATGTCTGCATAGGTATTCTTCCCGACTTCAAACGGATTGTCCATATCCCTGATCAGCAGCAGGAGGGCAGTCAGCAGCATGCAGAGAACCGTAAAGATGACCAGCCCTTCGTAATAGGGATCGAGTTTGACAAAGAACAATATGATGATAACACCAGCAGCTGCAAGTTCTGCAATTGCATAGGCAGCATGAATGAAAGAGGTCTCAGCAATCGTCTTGATGCGGTGCGAGATACGATCGATATTTGTCATTTCGGTTTTTATTTTTATGATAAAATTCGGAGGAACATTCAGATCTACGCACCGTGAAATATCTGCATTGATCGTGTCAATTGCGCTATCCATCTCCTCCAGGTTCCATTTGTTATTCCGGAAATTTTCGTTTATGCATCGAAGCAGGGATGCGGTCTTTTTCTCCATTCCAGCCACAAGCGTCTTGTCCGGAACCCGGATGAGGGCCAGATCACTGTAGAACGAACGGATAGAAGTGACAATCTCTCCGGGGATCTTCTCGCTTTCTTTGTAATCGGTCAGAGTACCGGCATAAATGATCGCAATGGTAAAGATCGCCCCGCCGATAAACGCAGTGATTAAGTTTGTCACTGCAAGGATGTCAAAATTCAGGTAATCAAAAACCAGCCTGACAACAAGCAGCGTGACCGTGATCCCGAATGACCGTAAAATCAGTCCATATTTTTTTATCGTGAACCCTTCCATATTACCACCTTATGTTCTGATAATACATGATTTTCACTGTGTTTTTTTCGCAAGTGAGTTGTTTGTCGCATGACCGGGAGGTAATGTTCTTTTCACCCGCATCCAATGGACATGAACTGCTCCTCATGCCAGATCAACCTTCCGGGCGCTCCCGTATTTGTAAACCTCAAACCAGACAACGCTCACAATAGCGGCGACTACGCATACCATAAGTTCCATAACGGAGATAGGACCGAACATGAAGAGTTCCCGGAGTGCCGGGATGCTTAGGACAAGGAGCATGCAGCAGATCGTTCCGGCAAACACCCAAACGAGAGCTGTGTTGGGAGTGCGAATCGTAGTAACGATGGTTTCAGACCATGATCGGTTTGTCAGGATCAGGCAGAGGTTTGCAATAACAATTGTCGTAAATGTCAGAGTACGGGCTTCTGCTTCACCCAGTCCACTTAAAAGTGCGTAAACATATATGATGAGGACAACCGCCAGTACAACAAATCCCTGGAGAAGACTGAGTGCGAGAGTTCTGCGGGTAAAGAGCCCCTCATCTTTTTGCCGGGGCGGGCGGTTCATCACGTTTCGTTCTTCTTTTTCCGCTTCAAACACCGTTGAACACGCAGGGTCGATGATCAGCTGGAGGAATGCAATATGGACCGGCAGCAGTACAAGGGGCATGTTGAAGAGTATGGGAATTAATGACATTCCTGCGATCGGGACGTGAACGGAAAAGATAAACGCCATTGCCTTTTTTAAGTTATCAAAAATTCTTCGCCCCAGTCTCACGACTGAAACAATCGAGATGAAATCGTCATCAAGGAGAACGAGCGAGGATGATTCACGGGCAACGTCCGTTCCCCTCCCACCCATGGCAATCCCGATATCTGCAGATTTCAGGGCCGGGGCATCGTTCACTCCGTCACCGGTCATAGCAACAACTTCGCCGTTTGCCTTTAATGCATCGACAATCCGGAGTTTTTGTTCCGGGACAACTCTGGCAAAGATGGTGATAAGGCCAATACGCTGCCTGAGTTCTTCTTCGCTCATCTGTTCAAGTTCAGCGCCGGTGATGCACTGGTCAGGATTGGCAAGATTGATCTGCCGGGCAATATTCCGGGCAGTGATGGGATAATCCCCGGTGATCATAATGACCCGGATACCGGCAGAATAACATTCGCTGATCGCATCTTTTACCTGTGGGCGGACAGGGTCACTAAATCCCACAAGACCAAGAAATGTGAACGTAAAGTCGTGCTGTACGCCGGGCAGTTTGTGCCGGGTGAACGTGGATTTTGCCACACCGAGCACCCGGAGCCCGTCTGCTGCCAGTGCATTGATCTGCACATTGAGTTCTTCGTCCTGCCGGGCATCAAAATGGCAGAGATCTGAAATTGCTTCAGGAGCTCCTTTTGCAGCAATGATGTAGTCATTGCCATCAGGAGATCTCCAGACATTGGACATTGCAAGGAGATCGGGTTTTAAGGGATATTCCTGTATCAGTTCCCAGTTTTTATGGATGTGTTCGGTATTTCCAAAATCTCCTTCCCTGAGCTGGATCAAAGCCTTTTCCATCGGGTCGAAAGGATCTTTTTTACAGGCAAGAATGGCAAACTCGGCAACTTCGTGGCAGATCTCTTCAACACTATTATTCCCGGAGGTATCGTGACTGCACACCTGCCCGCCGGCAAAAAACGACTGCACCGTCATCCGGTTCTGGGTGAGTGTGCCGGTCTTGTCAACGCACAACACGGTTGCTGACCCCACGGTTTCAACTGCGGGTATCTGGCGGGTGAGTACGTTTTTCCGGGAGATTCTCCATGCACCAAGAGCAAGGAATATGGTCAGGACAACAGGGAACTCTTCGGGGAGAATTGCCATCGCAAGGGTGATACCGGCCAAAAACCCTTCAATCCAGTTAAAACGGGTGAGACCATATACAACCACGATGATGGTACAGAGGATGAGGCCGATGAACGCAATTGTCCGGACAATCTTTGAGATCTCTTTTTTGAGCCGGGTATCGCCCCGTTCCACGGTCTGCAGGACGGTGCCTATCTTTCCCATCTCGGTATTGGTACCGGTCGACCTGACCTCTGCCAGACCCTGTCCCTGCACAACCAGTGTTCCGGAATAGACAAAGGGCTGATCATCTCCCCCGGGCCGGTTCACACCATCTCCTTTAGTCCAGGGGATTTTCCGGACCGGGACTGATTCTCCGGTCAGGAGGGATTCATCAACGGTCACGTTGTTAGAAGAGATTAAGACACCGTCAGCGGGAACCCGATCGCCTTCAGAGAGGATGATCATATCTCCGGTTACTACTTCCCGACCGGGAATTCGTGCATGTTTGCCATCACGGATTACCAGAGCTCTCGGGCTTGAAAGATTTTTTAATGCTTCTAATGCCCGTTCAGTCTTCTGCTCCTGGTATATGGTAATCCCGATGATGACAACGACAAAACTCATCAGGATCATGCCCTCGGAAACGTCGCCAAGAACAAAATAGAATAGGCCACTTGCAACGAGCAGGATAAACATCGGCTCGTGAATAACTTCAAAAGCGATCCGTAAGATGCCGCGGTTTTTTGTCGAGGGTAGTTCATTATACCCTTCAGACGTAAGTTTTTCTGCTGCGGCTTTGCCCGAAAGACCGGTGACTGTATCAATATCCAGAAGTGGCATCAGAGAGTTCCACCCGGAACGGGTAACAATGGATCATACATCATACTCATCGGAATTCTCCCTGCACTGATCTTTTAATGGGGTAGTTAAGGAGCATTTTTCAGAAGGTTCTCACGTTTGCGGTACAGCAACCAGACACCCCGGTTTTTCGGGAATAAACGGTCTGTGCAGTTTATCGATATACCTTGTTCATGTCAGCATTGCCTGCCGGGCATTTCATGCTTAAACCGGAATATTTACGATTGTGAACAGAAAGGTTTTACGATGCAGTAGTCATTCCAGACGGGTATAAAACGGAAAAAAAGGGGAAAAATAAGAGATCAGAACATCTTCTTCTTCCACATCAGGATGCCAAGACAGAGCGAGATCATAACAGAAATGCCAAAGATCGTCTCAAAGGCTAAAGGGGCTTTTGAGAGCGGGAGATCCACCACATTCATACCATAAAAGCTGGCAATCATGGTCGGCACTGCAAGGATGATCGTCACCGATGCAAGGAATTTCATCACGATGTTGAGATTATTTGAGACGATAGTGGCAAAGGTCTCTGTCATGCTGTTTAAGATGTGGGAATAGATCTGGGACATCTCCATTGCCTGCTTGTTCTCGATGATGACGTCTTCTAATAGTTCGGCATCCTCTTCATACATCTTTAATGGTTTTGTCCGGAGAATCCGTTCAAGAACTGCTTCATTGCTCTTTAATGAAGTCGAGAAGTAGATCAGGCTCTTTTCGAGTTCCATCATCTGGAAGAGTTCCTCGTTCTTCATGGAGCGGTGGAGATCGACTTCGATACGTGATATCGATTTCTCGATCTGCCGGAGATGGTGGAGGTAATTGGATGCATTCCGGTAAAAGATCTGGAACAGGAAACGGGTTTTTTTAATCGTGCTGAAGTGACGCACCTTTCCTGCAATAAAGTCATCAAGGATCTGAGTCTGCCGGCTGCAGACAGTGATGATGTGATCATTGGTCATGATCACACCCAGCGGATGGGTTGTCAGGTTATTGATCTCCGCGTTTGCATTGGTGACAGGGATATCCATAACGATAAGCGCAACGCCCTCATCGTAGTCAATGCGGGGGCGTTCTTCATCATCGAGAGCCGCCTTTAAAAAATCCGGGGGGATAGTACATTTCTGGGTAACTGCAAAGAGTTCCTCTTCTGTGGGATTGAACAATTGTATCCAGCAGCCGGCCTCAATGACCTCTGTCTTCTCGGTGACAGCGGGTTCTGAGTCTTTCCGGGTCTTAAAGATCTGCATCAAGGTACTGGCCCTCTGCTACTATTTTTTAATTGAACTGATTCCCTTTTTTATGGAACGTAATTACGTAAGTACTGATGGTTTTTACCTTCTTACTATTTATAGAGAATTTGTCTTTTATTTTCGAAGGTATTTTAAGACGCAGAAGTATTTGCCATACGAAAAAAAATGTCAGCATTAAAAGATGATATCAAGAGCGGTCAGATGATCCGGAATTAGTCTGGCGCGGTTTTTCCACGCTTATTTTTTTACTCCGCAGCAGACGGTGATACGCCACTGCAAACCTGTGCGCTTCATTACGGATCTCCTGCAGGTACAAAAGAGCCGTTCCTTTCGGATCGAGATGACGGGGGAGCATCTCTCCGGGCAGGTACACTTCCTCCTCCCGCTTGGCAAGCGCAATTACCGGTATCTCCAGTTCAAGTGCAATGAGCACATCGAGAGCCGCAGAGAGTTGTCCCTTGCCACCATCAATCACGATGAGATCGGGCATCTCAGCATCTTCGCTAGAAAGCCGTTGGTATCGCCGCTTCACAACTTCAGCGATGGAGGCAAAGTCATCGATCCCTTCCACGGTTCTGATCCTGAACCTCCGGTAATTTTTCTTGTCCGAAGTCCCGTTTCGGAACTGCACCATCGAACCAACCATTGAGGTGCCTGAAAGATGCGAGATATCGAAACATTCGATCACATGAGGAGTGTTGGGCAGTTCAAGTGCAGTCTCCAGATCACCAGTCTTCAATGCTCCGCGCCGGAAACTGAGCTCGATGTTGGTGTACACCAGATCGAGCAGTTTCTTCTTCTCTCCAATCTTTGGAACTGTAATCTGCACACTATGTCCCCTGCGCTCTGTCAGGTACTCTGTGAGAGCAGGATCGATCTCGCAGGAAAGGATGAGTTCAGCAGGCGGGGAGTGATCCGCATAATACTGGACAAGAAATTCTTCAAAGAAATCCTCAACCACTTCAAAGGAGTATTCCTGTTTTTGTGTGAGTGAGCCCTTCCTCACTGCAAAGACCATCAGGGAGACCGTTCCGTCAGCAACAGTGTATGCGATCACGTCCTGATCGCTCTCTTTTGGGCGCTCGACAGACTGCCGTTCCGAAAGTCGCTCGATTGCACCGATCTGGTTGCGGAGCGAAAGCGCTTTTTCGTAATCCTGTGCAGCAGAGCAGATCTCCATCTCCCCACGGAGTTGTTTTATGAGTTCGCCCCCTTTTCCTTTGAGCAGCACTACTGCCCTTTCAACCTGAACGCGATAATCTTCCGGGCTGATTGCACCAATGCAGGGCGCACTGCAGGACTGCATGTGATAGCGCAGGCACGCACGTTTGGTGAGTTTCCTGCACGAACGGAGGGAGAATGTGCGTTTTATCACGCGAAGCACAGAGTCACGTTCCGCAGCCGAAACAAATGGCCCGTAATATGAAGCTCCCTTTGTCTTCTGCCGGGCAATACCGATTCGCGGGAACTGATCGCTGCTGATCTCTATGTAGGCAAACCTTTTGGCATCCTTCAAATCAAGGTTGTATTTCGGCTGGTGTTTTTTTATTAAGTTATTTTCCAAAAGAAGCGCTTCGGTCTCGGTTGTGGTCACTAAAAAATCAAGTGATGCTATCCGTTCTACCAGTTTCTGCGTCTTGGTATCATGATCGGTCTTTTTAAAATAACTTGTCACCCTTTTTTTGAGATCCTTTGCCTTACCAACATAGATGATGGTGCCGGCTTCATCGGAGAAGAGATAGCAGCCGGGGGCATGGGGCAGATGAGTGAGATCGATCATACGGACAGGATCATGTGTTTCAAAAACTCCCCGGTATAACTGCCCTTCACATTTGCAACCTGTTCGGGAGTACCCGTTGCTACGATCTTCCCGCCGCCGTCGCCACCTTCAGGTCCGATATCGATGACATGATCGGCAGACTTGATCACGTCAAGGTTGTGTTCGATCACAACGACCGTGTTGCCCTTTTCCACCAGATCGTCAAGCACCTTGATGAGTTTCTTTGTGTCATCAAAGTGGAGACCGGTGGTTGGTTCATCGAGCAGGTAGAGCGTCTTTCCTGTCGCTCTCTTGGCAAGTTCGCGGGTGAGCTTGATCCGCTGGGCCTCGCCACCGGAGAGTGTGGTGGAACTCTGCCCGAGTTTGATGTAATCAAGCCCGACTCTGGAGAGTGTTTCGAGTTTGGTTCTGATCGTTGGGATGTTGGTAAACAGCGCAAGCGCCTCTTCCACGCTCATATCCAGCACGTCAGCGATCGATTTCTCCTTGTACTTCACTTCGAGTGTCTCTCTGTTGTACCGCTTGCCCTTGCACTCCTCGCACTCGATATATACATCCGGAAGGAAGTTCATCTCGATCCGGATCAGACCATCCCCCTCGCAGGCCTCGCACCGCCCGCCCCGGATATTAAACGAGAATCTGCCGGGTTTGTATCCCCGCATCTTGGCTTCTTTGGTTTCGGCAAAGACCGTCCGGATCTCGTCAAAGACTTTTGTGTAGGTGGCCGGGTTGGACCGTGGGGTTTTTCCTATAGGGGACTGGTCGATCACAATCACCTTGTCGATCTCTGCATCAAACACGATCCTGTCATGAAGGCCCGGCTGATCCCGGGACTGGTTGAGGATCTGCATCATACCCTTGTAGAGCGTTTCGTACACGAGTGTGGACTTCCCGCTGCCCGAGACCCCGGTGATAACGGTGAGCAGACCAATCGGGAACTTTGCATCGATCTTCTTGAGATTGTTCTCACGGCAGCCTTTGACCGTGAGGAATTTATCAGACGTGCGGCGATGTGCCGGAATATCGATCTTTTTTGTGCCGGCAAGGTACTGGCCGGTCAAGGATTTTTTGTTCTTCTCAATCTGTTGCGGGGTTCCTTCTGCAACAATTTCCCCGCCGTGAAGACCAGCGCCCGGACCCATGTCGATCAGGTGATCGGCCGAACGGATCATATCCTCGTCATGCTCCACTACGATCACGGTATTGCCGAGATCGCGGAGAGCCCGCAGCGTCTCGATCAGTTTCCGGTTGTCCCGCTGGTGCAGTCCTATGGATGGCTCGTCAAGAACATAGAGCACGCCCATCAGGTTCGAACCGATCTGGGTGGCAAGCCGGATGCGCTGGGCTTCCCCTCCGGACATTGTACCGGCATTGCGCGAGAGCGTGAGATACCCCAGCCCGACCTTTTCCAAAAAATCCAGACGGGACCGGATCTCCTTGATGATCTGGCGGGCAATCTCTGTCTGTTTACCGGTAAGTTTCAGATCATTGAAGAACGCGATGCTGCCACTGATGGAAAAATCTGTCACATCAATGATCGATTTCCCGTTTATCCGGACTGCGAGCACCTTCTCCTTGAGCCGCTGTCCTTTGCAGGCAGGACAATCAAAGACCCGCATGTAACCTTCCAGCTCGCGTTTCCGCCATTCGGACTGGGTCTGGGAATAGAGCCGGGCTGTCTGGGGAAGAAGTCCTTCCCATTCCCCGTTGTGTGACCACTGGGAATCCCCGTTCTTCATGCTCATGGCAAAATGCATCCGTTCGGTTGAACCGAACATCAGGGCGTTGTACTGCTTCTCGGTGAGATCCTTGATGGGGGTTAAAGCATCGAACCCGAAATGTTTTGCAACGGTTGCGAGGTACTGGCCGCGAAAACCGTCCATCGGGTTGCGGTACGGGGCAACGGCACCGTCTGCGATACAGCGGGTTTTATCTGGGATGATCAGGTCCGGGTCAAACTCCATCTTCACCCCAAGGCCATGACATTCCTCGCAGGCTCCAAACGGGCTGTTGAACGAGAACATGCGGGGCTGGAGTTCTTCAAAGGCAAGCCCGCAGACCGGGCAGGCCATGAGCGAGGAGTAGGTGGACTCTTTTTCATCCTCACCTGCGACCAGCACAAGTCCTTCAGATTTTTTGAGCGCGTTCTCAACTGCTTCAGTAAGCCGGGAGCGATCGGTTGATGCGAGCCGGTCGATCACGATCTCGATATCCTGCTTCTTGTAACGGTCGAGGCTGATCTCTTCATCGGTGCGGATGATCGCGCCGTTCACTCTCACACGGGCGTAACCCTCCTTGTTGAGATCCTTTAAGAGCTGCTGGTAGGTGCCCTTCTTCTGCCTGACAATAGGGGAGAGGATAGTAACCATCCCCGTGTTTTCTGCTGCGATCTGGTCCGCAATCCGGTCGGGAGTCTGGGAAGCGATTGGGATATTATGCTCGGGACAATAGGGAGTCCCGATGCGGGCGAAGAGGAGCCTGAGATAATCATAGATCTCGGTTGTTGTCCCGACAGTGCTCCGGGGATTTTTGCTTGTGGTCTTCTGTTCGATTGAGATTGCGGGTGACAGACCTTCGATGCTGTCCACATCCGGCTTGTGCATCATGCCGAGAAACTGGCGGGCATAGGTAGAGAGCGACTCGACATAACGTCGTTGTCCCTCCGCATAGAGGGTGTCGAATGCAAGCGTTGATTTTCCGGAACCGGAGACTCCCGTGATGACAACGAGCTTGTCACGGGGGATCTCAACGCTGACATTTTTAAGATTGTGCTGGCGGGCACCTTTGATGATAATATTTTTCATTGGTATGCTTAACAAATCGGCACGGGAGTTTATAGGAATGAGGGTTGGGGCATGAAAGTGATGCGGAGACTATAAGATCTCTGAAAAATTCCATTGTTGAATAATTTGTCATCGAACACCGGGATATAATATCTCATGACATTCATAAGTTCACAAAAAACGTGCAGCCGGTTCTTTTTCATAAAAAATTTGAGATCTGCTGATGATAAATCAGACAAATAGAAAATCTTTTTGTTGTGTCAGATTTTCTTTGCTCTTGTGCGAAGGACATTTATTCTTGCAGGTTTTTTTGGAGTTCAGTATACAAAATTTTTAAATAGAATCATGCATGAACACATTGAGCAATGAAAACAATTACCATTCGTGATGATACCTATCACACCCTCCTTATACTCAAGGAAGGTGAGGACAGCTTCTCCGATGTCATCAACCGGCTGGTCAGCAAAAAGAATCGTGACATACGGGAATATGCCGGAGCCTTACGGGACTCAAAAGTACTGGATCGCCTTCACACCTCCACCAGAGAGATACGAGATTCCGGAAGGGCGAGACAGTGATCGTTCTCGACACATCGTACCTGATTGACTTTTTCAAAAACGAAGACCTAAAAAGTCTCATTCCGGATAATGAAAAGCCAACGGTGACGATCATTTCCTACTATGAGATTATGGCAGGAATTCAAAGACTGAAATCCCCAAAAGAAGAAAAATTTTTCCGCCATTTTTTCTCGGATATCGAAATCCTGGAATTCACCCTCCCGGCAGCAGATATCGCAAGCGGTATCGGGGCACGTATGGCAGCGACCGGAAACCGGGTAAATGCATTTGATATTCTCATTGCCGGTATCGCTCTTTTTCATCATGCCGGTGCGATTATCACAGCAGATGCGGATTTTGTCGAAATTGCAAAGTATGCGGATTTTGATGTGATCCGCTATTGACCAGACAAAAAAACGCTCAGCCATCCGAAATCTGCTGACGATAGATCAGACAAATAAAAAATATTTTTGTAGTGTCAGATTTTCTTGGCTCTGGTGTGAGGTGTTTGGCTTTATTCCGTTTTTCACTCAGTAATTGAGCGACATTAATTATTCACCACCCCGCAATACTAGTGAAAAGGATAGAATCATTGGGGGAGTGCAATGAAAAAAGTGATAATCATTGGTCACCGGCAGCCGGATACGGATTCCATTGCGAGCGTGACGGGATATGCAGCGTTTTTAAACCACGCTGAACCGGGGCGGTATATTGCTGCCCGGTGCGGGGAGCTGAATGCTGAGACGTGCTTTGCGCTTGAGACGCTTGGCATCAGACCCCCTGTGCTTATCGACAGCATAGAACCCCGCGTCTCTGACCTTGCAATCCACCGGATCAGCGTGACTAACGACGTGCCCACTGTTGATGTCGCTGCTCTCATGGATACCCATGATATCCGCAACGTGCCTGTCACCGATGGAGAGGGAAAACTTTTAGGAATTGTCGGAGAGCACGGGCTTGCACAGGCCTATGTCCGGCGCGGAAAAATCGGAGAACTCGCAATCACACCCCTTCCTCTCGACACCCTTGCGCGGATACTCAGCGCCCGCGTGGTGGTGAGAGCCACAGAAACACTGAAAGGCCGGGTATCGATTGCCATCGATGCGCCTGCGGTCATCTCAAAGAAACTGACGAGCAGGGACATTGCGGTGGCAGGAGATAACGAGCCGGTGCAGCGTGCGCTGATTGCGTCTGGCATTGCAGCACTCATCATTGCAGACAAAGCCCCGGTGAGCGAACAGGTGAGAAAGGACGCACAGGAAAAAGGCGTCTCGGTGCTGGCAACCGATCTCGATGCGTTTGGCGTTGGAACCATGATCAACCTCTCGCTGCCGGCAGGCATGGTGATGGAGACCGACATACCCCGCCTTTCGCTCGATGATACACTCGCACACGCAAAACAGATCGTGTACTCATCGAAATTCCGTTCCGCGTGCGTTGTAGAAAAAGACGGAACGTTACGGGGAATTGTTACCAGAACAACGCTCCTTGACGATGTACACAAACCGGTCATTCTCCTGGACCACAACGAATTTGCGCAAGCGGTGGAGGGAATCGATACCGCAGAGATAATCGAGATCATCGACCACCACCGGCTCGGGGCCATATCAACATTAAAGCCGGTCAAATTCCTCAATGACCCGGTGGGTTCCACCTCAACAATCATCACACAAAAATATGCTGACAGTGGGATCACGCCCACACCGGCAATTGCCGGTATCCTCCTTGCCGGTATCCTCTCAGATACTCTTATCTTAAAAATGTCTACAACCACTCCAGAAGATCATAAGATGGTGGCATATCTCGCAGCGATCGCAGGTCTTGACCCGGTGTCGTTTGGGACAAAACTGCTGGAACATGGGATGAATCTTGAGGGGGCAACCATGGAAGATCTCCTTGTGCGGGACACAAAACGCTACGAACTCTTTGGAAAGAAAGTGATTATTTCTCAGGTGATGGTGCCTTCGTTTGTATACCCACATGCACATGCAGACGAGATCCAGCAGGAGCTCGCACGGTTGCGCGTGCAGCAGGGAGTTGACATCTACATGGGATTGTTTACCAGTGTCATGGAGAACGGAAGCGAGCTTTTTGCCTCTGCTGACAGTAATCTCCTGTCAAAACTCGGGTTGAAAAGTCAGCCTGTCCCTTTGGTGAACATGATGTCCCGGAAAAAGGATCTCATACCGTGGTTTGGAGAGAAACTGCGTTCTGCCTGAATACTCCAGAATCCAACACTTCCGGAACGATGGTGAACACATGCCGGTAGTTGTTCTTAAAATGAAGAAAGGTGCAACAACCGAACAAAAAACGCAGGATCATACGGAAATTTACCGATACGCTCTGCTCAACGCTGGGACTGGATAAAAAAACTTGTACCAATCATGATCGATGAACATGATCTTGAAAATATCGGTAAGGCAGGAAAACTCCGCTGCGATCTGTAACGTTTAAGAAAGATTTTCCTTTTTTTTTTGCAACGTAAAAATTTTAGTCTCCTATACTCACCAGCACCGGAATCAAGGGCATGAGCGGGGCTTCTGACCCTGTCCGTCCAGACAATCTTCATAGAGAAAAAAGTTCAGAGATCCCTGCCGCCCCTGCGTTCACTGTACGGAATCTCGGTACTCTTCCCCTTTGAGAGTTTCTCCCGTTCCTTACGAGCACTCTCGAAACGTTCATCAAGGGGGATCTCAACACTTTTTCCCATTGAGAGTTTCTCCTTTTCACTATGTGCACTCCCGAAACGTTCATCTAGCGAGATCTCGGCACTCCTTCCCTTTGAGAGCGGCTCGCGTTCACCGCGTGCACTCTCGAAACGCTCCTGAATAGGGATCTCGACACTCCTTCCCTTTGAGAGTGGCTCACGTCCACTGCGTGCCTTTTCAAAACGTTCCTGAACAGAGATATCAACACTTTTTCCCGCAGAAAAACGCTGGCCATCCGCTTGATCGGGATGCAGGCGTTCTTCAAAGGAGATCTGGCTGCTCTGCCGGGATGGAGACTCACGCCCACGCTGGTTATCCTGGCCGGAGGTATCACTGTCAGATATGAAATCAATTCCTGAATCCGCCAGATTGCCCCGGGAAGTCCGGCTCGTTGTTGCATCCTGCCGCAGTGCCGGATTACGCGGGGCCGGTCCCCTTCCGCCTGCCATAACAGTATCTGCCGAAGTATGTCGCTCACCATTAAAAGCGTACGGGCTCCGGCTGGCACCTGCGGTACCCCCGCCCCGTATCTTTGTTACCTCTTCTTGTATGACCTCATCCCTGTCACTGGCGCTCCATTCAGTGAACATCAGGAACTGCAGGAATGCCTCCGGCTCACGGAAGAGCGAGGCATTGATACCCTTGAAATGAATGGTCCGCTCAACATCTCCAAACCACCCTCCCGCCCGTTCCGTGATTGTGTCGTTGCCGGACTCGAAAAAAAAGACCCGCTCGATCTCACCATTACGCCCCCATCCGGTTTCAGCAATCCCGTTTTCCTCAAACGTGAAGGTCTTTCCCACCTGCCCGTATTCGCCGCCTTCCCTAACGGCAATCTGAAAGCCGCCCTGCTCGTAACGGAATGTCCGTGGACGGCTCCCGTGAGAGAAACTCTCCTCAAGCATCCCCATCCGGTCAAAGACAAAACGCCGGATGATCCGATCCGGATTGGTGGGATCGCGTTCGGTCATCATATCGGATGCCGGATCAAAGCGGTAGAGTCTTTTTATGTTCTTTCTTCCGTCAAGTACCCGCACACCGCCGCTGCCGTACTGGTAGAAACGGGATATTTTATCGTTTCTGCGGGTTCCTGCATACTCAGTAATGACTGCATCGGTCATTGTACTATGTTCACTCCTGAAAAGGTTCCTTAATCTGATTCTTTTTCGGGGAGAGAAATAGTTTCTTCTCTTATTTTTTGGTATAAAACTTTGAGCCTGCAAAAAAAGAGAGTAAACTTCATTCATTCATGTAGCAAATAGCTCTGTAATGTCTGATGAAAAATTGGCAATGGAACCGATATGCATCATTCCGGTTCCTGAAAGAACCCTTCATCTTGCCAAGTGGAGCACCCGGTTCTGGGCCTGGCTTGTGGATGTAATCCTTGTCATACTCTTTTTAAATATAATTCACGATTTAGTCATCTGGATCTGGCCAATTGATTTCTATTGGGATGTCCGTAGCTGGAATTTTGTTCAGCTCGAGTTTTGGCTTGAGTTCGGATTCTGGAACCTGTTTTTCTTCTTATACTGGATGATCATGGAAGGTTTTGAAGGACGTGGACAGTCCATCGGCAAAATGGTGATGAACTTAAGAGTCGTCAACCGTGACGGAACCAAAATCAACTACGCCACTGCAGCTATTGAGAGTATCGGAAAAGCATTCCTCCTGCCGCTTGACTGCCTCATCGCCTGGTTTGCAATGCCCAATACAAAACTGCGGGTCTTTAACCGGATATCCAATACCATTGTGATCAAGACGGACTACAAGGAACCCGACGGTATCATGTACGTTAAAGAGAAGGAGTAATTTTTTTTGGCCATATGTACTTGATTTGCGGAATCGCCCTTTGTTGAGAGGGCAATTTTTTTTTGAAGCCGCCATCATGAAGGTGGATTTTATAGTATACCAGTTCCATATCTTATTGGCTAATTGAGAAAGTGATTTACAATTTGTCCAATAAGGAATGGTATATCAGCCATGATCAAACGGGATGCAGAGAAG
The DNA here is from genome assembly GCA_030694985.1 of Methanoregula sp. Taxonomy (GTDB): domain Archaea; phylum Halobacteriota; class Methanomicrobia; order Methanomicrobiales; family Methanospirillaceae; genus Methanoregula. The sequence continues at coordinate 19,469 of JAUYTV010000048.1, forward strand.
AAACTCAAAGAACTTGCAAAAGGATTTCCTGCGGTATCTGTCATCGGCCCTCGCCAGTCAGGAAAGACAACACTTGTCCGATCGGTATTTCCCGATAAACCGTATGTCCTCTTAGAAGATCCCGATACCCGTGCCTTTGCTGAAGAGGACCCACGGAGCTTTCTCGCACAGTTTGAAAAGAGCGGTGCAATTCTTGATGAAGTGCAAAGAGTCCCTGAACTATTTTCCTATCTCCAAGGGGTATTGGACAAATACAACAGACCCGGACAATTCATTTTGACCGGCTCCCAGAATTTTTTATTAATGGGGAGTATCTCCCAGTCTCTTGCCGGGCGTGTCGGGATGATTAAGTTGTTGCCCCTCTCTATGAGGGAACTTCTCCGCGAGGGAATCGCCATCAAACGGTACGAAGACTATCTCTATACCGGCTTTTTTCCACGGTTGTATAGTAACACGATCGAGCCGGCGGATTTTTATTCGTCGTATATTCAGACATATCTCGAACGTGATCTTCACCAGCTAAAACAGGTCCAGAATCTATCAGCATTCCAGAAGTTTATGAAGATGTGCGCATTCAGAAATGGGCAGATTGTGAATTATTCTTCACTGGCACAGGATTGCGGGATTACGCATAATACGGCAAAAGAGTGGTTGTCGTTACTCGAAACATCATGTATCATCGTCCTCATCCGGCCTCATCATAAAAACTTCAATAAGCGACTGGTAAAGATGCCCAAACTCTACTTCACCGATCCCGGGCTTGCTGTGCATCTGGCAGGAATTCAGAGTGCGGACAATCTCTGCTACCATTCATTGAAAGGAGGTCTCTTCGAATCGCTGATTGTTACTGAATTCTTAAAATACCGGTTCAATCAGGCAAAAGAATCCAATCTCTTCTTCTGGCGGGATCAACACGGCCATGAGATTGACTGTCTCATCGAACACAGAGGAACAGACCTGATCCCTGTTGAGATAAAGTCGGGGAGGACGGCAAATAATGATTACTTCAAAGAGATTGCATACTGGAATACATTATCGGGAAATGCTCCTGACCGGTCGTTTGTGGTATATGGAGGGGATCAGTCACAGCAGCGCACAACCGGTCATCTGATCGGGTATGCCCATCTGGACCCGGTTCTTGAGTATCTTTAAGTGACGTGATGGGATCGACAGAGAGACTCAATCCTTTTTTCCAATCATTTTAGCTTTTTGAAACGTTCAGCCCAAATGACCCTTGGACGGCCACCGGTAAAAACGGTGAAGGAAGCGAGATAGTAAAGAGCAGAGACTGGATCTGCTCCTATCATTACTTGGGAACGTCATATTTCCATACCCTTCCTCGATTTAGGGTAGGGCATGACACACCCCTTTTTATAAACAGTGGTATTCCCCCCATAAAAATGAACGACAAAGACAGGTTTATTGGTTCCAAAGCACCACCAAATCACAGGCACCTAAAAATGGCAGATATCGAATCACTCTACAAAAAAGTGGATGGCATGATCTTAATCGAGATCAAACTCTCATCGATCATGCAGATCTTCAATTCATTTGATCCTGCCCCATTCCACGAAAAGGAACTCGATACTGACGCAGAGCACTACATTATCGATACGGTCAAGGACTTCCCGACAAAAACGAAGTTCAGGATGATCATCTACCTGCCAAAAGATATCGCAGAGAGTGAGCAGGCCCAGAAGATCAAACCCGCCATCCAGTATCATTTTGAATACCGCGTGATGGGTGCAGACCGAAAATTCCGTACGCATTTCCGGCATGGCAGGAGTGCCATGATTATTGGTCTTTCGTTCCTGACCATTGCCCTTATCGCAAGACAGATGGTTTCGCACCTGAGCAATGAACTGATTGCACAGGTCTTTGCTGACGCACTATTGATTATCGGGTGGGCTGCCATGTGGGAGCCAATTACTGTGATGCTCTACGAGCTCTGGCCAATCCTCAAGATGAAAAAAGTGTACCAGAAGATCAGCGAAATGGAGATCGAGATCGTTCCTGTACCCTGAAGAATCAGGATAATCCATGGATTTTTTTGAGTTTTGATACCAGTGCCTGCGTTTCCGGTGATGATGAGGGATTACCAGGTACAGAAAATTCATGCTCACGTTTCAGGGACGAGATAATATATTGTATTGCTTCCCCGTGCGATGGACCGTACCCGCCTTCAAGTACAAATGCGAGTGAACCGTCAGTTGCATACTGAATAAGCCGGGTTAAGACTTCAAAATCCTTTGGCTGGATCTGCATCCAGCCCAGCGGATCATCAAAGAGAATATCCTGTCCGGCTGAAACAATGACCAGATCCGGGCGGTAACGCTGCAGAGCGGGGCAGAAGATCTCAGAAAAGATCAACTGGTAATCTTCCATCGTTGATCCGGCAGCGAGCGGTGCATTGAGGTTGTATCCTAATCCGGCCCCGGTCCCTGTCTCCTCCACCCTACCGGAATACGGGAACAGTCCCTTCTGGTGGACCGAGCAGTAGAGCACCCGGTCACTGTTGTAAAAAGCATGCTGGGTCCCGTTTCCGTGATGGACATCCCAATCAATGATCGCAACCCGGTCAACACTCTCCAGTGCATGCATGGCAGCAATGGCGGCATTGTTGAGCAGGCAGAACCCCATTGCCCGGTCACGCTCCGCATGGTGACCCGGCGGGCGCATGAGCGAGAGGCAGTGTTCTCCATCCATCGCACGTTCAGTTGCAGCAACTGCGGCACCGGCTGCATGCAGGGCCACGTCAAATGAACGCGGAGTGACATATGTTTCGCGGTCCAGATAGCTGACCGCAGTAGTCACCGCACACTGCTGTTCGAGCCAGTAGAGATAATGCGGATCATGGATTCGTTCCACATCCTCACGGGATGCAGGTGTTGCAGAATTGACAGGTAGATCCGCACGAATTGCTGATAATACAGCCTCAAGTCTTGCGTGGCATTCCGGGTGGCCCGGTACATTGTGCCAGAAAGATATGGGATCTGTTATTACTGAGCAACGCGTCATTTAAGTTTTCCATCCATCTATCAGGATGGATAATCCACTATTCTCTGCTCCCATAAATATCCGTTTTGCTGTGAGCACAGATCTGGAGATATCAACATCCGGTGAGTGTTTGCACATTAATCTGGGCAGACAGGAAAACAAAATACCGCGCCATATCACCGGATTACCCATAAACTGCATTAAAAATACCCCCATCCGGATATCTTTGCATTGTATGGACACCGGAACCTGCAAACACCCTTAACCCGAAGCGATGCAGGCAACAAACCCGTCATCTTTTTTACGATCAAAAGCCGCTTCGTTTCCAGAGTCCTCAGCACATATCCTGATGAGACTCCTGATGGTGAGACAGAGAATGAGTCGATGGTTACGTAGCTGATGGATGTGTTTCATGCACAAGCACAATCTCTTTCATACCCGATATAACTCCCATTCATTGAAGTATCAGGTTAGTAGTGTGACACAATTCATGGCAACAAGCACTTTTTCTGGGTGTAATAAAAGACAGTTTTTTTATGAAGCCGGTTTACGTTCCCTATTTACCTGTAGTCCAGGAGTTGTAAAAAAAAAAGGTAACTGTTCATATACTCCCAGAAAATTTACAAAAAAGAAAAGTAACTGTTCACATACCTCCTGAAAATTTACAAAAAAGGTAACGATCTAGCCGTACTCTAAAGCTACTTCTGGAATGAACGGTTTCCCTTCAAACGCATCTTTAATCGATGCGAGAACCGGTCGATCATTCTTTCGTACTG
>JAUYTV010000056.1 GCA_030694985.1 Methanoregula sp.
GGATGTTACTTGAACTGGAGAAGTTGCGGAAGATTACCCTTGCAGATGGACGGATAATGATGACTGAGATGACCAAGAAGCAGCGTCTCATTTTGGAGGCACTTAACCTCATGTGCCTAACTTCGTCGGGAGCTTAGGTTAATAATTCTATCAGTTTTGAATTTCAGACACGGATGGGAATATACGCATCTCTTTTTACCGGTTTTTCCTTATCCAATTTTTAAACAATCCGTTCTCTTAAAAATGAGCCTGACATTTGCATTCAGGCAGGGTTTCCTGGGTCAGGATGGGATAAACTAAGTGGCGAAAAATCCCTTTTTCCTCCACTCGTGTTGATACCCTTAAATACAACCCGCTCAAAATACCCGTGGAGAAAACTATGAAGATTAGCGCACGAAACCAAATCCCGGGAACGGTAAAGATGATCAAGAAAGGCCCGGTGAGCTCAGAAGTCGTGATTACAACTGCCGGAGGCTTTGAGATTGTCTCATCGATCACTACCCACTCTGCAGAGAAAATGAACCTGCGGGAAGGATCGAAGGTCTACGCCATCATGAAGGCCTCTGAAGTGATGGTCGGTATCGATTAAAATCTGTTTTTATTTTTTCAGATTGCCCAATCCTAATTGAACCGGGTTGCAAGCAGGGCATCCAGGTATTCCGAGGGATATGCACCATTCTCCGGATTGAACCAGATCTCTATCTTCGGCTTCCCGATGATGCAGTGCAGTTCGAGTAGCCCGTATTTGTGAATGATATTTACCGGGCCGGCTGCTGTCTCCCGCACATAGAGTTCCTCATTTCCCAAAAATGCCGCAACGTCTTCTTCAGTTACCGGACGGGATACACGGTACTCACAACGCACCCAGCCGGGATAGGGGGGAACCAGGTTTGTAAAAGGAGGACTCAATAGTTTCATCGTGCATTTTTTCCAGGAATAATTGACTATTGAACTATTGCGTCTGTTCTTGTATATCATATGATAACAACGCGATTTTTAAAAAACTTTGTAAATCCCCCATCCTGCGCGGAAAACTAAATCCCGGTAATAAAAATTTTTAAAAAATATTCAGATTGCTTTTATACAACAGTTCCGGCAAGAAATCCAGACCCTACCCGCTTTTTTCCTTCACCGGTTGTCAACTGGATGGAAAAATCGAGTGTGCAGGTTAACCAGATGCAAAAAAGGCATCACTGCGTTAATTAGATCCATTATACCATCGTTAAAATTAACAATCTTTAATTACTGATCTGGGTCAATTTCTAAATTAGGCAAATTTTATCAAAAAATTTGTGTGTGATGTGCATGGCTTTTGCAGTTCATGTAAACATGGAACGCTGTACCGGGTGCAACAACTGTGTGGTTGCCTGCCCGGTCAATGCTCTCGAGCTCTTTTCGCTCGATCCTGTTACCAAGGAAAAGATCTACGAGGTACAGGATGGTATCGCAGTCAACCTTGATTTCAAGGCTGAACTCTGTGCAGGATGCGGCGTATGCGTCGAAGCGTGTCCGTACGAAGTGATTACCCTTTCCGGTAAAGGCACCGGCGGCGAATTCCCGGTCAGGGCCTGACCAGATTAAAACGAGGAGATATAATGGAAAAGAAAATTACCCTCAACATGATCACGTGCCGGACCATCCAGCAGGGTGTCGGCATGGAAGCAGGCAAGACTTCCCAGAAATACCACGACGCCTGCACGATCATCCAGATGCATCCCGATGATTTCAAGCGACTCGGAGTATGGAAGAACACCAACGTCAAGGTCACTAGCTCGGTTGGCAGTGTCATTTTAAAAGCTGTCGAGACCCGTGAGGATCTTGTCCCGGGCCTTGCCCACATCCCGATGGGACCCTGGGCAAACCGGATTGTCCCGGCCTATACCTATTCTACAGGTGAACCGTGCTTCAAAGGATTCCCGGTCGATGTGGAAGTTGCTGCAAACGCACCAATCCTGAGTTCGATCAATGTACTAAAAGACGCCTGTGGCCTTTTGAGGAAGTGATGAGCAATGCCAAAAGATGTAACTGATGTAATCTGTCCGTTCTGCGGTACCCTGTGCGATGACCTCGTCGTCACCGTATCCGATGACAACAAAACAATCCTTGGGGTCAAGAACGCCTGCGCCATTGGCGCTGAAAAGTTTAACCACCAGAGGCTCCCCGGACGAGTCACACGTCCGCGGATGCGCCAGGCTGACGGCTCCTTTAAGGAAATCACCTACGATGAGGCCATTGACTGGACAGCAAAGATGCTCGTCAAATCGAGAAAGACCCTGATGTACGGCTGGGCATCCACCAGCTGCCAGGCCATGAGCATCGGCCACGAGATCGCAGAGAAGGTCGGCGCTATTGTTGACAACTGTGCAACCGTCTGCCACGGCTCGTCCCTGATTGCCATTGAAGATGTGGGTGTCCCAAGCTGTACGCTCGGGGAAGTCAAGAACCGTGCCGACCGTGTCATCTTCTGGGGCTGTAACCCGGCTCACGCCCACCCCCGCCACATGTCCCGGTACTCCATCTTCCCCCGCGGTTTCTTCACCGTCAAGGGCCACAAGGGCCGGAAGATCTACTGTGTTGACTGCCGGTACACGGATACTGCCAAGTGCGCTGACGAGTTTATCCAGGTCCAGCAGGGCTATGACTACGAGCTCCTGAATGCCTTCAGGACCGCAGCCCGTGGCGAAGTACTCCCGGACACCGTTGGCGGTGTACCCAAGGAAAAGATCTACGAGATCGCTGAAGACTTAAAACAGGGCCGGTTTATCATCATCTTCTTCGGTATGGGCCTTACCCACAGCATGGGCAGGAACCACAATATCGATATCGCAATCAACCTGACCCGTGACCTCAACGACTTCACGAAATGCGCGATCATGGCAATGCGTGGTCACTGGAACGTCACAGGCTCCGGCCAGGTCCTCGGCTGGCAATACGGTTTCCCGTTCGCAGTCGACCTCTCCCGGAGAGATCAGGCACGCCACCAGACCGGAGAGACAACCTCAGTTGATCTTCTCAACCGCAGTGAAGTCGAGGCCTGCTTCTATATCGCAACCGACCCCGGTGCACACTTCCCGGTCGATGCGATGATCAGCAGTTCCAAAAAACCTACCGTCACCATTGACCCGCACATCCAGTGCACTACTGAGATCTCCGATATTCACATCCCGGTCGCGATGGTCGGAGTCGAAGTCGGAGGCTGCGCTTATCGTATGGACAATGTCCCGATCGAGACCCGCAAGGTAGTCGACCCGCCGGAGGGTATGCTTACGGACGAGGAACTCCTGACAAAGATCAACCACCGTGTTGATGAACTCCTCCTTGCGGGAGGTGCGTAAATGTCTGAATACCTCATTAAAAACGGTCACGTATTTGACCCGGTACAGGGAATCAAGGGTGACAAGAAAGATATCGGGGTCAAGGATGGCAAGATTGTCGACAAGGTCAGCTCATCGGCAAAGGTCATCGATGCCTCTGGTAAGACAGTTATGGCAGGTGCCCTTGATATCCACGCCCACGTGGCAGGCCCCAAGGTTAACGCCGGCCGCTGGTACCGCCCCGAGGACAAACATTTCGACTCACACAAGAAGCCCGGCATTACCAGAATCGAAGGTGGCAAGTCGATCCCGACCGTCTTCAAGACCGGCTACGAATATGCCCGCATGGGATTCACGTTCGTCATGGAAGCGGCCATGCCCCCGCTGTATGCCCGTCACGTGCACGAAGAGATCCACGACACCCCCATCATTGATGAAGCCGCACTCCCGGTCTTTGGCAACAACTGGTTCATCCTTGAGTACCTCAAGAACCAGGAGATCGAGAACACGGCAGCCTATGTTGCATGGGTCATGCGCCAGACCAAGGGTTACGGCATCAAGGTTGTCAACCCCGGCGGCACCGAAGCCTGGGCCTGGGGACTGAACTGTCTTACCATCCACGACCCGGTTCCGTACTTCGAGATCACTCCAGCAGAGATCATGACCGGACTGATGGCAGCCAACGAGTACCTCGGCCTGCCGCACTCAATGCACGTTCACCAGAACGACCTCGGCAATCCCGGCAACTACAAAGTAACACTCGACTCATTAAAGCTCGCCGAAGGCGTCAAGCCCAACAACAAGTTCGGCCGCGAGCAGGTCATGCACTCCACCCACCTCCAGTTCCACTCCTATAAGGGAGAGAACTGGGGCAACTTCGAGTCCGGGGCAAAGGAAGTCATGGACTACGTCAACAAGCAAAAGAACATCACCATTGATACCGGTAATGTTACCCTTGACGAGACCACCACAATGACCGCCGATGGCCCGTTCGAGCACCACCTCCACGGACTCAACCACTTAAAGTGGATCAACGTGGATGTTGAACTCGAGACCGCAGCCGGTGTTGTGCCGTACATCTACGACCCCGACATCAAGGTCTGCGCCATCCAGTGGGCGATCGGTCTTGAACTTGCACTCTATGCAAAGGATCCGATGCGCTGTTTCATCACCACCGACCACCCGAATGCAGGACCGTTCACCCGTTACCCGCGTGTCTACGCATGGTTAATGAGTAAGAAGTACCGCGACGAGCGTCTCAACACCTTCAAGCACGCCGACAAGGTCATCTCGGCAACGAACCTGTCCGGCATGGACCGCGAGATCACGCTCTACGAGCTCGCCCAGATGACCCGTGCAGGCCCGGCCCGGGCACTCGGTCTCATGAAAGACTATGGTGGCTTAAAGGCTGGCATGAACGCTGACATCGCGATTTACAACATCAACCCGGACAAGTTCCCGTCAGACGGCGCAGCAATCGAGAAAGCATTTGCCAATGTTGCCTGCCTCTTAAAGGATGGGAAGATCTGTGTCGATGAGGGCAAGATCGTAGATGTGGGCAAGAAGCACACCTTCTGGGTGGATGCGAAAGTCAAGGAGAACAAGCAGGTCAAGCATGATATCAAGGAGAAGTTCCTCCGCTACTACAGCCTGACCGAGAACAATTACTCGGTCCCTGAGAGCTATGCACCGCACCAGCACATCATCAGCGTGGATGCAACCCAGTGAGGTGAAAAAAATGAACACTGTTACACTGACTGTAAAGAAGGTACCGGAACTCTATCTGGAATGCGAAAACGTGAACCCGGATGTCTTTGCAGGAAAGACTGCCGACAAGATCGCAAAACTCCCCGGATACCAGGGCAAGGAAATCTCAACGCTGGGCGAATATTTCACCATTGCCGGTGAAGCAGGCGCAACAGCAGCAGAGACAAAGATCATCATCAACGGCGACTGCTCGAAGATGAAGTACCTCGGCGCAAAGATGACCGCCGGAGAAGTGGTCATCAACTCGGCCTGCGATATGTACACCGGCAGCTGGATGAAGGGCGGCAAACTCGTTGTCAACGGGGATGTCCACTCGTTCTGCGGCCTTGCAATGGCAGGCGGCGAGTTCACCATCAACGGCAATGCCGGGAACTATCTCGGTGCTGCCTACCGTGGCGACTGGAGAGGCATGAGCGGGGGAGTCCTCCGCGTGAAAGGCAATGCCGGCTCCGATGTTGCTACGTTCATGACCGGCGGTGAGATGATCATCGAGGGTGATGTCGATATTCACATCGGAACCCACATGGAAGGGGGCAAGATCATCGTCAAGGGCAATGCGAACCGCCGTGTCGGGGGCCAGCTTGTCAAGGGCGAGATCTACATCTTTGGCAAGATCAACGTCATGATGCCCGGTTTCAAACCGGCCGGCGAAGTCGCCCTTGAAGTGGACGGCACCAAGGCAAAATTTGTTGAGTATCTCGGCGACCTCGGAGAGCGACACCCCAAGAAGAAGGGAGAGACCGTCTACGGCAAACTTTTCCTTAAACAATAATCCTTTTTTTGTTCGGTTCAGTACAACACACGGTATTCCGTTAAGAGGTTAATTAACCATTTTATTTAAACAAAAAGGTTTTATCAATTAAAAACAATGATATTAATGCCCTTAGTGAGGCCAGGGTTCGTGTAATGTGCAGATTATCTAACCTCGAACATTAGATAGCAGATTAATAGGCACGAACCTTGTCGATTTTACGATGATTATCAACCTGTTTTTCTCGCAACTGCGATAGAAAATCCCTGATGGTTCTCAATAAACATAAAGCCGGAAAATCCTGATGCAACCAGCGCATCTTTTACTTCATCCGCAGTTCGGAACATTGCGTTTTGAAGGAAACGACCGGGAGGATCCCGCTCTTGTTCCTGCTGTGCAAGTTCCCCCTCTTTGTCAAAAAAACCTATAACAAGCGTTCCTCCCGGTACGAGGACACGATTCGCTTCAGAAAACGGACAATTGAGATGGGTAAAAAAGCAGATGACGGTCATCATCAGAACATGATCGAACGTACCTGAACGATAGGGTAAGGACTCTCCTGTACCCACGACACTCTCAACCCCCCGCTGGCGTGCCATTGAGAGAAGAGATACCGAGGGATCAAGACCGTAGTGTATCCCCAGCGGGGCGCTAAACCTGCCGGAACCGATACCGATTTCAAGCCCAATTCCTTTGCGGGGGATACGTGGGCGGAGGAGTGCCAGTTGGTTGTCGAAGGTTTCTTTGTGTGTATCAAACCAGCGATCATAGTCTTGTGCATACTGATCGAAGACACTGGTGACCGGGTTCATGGCTTAATTGCCCGGCGCAGGAAGCCGTATCTTCATCTTTCCACGAATCGATTCCCCGATCCCCTGCATTTTCATCCTTCCTGTATCACCCTCGTGATAGTAAAACAGCAGAAGATGGAAATAATCTCCGGTCAGATCCAAAAACTCCTTCCTGTTCCGCACTTCAACATTTTTGTCACCAACAAATCCCTTGATGGAGATGAAGTGTTCCTGTTCAAACGAGAAGTACGGACGTTTGAGATGAGGGTACAGCTTCACTGTCCCAAACGATTTAAGAAACTCAAGGAACTCTGCAGTGAGCGGTTCATCGAGTACGAACTCCTTCATCAATGAGCCGTCAACGCAGACCCTGGTCTGGACAGATTTAACAATCCGCACTATCCGCTACCTCCCGCACTGCATCAGCAGCCTGCCTGCACTCCTCCGGAGTGTTGAGATAAGAGCAACTCATACGGATACATCCTTTCCCGCCATCGATCCGGTTGTGAACAAGCGGGGCGCAATGGAGGCCGGTACGGGTGATGATGTTGTACGCCTTTGCAAGGATGTAGCCGGCCTCATCATTGTCAAGGCTCCGTATGTTGAAAGACACTACCGGGAGATCGGGAGCGGGGGTGTAGAGCGTGATGTTCGGATCTTTGTTAAGTTCCCTGATGATAAGAGCGGTAAGGCCCCTGCATTTATTGATTATTGCATCCTGTCCCTGGCGTTCGATGTAGCGGATACCGGCAAGGAGCGAGGCAATGCCGGGATAGTTCGGGGTGCCGGCTTCAAACTTCTGCGGCATGTCATTCGGGTGAGCACGTGAGCGGGAATCCGTACCGGTACCTCCCTGGCGGATGGGGGCGATAACTTCCGGGTCCTGGAGGTAGAACCCCCCGATACCGGGGAGCCCAAAGAGCGCCTTGTGCCCGGTGAAGATAAACGCACATTCAGGGATTTCTGAGAGGTTGATAGGAATCTGCCCAACGGTCTGGGCCCCGTCAACAATGAGGAAGATATCGTTTGACGCACAGTATTCAGAAACGGGTCGTATATTTTGTAAGGAGCCAAGCACGTTACTGCCATGGGTCATAACAACAAGGCGGGTGTCAGCCCGTATGGCTTTTTTTATATCCTGCAGGGTGACGCGGCCATCATCAAAAGGGAGGGTGGAGAGAGTGAGACGCCCTTCTCCTTCAAGGGTATGTAGGGGGCGGAGTACGGAGTTGTGCTCCAGTTCTGTTGTGATCGCGTGGAACCGGGTTTTTTGCCCTTTTGCAAACCCGTGGATAAGCAGGTTTAATGAATCCGTTGCACTCTGTGTGAAGATGAAATGGTCTGGTTCATCCGCGTTGAAAAACCCGGCAAGTGCCTCCCGTGTTGCGGAAGGGTAATCGGTTGTTCCTCCGGCAGTTGACCGCCCCTGCTCAAAGAAAGGGGTTGTCAGGCAACGTGTGACCTCAGCAAGTATTTCTGCAGGTTTCGGCCAGCTGGTTGCCGCATTGTTGAGATAGATAAGCGGGGGATCCCCGGCACCCTTGTGCTCTGCCATTGCTGTTATGTGGGTAATGGTTCCTCTTGGTTCTTTTTATTTGGAGTTTTAGAGTACACACAGAACTGATAGTAACTCAGGCCGGTTTTTCATTAGAGGGTGTCGTTAAGTTCAATACCCTAATAAGGGGAGAATGATAATATAATTATGTTACCTGCTAGCAGGGGATACATGAGGTTATCACAATGGACAAATACGTGTGCATGATGTGCGGTCATATCTATGACCCGGCAGTTGGAGAGACAAAGGCATTCACCACGATCCTCTGCAACTCGAAGATAATGGAAGAGTACGATTGCAAGATCATGTCGGCAAAACCAATTAAGTCCGGCACAGACTTCACTGCCATTCCGGCAGACTGGAAGTGCCCCACATGCGGTCACCCAAAATCCTATTACCGCAAGCAAATGCCCGACACCCTTACCGCGATGCGGACGATCAGCTATTGATGTGAACCCTGCGTTCACCTACAAACTTTTTTTTCTTATCTGAAACTTTTTAGTCGTGAGAGTGATCAGGTATCTGAGATAGTGAACTCCCGGAATTAACAGATGTAAAGTCGGGATCCAAAACAGCCTTCCAGTTCCTAAAAAACCCCCACCAATCGGATACCCCATCCCACCTGCCGATCCTCAATCCAAACAGCTCCAATTAGGCCGATTTTCTTCCGTGTAAATCCCCCGGAATCCAATATCAAGCCCGGAATAGGGATATCCGGAAAATTACCCCCAAAAACCCGCCTAACTGGCCGGTCGAGAAGTTCACGTTCCGGGCAATCGGAGCCTGAAACAGCCCCGGATGGCCATTTTTGGGGTCATGAGGGGGACCAGGTCACATCAGGTGATCAGGTATCTGAGATAGTGAACTCCCGGAATTAACAGATCTAAAGCCGGGATCCAGAACAGCTCGCCAATTCCCCAAAAAACCCCCACCAATCAGATACCCCCTCCCACCTCCCGATCCTCAATCCAAACAGCTCCAATTAGGCCGGTTTTGTCCCGTGGAAATCCTCCGGAATCCAATATCAAGCCCAGAACAGGAACTTTTTTAAAAACATCCCCAAAAACCCGCCTAACTGGCCGGTTGAAAAGTTCACGTTCCGGGCAATCGGGGCCTGAAAAAGCCCCGGATGGCCATTTTTGGGGTCATGAGGGTGACCAGGTCACCTCAGGTGATCAGGTATCTGATATGATGAACTCCAGAAATAACAGATCTAAAGCCGGGATCCAGGACAGCTCGCCAATTCCCCAAAAAACCCCCACCAATCGGATACCCCATCCCACCTCCCGATCCTCAATCCAAACAGCTCCAATTAGGCCGGTTTTCTTCCGTGTAAATCCCCCGGAATCCAATATAAAGCCCGGAATAGGGATATCCGGAAGATCACCCCCAAAAACCCGCCTAACTGGCCGGTCGAGAAGTTCACGTTCCGGGCAATCGGGGCCGGAAACAGCCCCAGATGGCCATTTTTAGGGTCATTATAGTGATCAGGTCACCTCAGATGCCTCACGCGATAATGAGAGGGGAGGGGGACAAGAGAGGATTATGGGAATATCTAAGAACCATCAAAAAAGAGGGTTAACTTGTTCCGTACTATACCGGTTTTATCCCTGTATCATCTGTAGGATCGTCTTCTTGAACTCATCATATTCCAGCTCATCCAACTGCTCCGGTAACATCGAACCCATTGACGCCTGCCGGTAGATCCAGTAGATGATCTTGTCAACTACCCGGATCACATCGTCCTCTGTCTTGACGGTTACAAGGTTTCGCCCAAGTTTCGGATGACGCCCGCGGTGACCTCCCACCGTGATACGGTACTCCGGGTCAGCGCCACGGATTAAATGGAACGGGCAGGGCATGATACAGAACCCGCACTCCATGCACTTGCCTTCCTCAAGGACAATAATACCGTCCTGGACATGGATCGCCTTCTCACGGCAATAGTGGGCGCAGGTACCACAACCCGTGCAGAGCCCGGGGTCACGTATAGGTTTCTGGATGCCGGTGATCCCAATCTCATTCAACCGCTCACTCTCGCAGCCGTTCGGGCACGAGGAGATGGCGATCCGCACTTTGACGGGCAGCTCCTTTCCAAAGAATTTCTTGTCAATCTTCTCTGCAAGACCTACACTATCGATGATTCCAAACTTACAGTTGCGCGTGCCAAGACAGGCAGTGATATTTACCACTTCTTCGCGCTCGGCCCCAAGGGGGGTGCCGTTTTTTTCCAGTTCGCCAAGGAGCCCTTCGAGTACAGAAGGATCCACATGCGTGAGCTCTATTGTCTGGCGGGTGGTGAGGTGGAGTTGCTCAACCCCATACCGTCCGGCAATCTCTCCTACCTCTTTCATCTGGGCTGGTGTGATCATGCCGGCCGGCATCCGGAGGCGGACAATACAGAAATCAGGGTCGCGTTCGGTGATGATCCCGCCGCGGGTAAAGAGATCCTGGTTGATGGACTTGGGTGGGCGTGCCATATCAAACAGTTATGGGGCTTGTTAATGGATAGATGTTGTCAATGTACTAATGATTATAGCATTTAGTTACTAATATGTACTTATGACCAAGCAGTCCGAATACATGGAGGCATTCTTCGGAGTTGAACTCAATCAAAAATTCGAAGATATGATCAGCGAGCTCAAGGATGCGGAGGACAGCCTTAAGGAGCTCTCACGAGAGATCGGGAAACTGGGCCCGAACCTTGGACCTGAAGAGGCAAAGGAGCTCAACAAGGAATGCCGTGCGGTTGCGTATGAAAATGCCCAGCAGATCAAAGATGTCCGGACCTTCCTTGACTTCTACTTAAAGTCAGACAAAGCCTCCACCCATATTATCCTCGAGCGGGATACCTACATGAAGATCTACCAGATCTTCAAATGGGATGGCTCAGATGTGCGGGACTTAAAACGCTGGATCAAAGAGCTCAGGGATCTCTGCGACAAGATCGGATTGAATATCCGGGATCTTATCAATTTCAAGAAACTTACCGTCCAGCCGGTACCGGACGAGCTTATGAAGTTCCCGGTCTATGCCTTTGACCGGCAGGGATACTGTCTGACGGGGCCCGCCTACGACATGGTCATGCACATCGATGAAGTGCGGGAAAAGATAGCAGAGAATTTAAAGGAATAATTTAATTTTTCCTTTCGCCCTGCTTCCATTCTTTTTTCAAATTCCGGATGACGAAATTCCCCGAATTTCTTCGTGCAGCACTGCACAGGTTGTCATATCGCCCCTTTTGATAGATCCCGCGTGATTGTTAGTGATCCGTGCAGGAGGATTTCCAAATATTAATTTTTTAACATTAACTTGTTGGTTTAAATCATTAAATTTATTTACCCAAAACAGTAATCTTTGATAATGGCCGAAACCAAGGCAGTGAAAGAAGAACATTCCTCGTGCATTGATTCCCTTGCAAGAAACCCGCTGTATGTCGGGCTTGCGATCGGTATCCTTGCCGCACTTGTACAGGTTTTATTGATCAGTGCCGGAGGACCAGAAGCCTACGGGTTCTGCGTTGCCTGCCACACCCGCGATGTTGTTAACGACGGCGTCAACGCGGTTGCCGGCACCAAACTTGCCCTTGCTGCAATCTCCCAGAATGCGATCCTGCCGATGATGACTGTCGTCGGTGTCCTGATCGGGGCGTTTGCATCGGCAAGATATTACACTGAGTTTAAAACAAAGACGGGCAGTACCAAATCGTACGTCTGGTACCTGCTGGGCGGGCTCTTGTTCATGATCTTTGCCCTCTTCATGGGCGGCTGCCCCTACCGCATGGGACTGCGTATCGGGTACGGCGATGTGGTTGCATTGATCGGACTTGTGGCCATTGTTGCCGGGGTCTTTGTGGGAATAAAAATTGCTACTGCAATTGCGGAGCGTGAGGGATAATCATGGCAGCTGCAGGCTGGCTCTCCAAGGACGCGGCAATCATTGCCGTCCCAATCGTCACACTCCTCTTTGGTCTCCTCATCGGGTGGCTTGGGCAACGCTCCGGGTTCTGCTCGGTTGGGGGATTCCGTGACTTCTTCCTTTTCCGGCACACCCGGTTGTTGTACGGGTATCTCGCTCTTATCGGAGGGGCGTTTATCGGTTACCTCGTCTTCTGGCTTATTACCCCATCAGCTTTTGAGAACTTTTTCTGGCTGATGGGTAAAGGGCTCATGCCTGTGCCCGGTGCGCCGGCAAACCTGACAGTTGTTGCGTATATTGTCCTTGCAGTTATCAGCGGAATTGCCGTCGGGTTCATAGGTGTCCTTCTCGGAGGCTGTCCGCTCCGACAGGTGGTCATGACTTCGGAAGGTAATATCAAATCGCTCTGCTTTGTTATTGGCATGTGTATCGGGGGTGTCGTTTTTGCGGCATGGGTATCCGGCTGGGGAGTCACCCTGTTAAAAGGACTGGGGATCGCATAACAAAAAAACGGTGAACACTTATGACAACCAAGACCCTTGACATTACCGGAAAAGTCTGCCCGTACTGCCTTTTAGCGGTACAGAAAGCTACAGCAGCACTGAATCCCTCAGACGAACTGGTCATCAGCTGTGACCACCCCCCTGCTGCAACCACCGCCATCCCGCAGTTTGCACAGGATGCCGGCATGGCAATCAGTACAAAGAAGGTCTCTTCGGGCCTGTGGGAGATACATCTCATAAAAAAATAACCGCATCTCATTAACAAAACTGATAAATAACCAGATTCGTGTAACAGTATAAGAGAAATTCCCTATGACCTCACATTTTTTCCTGCTTGGCAGTCAACTGACCCAGGAACGACTCTCCTGGATTGAAGAGGGCCTTAAATTTTTCTTCGTCAAGCTGAACCCGGAAAACCTCCTGCACAGTTCAAAACCAAAGGATGCCATCTTTTCGTTTTTTTTGACGGGAGATGCACTCTACAGCCTCCAGAACCCGCAGACACTTCCCGTATGGGAGATCATCCTCTCAATGCCTTCTGTGAAGATCATATGCGATTGCAATGAACTGGAACTCCGGGGCATATCGATCGAGCGCCTGAAGATGAAAAATCCAGACCAGGTGATTGACCGGAACAGTCTTGCCTTAAACGGTCAGCCCTCATTCTGGAAGGATGTGATAAAGTTAGCCCGCCAGCATGAGCAACCGGTGCCGAGCACTGTCGGCTATCTCCAAATGGAGTCTCCCTATATGCACCAGTCGGCCCATGCGGCCCTCCTGTTTCTCGCTGCAGGGGTAGAAGCTCACGCTTCAGTAGATCTTTACGCGTACCTTGACGGGATTCATCTTGGACACATCGGGCAGAATCCATCGGAATGTGAAAATATCGGCAAAGGTCTTGAGGAGGTGAACGAGAGAGCACAGAAGAAGGGGCTCTCCTGCCAGATGATCGCCTGCGGACGATGTGCCGCAGCCCGGGGTTACAGTACATGGGACGATGGGCAGGGTGTAGTGATCTCGACATGCTCGATCAAACCGTTTAAGATCCGGAACCTCAGGGAGATAATCAACCAGTTTGAGCGTAATCATATCATCCTTGCAAAGGACAGTGCCTCTATCCAGTTCAAAAAAGACAGGCAGTCACCCTCATCATCCCCCTCGGAGAACGGGAAAAAATCTCCTATCACAATCCTCGTTACCCGGCGTCCTTATGGCACAGAAAAAGCGTTTGGCGCCATATCATTTGCTGTTGCGTGTGCATATGAGGGTATCCAGACGCGGGTTATCTTCATAGAGGATGGCGTGTATGCCCTCATGGGCGAACATAAACTGGAAAAGGGCACACACTTTTTCAACCTGCAGGAGGTTGTCGACGCGGTGGCAGGAAGTGAAAACCTCCAGTTCTTTTCGTTCAACCCCTCACTGAACCGGCGGGGAATTACAAAGAACAGGAAACTGAATGCTGTACTCGACATCGGCTCCCAGGAACTGGGTCAGCTCCTTTTCTATCCCCCGAATGGCGTATCAGCAAACCACCAGCGGGTCATTTTCTTCTGATGATGGATGGTAAACCATGACAGAAGATTCTGCAGAGATTCCGGATTTTTCAAACCTGACCTGCACAAACCTGATGATCCGCTTAAAGATGCTCGTTAAAAAAGCAGGGCCGGATATACTGGTTGAATGCATGGTCCGCAGAGACCAGCGGGACACGATCGATGTGCCATTCTCCCATACCGGGTATGACGTGAAGATAAGAAAAGTTGATACCAACCGCTACCGGGTGAGCCTGAAGAAGAAGCCGGGCCCAAATCCCTGATGGCATCCACTCCTATGATCCAGACAATTCACCAGACATTTTCCCGGCATGACCGGCAGTACTGTGTCTTCTCGGTCACCGGCAGGGACGAAGAGTTCCTTTATTATTCTCATATGTCCCGCCCGCTCCGTTCGCTCATGTTCGGCAGGAATTTTCTCGGACAACTACCACGGCTCATGGAGAAAGAGGATCTCTGTATAGAGTGCGGGTTGGGCTTATCAGTGGCAGGGGGTGTTGCGCTTGATGACGGTGACAAAATCGCGTGGCATTTTACCGTTGAGGAAGCAAATCTGGTGCTGAAAGGACTCAGGAACAGACTGGGTGATGATGGGCGATGGATAGAATTATTTCCATAGAGAATTCGGATGAAGTAAAAAAGATTTTTCTTTCGGTTCTGCGGAGCACCCCGGGATCTGCCCCTTCATGCCTTTAGTAAATACGTCACTGACCAACCCGGGTCTCCCTGATAATAATCTTTGCGGTTTCTTCTGCAACTTCTCCGGTGAAAGCAACGCATTGGGAGATGTGTTCGGGGGATTTCAGTACCATGCCATGGGTTAAGGTACGACAGCAGAGGCATCCGTGCCGTTGCATGAAGAGGGTATGCAGTTCCCGGGAAAGGGCGAGACACCGGTCAATACAGGGGTCACTTGGCTCTTTACGCCCAAAGACCATCCCAATCGCCATCACCCCCCCGGTTACAGCACCACAGGCACAACCCGCACTACCAATCCCTATAGGGAACCCTGAAGCCATCCGGACAATGTCGTCGGGATAGTTCAACCCGAACTCGTCATTAATGGTCTTTACGATTGCCTCCGAGCAGTAGAACTGCCCGGACCGGTAATACGCTTCAGCGATCTCCCTGACCCGGGCCGGGTCTACGGGCTCGCACAATTCCTGCACGCTGTTACTCCTCAAGGTACTGATTATTTCTGGAGCCGGACTTCAGCTTTCAGTGCAATCGCATGCTTGATTGTGAACATGCCCATGCAGCGCTTGAGGGCATACTCTTTCAGGTCACGGATCTGTGCGTCAGTTGCCTCACCCCTGACATCCATAGTAACACGATACTCGCTGATGAGCGGGTTATCACCAAGATCAAACTGGGCGGTATAGTCAAGGTCTGCTTCAACTTTGGTCTTGGCCGCTGTGAGCCGGATATTTCTCATGGCGGCTTCGGTCATGAACGTACTTGAGTAACAGGCAGCAAACCAGAAGAGACCGAATGCCATCGGGCCGGGACTGCATCCGGGTCCTGCAAAGTTCGGGTGGCTTGACTCCATTGTGTAGGTTCCATCCTTTACCTTGACTATTGAGCGGAACTGCGGGCCGCCATTTTCAAAAAGCCAGTCTCCTTCGATCTTCGCGGTAAATCTGGCTTCTTTTGGATCTTTTTTGATCGCTTCTTTATAGTCCTTGACCTGCCTGGTATCAATATTGTTCAGGTTCATATGTTAACACAATAAATTAATTTGTGCGCGTGGTTAAAATAATTTGGTAAATAATCATTTTTCCGAATCGGGAAGGAAGTTAACATTCGCTGGAGACAATGGTATAAATCCATTCATAAATTATACCCTCAAACCGAATCGTTTATTGAGAGACAGTGCACTACATTATTTTACATTTACAAAATCTCATTGTTAATGAAAACAATTTCATGAGGATCCAGATATGGAAAGACAGGATTGCGTGGCGGGAACAGGTACAAGGGGCAGCAGGACATGGTAAAACGGTACCTCGAACTTCGTTCCCTTGATGATGCGCTTGCCCTTCTCACCTCATCCTTTGCAGTCCCTAAAAGAACCGAGATGGTCCCGGTCATGCAATCGGTCGGGCGGGTTGTTGCAGAACCCGTCTTTGCAAAATATTCTGTGCCGGAAGTAAACCTCTCTGCCATGGACGGTATCGCAGTCAGGAGCCGTGACACCATTGGCGCAGGAGACGGGACACCGGTAACTCTGGACCATTTCGCCAGAGTTAATACCGGCAACATCGTGCCTCCGGAGTATGATGCGGTCATCATGATCGAAGATGTCTGGGAGGCAGGTGACAATTTCCAGATCCGGCGTGCTGCCTCACCCTGGCAGCATGTCCGACCTGCCGGAGAAGATATCCGGGAGAACCGGCTCGTACTCCCCAGGGGTCACCTTATCCGGGCTTTCGATATCGGGGCGCTGGCTACTTATGGGATCACCCGGGTGAAAGTCAAGGCCGTCAATGTCGGTATCATACCGACCGGCAGCGAGCTGGTCCCCCTCGGTGTCCGACCAGCCCCGGGGCAGGTAGTAGAGAGCAACACCATCATGGCCCAGGTCTTTCTTGACCAGATGGGGGCTACCTGCACACGGCTCCCCATAGTGACAGATGATCCCAATCTCATCCGTAATGCGCTCAGCAGTGCGGTGGAAGATAATGATCTGGTTATCATCTCTGCGGGTTCTTCTGCCGGCACCCGGGACTTCACCGAGAGTGTTATCCGATCGCTCGGAGAGTTGATCTTTCATGGCGTAGCAGTCAGACCCGGTAAGCCGGTGATGCTGGGAATGGTTAAAGGGACACCGGTCCTTGGACTGCCAGGCTACCCGCTCGCTGCCCAGACCGCCCTCCGTGAATTTGCCGCACCGCTGCTGGAATCGTGGGGATTTCCCCCGGCACCCCGATTTCCCGTCAAGGTCCGGCTGGCGCAGCCACTCGTTTCGGAACCCGGGTTTGACGAGTTCATTCCGGTCTTTGTTGGCCGTATCGGCTCTTCGCTTTACGGTACACCTCACGGGAAAGGGGCCGGGGTGCAGATGGCAACTGTCAAGGCTAACGGCTATACCCGCATCCCGGCGCCGGTGGAGGGTTATGAGGCCGGAACCGAGCTCGAGGTTCTTCTTACCACCGATCCGGGGAGTGTCGAACGCACCCTTATCCTGACCGGCTCGGTGGACCCCTCGTTAGAGGAGCTCGCAAGCCTCGCTCATGACAAGGGTTTGTTCATTCATGCCACCAACCCCGGTAATATGGGGGCACTCCTTGCCCTGCGACGCAACAGCTGCCATGCGGCTCCGCTCAGCCTGCCGGCCCGGTCCCTGCTGACATCGTACCAACCCATCATCAAATATATGCCCGTGGGAAATGCTGTCTTTATTCACATCGCCACTATCGAACTGGGGATTGCGTCTTGCGATGGGCTGGGGTTAGAAGATATCACCGGTACCCGGTTCATAAACACAAAGAGAGAGTCCCCCACCCGGGTGATCCTCGATGCCCTGATGGCCGCAGAAGGTATTGACCCGTCAAAGGTGAACGGGTACCTGCAGGAAGTGCATGGTCCCTCTGCAGTGGCAGCCGCGATCCGTAACGGGTTTGCCGATGCCGGTATGTGTACATCCAGCGTTGCCAGCGCAAACGGGCTACAGTTCGTGCCTGTAGCTCACGAGGATTATGAACTTGCTATACGGCGGGAGTTGCTGGAAGATACCCGTATCCGCACGCTGGTATCGCTCATCCAGTCCCCTGCGTATCGCACGATCCTTACAGAGACCGGGGGTTATGATGTCAGCCTTACCGGGACCATACGGGGGTTGAACGGTGAGAATACCCTAACACCATTTTCACCGGGAATGCTGCCTGCCGGGTATACCTGAAGACGATCGCAAAACCATTTGTTTATCTATGCAGTCAGGAACGCATTTTTTTGCAAATAGTTTAAAAAAAAATGCAAATTCTCAACAATATTTACTCATGTCATCGACCGTGAGAATTTTTTAAATTATTATCATCTACAAAAGTAATTTGGAGATGGCCATTATTTCAGCAACTGGACTGAAATCACTGAACCTTTTTTCAGATATTCCTGTTCTTCGGGGATAGAGGCTATTGCCTCTGCCTCAGCTATGTCTCGCAAACGGCTGCTGCCTTTTAACGGATGAAAAACCGGAAATCCTTCCACTTCTTCGAGTCTGCCAAAGAAAAAATCCGTCCAATCACGCTCGCGTCCCTCCAGATCAGCGGCAAGCCGGGCATTAATCCGGGGGAGATGGGGATGTGCATGACCCGCAAGGGCAAGCAGGCCGGGCAGGGCGATCTGCAGGAACCCCATCAGGTTCGAAGACGGGCCGCCAGGTAAAATGAATACGGGTTTTTTGTCCAGCATGCCAAATCCGACAGCCTTTCCGGGACCGATGCGAATCCGGTGGAAGTATTGCTGCCATCCAAGACCTTCAAACACCTGCGCTACCAGATCTCGGTCACCGGTCCACGCTCCCCCGCTTGTTATTATCGCATCTGCACCGGCAGATTGTGTTTTGAAAGTTTTTGTGAGGGTATCAAAGTCATCGTGTACAACTGTCATGACTGTATTCATCTTGTACCGTTTACACCATGCATGGCAGGTCAGAATATTACTGGCGTACAGCTTGCCCTCAGAAAGAGCCACTCCCGGTGCAACAATCTCATCTCCGGTGCCTATGATGGCTACGGTCGGATTTTTAAAAACAGGGACCGTGCTGTGTCCGGCAGCCGCGATAAGACCGATAATCCCCGGCGATAACTGCTGACCTTTCTTTGTTATACAGGTATTGAATTTCACATCATTCCCACAACGCTGAATATTCCGCCCGGGTTCTGCAAAATTCATGATCAAAATATCATTGCCTTCTGGTTTTGCGAATTCTTCGGTCAGAACGGCATCCGCACCGGCAGGGATACGGGCGCCGGTCAAAACCCGGATAGTTGTTCCCGACTTGAGTTCAATGTCCTTTGTCGCACCTGCTGCAAGATGACCGGCAAGTTTCAGGAGTACTGGCTTTTTCTGGGTTGCATCAGCTACTTCATGAGATAATACCGCATATCCGTCTTTTAGGGAGGAGTCCATTGACGGGGAGTTTACAAGTGCATAGAGATCCGATGCAGCAACACGGTCAGTACATTCTGCCAGCTTGACACTTTCCACCGCTAACGGCTTAATGTGTTCAAGGGTTATACTGAGCGCTTCTTCCAGACCCAGGGACAGTTTTTTCATTCGAGCTTCCTTATGCAGTTAGACTTTAATATCCTTAAGAGAATTTCTGAAAAACCTTATATTTTTTTGAATTTAAAATGACGAAGAGCCCAAAAAAAAGATCTGTTTGTGAAGAAATACTTCACTTCTTGGTGAACGGGTTGAAGACATTCTCGTAGATCATGTCGCTTCCGGTGTTGTGGAGCCGGTTACGCTCTGTCTTCTCCTCCGCATAGGCAAGGAGCGGGAGTTCCATGTCAACACCCGGCACATGGCCAAACATCTTCTCGAGTTCAACCTGCTGGGCATGCATGAAGAGAGCGTTGGGGATTTCTGCAGGGCAGACTTCCTCGCACTGGCCGCAGTTCACACAAGAGTCCGCGATATGAGCATACCGGATCAGGTGGAACATGAAGTTAACAGGCAACTCGCCGGGTGGAACATAGGCCGGGTTCTTGGTTGTGCAGTCAACGCAGTAACAGATCGGGCAGACCTCGATACACCCGTAGCACTTGACGCAGAGTGCAGTCTCGTCCATGATCTTCTTTAAGCGTTCCTTACCATTGCCAAGCGCTTCGAAGTCGTGCTTCCGCCACTTGTCGCCGAGCTTGAACATCGCACCCTCGACCTTTGCCCGGATCTCAAGACCCTTGGGGTTGGCGGGTGCAGTTGTCAGGATACCTTTCTTGACGGCACCGTCAACAAGGTTCGCTCCCTTCTCTGAGCAGACTTCAACAAAGGTTGCTTTGCCTGCCTTGTCGCCGATGACTCCCCAGTTACCGCAGGCAAGGTCTGCCTGGCGGGGGATCTTCATCTTGCAGCGGCGGCAGTTGCTGCGCCGGCCATAGCCTGCTTCTTCGAGTTCGTCAACAGAGATACCCTTGTGGCCTCCCTCGAACTCGATGATGAACTGTCCTTTGTCGATCTCTTCCTTTGTGACCTTTTCCGGATCAACACCATACTTTTCGCGGATCATCTTACGGGCAGTGACCGGGCTGACCGATCCTCCGCAGTTGACCCCTATCATGATGATATTATCGAGGTTGATCTGCTTGCGCTTGGCCAGTTCGTAGAACGCCATCGCGTCACAACCCTTGACGGTCACGCCGATCTTCTTGTCCGCTGCCCCGTTAAGATATTTCTTGACAAGTTTTGGCATAAGAAGCGTTCCGCAGTGAAGTGAACCAGCGGTATTTGCAAGATCCTTGGGATCGGTGATGATGACCGGCTTTGCATCATAGAGGTCAACACCCTTGGTCACTACAAGGACTGCATCGACCATCTTGGATTCAAGGGCATACTTCCAGAGTCCGGTAACTGCGCCACCGAGCTCGGCTTTCTTCTGGATCTCTGCGTCATTTGTCCATGCGTAGAGCATTTCGCCTTTCTTGGTCATGTTCAGGCCTCCTTGATCTTCTCAATCTTGACAGCACAGTGCTTGAGTTCCGGCATCTTGGAGAGCGGATCGAGTGCTGTGTTGGTGAGGTCGTTTGCCCCATGCTCAAAGTGCATAGGCATGAAGATCACTTTCGGGCCCACATCGTCGGTCACGCGTGCTATGGCAATGGATTCGCCACGGCGGCTTGTTACCTTGACCTTCTCGTATGGCTTGATCCCAAGTTCCTTTGCATCCAGCGTGTTCATCTGCATGTAGTTTTCCGGTACATCGTTGTGCAGGGTCGGGCTCCGGTCGGTCTGGGTCCTGGTGTGATAATGGAAGATGATACGGCCGGTCATCATGGTGAACGGGTACTCTGCATCAGCGACTTCTGCGGGCGGGCGGTACTCGAGACCGAACATGGTACCCTTGCCATCCGCTGCGGAGAACTTCCCGATGTGGAGGATCGGGGTTCCCGGGTGCTCGATGGTCGGGCAGGGCCAGTGGACCGATTCGGGCTTCTCCATCTTCTCGTATGTGACACCGAACTGACCCGGGGTGACTGCACGCATGTCGTCCCAGACATCCTTTGCAGTCTTCCAGTCAAAGCCCTTGAGGCCCATCTTCTTTGCGAGCAGGCTGATGATCTCCCAGTCGTACTTCGATTCGCCGGGACCATCAACAGCCTTCCTTACACGGTTGACACGGCGCTCGCCGCTGGTGAATGTGCCGTCCTTCTCGGCAAAGCAGGTGCCGGGCAGGACAACGTCTGCATATTCGCAGCTCTCATTCCAATAAATATCCTGCATAACGAGGAAGTCGAGCTTGTCAAGGGATCTCCTGACATGGTTTGAGTCCGGGTAGGAAACAACCGGGTTCAGGCCGAGGATATACATCGCCTTGATCGGGTCGCCGCACTGGGTGATCTGTTCGGTTAAGGTGACACCATACCAGTCGGGCAGGGAACCTTCTTTCATGAACCATGCCTTCTCCATCTTGGCACGGTTCTCGGGGACGGCAACTGCCTGGTAGCCGGAGAAGACGTTCGGGTATGCACCCATGTCGCAGGCGCCCTGCACGTTGTTCTGGCCACGGAGCGGGTTAACACCAACACCGGGGCGTCCGACATTACCGGTGAGCAGTGAGAGATTTCCCATGGACCGGACGTTGTCGGTACCGGTGGTTAACTCGGTGATGCCGAGGCAGTAGATGATGACTGCGTTCTTTGCATTTGCATACTGGCGGGCAAAATCCTTGACCGTATCTTGCGGGACACCATGGATCTTCGTAGCGTCAGCATAGTTTTCGACCGTCTTTTTCAGGTCCTCAAAGCCTTTCGTGCGTTCCTTGATGTACTCCTTGTCCTCAAGGCCTTCCTTGATTATGTAGTACATCATGTTGTTTGCGAGGGCAATGTGGGTCGACGGGTTGAACCGGATGTACTTGTCGGCAAGCCGTGCGGTCGGGCTGAAGCGCGGGTCAACCACAGTGATTGGGATGCCCTTCTTCTTTGCCTGCATGACGCGGCGGGCTGCCAGTGGGTGGGCCTCGACGGCGTTTGAACCCCACATGACGATGAAGTCGGAGTTCAGGACATCCTCGAACGGGTTGGTGGCTGCACCGGAACCGAACGAGAGTGAGAGACCGGCAACGGACGGACCGTGGCAGATACGTGCACAGTTGTCGACGTTGTTGGTCTGGAAGGCTACACGGGCCCACTTCTGCAGGGCATAGCAGTCCTCATTCACGGTACGGCATGAGGTGTGGAAACCAAGAGCCTTGGGGCCGCCCTGTTTGTAAGCCTCTGAAAACTTCTTTGTTATCAGGTCAATGGCTTCGTCCCATGAGGCTTCCTCGAATTTGTCGCCCTTCTTGATCAAGGGTTTTGTCAGACGGCCGGGCTTCTGGACAGTTTCCCAGCAGGTCGTACCTTTCGGGCAGAGCTTGCCTTCGTTGATCGGGGACCGCTTGTACGGTTCAACACCAACGAGCGTGTTCCCATTGGACACGAGGTTAAGGCCGCAGCCAACCCCGCAGTAGGGACAGGTCGTTGCTGTATACTTAAGAGAATCCTTACTTAGTTCGCTCATTTTTTATCACCATAAATTCACGGTAACATCAGACCTGAAAAAGGCCAAGGCGCCCGTGAACATATCACATGTCTGGATACCTGCAAAATCCGTTAATCAATTTTGCTTGATTATTGTTTTATGTAAACACCATATTTATACATTATGAAAAATTTCTAAAAATTGATGATTAGATGGGGGTTCTTAAAATTCAGGGTATAAATCAGCGGCGGTTTGGGAACACTATGGTTGTTTCCTGAACAAATTTTGAGGTTAATGTTACACCCAGACGTTTTTAGGGAACGCCATATTGGTGTAGATATCTTCCAATCGTGCCTTGTGGTCCCGTTCCATGTATACCAACTGGGTAAAGAGCAGCTGGGTGTCTGTGTCTTTTGCCAGGTTTGCAAGCTGGGTGTACATCTGCATGGATTCTAACTCCTTCCTTATCGCGACAACAAGACCTTCAAGGGGTTTCATGGTGGCGGTCAGTGCAGGCAACTCCAGGGTATCTGCTACCTTGTAGTCGTGCGAGGGGGCAAATTTCATCTTTGAAGCATCCTTATGAAGCATTCTCTGAAGGAATTCACGGTGCTTCTTCTCATCTACGGCAAGTTCAAAAAATAGTGATTTCAGTACCGGGCTCTTTACCTTTTCATACCACGGTAAAACGTGTATGCTTCCACTTCCCTGTCGATTGCTGTTGCAATAATATTCTTTACATCTTCTGCTTTCCTGGTTTTTAATCATCTACAGAGGAATATTGCTTTGTTCTACCGGTTCGTCCGGATACAGGCTCATCCTTCTTTTACCGGAACAGGACATCAGCATGTCCACAAGAAAAAAATTAATTGGTATAAGATGACTTCCCCATCTTTGGTTCGAAGAACTTGTCCGCCTCAGTGCGGATCGCATGCGAGAAGAGCGCCAGCGGTATTTCACACGGGCAGAGCTCTTCGCATTGCCCGCAGTTGATACAGGAGTCGGATATGTGCGCAAAGCGCCGCAGGTGGAACATCGGATCGGCCGGGATGAAACCACGGCGGACCATCATGTCGGGCTGTTTATACTTGTCAGGACTGGTGACACAGACCGGACAGTGCTCAATGCACGCCAGGCACTTCATGCAGCGGCCGGTCTCCTTTGCTATAGTCTCCCAGAGAACCGGTGCGAGGGCTTCGAAGTCATGCTTTCGCCATTTGTCGCCGAGCTTTCCCATTGCACCTTCAACCTTGGCACGGATCTCGATACCCTTGGGGTTTGCCGGTTCTATGGCAAGTTTATTGGCTTTGACTGCTCCGTCAATGAGTTTTGCCCCCTTATCGGAGCAGACCTCGACAAAGGTCGCATTACCTGCCTTTTCGCCGATGACACCCCAGTTCCCGCAGGCAAGGTCTGCCTGGCGCGGGACTTTTAACTTGCAGCGGCGGCAGTTCGACCTGCGGCCGAAGCCGGCCTCTTCAAGCTCATCCATGGAGATACCCTTGTGGCCTCCTTCGTACTCAATGATGAACTGGCCCTTGTCGATCTCTTCTTTAGTGACCGTATTCGGGTCGACGCCAAACTTTTCCTTGATCATCTTCCGTGCGGCGACCGGGCTGACCGATCCACCACAGTTGACACCGATCATCACGATGTTGTCAAGATTGACCAGCTTGCGCTTTGCCATCTCAAGAAGGCCCATCATGTCACAGCCCTTGACAACCAGTCCCAGCTTCTTACCGGCCATCTTGGGCGCGTACTCCATCACCAGTTTGGACATGAGGATGGTTCCACAGTGGAGCGAACCGGCGCACGCATCAAGGTCCTTAGGGTTGGAAACAAGAACCGGAACCGCATCGTACAGGTCAATGCCACGCTGTACGGCAAGCACTGCATCAACGGTCTTGCTCTCAAGTGCATACTTCAGCAGCTCGGTTACCGCACCGCCGCATTCCGCCTTCTTTAAGAGGCCGGCATCATTGGTCCATGCATAGAGCATATCGCCTTTCTTTGCCATTTACTTCGCCCCCGCAATCTTTTCGATCTTTATAGCACAGTGCTTGAGCTCGGGCATCTTGGAGAGCGGGTCAAGCGCAGTGTTGGTTAAGGTGTTAGCCCCCTTATGGAAGTGCATGGTCATGAACGTAACGCCGGGTCCGACGTCATCGGATATATGGGCGAGGGTCTCAATCTGGCCACGGCGGCTTGATACCTTGATCTTCTCGTTTTCCTTGATACCCAGCTTCTTTGCATCGAGAGTGTTGATCTGAATAAAAGACTCGGGCACTTCATAGTGCAGTTGTGCAGAACGGTCGGTCTGGGTCCTGGTATGGTAGTGGAAGATCAAGCGTCCGGTCATCAAAGTGAACGGGTACTCTGCATCCGCAACTTCTGCGGGCGGGCGGTACTCGAGGCCGAACATGGTGCCCTTGCCATCCGCTGCGGAGAACTTCCCCACGTGGAGGATTGGAGTTCCCGGGTGGTCGATGGCCGGGCAGGGCCAGTGGACTGATTCGGGCTTTTCCATCTTCTCATAAGTCACTCCGAACTGGCCGGGAGTGACTGAACGCATGTCGTCCCAGACATCCTTTGCTGTCTTCCAGTCAAAGCCCTTGAGGCCCATCTTCTTGGCAACCATGCCGATAATCTCCCAGTCGTACTTTGACTCACCGGGGCCATCAACGGCCTTCCTTACACGGTTGACACGGCGCTCGCCGCTGGTGAACGTCCCATCCTTCTCGGCAAAGCAGGTGCCGGGCAGGACAACGTCTGCATACTCGCAGCTCTCTGTCCAGAAGATATCCTGGATGACGAGGAAGTCGAGTTTGTCAAACATCTTCATCACATGGTTCGAGTCCGGGTAGGAGACCACCGGGTTGAGGCCAAGGACGTACATTGCCTTGACTACATCGCCGCAGTCATTGATCTGCTCGGTCAGGGTTGAGCCATACCAGTCGGGCAGGGAACCTTCCTTCATGCCCCATGCCTTCTCCATCTTGGCACGGTTGTCAGCAACTGCAACAGCCTGGTAGCCGGAGAAGACGTTCGGGTATGCACCCATGTCGCAGGCACCCTGCACGTTGTTCTGGCCACGGAGCGGGTTGACACCGACACCCGGGCGGCCGACATTGCCCGTGAGCAGCGCGAGGTTGCCCATCGAACGGACATTGTCGGTTCCGGTGGTTAACTCGGTGATGCCGAGGCAGTAGATGATGACTGCGTTCTTTGCCTTGGCATACTGGCGGGCGATATCCTTGACGGTCTCGAGGGGGACACCGTGGATCTCTTCACAATCGGCGTACTTCTCAACGGTCTTTTTCAGGTCGTCAAAGCCTTTCGTACGCTCGTTGATGAAGTCTGTGTTCTGGAGGCCTTCTTTGATGATCCAGTACATCATGGAGTTGGCGAGCGCAATATGGGTAGACGGGTTGAACCGGACCCACTTATCGGCAAGTCGTGCGGACGTGCTAAACCTCGGGTCAAGCACGATAATCGGGATTCCCTTCTGCTTGGCCTGCATGATGCGGCGCCCGGCAAGCGGGTGGGCCTCGACTGCATTGGAACCCCACAAGAGGATCAGGTTCGAGTTCAGCGCATCCTCGAACGTGTTGGTGGCTGCACCGGAACCAAACGAGAGCGAGAGACCGGCAACAGAAGGTCCGTGGCAGATACGTGCACAGTTGTCGACGTTGTTGGTCTGGAATCCCACGCGCGCTAACTTCTGCAGGGCATAGCAGTCCTCGTTGACCGTACGGCACGAGGTCTGGAAACCAAGGGACTTGGGGCCGAACTTGTCGGAGGTCTCCTTGAACTTCTTTGCAATCAGGTCGATGGCCTCAGTCCAGGTAGCATCCACGAACTTGCCGTTCTTCTTGATCTTCGGCGTTGTCAACCGGTCAGGGCTCCCGACATGTTCCCAGCAGGTCATGCCCTTCGGGCAGAGCTTGCCTTCGTTCACCGGGCTTCGCTTATACGGTTCAACTCCGACTAGTTTACCTTCGTTCACCACGAGGTTCAGGCCGCAGCCAACCCCACAGTACGGACAGGTTGTCGGTACATATTTGATAGCACTATTTGTTTCACTCATCTTTTACACACACCTCATTGTTTAAATAAATACATTGTTTTTTACCTAATATCAAACAAAAATGTTTGTAGTTTAGTTGTTCAGGGGGGATCTCATATAAAATTTTTTAAAGGATGCCCAAAAGCGGTGATTATCTGGGGGTTTTGTTGGATTCAAAGTTTTTTATATCGCAGACAGGCAAAATGTCCGACCGAACGCCCCTTTTTTTATCAGGATTGTTTCCTGAGGGGAGCTGAATGATGCGCAGATATCGCATCCCACCAATGGTCTCTGATCTTATTCAGGCGGCACTCCTTATTTGTGATGAAACTGTTTTCGATCTGTATAGCCCCTGCCCATTCTGTGGGGGTGAAGTCTCCGGGTATGATCTGCGTAAGCGACGATTCGCGAGGATCAGGCATAGTGAACGGGATCATGTCATCTTTGTTCATGTGAAACGGTACCAGTGCCAGCGGTGCAACAGGACCTTCATGAGTGATGCCCCTTTTTATCCGGATACCCGCATCGGTTCTCCGGTCATCGATCTCTGCGTGACTTTTGCAACCTGTATGCCGTACTACCGGGTTTCATCGATTCTCGAAGATCTCGGCGTCATTGTAGACCGAGGGAGCGTACGCTTCTACGCTCTACAGGGCCGGAGCGTGAAAAGTGAAGATATGTTTGGTATCCGGGTTCCTGTGTCGGTGATCCTCCTTGCATCACTTACCGCAGGGACAATATACAGCGAGAGAGTCTGTGGATCTGACATCCTTGCAGTCTGCGGATATCCATCACGAATGCGCGGGAAAAAGCCGACAACCGCTGATGGTGTTGATAACGTCCTGAATGGTTAAGCAGAAAATATTATATTTGACAAATTGTTTATTGAATGTCGACAAATAGTCCTTTCATGAGTTTAGATCATCATAAAAATTCAAAAGATGAGATCGACGCCCGCATGGATGCAAATAATGTGAGCGGGAAGATGAAGGAGTATATCCACCGGTGCGTTGCATTCCATTCCTCACCAGCACCGGGGGTTCTGATCAGCGCGTTCATGGTAGATTATGCGATGGATCTTCTTAGTGTCACTCCGGACATGAAACTTTATGCGGTCTGCGAGACTCCGAAGTGTGCACCGGACGCTCTGCAGGTTATCGCTCACTGCACCACCGGCAACAACCGGCTCCGCGTTGTCCCGATCGGGAAATTTGCAATAACCTTAAACGCAGCCACTCATGAAGCAACGCATAATAATACTGCAATGGCGGTCCGGGTATACGTAGATCTCAATAAGCTAAAAAAATTCCCTGTCATCGATACATGGTACGCAAACAGCCCGGCATTTGACAAACCGACTATGAAAGATACCCTGCAGTCCGAGATCTTCCGGGCGGGACGCGAGATCCTCTCTTTCGAACACGTACGTGTGGCTATCATTCATAAGATGAAATGGGAATCCGTCACCTGCCCCGACTGCGGGGAAACGGTTCCCGATTACCTCGCGAAGGATGGCCGTTGTGGCGGTTGCGGGTCAATGAACTATTACGAGAAGATTGCGGATCAAAAATAATTTACCGTTTAAGGAATCCCCTTACTGGCCAGTTGTATCCGGCAACCGTATCCGTTCTGGAACGCTATAGATCATGGCCCGGGGCGGACGGACAAAACCGGCAAGGGTCATGTTCACCTGACGGGCAAGGCAGATCCCTGTTGAGAATGGGGCGGTGTTGCTGGCAACGATAGGGATTCCCGCCCGGTACGCCTTGGCAACCATTCCTGCCGGCAGCCGCCCGGTACAGACCATGAACGATTGGGAAAGATCGATTCCATGAAGGAGTGCTGTACCTACTGCTTTGTCGACAGAGTTGTGGCGCCCCATGTCCTCGATCGATGACAAGATATTTCCTTTTCCATCAAGGATGACAGTACAGTGCGTACCGCCGGTAACCCGCCAGAGAGGTGCGGTCGTATTGATCGCTTTCATGCCGGTAAACAGGGTTTCAAGATCGATTGCAAACCCGTCTTTTATCGGTTCTTTTAAAGAAGACCAGGTTGTCTTGATGCCCACGCACCCGGAACTGCGGATCTCAACGTTGTCACGCGACACTTCACGGGAGAATGAAGATACCGTGACATGAATGTCAGGCAATTCAACGCAGACGTTGCTGACAGAACTGATATCCGTCACGATCCCCTCGCAGACCAGGTACCCGTACGCGTAAGCTTCGAGATCTTTTGGGGTGATGGTCAGGCTTGCAAGCCGATCGCCATTGACAATCAGGTTTATGCTCTCTTCTGTACATACCTCGACCCAGGTCTGGTTGATCCCTTCCTCATTTATATCAATAATATCGTATGCCTGCGTTATTGACGGAGTAGAATCTGGTGTTCGGGTCATGGCAATCAAAGGGATTTTGAGATTTCAATGCTTGCGGTTCGGGGATTTTCTTGATTATTATGGACTGGGTATCAGACACCTGGTTCTGCGACTGAATCCACTGGTTTTTTATTTTTCTCCTGAACGAGTGGCTGAAGAATTCTGCTCTACAATTTTGATCTTTCGTACGGGTTTTTTCACCCAGGTGAGCTCTTTTCCCTCAAAGGCAAAGGACGTCATGGTCATCACCGTTAAGTCTTTTGGGATGGCTGATGTGTCTGCATTGGCGGGGACCATCAGGGCATACGAACGCCGTGGCGTCATTCCGTCTGTCACTTTTTCGGGATAGATAAGCTCTTCGAGCATGTCGAGGGTAATCACTTTCTTGAAAAGGACAAGAAGTTTGACGATCTCCCGGGTACCTTGGTTCATCCGGCTGATAATAAAGATCGTTTCGTAGGAATTCCCATTCTTCCGCTGGGTCATCTTCCAGCCATCAAAGCTCGAGTAGATGCGACTTATCTCCTGCTTAACAAATTTATGCATAATGTCGGTACAGATCCCCATAATTTCAAATACTTATTTTTCTCAAAAATTAATAAACATTGTTAAACTTTTTTCCAGAGTAATTGCTAATATCGATGCTCCATCGCATCATGTTCTCCAGATCGGAAGCAAATTGTCCAAAAAATACGTAGATTTTCCATAAATCCTGCTAAAAATTGCCGAACTCGTACAAAATCAAAATACCATTAATCATAATAAATTAACAAAATGCTTTTATTAACAAAAAATTAATTCTAATCAGCCCAGTAGAACGGGCGGGTCAGGTTTTCTGATACCGGTTCACGGTATCCGGCATCATGCCACGATGTCTGAACTTCTGATCATATCCTCATTTACCGGATGCGGCTGCCAGTCGTCGTATCACACCTTTTGCAGCCGCTCCGGCAATAAAAAAGAGAGGCAGTTTAATCTGCCCGTATGATTGTTCCAACGTTTTTCCCATTGATCGCTTTTTCGATATTTCCGCGCTTGTGGCAGTTGATGATCCGCACTTCCCGGATATGCACAGCATTTTCCAGAAGCTGGACTACCATTGGTTCAAGCACCATGTCTTCGAGATCCATCCTGATGAGTTCCTTTGCCGTGATATCCCTGATTAGCTCGGCATCAGGATTTTTCCTGGGGTCCTCTGCATACAGCCCATCCACATTCTTGCCGATGATACAGCTCTTCGCCCCGAGCACTTCAGCGATCAGGAATGCACCGGTGTCGGTGCGGTGAGGGGGGACACCCTCGTTTCGAGCGGGGTGTTCGTACAACCCGTACGGCGGGGTGCCGTGAATGACCGGCAGTATGCCGAGTTTTAAGAGCATCGGAAGTTCGAGAAGATCTGTGGTGTGGATTCGTGTACCATTGTATTTCGAGAGAAGGATCGAGACCATGATCGCGTTCTGCTCGGAGATCTTTGCCGAGAGTTCCGCAAGGACACCGGTGGGCATACCGAGATCCATCCCGATGTCCATGATGTGCCGGACCCGCCCACCCCCGCCTGTGACCACGAGAAGTTTTTGTTTTTTGGATAATTCTCCAATCTCTTCGCAGAGCGGGTGCATCACTTCGCGCCCGTAATCAATTGCCCCGTGCCCTCCAATTTTGATAATATTAATATCCGGTGCAATGCGGATCTGTTCGGATATTTTCCGCTTCGTCTTCATCATGCCTTTCCGGACAAGGGTCTCACCCTGAAGCCCGCTCTCAAGTTCAAACCGGTTTTTCATGAGCTATCAGCCTACAATCCTATCACCATGGAAAGTTATAAGTCCATGTAAACCAGTTGATATATCAGAGCCACAAGATGCCGCAGCGCAATGTTCATGAGCTTTGGGCTCAATTGTGGCATGGAGGAAAAGACCATGAAGATCTATGTGCGTGAACGCCAGAAAGTCGGAGAAGGCGTAGAGTCGCCTAAGTACCGCATCGTTGCCGTAACCGGCGGACAACTCCAGATTGAGGCAACCCATTTCCGAAAATTTGAAATCGAGCAGATTGCAAAAGATGTTGGCGCAGAAGTTGTGTTCATGAAGCCGGTGGCAGATGAGCACAAGAAGAAACATTAATTTTTTTTTCTGAAATCCTTTTGGGACTGTACACTCAGCTCCTTTATTTCAGGATTCGGACAAGCGCTTGAGGAGAGTTTTTAACACTACCGGCCCAAGCAAGGCCTCTGCTTCTTTCCGGTATTTCCGGTAAAGACAATCGGCGATGATCCGATTTCCGAGCGAGGTGGCCCACATTCCCCCGCGTTGTTCAGTACCGATCAACTGATCCTGCTCCATTTCTGACAGGATGGCTGTCATTTTTGACATCGGCATCGAACAAAACATTGCTAGCACCCGCTTTGGAGGCAGGCGCACACGGACAATGTCCGGGAAAAAGTCTACTTCCAAGGATTTTTCCTGGCAAACCTGTATCCGGATTGCTGCATCGAAGATCTGTTCTGCGGTGATGCGATCAATCATCGTTATGTAGTGTATTATCACATGCGGTTTAAATCAGTTGGTATATCAGATGAGATACAAAAAGAGAACGGGGATATCAGGCTGGTTCATGCATTCCCGTCATAACAATGCGGTTGAAAATATCCCAACCACCTGCCTCGCGTTCAATCCACTCCGCTCTCACCAACCCACACACCGAGCACTTCCCCACATCTGCAGTAACCCGCTCACACCGGGAAACAACCACCGTCCCGGGTAAAGGAACAAAAGCCATCTGCTCATCCTTCACCGCATCATTGAAACACGAGCGGCACACCCGCCGGGCTTCCTGCTGATCCTTAGCCCGGACCTGACGTTCATTGGTATATTTTTCAATGAACCAGGGGCCTTTCCTGCCGCAGACATAACACGCGGTCTTTGGTTCTGAAGAATTGAGTTTCTTGTAATCATTTGGCCAGATGGTACGCTCATGTTTTGCTGCAGGAGCGGTTGTTTGCTGCACGTTTGCTGCAAGTGCAGCAAACAATCGGGGGATGTACGGGTATGAGATTTTCCGATCCGGCCGGTTTTAGCAGAGATCGATTTTCGTTTGCTGCAAATGCGGAATTATGGAGACACTGATGTGTGTCCGGACCTGATTGCTGAGTAGCAGCATAATTCCGCATTTGCAGCAAACCACTTTCTCTTATTATAGAATTATTATCAATATCAGTACCATTGCAGGAAATGAAGGCATTTGGAGCGCCTTTTTCATTTGCTGCAGTTGCAGCAAAGTTGCAGGAAACATGCAGAAATGCAGCAAACGAACCACCATCTCCATCCTTCAGGTCGCGGTCGAGCCGGCAGGCCCCGCCACATTTCCATTAGCCGTACAATACCCTCCGAACTGGCCGGTGAAAAATTCCACTTTCGGACAATCGAGGCCAGAAATAACTACGGATAGATACGAACCGGCAAAAAGATCCAGTGAAGTCTCTTTATGGAAGCATGTCCAATAATTCCATGAAGAACATCATGGCCGCCCTTTCTGTTGATATCCTGTTTGATGCCGCCATCCGCATACAGCTGCTGGAGCGTTCAATCACGATCACATTTGCCGATAATACCATCCGGATGAAGTTCCCGACAACCCGGCGGCTTGCCGATTTCCTAGATGTCCAGCACTATTACGTGCTGCCCTATTTTGCCATGATGGAGCAGGAGGAGTTGGTCACACGGGCTGAACGTGTCGGGATCCTGACTACGGCAAAAGGAACCCGGAAGATGGTTGAGCTGATGCGGGAGAAATACTTAAAAGAGTCCAGCGAAATTCTCGGCGCCGCAATTTTTGATGAAGTCTTAAGAAAAATATGAATTGATCGCAATTCTGAAGTGTAATTCTTTTTTCGCGCAGCAGCCGTCGGCATCTATTGGTATATCAGTTGTATATCAACTGGTTAATTATTTTTTATTTACAGAGATCAAAAAGAAACATTGAATAGTTTCCTTAACCACCTTTTATCCGGTTCAATTATGACAAGAAATGTGCATGTAACATTTATTGCAGCGGTATTCGTACTGCTGTTCCTTGCAACCTGCTTTGCCGGTTGTACGAATACCGCCCCGGCATCGCAAACACCTGTGGCAACACCGGCATCGCAGGTAACCGCCGCTCCGGTTGCAACCCCGGCCGTAACCACTGCGCCGGTAGCAACCGGGCCAAAAACGAGACTGCTGCTGGCAACGACAACAAGCCTGTACGATACCGGGCTGCTCACGTACCTGAAGCCCAAGTTTGAGGCACTGTACAATGTTGACCTGCTGATCACTTCGCAGGGAACCGGCAAAGCCATCGAGCTCGCCAAAAACGGTGATGCCGATGTCTTAATGGTTCACTCCCCCTCGCAGGAAATGTCATTCCTTGAAGGCGGCAATGGCCTGAACCGCAGGACGTTTGCCTACAACTACTTCATCATTGTAGGCCCCAAAAATGATCCCGCCGGAATCAAGGGTATGAGCCCAGAGGACGCATTCAGGACCATCATGGCCAAGGGCAAGGCTGGCGACAAAACGGTTGCATTTGTCTCCCGTGGCGATGCTTCAGGAACTCATAGTGCAGAGCAGAACATCTGGAAGAGTGCAGGTTATACCTATGCCAAGGATGTCCAGAAGTCCGGGAACTGGTACGTAGAAGCCGGAAAAGGAATGGGAGAAACCCTCCAGATGGCAAGCGAGAAGGGAGCATACACCTTAACCGATGAAGGCACGTACCTCGCCTACACGAGCAAACTGAATCTCGAACCCCTGGTCTCCCAGGGTGCAATCCTGATGAACGTGTACAGCGTCATGGCGGTATACAACACCAAACAGCCGGTTGAAAAGATCCAGATGGCTGACAACTTCATCAACTTCATGATCTCCCCGCAGACCATGGCAGACATAGGAAATTATGGCAAGGACAAATACGGCAAAGGACTCTTCACGCCGATGACTGCCGGTCTTCCCCCCGGAGTAGCAGCAGACTTTACTACCCCGGCAACTGCAATCAAACCGCTCAAGGTCTACCATGCCGGCAGCCTTGCCACATCGTTTGCCAAACTCAAGAAGGTCTTTGAAGCGGCCAACCCGAACACGGATGTGCAGCTCTGGTCTGGCGGAAGCGCAGCGATCATTGACAAAGTGAACAAGCAGAACCAGTACGCCGATGTACTCGCAAGCGCTGATTCGGCCCTGATTCCAAAGAACCTCTACCCGAAGAACGCCACCTATGATGTGGACTTTGCCAAGAACACCATGGTGCTCGTCTACTCTGACAAGAGCAAATATGCAAACCAGATCACGGCAGACAACTGGTATACGATCCTGGAAAAACCAGACGTAACCTATGCGATCAGCGACCCGACTTCAGACCCGGCAGGCTACCGCTCGCTCATGACAATTGCGCTTGCCGAGCGCAAGTACGGCGACAACACCATCTTTGACACGCTGGTCAAACCCTACAGTAAAATGACCATGACCTTTGATGGTTCAAAGCGGACGATCGATGCAACAAAACCCACTCCGGATGGAAAGAAACTGATCATAACAAAGACCGGACCAGAGATTACACCCCTGCTCAAAGACAACAAAGTTGATTATGCCTTCGAGTACAGCAGCGTTGCCATCCAGAGCGGACTAAAGTATCTCGTCCTGCCCGTAGAGATCGATCTCTCTGATCCTGGCATGAGCAAAAGTTATGCTTCCGCAGTGGTAATCCGCCCATCAGGAACCACAACCGTGACTGAAGTTGCAACGCCGATCATCTACGGTGTGACAACGCCGACAAGCGCAAAGAACTTAAACGGCGGTTTGAGCTTTGTCAACCTGCTGTTAAGCAGCGATGGACAGGCAATCCTTACCGCTGATGGTCAGACCCCGATTGTTCCTGCACTGGTTTCAGGAACAGATGTGCCGGCCACTCTCACAAATGTAAAGAAGATCTAAAACAACCCATTTTTTCTTTTTCGCTCTGAAGAAACGGGCACGAACGAGGCGGCAAACAAACAGATCTCCTGTAAGATCGACTTATTACCGCACCTCGCCAAATATCTTCACATAATCAGGTGATATGGATGGATGAAATAATCACAGGAATCACGCAGGCATTCAACCTGATCATCACCCTCAATCCCGAGGTTATGCAAATCGCTGCGCTTTCCGTATACATTTCCCTTGCAGCAACAATCCTTGCCGCCTGCATATCCATACCTCTTGGGGGATTGATTCATTTCCGAAAATTTCGTGGCAAACGAACGCTCAAAATGATCATCCAGACACTCTATTCTGTCCCGACCGTGGTAGTCGGCCTTTTAATATATCTCCTGCTCTCACGGAGCGGGCCGCTGGGATTTTTTGGCCTTCTGTTCACTCCCGAAGGAATGATCCTCGGACAGATGGTACTTATCATTCCCATCACAACAGGCCTTGTAATCTCTGCGCTCAGCGGGGTTGACCAGAACATCAGCGACACGCTTGTATCGCTTGGGGCAACCGAGTTCCAGGGCATCGTCCAGATCGTAAAAGAGGCCCGGCTTGCAATTCTCAGTGCGGTGATCCTTGCATTCGGAAGAGCGATCTCAGAAGTCGGGGTTGCGATGATGATTGGAGGAAACATCGCGGGCCAGACACGGGTGCTGACAACCGCAATCGCTCTCCAGACCGGCATGGGAGACTTTGGTTTTTCAATCGCGCTTGGCATTATCCTTCTTGCCATTGCCCTTGTGATCGTTGTGGCCATGAACCTCATCACCTCTGGCTTTTCATCTGAACATCAACAGGTCATGGGAGGCCCCCGCTCATGATCAGGATAACCGCACTTACACGCAAGGCAGGAGAACAAAAGATACTGGAGGATATCAATCTTGAAATCCGGCGTGGTGAGATCTTCACGCTCATCGGTCCATCCGGCAGCGGCAAGACGACCCTGCTGCGGTTGATCGATCTGCTTGACAAGCCCACCTCCGGCAAAATCTTCTTTGACGGTCATGATACTGCCGGCAGAGAAAAAGAACGACTCTCAATCCGCAGGCGCATGGGCATGGTCTTTCAAAAACCTGCGGTACTCAATGTTACTGTTGCAGAGAATGTGGCATTCGGTCTGAAATTCCGTGGCACAAACCCGGCTGAGATCCCACAGCGGGTTACATCCGCTCTGGAACTGGTCGGGCTATCGGGTTTTGAACATCGCAGGGCAGTCACCCTGTCCGGTGGCGAGATGCAGCGTGTGGCAATCGCACGGGCAATGGTCACCGACCCAGAAGTGCTGCTGCTGGATGAACCCACAGCAAACCTTGACCCGGTCTCTTCTGAGATCATCGAGGACCTGCTCATCCGGATCAACACTGATCTGCACACCACAATTGTCCTTGCCACGCATGACATGGTCCAGGGTCAGCGCCTTGCACACCGCATGGGTGTGATCATGAACGGGCACCTTGCGCAGGTGGGCACACTCCACGATATCTTCTACCAGCCCAATGGAAAGGAAGTGGCACGGTTTGTCGGGATCGATACCATCTTAAAAGGCGTGGTGCAGTCTAATGAGCGGGGTCATGCCACCGTTGCGCTTGACAATGCCAGCTTTGAAGTGGTCACTTCCTGCCCGCCGGGAAAAACCGTAGCGCTCTATATCCGGCCTGAAGAAGTCACAGTCTCAATCCCCGAATCAGGAGCAGGAAAGACCAGCGCCAGAAACCAGCTCGTAGGGACAATTACAAAACTGGTCTCACTCGGGCCGTTCATCCGGGTCACTGTAGACTGCGGAACGCCCATCACCGCACTTATCACCACACGATCCTGCGGCGAACTGGGCCTCGCAACCGGTATGACCGTGATTGCAAGCGTCAAAGCATCGGCTATACATGTGCGTTCTGATTCCAACTTGCGATCCATTTAACAAAATTATCAGGGTGCCCTCGTAACAGTCAATGATTGGATTCATGCACGATCCTTAAAAAAAACAAAGCGCTAATTTTGGATGTTTCAGATATTTAGCGATCGAAGGATTGGATAACTTCCATTTCGAGGTATATCTCGTGATCTGCTCAAAAAAAGATTGATAACTTCCCATCGAATGTAAGCACGAAGGACACAATTGAATGATTTATTTTTAAGATACACCCGTTTTAAATTTTTTCTTGATTGCGGGGAGCAGGTACGCAAGTATCATCCCCAAAATAAACGCGACAGTCATCGAGCTGATCAGCGCGAGGATTCCAATAATCCCGGTGACAAGAAGAGAATCGGTCTTAAAACTATGGCGGCACATCTCGATACCGACAAAGACGAGAAGCGCCCCCAGAACCCCGACCGCGATGATGGAGAGCACCTGCGGGGATGAAAAGAAAAGGGCAAGTATAAGAAAGATCAGGCCCGCGTACACGTTAGCCCCGCCTGTCCGTGCACCGTAGCGGTACTGCCCGGCCAGACCGCCGGCACCGTGGCACATCGGAAACCCCCCAAACGGAACGGAAAAGAGGTTCATAAGACCAATGCTTGTCGAGAATTTCTTGGGCGGCACTTCATGAGCAAAGAGATCTTTTGTCAGGAGAGTTGTAGCAAGGATGGCATTTGTAATTGTGAGAACAACCTGCGGGAGCACGAGAGTTGAAAAGGCAGATGAGAAATCTGTTGGCAGGGGGATGATGAATTGCGGTGCCGGGATCAGGCTGAGGGGAGGAACACCGTAGAGTGCAATTCCCGCGACAAGGCCCACACCAATGACCACGATCGTTGACAGGTCCGGGATCGACCGGTAACGTGCAAGGAGGAAAAAGCCTGCGATGATGGCAATGCCAATGAAAAAGAACAATGGATCCTTTACCACAAATCCCAGGGATGATCGGAACAGGAGGAGGGCAAGCCCCAGTTGGATTCCCCGCACAACACTCTGCGGCACCCATTTTTCGATAACTGAAAAGAACCGGCCATAACCCAGCACGAGAAAGATGACCCCGAGGATGAGACCCGCAGCTGCGATCTCACCGCTCCCGATAGATCCTGCAATTACGATCACCGCCACTGCCTTCATCGGCTCTAGCGGGATAGGTAACCGGTAATAAAGCCCGGTGAGGATGAACCATATCCCAAAGAACAAGAGGATATACCGGGCATTGACATCCGAGACCAGCGCCACGGCAAGGATGAGCGGGATGATCGTCCCAAAATCCCCAAGCGATCCCGCCAGCTCGGAGAGGTTAAATCTCATAGTTGGTAAGGCAGTGTCGGGCATGGGCAGGGGGGCTTAACTCACGAAAGAGAGGTAACTCCATCTTAAGGCATCGCGGATCTGGTAAATCTGTTTTGTTAATGATAATTAAGGGTAAACTACCTGTTTGGTACCTGTTTTTTCTTTAACAGATGAAGGATTCTTCAGCCTCTTTATTCTTTCTGGATTAGACACGGGATGTCCTATCCCGAAATCATTCCCATCACAACAGGCGTTGTAATCTCTGCGCTCCTGCGGCGAACTTGGCCTTACAACCGGTATGACGGTGATTGCAAGCGTAAAAGCGTCTGCTATTCATGTGCGTGCAGATCCCGCATGAGATCGTGTCAATATATTTATCTGGTTACCACCGTAACAGTCAATGAGATGCGCTATGGCTGAAATGTTTACAGAACTTTTAATTTACATAGGTATTGGGATCCTCATGTTCGCTATTGGAATGATCATCGGGTACCAGTTACTGATAATGCACTATACCCGACGGTTTATGATCATCGCAGCAGAATGTTCTGATGCGGATTCCTTAGTCCCGATGGTTGACGAACTTGCAAGGGAGACATAAGTAAGGAGGGGAAAAGATGGTTGATCTCTTAAGTTACTCTCTGGTCTGTGTCGCCTGCTTATGCTTTGGACTCATCGTCAGTTTTCAGGTCGCGCATATCACCTACTGCCGCAAGCTGACTACACTCTTGCGCCGCTCAATATCTACAAAAACCATTGCTCCTGTGCTCGCAGATTACGAAGCGCTCAAATCCAAAAAATAAATACAAATCTTCTCTTTTTTACCACATTTTTACCGCATCAAGAGCTGGTTAATACGAGGATAACCCATACATTAAGTTATGCTCTGCACAACACTTGCCAGCGGGAGCAAAGGCAACTGCTTTTTTATTGAGGGGGAGAGTGGAGCCCTGCTCATCGATGCTGGACTGAGCGTAAAAGAGACACTCCTGCGCATGACTGCCGCAGATCTTGATGCCGGCAAAATCTGTGCGGTGCTGGTCACGCATGAGCATGGCGATCATATAAGGGGCCTCGAAGTGCTCATGAAAAAGCTCAACATCCCTGCGTATGCAACGGAAGGGACACTGCATGATTTTTTGCACAACCGGCGCACATCTGATA
Source organism: Methanoregula sp. (assembly GCA_030694985.1). Taxonomy (GTDB): domain Archaea; phylum Halobacteriota; class Methanomicrobia; order Methanomicrobiales; family Methanospirillaceae; genus Methanoregula. Next base: position 39,661 of record JAUYTV010000056.1, read on the forward strand.
AACCGATCGACTGCCGGGTATGCAGGCATGATGAAGAGTGTACCATAGGTGATTTTTCAATCGAAGCATTCAAAACATCGCACGATGCGGTTGATCCCTGCGGTTTTATCATAAAGGAGAACGGGTTGCGCTTTGGGTATTGCACCGATACCGGCATACTCACGCCGCCAATGCTTGAGAAGCTCCGGCACTGCGATGGCATTGTGCTTGAGAGCAACCACTGTCCGGATATGCTTGCCAATGGGCCATACCCTGAATTTCTCAAGCGGAGGATCCGCTCACAGCATGGGCATCTCTCCAACAAGGCTGCCGCTGACGGCATGCGGTTGCTGGGAAAAGATCTCCCTCAGGTGATCCTCGCACACTTGAGCGAGACCAACAATACCACCGAGCGGGTGACTGCCAGTGCACGGAATGGGCTTGGGCTCTTGTACAATGATATGAGCGTGATTGTCGCTACCCAGTGCGGCACTACCAAGGCCTGTCCGCAACATTTGTCGTTGTGAAAAATTAGAAAATTGTAAGAATATATTTAATTGAAAGGGTTACAAATAGCATAAATGAGGTAAAATAATGAAAACAATAAATTATACTGCAAAAATTTTGCCCGATGGACATATATCACTTCCTGAAAAAATTAAAAAAGAAATGGGTCTGGCTGTCAATAGTGTAGTGAGAATCACATTGGAAAGCGATACCCCAAGAGAGAATATAATAAAAGCATTTGGTGCCTGGTCCGAAAGAAGCGAGATTAAAGACGGGGTCACATATGTTGAAGATATGAGGAGTGGATGGGATAAGAGAACGAAGAGAATCGATAATGTATAGAACCCGGTTCCTTGTGGATACGGATATTATTATCAACTACTTAAAAGGCAGGGAAATTGCCAGGGATTTCCTTATGAGGAACATTGACGAGAGTGCGTCAGGGTTCTTTTCGGTCATAACTGAAGCTGAACTCTTATCCGGTTCAAGGAATGCGGACGATGAAGCTGCGATTTATTCAATACTGGATTGCATGGAAGCGATTGAGGTTGAAAGAAATATCGCTGTCACTGCCGGAAAGCTGAGGCAAAAATATTATGCTGCTTACAGGACGAACCTTCCTGATGCCATAATTGCGGCAACCGCAAATGAATATGAGCTTATACTGGCTACTGCCAATGAGAAGCATTTTAATATGTTTACGGAAATCGAAACTGAATATATTAAAGAGAATTTCTAATACCTCATTGACTGACAAATTATTCCTGTACGATCGTAACCTTTGCCTGTTTGAAATGCCGGTCAAAGGTATATATCTCATCAATCCCCTGTCGTTCCATGATGATAACGGCAAGAGCATCATTGATACTTATGGCACTTTTCTGCGCGAGCCGGATGCATTCCCGGTAATCGTTGGCAGATACCGGTTCGACTGTGATGGTGGATTTCATAAGGATCGCCAACAGGAGATCGCCTGCAAACGATATTCCTGCAGCATCCTCAAGCACGTTTGCCACTTCGCTCAGGTGCACAGTGGTTGTCGTGACAGGCTCACCATCATTGACCCGTAAGAAGATCTCTTTTGCTGCAGTCTTCTTCCGCAGGACAGTTTCTGCCAGAGGTGTCTTTGGTTTTAAGACAGCGTAGATAAAGACATTGGCATCAATGAAACGCATCCTTCCTCAGTCCTTTACGGAGCTTATGATAATCGCTAAAATGTTCTGCATCAACTTCGACTGCATCTACAAACCGTAAAAGATTGGAATCCACAGGCCGGATCTCCAGCCGGTCATCCTCATCAATGACAACAACAGAATTGGTCTTGAGACGGTTCCGCCAGGATTTCGGTAGAATGATCCGCCCCTGCGTATCAACCGTTTTAATCTCCACTTTAGACATAGATCACCAGAATTACTTTTAATCGCCATAATTTAAATGATTTCCCCGTTAAAGGAAAAAGATGATGCTCTGCAACCGTTTTCACAAAAAAAAGCCCCATGGGGAACAGCATCACATCGGCTGAGGCTGATACGATGATGTGTCAATCTGTAGTTGTCTCCACGCGATTCGGTGGTGAAAAGCCGCGAAAAAAAAATTCACAATCTATCCACAAGAACCAAAAATACAGATAAAAAAATTATTTGAAAGCACAATCGAGCGCTTCGTTGAGTTCCTTAAACCCGTACGGCTTGACTACCACTGCGGCATACCCAAATGAGCGGTAGTCAACGATCATCGGGTTTGTGGAGTACCCGCTTGAGATGATTCCCTTTACCGCAGGATCGAGGGCAACTAATTTTGGCATGGTCTCTTGTGCCCCCATACCCCCGGGAATCGTGATGTCAAGAATCGCCGCATCGAATGGGGCTCCTGCATTCATCGCTTTTTTAAACATTTCAATGGCCGCTTCACCATGACTGGCAACAACAACCTCATAGCCCAGGAACTTGAGCATCTCACCGGTTGCAGAAAGAATGGCCTCTTCGTCATCCATTAAAAGAATCTTCTTCTGTGAAGGGTCTTTCTTTTTTAAAGGAGTTGCGGCTTTCTCGATCGTTTTTGTACCGGCAGGTGCGTACCGGGCCGGCAGGTGCAGGAGTATCTCTGTGCCATGCTCTGTAGTGGACCTGACATCCAGTACACCTCCACACTTCCTTATCGTGGATTCGGCAACAGAGAGATCGATTGCAAAGGCCAGCGATGAACCGGGCTTGAAGATATCTTCAATTGCTGCTGCAGGGATGATTAATTTTTGCGCTTCTAATGTAATCCGGACATAATCGCCCGGTTGCACGGCCCGTACCTTTGCCGTACCGGCAAGGATGTTCTGGGCAGACACACGGATCGTTCCCCCATCAGCCATTGAGTTATCAAGAAACAAGAAGAGATCATTGAGCATCATCTGCACAAGATCCTCATCCAGCGGCACACTCCAGAGATCTGCAGGAATCACAAAATCGCAGTTCACATTGGTGCCCCGCACAGAAAATGTTCCCACATTCTTAATGAGTCCAACTAAATCCGTAGTTTTTCCCTGCTGGACCTCTCCACTGGAATACGTTAAGAGCTGATCGGATAACTCGCGTGCCTTAAGCAGGCTGTCTTCAGCACGAACCAGGCGTTCGTGCCCACTGCCTGATTCATCCAACTCCATCCTTGCCAGCTGGATATTTGCAAGCACCGATGATAAGATATTGTTGAAATCATGGGCAACACCCCGCACCATTAAGTTAAGCGACTCGAGTTTCCGGGTACGCAATGCCTCGTACTCCTTCTTCCGGTTCTCTTTTGCATCCCTAAAGGTAAGAACAACTCCCACCCGCTCACCATCACTGTCAAGGATGGGTTCGGCATAGCTGACAAATACCGGGGCATCTCCGGCTTTGGATTGTACCTGGATATTTCCAAGCGGCACTCCTTCAGTACCTGAAGAGGCCATGGATTTTAAAGAGGCAGTAAGTCTTTTTGCGGCTGATGCATCGGCACAGGCAAACACTTCAATGATGCCGGTCCCGGTTGCATCATCTTCTGTCCAGCCAAGCTGCTGTAAGGCAGCTTCGTTGATTAAGACGATATTAAGATCCGTATCTGCCGTGATCACTCCTTCTTCAATGCTGACCGGGATCTTTTCATCATGAAGATCAATGTCCAGTGAATCGGTGGCAAGTTTGCGTTCGGTCAGTTCGATGAAGTGCAGGACCCGGTGCAGCTGGGCATTGGTTTTTTTGAGTTCTGCAGTGCGCCGTGCGATAACCGTTTCAAGATGGGCACGATATTTTTTTAATTCATTCTCAGACGAACAGATCTTCTGCTCTGCTTCCTGACGGTAGCGGGCAGATTCCAGTGCGATTATCAGTTCCCGTTCATTAAGAGGTATTGAGATGTACCCGTACTGGGGGTGCTTAACCTTTGCATGTTTTGCCTCATCTTCAGAAGATACGATAAAAATTACCGGAGTATTTTGTTGTGCTGAAACCTGTTCTGCGGTGGCAACTCCATCCAGACGGCCGGGTATCGACAGATCAATGAGTACAATTGCAGGGTGCCCGTGGGTCTCACTCTTCTGCGCATCTTTCCCGCTGGAGACCGTGGCAGAGACCGTGTACCCGTTCTTTTTTAACAGGGCAGACAGTTCGCCTGCCTGTGCGGGGTCATCCTTGACAATAATTACATGAGGTTTGGTCATAAGCACTCACCGGCCCCAGTCCGCTCTATTTTTGTAAAAACAAATTTCAGATCCATGTTTCATTCATTGCACCCCTTTACTGATCCTTGATCTTTAACAGTTTCAGGCAATACTGGTCGATCGAATCGATCATCGCCCTCTTTGCCTGTTTGACCTTCTTTTCATCATCAAGTAAGAAATCGTGTGCTACATACTCAAGCAGGGTCGCATAGTAGTGCCGGGGACCAAGCTTCATCTTGATCTCCTCAAGACAGGCCAGTGCCTCATACTGTTTGCCGCTCATCAGCTCGAACGCAAAATCGAGGAGGACAAGTACGTTTAAGGGCATTTTTTTGATGAGCGCTAACTTTCTGAAGCGGTAATAGGTTTCTACACGGGCGGTGATCACCGAGAGTTTCATACCGTAATAGAGTGGCTCGAGTTCCTCAGGATACTGCTGGGTCATCTGCTTGACTACTCCGGCCACACCCCCTGCATCACGCTTTTCGAGTTTGACTTTGTAGAGTTCCCGCAGGAAATACATGTCAGCTGAAAACCGCTCGATCCCAATGCCGAGCAGTTCTTCCCTGATATCGCTCATGCCGTCACGGGACGCCTTTTCAAGACCGATCCTGATGAGATCCCGTTCACTCGGGAACCACTCAGTGCCCTGCTTTATTATGAACCAGAAAATCTTGTTGATGCGGGGATCGTCTAACACCTCGAGATCCTTAAGCCGGTTGACCGGGGGATTTAAACGGACTAACTCGATCATCTGCTCACGGGCAGCAAGCGCCATCTGGTTTGGGCCGCGGATGGATTTTCCTGAAGGATCGGGTTCTTCGCTCTGCTGGGTGGACAGGACAAAATAACAATACGATATCACGGGGCAGATGACTGCATCCACATTCCGGTGAGGTTTGAGCTGCTCGATTGCCTCGGAATATTTCCCGATATTGATCATCTTAATGCCCAGCAGGATATCATAGATGGTCCGTCCCTTCCTCTTGCGCTTGTTCCGTATGGCATGTTCGAACAGTTTCTCGACAAAAGGAATATCTGAAGAACGTTTGCTGGCATCGAGTAATCTGGCAGTAATCGTATCGATGAACCGGTCAAAGTGGTCGTCATCGATATCCGGCAGGGTTTTTTCTATGGCGGCAGTAATGTGACCGTAAAAAACAGGGATATTGGAATCAATTTTATCGATATTTTTATCAATATATTCAAAAAAATCTCGTTTTATCTGGTCGAGCTTAACCCTGATAATCGCATCAGGTTGCCACTCATTAACCATACAGATACTTTTACGTTAGAACGATATTAAATTTGTCAATAAACCTTGGGGGAGTGCCGCTTTTTTTTTTGGTTTTTTTAATTAAAATTCGGCCGATAAACAACCTCCGGCAATTACAACAGAACCCGCTCTTGTATGCACTCATATGCGCAATCATTCTGATTGCAGGAATCACGGTATGGACTCAGCGTCGGAATATCTTTAAAAATAAATCATATAGTTAGTTCACGGGCCATTTGTGTTTTATTAAAACAAACCCGGGATACATCCGGTTTTTTAAAAACACAATCTTAATCCTTTGTCCCGGCCAAACATCAGGACGAGAAACACACATGCTCTTTATGGAATTTTCAAAAGCCTGCGAGAAACTTGAACACATCTCAGGCCGGCTGGAGATGATCGATCTCATCAGCACGATTCTGCCCGGTCTTTCTCCTGAAGAGCTCCCGATCTTTGTGCGGTTTGTTATGGGAAGGATCTTTCCTGACTGGAGTGCACAGAAACTGGGGATCGGGCCAAACCTCCTTACTGAAGCGATCGGCTACGTAGCAGGCAAAAAAAAAGAGCAGGTGATCGAGAAGATCAACCGGACCGGCGATGTCGGTCAGGCTGTAGAAGAACTCTTAATGGAAAAATCAATGACTACGTTCTTTCACGAGGAACTCGACCTTGTCCGGGTGTACCATGAACTGGTCAGCATCGCAGAAGTGGAAGGGAAAAAATCCCAGCGGGAGAAACTGCTCGCCGTCCGCCGGCTGCTTGGTAATGCCCACCCGCTCGAAGGCCGGTATCTTGCCCGGATCATGCTCGAAGAGCTCCGCATCGGCGTTGGTGAAGGGAGCGTGAGAGAAGCGATCGCAAAGGCATTTTCAGTTGATTCTGCCCTTGTCGAACATGCAATGCAGGCCTTGAATGATTCAGGAGAAGTTGCCCGGCTCTCAAAGATCGGTTCCGAGGCCCTCAAAGATGTCGATATCACACCGTTTCACCCGGTCAGGATGATGCTCGCCCAGCAGGGTGCTATTGCAGATATGATCGCAGGGCACGGACAGATTGCCGCAGAGTACAAATACGATGGTTCCCGTTTTCAGTTCCATAAAAAGGGCAACTGGGCACGGATGTACTCCCGGCGGCTTGAGGATGTGACGGGGGCATTGCCGGACGTGATAGAGCAGCTGCTAGGTGCAACCGATCATGACGTGATCCTTGACGGGGAAGTCATTGCAATCAAGGATGGAAAGCCGATGCCGTTCCAGTCCGTGCTCCGCCGTTTCCGGCGCCGCCATGATGTGGCAGAGGCAACAGCGGCAATCGAGCTGGTGCCCAATGTCTTTGATATTCTCTGGCTTGACGGCGAGACACTGATCGATCTTCCCCTTACGGAGCGAAGGAAAAAATTAGAGAGCATTGTTACGATGTTCATCGCCCCGCAGGTGATGAGCAGCGATGCTGCCCTGATCGAAAACGTCTACACTGAAGCGATTGCTGCCGGGCACGAAGGGATCATGATCAAGGTGCCCGACTCACCGTATTCTCCGGGCCAGCGAGGCAAAAACTGGATCAAGATCAAGCCCGAAGTGGACACGCTCGATCTCGCGGTGATCGGTGCCGAGTGGGGCGAAGGCAAAAGGGCACATGCGTTTGGTTCGTTCCTTGTCGCATGCCAGGATGAGGGAAAACTCATACCGTTGAGCAGGGTTGCCACCGGTTTTTCCGATGAGCAGCTGGCCGAAGTGTACGGGTTGCTCAGGGATACAGTGATAGCAAAGAGCGGCAAGGAAGTGACGTTTGAGCCGTCGCTGGTCTTTGAAGTGGGGTATGCAGAGCTGCAGGCCAGTACAAACTACGAAGGCGGGTTTGCCCTGCGTTTCCCCCGGTTTATCCGGATCCGCGATGACAAGGATCTCCCTGATATCGAAACGATCGAGAGCATCCGCGACCGGTACAAAAGGCAGGCAAATACCGCACAGGCGTATAAGGGTTAAATGGACTGATTCTCTGTTTGTGACGGTCTGACAGGTTTTTTTTGACTCATCAATGTTTTTAATAGATGAGACCGGCATTTCTGATATTACCTGATGAGAGTAGATACCACGTATCCCAGAAATACGATGAACGCCGCCGCCCCCGACGGGGCGCCCCCGCGGCGGGTTTAGAGACTAATATGTTCCTCCCTGCACCTCCGTGCCTAAAGAGAGACCATGATGCGGGGGAGCATCGCAATATATGGAGTGGCAAATCTTTTCTCAAAAAAAACCGCAAAGAGTCCACTAAAACAGTGTCCTTTGCGTCTTTAGTTCGGGGATGAGCGTGCTGTGCTTAAACCACGACCCTGAACCGAGGCGGGCAGATACCTCATTGACAGCCATATCAAGTGACGGGCAGACCACGGGCGGAGCGTTCATGGCTTTTCTTGTTGCCTCGCGGATCACCCATGTGCCAAGCGGCGCCCAGTAATCACTCGATATCCTGCGAATGATGATCACCCTGGCACAGCGCCGGATGCGTTTGAGATATTCACAGGCCGCAAGCCGTGCTGAATAGTACGCTCCGGATATCGGCGAGTAGCCCTTCTTGTTCAGACCCTCCCGGTCCTGCACAATCACTTCCTCATCTCCCGCCCAAAGAGTCTGTTTTCCCCAGCACTCGATCATCTCGTACTTCCAGTCACCCGGGACAAGGATGCAGAGGATCCGGTTGCCATAGATTTCACCGTCAAACAGGCGGATCTCTTCTAACGGGGAGAAGCGGGAGATCTCTTTTTTCAATTGTATCGACAGGGTATCGTCAACTGCGGTGATCGCCCAGCGGGTGGGAACAAATTTCCGCCGCTTGCCCAAGAGCCCGGCAGTCATCAGTTTTGTGATCTGGTACACATCGATATCTGCATCCATGAGGGCGATGCAGGCATCGGTTGCCATCACATCAGAGTCGGATGTGATCCGGTCCACTGCCCGCTCCACCCGGGCACTGCCGATCACATCCAGATGTTTCACCGGGCCGGTGAGACCGACCGGGGCAACCGTGCCATCGAAGTTCAGGTTAAACGCAACCGGTTTTAAACACCGCCACATCAACATCGAGCGGGATTGCGGAGATGGCAATCTCTTGCAGGTTACTGGCAACTGCGTGCAGTCCCGAATTTCCCCGGATCGTGCGGGCACGGATTCCAACGATATCTTCCATCCCGAGATTGCGTTTGATCCAGTCGGGAGGATTGTCAGAATCATTGATCAACAGGGGCCCGCCCTGCATATCGGGATACCCGTAACTGCCGATAAAGACTGACGGGGAACTACCCTGGTAATCCAGGCCCGGCTTTATTGCGAGCTGGGCATGGAAGCGACTCATGATCGGGCAGCGGGAAAGACCGCACAGGCCTTTTCCCTTGCACCCGGCGCACTGCATCATGCGTATCTCTTCCGGTTGATCAACAAAAACACATGTTCTCCCGTGGAGCAGGATCTCTTGTCAGCAGATATTTTAAATGGATAGTGTCTTTACAACTTTGGCCACAGGCTCGGTAAATGAGATCCGCCAGCCCACATCATACCGGGCTCCGCACTCCGGGCAGATGAGAATCACCCGGTATACTTCCCGTGTGGATTTTATATGATTATCTTTGACCGCATTCGAGTTGAGAAACGAGGTGTGAAAGCCGAGTGCATAGCCGCAGCTCGGGCAGGTATGAAGCTCATCTTCAACGGTTAGAAATGTTATTTCACCAGGGTCCGGCATAAAAAAATCTTACCTGAATATTACGATCTGAACCTGATATTATAATTTCCTGCGGTTTGCTGCGGCAACAATGATATCGGGGCATTCTTTCTCCCGTTGATAGCCGCATGAACCTCCTTAAAAGGTATTTGGAGGGATGCATGCCCAATTCCTTCACCGCAGACTAAAAAAAAGGATCTTCATGAGATCTTATGGTAACAATTTCCGGCTGTTGGATAATTACCGGTTTTCGTTCTCACGGTTTTGGGATAATGGTTCCATCATCAAAGGTCCCTTCTTCCGGCATGAGGATCCATGCGATGATATAGGCAATTATACCGATTCCTACCGACACCAGGGTCAGTACAGCCCAGATAATCCGGATGACCGTGGGATCGACATCCAGATGTTCGCCAATCCCGCCACATACCCCGCCAAGAATGCGCTGGGTTTTTGAACGATACAGACGTTTCATAGCAATATGTTTGGAAGTCTGCGTCATTAAAAGTGATTGACCGGGATACCTGTACCAGAAAAGGGGGATTGACGCGTTCCTTTTGCCTGCCGCAAATATCGCGATGCTCAATTGCTGTGTGCTGAAGATTGAGGAAAGATAAAATGAGAGATGGGCCCGCTGAGATTCGAACTCAGGACCTCCGCCATGTCAAGGCGACGTCATAGCCAACTAGACCACGAGCCCTCTAAAAGTCTGATGCTCTATAACATCTGTGCTGGTATTATTAAAAATTAGTGCACTCAAATGGTCTAAAACGAGCCCTGGCCGGTTACACGTGAACTTTATTACGCACACCCGCATACGCTGAAAGCGGTGATTTTTATATCCGAAAGCACTGACACAAAAAAGCAACTCTTCACGTTTGAGCATGACGCCGGCCGTCTTGAACTGTTCATCCGTATCATCTACTGGATCCTAATCGGTATCGTCCTCTGGGTGTACGGCATCATCGCGTTCATCTGCCTGTTCATCCAGTGGTTCCACATCCTTGTTCTTGGCAGCAGGAACGAGTGGCTCTCAAACGTTGCCAAGGGGTATCTTGAATATTTAGTGAGCGTCATGAGTTACACGTATATCATGACCGATACGCGTCCGGAGATCTTTCCGGTTGCCGTGAAGTTTTTTAAAGAGTGAGTGCGTATCTGAACGGAAACGGTCAATCCTTTTTTTTAAGAGAGGATAGCCGTATGAAATTGCTTTTTGCGTGTTGTCCTGACACGTAACCATCATACCGGTTCATTTATCTCACATCGGCCTCTACAAAAAAAATTCCATCTCGAGACTCAACCCCGTAGGTTCAAAGTTTTTAACCAAGTAAAAGCAATAACAAATCTGTGGGAATTCTCGCAACAATCGTTTCATTCTTTTCGAACTATTTCGGGAAGGAAAAAAACCCGGTCTATGAGAACTGTGCCTTTTGTAAAGAGCGGGTGTACCTTCCGTTCCATTGCGATTACTGCAACCAGTATTTTTGCGGAAAGCACCGCCTCCCCTTTGAACATGACTGTAAAAATATCAGCGAGTGGAAGAAAACATCGGGATCCGGTGGCACAACCGTGGAGAGTAAGGCTGGGAACCTGTTTGTAAGGAAATAATTTACTGCCAGCTAAGTGTTAAAAAAAAAGGTCTGGAAAAAAGGGCTGGCGGTTTATCCGGAGAACCCGGTTAAAAAAACTGATGCCATAGATGCAGACAAAAAATACAGAACTTTGAAACAATGTTTGGCAAATATTTTTTTTATCCATCTCTGGATTTTTTAATAACTGAAAAAAAACGTCTTAACTGGCTCCCTTTATATCCCAATCCTGACAACCATTGATCTATATGATTGACCCCATTGTTACCAGAGTAAAAGGATTCCTCTTAAAACCTGTTGAAACATTCCAGCAGTCCAGAAACGATGAACCGGGACTTGTATTTTCGTATTTTGCCGCACTGCTCCTGATCAATGCAATCCTCTCGGCAATTATCGCGTTAATCGGGATCGAGACCATGCCAAGGTTAGCCGGTATGCCAGAAGGGATTGCAATCCCGGTCATCGTATTTCTCATGGTGCTGGCCGGTGGATTTATCTTAACGCTCATCTTTGCCGCATGGCTTCACCTCTGGGTGTATATTTTGGGCGGGCGCAGGGGAATCATGCAGACCTTCAAGGCGATTATCTACGGGCACACCCCCCGGCTGCTTCTCGGATGGATACCCGTCATCGGGTTCATCTTTGTGCTCTGGTCACTGGTTCTTGGCATCCTGGGTATCCGCGAGCTGCAGGAGATGAGTACCGGTAAAGCGATCCTTGCCGCTGTCATTGCTATCATCATCCCACTCATACTCATCCTGCTCGTTGCAGCGTACTTCATGACTTCGTATGTGACAACTACAGCGATTCCATATCAACCGATCAACAGCTTCAGTTAGCTGAATTCGTGAGGAATAGAAACTGGACAAAAAGCGGGTGCTGGCCGGACCACTTTAAAGAGGCGGGTATGCAGACATTTTTTTTTGGTTTTGGATTTGATTTGTAAAGACGAGATAGCCACTTCACAAGACAGTTTTTAAGTAAATGGTATACTCATGAAGCTTATGAAAGAAGAGTTAAAAATCGGAATCCTTGTTGCAGTTTTTATTATTGCCGTAATAGGAGGATCTGCTCTCTTCTTAAATATCGAGGTCTTTGGACCCAGCTATCCGATAGATTCAAAAGTTTACACAACCCTTGAAAGAACCGTTATTCCTGTACCCGTCCCTTCAACTTCACCCAGACTTCTTCCGTACCAGGTTTCCAATTTTTCAGAATACGGTTATGGCTTCTGGCAGTACGGCGGGGGGCTTAGTTATGAAAAAAGACTGGATCTGATGCCCCCTGATTATGCCAGTACATCGGTTAACAATACGGCACGGCTTCTGAATTTTTTTGCCATGAGCGACATCCACATCACCGACAAGGAATCACCTGCACAGGCGGTCTATTATGGTTACAAATGGGGCATAATGTCCGGATATTCACCGGCAATGCTCTATACCACCCAGTTTCTTGACGCCGCAATCCAGACGGTCAACGCCATTCACAAAAAAGATCCATTTGACTTTGGTATATTTCTGGGCGATGGGATCAACAGCGGTCAGTACAATGAACTGCGATGGTATATCGATGTCCTTGATGGCAAAAAGATCAAACCCGATTCCGGTCTAAAGGATGATCCTGTCCCCGGACCTCATAATGATTACCAGGATGAATACAAGACCGCAGGGCTGGATAAGTCGATCAAATGGTACCAGGTTCTCGGCAACCATGATCATTTCTGGATGGGTCTCTATCCTCCTGGCGATTACGTCAGCAGTGCCTTTACCAATACTACAATACTCAATATCGGCAATGTTATTACCAATCCATTGCACATGAAAAGCCGTGGGTTCTACATGGGGGCAATTGACGGCCGCACTCCTTATGGTGACATTACCGGTGCAGGGCCTGTTAATAACTTCCCGCTGGGTCCGCCCACGGTACCTGCCGATCCTGACCGGCGTTTTGTTTCCCGGACGGAGTGGATTGCTGAATTTTTTAATACCTCTTCACGTCCGGCAGGACATGGATTCAATCAATCTGCCGTGACAACAGGATTTGCCTGCTATGCGTTCGAACCGAAATCGGATATCCCGATCAAGATCATTGTGCTCGATGACACCCAAAGGGATGACATAACCAGTGAGGAGACCAGCAATGGACACGGTTCTCTTGATCAGGAACGGTATGACTGGCTGGTAAAAGAGCTCGATAAGGGTCAGGCTGAAGGCAAGCTCATGATCATCGCAGCCCATATACCAATCGGTTTCGAGCGTGAGAGTTTCGGTCCCGGTTCTGTATTTACCTGGGACAAATATGCTGCAGTATCTGAACCGGATCTGATTGCCAAACTTCATACCTATCCAAATCTCCTCATGTGGATCTCGGGACATCGCCACCTGAACACCGTAACTGCTCTTAAATCACCGGACCAAAACCGTCCTGAACTCGGGTTCTGGGTGATTGAAACCGCTTCATTACGGGAGTTCCCCCAGCAGTTCCGCATGTTTGAGATCGTTTCCAACAGCGATAATACCGTGTCAATTTTTACAACCGATGTTGATCCGGCAGTCAGAGAAGGGTCGCTTGCTGCAAAATCGCGATCGTATGCTATCGCGGCTCACGAGACATTCAACATTACAAGAGATCTAATGCCCAGTGGTTCGTACAATGCAGAGCTTGTCAAACAGTTAAGTCCGGAAATGCAGGCAAAAATCCAGAACTATGGGACTCCCATAGTCAGGTAATTGTTTTTTTTAGCGTTATTAGTTGTAATCTGCATTTGAAATGTTCAATATTCTGATATGGGAAATACATTCTGGACTGTACATTACGTTTACCGATCCCGCAAATTGTGAGTACATGCGGGAGATTTCTCTGCGATGACGATGATATCATCACGCTTGGTGATGGTGAGCGGGTGATTTCTCCAGTTCTTTGAGAAGTGCTGCAATTTTCGGTTCGAGGGACGGGAGATCGTCGGTTATAACATTCCAGACTATGTAATAATCGATCCGGAAATATCCATGGATAATCTTGTCCCGGAGTGCCGCCATATCCCGCCATGGGATATCCTGATTTTTCTTTTTGATCGGGTCTGGGACATTTTTTGAGGCTTCTCCGATTACTTCAATTGCGCTTCTGACCGCATGCGCAAAATAATCATCGTGGATGAGATCGTTGAATGTCCGGTCCTTTGATATTTTCTCAAAAATATTATCTCATCAAGAATGTGTCTGAGATATACGAGATCATCCTTCAATCCAGATCACCTCCGCCTCAACATAGGAACGAATGTATTTGTCAATCCCTTCCACCGTGAGCAGGTCCACTTTCCGTTTGAAGAGCGCTTCGAGATGATCGGAAAGTCCAACAAAGTTGCGCAGGGTCGCATATCCCTGTGCAAAATCGACAAGCACATCCACGTCGCTCTTACGGGTCTGCTCACCGCGTGCAAACGAGCCAAAGATGCCGATCTTTGTTACGCCGAATTGTGTGCGGATGGCCGGGGCTGCGGCTTCGATCTTTTTTAAGACAATATTTTTCTTCCGCTGCGGTGCGAGCTGCCCGGGCATCCGTTAACTTCCTTATGTAAGGTGTTAGGCAACCGGGCAAAATAAGGGTATTGTTACTGAACATCGGGGATTTTTTTTAAAAAAAAAGAGCAAGCCCACCTCTGCGGGGTCACTCGATCGCCTCGTCGGGGCCTCATTGGGTAGATTGTTTGTATCGGATTTTTCCGGTAATTGATCTGTCACCGGTGCGCACTCAGAAAACAGCGGCGTTCTTCGTACTTACTGGTTTTGGGCCGACGGTTCCAGAAATCACATGGTCTTTCTGATGTGATACCGCAAAACCAGTTTTTAGTGATTAGCATGCGGAGGGGATTTCGCGGACGGATAGACTTCGCCACACTGATCGATAAAAGCAAAAAATCAAGAATTTTAAAAAAAGATTCTCTAAATCTTCTCACTCGAAATCTTCGCACACGTTGCGGTGAAGATCCCCGGCATCCCGCGTATCTCTTCCATCACGCTGTCAGGAACATCGCTGTCAACGTTCAGCACCATGATCGCATGCTCACCGGGATTAATCCGGCCGACCTGCATGCCGGCAATGTTGATGTTGTTTTTGCCGAGGATGGTGGAGGCACGCCCAATAACTCCGGGCTTATCCAGATGGCGTGACACAATCACATAACCTTCGGGTATCATGTCCATCGTATAGCCGCCGACTGCGACAATACGGCTGCGGCCCTTAAAAAACACCGTGCCGCTGACCGTCTCTTCTCCCTTGTCGGTCCTGACCCGTATGGTGATGAGGTTTTTAAATCCGCTGGACTCCTGCGTAACGGTCTCGCTGATGGCAATCCCTCGTTCCTTTGCAATGAAATCCGCGTTCACGATATTGACCGGTGCCTGGAGCACCGGGTCGAGAAGTCCTTTGAGAGCCATACGGGTCACATACTTCATACTGCCGGCATAGGCAGAGAGTTCGCCGCCGTAGATGAGCTCCAAAGAGGAGAGCCGGCCGGCCGCGATCTGGGTGACGAACCGTCCCATCTTCTCGGCAAGCTGGGCAAACGGTGCGAGCACTTCGGCATGCTCGGGGGGGACCATGGGGGCATTGACCACGTATTTCGCAGACCCGCCATTGAGCACTTCCACGCACTGCTTTGCAACAGACACTGCGACATTTACCTGTGCCTCTGCCGTGCTTGCCCCGAGATGGGGAGTGACAATGATCTGGTCGAGCGTGAGCAGCGGGGATTCGGTCGGGGGCTCGGTCTCAAAGACATCAAGCGCAGCGCCGGCCACTTTACCGCTCTTAACCGCATCGTAGAGCGCTTTTTCGTCAATGATGCCGCCCCGGGCGCAGTTGATGATCCGCACGCCGTCTTTCATTGTCGCAATGCTCTTTGCGTTGACGAGATGTCTGGTCTCGGCAATCAGGGGCGTGTGAACCGTGATCACATCGGCAACCTTGAAAAGTTCTTCAACCGACATCATCTCAACGCCAAGCTGGGCGGCCCGCTCCTTTGTGATGAACGGGTCGTAGGCAACGCATTTCATGTCCATTGCAATCGCCCGCTTTGCCAGCTCGCGCCCGATACGCCCGAACCCGACAATGCCGAGGATCTTCTCGTTGAGTTCCACGCCCATGAACTTACTGCGTTTCCATTCCTTCTTTTTGAGGCTCGCAGTTGCCTGCGGGATGTTTCGTGCTAAAGAGAGCATCATTGCCATCGTGTGCTCGGTTGCAGCAAGGGTATTTCCTTCCGGTGCATTGGCAACAATAATTCCCTTTCTCGTTGCCGCATCCATATCGATATTGTCCACGCCAACGCCCGCACGGCCAATGAACTTTAATCTTTTACCGGCCTCTATCACCTTTGCGTTGACATCTGTACTGCTCCGCACGAGCAGGGCATCGTAATTCCCGATGATCCTTAAGAGCTCTTCCTCTTTTAAGTCCGTTTTGACATCCACGTCAACGGCTTTTTTAAGGATTACCAGCCCTTCTTCTGCCAGCGGATCACTGACGAGCACCTTTGCGTTTGCCATAAAAACCCATACAATATCTGCGCCATACTTAATCAGGGTTATTCTTTACAAAAGCCGGCAGGGACACTTTTTTTCAATGGTTAAAAAAACCCGGTATGACAGGCACAGCCGGCCGGAATTGCGACAGGCGATGATAATTATTATACGGGTGGAGTTGACATCATAAGTGGTGCGAACATGAAAAATGTGCCTAATATTCTCTGGCTTGAGGAGATCAGAAAAGAAGATATAATCTCAGTCGGGGGAAAGGGGGCGTCTCTTGGGGAGATGGCGTCCCTTGGTCTTCCTGTACCGAGAGCTTTTGTGGTCACTGCTCAGGCATTCCGCAGGTTTTTGGTTGAAGCTGATCTTGAAGAGAAGATATTCTCATCATTCGAACAGCTGGATGTAGAGGACAACGCAGCCCTGGAAAAAGCAGCCGGCAATGCCAAAGAGCTGGTGATGAAGGCAAAGATGCCGGCGATTATCAAAGATGAAATCAAAAAAGCATACAAGAAAATGTCTACAGAAGATCTCATTGTTGCAGTGCGCTCAAGCGCAACAGCAGAAGATCTGCCGGACGCAAGTTTTGCCGGTCAGCAGGAAACCTATCTCAATATAAAAGGGGCGGCAAACCTCCTCGAATCGGTCCAGAAGTGCTGGGCATCGCTCTATGGGGCACGGGCGATCTACTACCGCTCAAAGCAGGGATTCGATGACCACACAGTCAATATCGCCGTTGTCGTCCAGCAGCTCGTCCACTCCGAAAAGGCAGGAGTCATGTTCACCTCCCACCCGATCACGGGCGAACCCCAGACCATCATCGAAGGATCATGGGGACTTGGAGAGGCAGTGGTATCAGGTTCTGTTTCACCGGACAAATATGTCTTTGACCAGCGGACCGAAAAAGTCGTTGACACGCTCATCTCCAACAAAAAGATCGAGATTATTGCCGATGGTGAGCACGGAACAAAACTGGTGGATGTTTCACCAGCCCGGCAGGACGCACAGGTGCTCTCGGACGCAGAAGTTGCCAAGCTCGGAATGTACGGTAAAATTGCCGAGAACCATTACGGCATCCCGCAGGACGTTGAATGGGGAATTGTAAAGGGGACTATCTATATCCTCCAGTCCCGGCCGATCACCACCATTGGTGCAAAAAAGGAGAACAAGAGTATGTCCGCACAGAAATCAGATGCAAAGATCATCTTAAAGGGTCAGGGTGCAGCGCCCGGTATCGCTTCAGGAAAAGTTGTCGTCATCCGGGATGTAAAAGACACGGGTTCTGTCCGTGAAGGCGATATCCTTGTCACAAAGATGACAAACCCTGACATGGTGCCGGCCATGCGCAAGGTGGCAGCAATCATCACCGATGAAGGTGGACTGACCTGCCATGCTGCGATTGTGAGCCGGGAACTGGGCACGCCGGCAATTGTGGGCACAAAGACGGCCACCAAAGTGCTGACAAACGGGCAGCTGATCACCGTCGATGGCGAAAAGGGACTCATCTATGAAGGGTTGCTCCCACAGGCAGCCCCGGCCCCATCAGGAGCCCCCCAGCGACTGGTTGCCCAATCCTCCTCAATCATCACCGCAACCAGTGTAAAGGTAAACGTCTCCATACCCGAAGCAGCAGCCCGGGCAGCTGCAACCGGCGCAGATGGTGTCGGACTGTTAAGGATCGAGCACCTTATCCTCGGACTGAACAAGACGCCGGGCTGGTTTATCGCCAACAACAAAGAAGAGGAGTTTGTCAAAGAGCTCCACGATGGCATCAAGACTGTCATGGATGCCTTCCCGGGAAAACCTGTCTGGGTGCGGACGCTCGACGCCCCGACTGACGAGTTCCGGAACATGCAGGGCGGGGAATCCGAACCCCATGAGCACAACCCGATGCTCGGCTGGAGAGGGATCCGGCGCGATATCCAGAGCCCCGACCAGTTCCGGATGCAGGTTGAAGCTTTCAAGCGCCTCTGGAAAGAGGGTTACGAGAACCTTGGCATCATGTTTCCCATGGTCTCCCATCCCGACGAGTTCCTTGCAGCAAAAGAGATGATGCGGGCCTGCGGCGTCGATGTCGAGCACATCACACTCGGTATCATGATCGAGATCCCGTCTAGTGCGATCATGATCGAAGAGTTCCTCCGGTGCGGGATCAAATTCGCCTCGTTTGGCACAAACGACCTTGTCCAGTACACCCTTGCAATCGACCGCAACAACGAAAACGTGGCAGACATGTACCAGCCCCAGCACCCGGCCGTCCTTCACCTGATCCACACATCGATCCAGATGTGCCGGGCCTACAATGTGGAATGCTCCATCTGCGGGCAGGCCGGTTCTGACCCGAAGATGGCAACATGGTTAGTTGAGCATGGTATCTCGAGCATCTCGGCAAACATCGATGCAATCGCAAAGATCAGAGAGGCGGTTGCCCGAACAGAAAAGCGTATCATACTCGAAGCCGCGAGATCAAAAGATGCTGAATAAGGGTTGTTCAGAAGAAGAACTCTTCTCTTTTTTATCCCAGAAAAAAAAGGAAGATCTGGATTACAATTACATCCTGAGCTCCATGTGCACGCTCCCTCACCCACTTGCGGTGCGGGCGCACTGCATGTTCATGGAGACCAACCTTGGCGACCCGGGCCTCTTTCCCGGCACTGCATCGCTTGAACAACTCTTAATCAAAAGGTTTGGCGTTCTCTATCACTGCCCGGACGCAGGGGGGTATGCCACAAGCGGGGGCACTGAATCCAATCTTCAGGCACTCCGTCTGGCAAAGGTGCAGAGGACTGATATCACTTACCCAAATGCAGTAGTCCCGGAATCAGCGCATTTCTCATTTAAAAAATCCTGCGATATTCTGGGTATTGAGATGCGGGATGTCCCACTATCTGAGGATCTCCGGATGGATGCCGATGCTGCTGCAGAGCAGATCGACAGCAACACGATAGCACTAGTCGGGATTGCCGGCACCACCGAGTACGGGATGGTCGATCCCATCGCCGCCCTTGCAAAGATCGCATACCAGCACAACGTGTTCTTCCACGTTGATGCGGCATTCGGCGGCATGGTGATCCCGTTCCTGGACAAGCCGATCCCGTTTGATTTCTCTCTGCCCGGCGTAACTACGATTGCTGTCGATCCGCATAAGATGGGCATGAGCACGATCCCGGCCGGCTGCCTGCTCACCCGGGAACCGGATATACTCAATGCCCTCAACATCGATACACCTTACCTCACGGTTAAACAGGAGTTCACCCTTGCCGGCACCCGTCCGGGGGCGCCGGTTGCCGGGGCACTCGCGGTCATGGACTACCTCGGGACTGAAGGCATGCGGGCGTGCGTATCAGGGTGCATGAAGAATACGCACCGTCTTATTGCCGGCATGGAAACGTTTGGTTTCTCACGGGCAGCAACCCCGGACGTAAATGTTGCAACCTTTATTGCAAAGAAACAAGATATCCCTGAGCCATGGAAAGTCTCATGGACGAGACCGGGCCACCTGCGGATCGTCTGCATGCCCCATGTGCACGGAGATCGCATTGAGGCCTTTTTAAAAGATATTGGTGAACTACATGCTTGACCGACTGGTAGAATCCTTAGAAACCTGCCCTATGGTAAAACGGGGGGAATATAACTATTTCATCCACCCTATCACTGATGGCGTACCGATTGTTGAACCTGCCCTTCTCCGCGATGTCTGCACCGCGATGATCAAGGTGCTGGACTTGAACAACGTAGACAAGATCGTGGTGGTGGAGGCGATGGGCATCCACATCGGCGCAGTCCTCTCTGTCATGACCGATATCCCGATGACGGTGATGCGCAAGCGGGAGTACAAATTACCGCATGAAGTCCCGGTTCACCAGACCACCGGATACTCAAAAGGCGAACTGTATCTCAACGGTGTATACAAGGGCGACCGGGTTGTGATCATCGATGATGTGGTGAGCACGGGAGGCACGATGATTGCACTCTTAAAGGCTCTTGAGATTGCCGGAGCTGAAGTTGTCGATGTCTGTATTGCCATCCAGCGTGGCGAACCGGATATCGGAAGGCCCTACAAGTCACTGGTAAAAATTGAGGTCACCGAAAAGGTGCGTGTGGTTGAACGATATCTCTGATCTGGTCAACCGGTTAAAACAGCGGGGAGCACGAAAAATTGCTCTCCAGTTTCCTGCCGGGCTGAAACGACAGGCAGCGGAGTATGCCGCCTTGCTCAGGGCAGCAGGTTTTGGGGTGATCATCAGCGGCGATCCCTGTTATGGTGCCTGCGATCTCGCGCTTGACACCCTTTCCCATGCCGATGTGCTCGTGCATATCGGGCATACACCGGTGGACCAACGGGAGAATGTGATCTTCGAGCCCTACCCGGTAGATTTTGATATCGCCATACTGGCAAACGCACTCCCGCTCCTCAAAGAAAAGACCGTGGGGCTCGTCACCACCGTGCAGCACATCCACCTGATTCCCGCAATGGAAATATACCTGCGGGAGAACGGAATTGATGTGCGGGTAGCAGATGGGGGAACACGTGCACCGAACCGTGGGCAGGTGCTCGGTTGCAGCTTTGCCGCAGCCCGTTCAACACAGGCTTTGGAAATTCTCTTTGCAGGCACCGGTGTCTTTCACCCGATCGGGATTGCCCTTTCCACACGAGCACGGGTTATCGCACTCGATCCCCTGACCGGGATTGCACAGGAAGTGAGCGGAGATGCACTCCTGCGCCGGCGTTTTGCGGTCATTGAGAAGGCCCGAGATGCAGAAAGTATCGCAATCATCGTGAGCTCCAAGAGCGGGCAGGAGCGGAT
>JAUYTV010000007.1 GCA_030694985.1 Methanoregula sp.
GCATGCCCTGAAGCGTGGAAGGCAGAATCAAAGACCGGAGTTATTGTATCGCCCTCGACACACAGGCCAAAACCTTTCACATCGAATTTTAAGAATTTCAGCCACTCGGCAAGGCGTTTGAAATCAAACTCCATCTCTTCGGAGAACGCCTCGCACGAGGAGTAGATGTAGGTCCCGCCATCCGGTTTTATGTCAAGGAGATTTTTCATATCAAAGAACGAGAAGCACAGGATATAATGACCCGGGTTTTTCGCAATCGCCGCACCGTCGATATATTGGTCCGGTCGCTGCTTCATCACCACTTCAGTCTCCCACTTGGCATTCCTCCGGTCTTTCAGCTCATAATAGATTTTCAGCCGGTCGATCGGGCAGGACATATCGGTGCAGCTCAGCGCAAGGAACAGGTACATGTCCTTTGCCGTGACAACAAGTTCCCGTCCGGTCTTCTCGGCAATCGCGAGGAACGATTCGAGCCGCTCGAAGTTGCGGGGCGAGAAGTCGGCAATCACCAGTCCCTTGGCTGACTCAACCGCTGCCCGGCAGGTCTCCCGCACCGATTCTTCGGACACGACCCCTTTCACATCGCAGGCATTCTTCCGGGTTACTCTCGTGCCTTCACAGATGAGGACTGACGCATCCTTCGCCGCTTTTACAAACTTCCGTGTCTTGTCGGCATGCTTTCCGTGGAGTCTGAAGTCGCCGGTGTATGCGATGGTTTTCTGCCCGGTAAGGAGGTAGGCGCAGGCCCCGTAGATAGAATGGTCCACTTCGTATGTCTGGACCTTGAACGGGAGGCTGAGTTTGTCATACGTGGAAAGAACCCCGGGCTTGAGGGTCTTACGCGCTCTCTCCCCCGATGGTCGTATAGAGAAAAACGAGCGCAGCGCATCTGACGGTTTTTCTGTGCAGTAAAAATTCCTGCCCTGGTAAGAGTCCTTGCCGGATTTTAAGAGGAGACCATTATCATCTTCGTTGGGTTCTTTTTTTGTGAAATAGACCGTATCGGACCCGACCGTGGGGGAGGTGTCCTGCATGCCTTTCATGATGGCGAGACTAATCGGCGATGCAACGATGGGGATGTTTTCGTTCAACAACCCGATGCTTCCGAAGTGATCGACATGAGCATGCGAGATGAGGACCGCATCCACGCGGGGCGCGGGGAACCGGGTGAGCGGGAGATCGGAAGTCCCCAGATCCTTCCGGTAGATATTGAGTTTGGGTACAAGGTCGAGGAAGAATGAATCGTTGAGCCCCCGGCCCGATCGTTCGTTTAAAAATTCCGAGAAGAATGCACCGGATTTTGCAAAGTTCTTGCCAAAGTCTAAAAAGACGCCCCGCCCGTTTTCTTCGACATAGATCTTGTTGCCGCCGATGTTCTCAGCGCCGTCGTGTACCGTGATGGATGCCAAGTATAGTCTCCTATGCTGTGGTTGGTACGTATGGGATGATAGATTGTTTGGATTTGTTGTGAAAATAAAATTTAATATGAACAAAAAATTCTTATTATTGCCTCAAGGAGTAGGATAAAAAAATAGTTTTTGATTATTCGAATTGGATATCAGTACCCAAATATCCAAATTGTTCAAACAGTTTTCTTGCGTATTTTACCGTAGTTTCGTAATCACTATTCGTTTCTATATAAAGTCCATTTATTAGAGTATGGGATCCTACAAATGGAGCGTTGTTCTTGTGAAGACGTTCACTATTAATTAAATATCGAGTTCCGCGAGATACACTGATGGGGGGATTTGACTTCTGTAAAATTCCGTTTCTTATCAACCAATTTGCAGTCTCAATCAAAATTCGATTTACGTTAGTAATTTTAATTTTTTCACCTTTTATTATCATGTACGTTGGATGTGAATTAGCTGCGGGTTCGTTTTCAGATTTTTGTTTAATTTGTGGATATACATTCCCAGTATTTCCGAAATAATTGCCAATTTTACTTTTAACAAATTCAGAGATTTGTGAGTCTCGAATTTTATATTTAGCCAAATCGGATTTATTGATGTGAGATTTAAAAATGGGGGTAAATACCTTGATAATCTGATCGTGATCGGCAACAGTTTTCTTCCAAAGACCTTCCATCAGTTTATGTCGAGCTTCTTTCAATAATTGTTGATTTTTGATTTTTTTCTGCAACTTTTTAGAAGATTCTTCGATATTTTCTATGGTCGTCCGGGAAAGTGCGTTAAACATATCATTAATAATTTCGGAATCGTCGTGTTCAAGATTAATTTCCCAGACAATACTGTCAGTCAGGTTAACACGTTTGTCGAAAAATTTGAATAATAGCCAATGTTTTCCATTGGTAATTACTCCAAAAGGAACCATTTTATCGGAACAATATCGTAAAATTTGTTTGAGATCCTCATTCTGCCCAATTTTAATTTCCATTCCTTTTGCTTCAATGAAAAGCACGATTTGATTTCTTTTCATCAATGTATAGTCGGGAGTCCCGGCATCATGAGAATTATTATGCAGAACTTGTGTCGAGGGCCAGCCTAGCCTTTTTAAAACAGGATTGATTATTGCCGCTCTGACAGTTTCTTCGTTCATTCCACGGCTAATTTTTATAGTTGTCTGCATTTTTTCAATTATCGGACGATAATCAGACATAAGTCATTTTTTGTCAACTATAATGATAAAGGTGTTTATAAAAGCCAGAGGAATTCGGTGCTCTATAATGGCGCAAAACATTGCCTCTCACTACATTTGATATCAATAACCCTGCAAAGCAATCGCGAAAGATAAAACCAAATATTTTCACTCATAAGTTTCAGTATGCATCTTTTTTTCGATCTCGAGACGACCGGTCTGCCAAAATCCTGGAATGCATCGTTAACCGATATCGATAATTGGCCTCGTGTTGTTCAGGTTGCATGGGCCGTGTATTCCCCAGAGGGGAAAAGAAAATCCAAAAAGAATTTCATTGTATATCCGGAAGGGTTCGAGATTTCTGATGAGTCGGCCTCAATACATCGCATTACAACAGAAAAGGCAAAACAAGAGGGAGTGGCCCTCACTAAGGTTCTCAGAGAATTCAATAAGGGATTAGTAAAAGCATCAACGGTCATCTCCCATAATACCGATTTTGATGTATCATCGTTAAATGCAGAATTCGCCCGGTCGAATATTAAGACCAATCTTCTTGAGAAGAATAGGTTCTGTACAATGAAGACCGAAGAAATAATTACTTTTTGTAATATTCCAAACCCGCGATACGGCGGGTGTAAATGGCCATCTTTAGCTGAATTGCATACAACCTTATTCGATACGATGTTTGAAGACAGTCACAATGCGGGTGCCGATATGGAAGCGTGTGCACGGTGTTATTTTGAATTGAGAAAAAGAGGGGTGATCCGGTAATTTATCATAATGGACGAGAAAAAAGTTGTATTTTCTTAAATTGTATTGCACGAGATGACTTCAATATCCGTGACCTGATTAAACCCACATTCATGAATGTAATCGATCAACCTTTCCTTCTCAGCTAAAAGCCACTCTACCTTATTACCTTGATACAACTCCACCTTCCAGACATAATAGTCAGATCCATTACTTCGCTGAGATATTTTGATGTCGGATACAGCCGCACAATGATAAAAGAAATTTATCAGTCGTTTTAAGATATTTTCACCATCCTCTTTAAGATTCACACAAATCCGCTTCGGAATTAATGCATCCAGTGTTTTTGGTTGAGATAATTTAGACTGATGAATATCACGGAAATTTATGGTATCCGTCCCTTTTACCTTATTACAATATTGACAGAGTGTCTGAAGATTGTCGACATTTGACTGGCCCCCATAAGTAAAGGGAATAATGTGATCAAGTTCGTAGTAATTTGATTTTTTCTTTATCCCACAACACAGACAATGACCATCTCTCCTGATTACCTGAGCTCGCTCCGCCGGGGATATCATAGTATCCGGAGGTACTACAACATCCGGAGTTTCATCAACAGGATTTACTAAACGACCTCCATTATCCTGTTCGAAAAGAATCCGATTCTCTGCAGCATCATATGCCGATTTAAAAATATTCAAACGCTTGAAAAAAATCTCCCACAAATTACTCGGCTTTTCAAATTCGTGTTTAAGGAGTTGGAATTTTTCCGGAGAACTCTTATTTATGAATTTATCAACCAATTTATCGAGATCGTAATCAAACCTTTCACTAAAATCATGGTAATCGGGAGATTCTCTATTCTGAGCGATATGCCGCCCGACTTTAATGATACCCTCTTTCGTTCTCTCTCCTGATCCTAAGTTATTAAAAAATTTTTCAGCATATTGTAAGATATCTTTTTGAATTGAGTCATTCACGTGTTCATGAGACCAGTATGGTGAAGGATTTGCCCGAACACTGGTAATAAATGATGAGAAGCATTCCCGTTCATCCTCATAAACCATGACAAACTCAGAGAACCGCTCTAATTCATCCGAAATCCCGGGGGTTTGGACAGCCACCGAATAATTAACCATATACCATCCGACAGGAATATATCGTAAAAATGGTTCCGTATTGAAGACCTTCCCACTCGCTATCTGATCAGATAATCGTTTTATCAAATCTATTGCAATATATTCAATCGGACGGTAACCTCGTACGACAGGAGGTTCATCTTTTACACCTCCAGTTGGAGGTCTGGTTACCCAATCGATGAGTCGTTTCCACTCATCGATAAAGAGAACAATATTTGCATGATCTTTTTTCGCTCCGCCCCCGGCTTTCTTCCCCCGTAAACCCCTCCCGATCATCTGAGTAAATAAAATCGGGCTTGTTGTCTGCCGGGTGACAAATATTGTTTGCGTATCAGGAATATCCGCACCTTCGGTCAACATCCGGACATTGATGAGGACATCATATTTACCCGCTTTAAAATCACGAATGACTTCCTGATTGTCCGTATTATTTTTACGAAGACCTCCCGAATTCGGGTCCTTCTGTATGTAGGTATATACAGAATTTACCCGCACACCACGGTCTTCCAATTTTCTCTGTAAATATTCGCATTGAATCCATCGGTCAGCAAATATTATTGTTTTCCCGTATTTTTCTTTATTATTAACATAGGTCTGAACAATGTGATCATTTCTGCCAACATTCGCCGATAATTCACTAATTATTCGTTCATCAATATCCCGATGCAGTCGTACCAGGTTTTCGTATTCCTTATCACTAATTTGGACTTCTATCCCTGTCTCCATCTCCTCATATTCAGGTTTTGCGAGGATCTCCTGTGCAATGAGTTTTGCATCTTCCACTTGGTAAATAATCCATTGATTGAAGATATCCGGGAGAAAACCAGCACGTGTCTTATCATTGTATATAGGTGTTGCAGTCAAACCGAGAAGATAGGAGTTAGGAACCAGATCAATTATCCCTTTAAGAAGTGTTCTGCATCCATACGCAGGGGCATGATGAGCCTCGTCAAGAACAATAAATAGTCCATCTTGTGATGCATTTTTAATATATTTGTACAGTGCCGTTTCTACAAAGGTACCGTCATCTTTAATGTCATCTGGTTTAAACTGGAGCACTGCCGTTTGAGTGGTTATAATTACAATATCGTCAGTTAAAGAGATGTTTTTTGCATAGTCATGATCTTCACTACTGGATATTACCCGAATGGAGACATTTTCCCGTCCAGGGGGAATCTCCTGAATATTTTTATCAAATGTTTCAGCAGCCTGATCAAGGAGAAGTGATGTCTGAGCAAGCCATAAAACCTTGATGTTTTTTGGAATTATATTTTTTAAAATCCAATAAACCGCGGTAAATGTCTTCCCACCCCCAGTTGGGAGGACAAGAAGCCCGGCTTTGTGAATGTCAGGAACAATAGGGGAAAAAGTTTCAGACAGTGCCTCATTCGCCTCGCTTTGATGAGGGAATAATATCTTTGATGATTTCTGGGTTTCAGAATTTGATTTCGATAAATCATATGTTTTTGTGTCAAACATCGTATCTGCATCTCCGTTTGTCAATGGTGCACATATATTCACTGGTTTAATTTACTGATAAAAATGAATAAAAAAGAGGATTTCACCCATCTATTAATTAGTGTCAGAAATCCCCAAAGAATTTCTTTATTCCCTCAGACCGCAACCCAACAATCTTAATCTGCCTCCTCTTTGTCTCCTTCTCCCACATCAATCCCACTCGGCTTCTGTCTTGCAACAAGGATCTGCTTCTTGATTGCACTATTCGCATTCGTGATTGTCGTTATCGCCGTCTGGATCGCGTTCGTCTTCTGCTCGATCTTGTCAAGGATTTGGAACAGCGTACTAATCAACTGCCGGTAGGACCCGACGTCTCCTTGATCCTTGAAGTGCGTGTACTTCTCCTGAATTAAGTAGGCTACGGGAAAGACATCTTTGTAGCTGCAGACAAACACATTGCTCTCCCTGCCAAGGCTGACGATCTCCGGCACGGATTCGAGAATGCCTTCGGGAACGACAAGTATGCAGGAATCAACCGTATTGGTCTGGTTCTGGTACTTCTGGATGGTCTTGATCTCATTTTCGATCTTTCTGATAATCTCCTTTTTGAGAGTTTTTTGCTGATCAATATCTTCAGATACCCTGTAATCTTCAAGGAGTGAGAACACATCCGGCAGCTTGCAGTCGATCGGGATGTACTTGCCGTCTTCGAGATTCCAGGCAAATTCCACTTCGCCGCTGTCGGTCTTAAGGTTGCAGGCAACAACACCGGCCCGTATGCTGTTAGAGAGTGCCTGCCGCAATTGCTCCTCGCCGATCATGCCCCGGGTCTTTGTACCAGCGATCGTCCGGGTGAATTGCTGGATCATGCCGGACATATCGGTGATCTGGGCATCCCGCTTCTTCTCGATCTCTTCGCGGGATTTTCCCTGCTGTTCGAGGTAGTTAGTGTATGCGCCTTTCTGTTCTTCGAAAAACTTCTTTGTCGATTCCATCCACTCCTGGATCCGCTTGTCCTTCTCCCCGTCAACCTGCTGTCCTTTTGCAGCCTGCTCGGCAAAGAGTTGCCGGGTCGATGCCATCCACTCCTGCAACCGATGCTCCCGCTGGGCATCATACTGGACTCGCTGCTGATCAAGCTGTGTACGGGAGTTCTCGATCTCGACAAACTTTCCTTTCATCTCAGCTACCTGCGAAGTCAGGTTCGCAAGCATCGCTGACTGACCGGAGAGATCGACGGGTTGGGCGCCTTTCAGTTTACCGAGCAAAAAGCCAATCACTCCGCCAACAATCAATCCGCTAACCAGTCCTATAACAATTGACAAGATATCCATACGTTCAGACCTCCTTTTTTTCTTTTTTCTTCACATCTTTGTTTTTTTCATCATCCAGTTCATCCGGTGGAAGAATGATAACATCAATCACATTCTTTCCAATGGCAAGATCGAAGGGATGGTTACCTCGTGTCATATCAGCTCCCATTATTCCTGCCATCTCGGCCAGATTCGCATGGATAAAATCCTGCGCAGAGCGGTTCCGTGGTTTATACAACTCACAGGCCCGCTGACTTCGCATAACGGGATCCGACCGTTTAC
The DNA here is from genome assembly GCA_030694985.1 of Methanoregula sp. Classification (GTDB taxonomy): domain Archaea; phylum Halobacteriota; class Methanomicrobia; order Methanomicrobiales; family Methanospirillaceae; genus Methanoregula. The sequence continues at coordinate 7,541 of JAUYTV010000007.1, forward strand.
CTTTCGGCAGAGTGTATTTCTTTTTTATCTCCTTCTTCCGCTCCGCATCTTCCTCGGTTTCGTAACCATCGCTGATGATGACTATATCCTTGCATTTTTTGAGCAGGTCCCTGAGGTTGACGATCGTATCATCGATAGTTTCATCGTCAGATTCCGTGGCGGATAACATCACCCAGAGCCGGGCGATATCTAAAGTATATCCCAAATCAAAGAATTCACTAAAGGATGAGTCAGTCTCGCACAGAAACTCCCTCATTTCGAATAATCCATGGATGCTTGCAAGATCCCCGACAAATCCTTTCGAATCAAACAGGTAATAGGTCATTTAAAAACCCTCGATCATTACTATCAGGCTCCGCTCGTTTCCCTACCCCGGTCCGACTGCAACCCGGCCGCCAGCCCGGTAGAGCGCTCCTGCATACAACGAATTCTGTCAGCAAGCTCCTCACGCCGTTGCTCGATACGGCCCCTCTCCATTTCGAGCCGCACTAAGGATTCTTCGATCCTGCAGATTTCCCTGTTGAGTTGTTCTAACAACTCTGCAATCTCCATATTCCTGCGGAGTTGCAACGCATTCTGGGCCGGGAGATCTGTCTGCGGAACTGGTTGTGGCTCTTCTTGCTGAAACGAGAGTTCCACTTGCAATGAGAACAATTCCTTCTCCAGGTCTTCACGGCGGGACACATAATCAGCTCCGTTCACATTGAGGTTTGAGAGTCTGCTTTCAACTTTCGAAATCTCTTTCTTGATCGAGTCGACCTGCACCATTGAGTTTTTTTGTGGTTCAGGCAGAATTGCATAACCGGCTGAAAGGGTATCTTTCTTCGCTGACAGTCTGGTAAGGACGTCCCGCGTTGATCTTAATTGCATTTCCAGATAGGCTGACTGTTTATCGAGATCTTTCTTACAGCATTCGACATGGCGTTTTTCTATCTCCCGTGCCTTTATCTCTGCGGCCTGTTTGTCTTGCATCGCAAGCCGGGTAGCTTGTTCTGATTGTGCAGCTACACGGGCACTTTTTTGTTTTTCAAAAAGATAGCAGATTGTCCAGCCGATAATTACACCGAGGACCAATCCTGCAATAACTGAAACTAAATCCATACCCTTAAAACCTCCTTAAATATCTCTCTTACCGACCTACCCTAATGACAGGAAACGCCGGAATTATTTTCCAGACACCTTTTTTTTCAACACGCTGTTCTCTCACGCTTTTAAAAAACACCAGCCGATTATCCATACCCCTCAAAGATTATCCTCTATCGGCAGCGTGTGTTTCTTTAGCCTCAATGGTCCTTCCGGGAAATTTTGTTTTAAAGTGCGGTCTAACGGGTTTGCATGGCGGTTTGTATGGTTTGTCGTTATATTTTTTCCACGCCCACTGTGCAGAATAATAGATCGCATAAGCGGTCAAAAGGATAAGTCCCCCGAGGAACACACATACCGAATCTCTATTTCTCTCATAAGTTGCGTGTTCATTGAGCACTCTCCTCAATTCATCCGGATTCATGACCGGTCCTCCGCAGATACCCTCAACATTAAGGATGGCTTGATGGGAATGGAAAATTCATTAGAAATTTCGCACCTGTGCTGATCCGGTTGTGGGGTGATCATTCCCGACCAATCCTCCGGAGTTCATCCATCATTTCGTCATGCCATCTCTGCTGTTGGAAATGGTTGTGGGTATTCCGGATGATGTTTCCTATTGCGCGACCAATTAACACACTGTCATTGTAATGTTTGTATTCCGCATACGTCATGGGGTGATCAGGTACAACATCTTTTGGTACCGGCGGTATGTACGTTGGGTGCGCTGGGTGCGGTACCGCTTGTGTTTGTGATTGCGGCGGCATGTATGGTTGTCCAGAGCCACCGAGCAATTTGTTCAACAGACTTAAGATTCCTTCAAACATCATTCCCTCCGTTAAAACCTCATTTGTTGCGAATCCCCTCAGGGTTTTTTGTGTTTTACTTCATCATCCTGAAGAATTTCACACTCGCCGAGATGGTACTTCTGGTAATTCCCGCCCTCTTTTTCGGGAATCGTTACGATCAGTTTTGCATACCGCATCGGTGAATGTTCCATGACTGAATCTTCAATGCTCTCGATGTACGCTTTCATTCCATCATCTCCTTATCCTGCACGATCACACATTCCCCAAGATGGTACTTCTGGTAATTCTCACTCTCACGCTGGGGAATGATTATCCGCATCTTTGCGTACCGTCCTGTTGAAAGCTGCAGAACTTCGTCGTGAATACATTCGATATAGGCTTTCATCCTCTCAATCTCCATCAGATTTTTTTGGATTGCACCCGTCACTGTATCCCACTGGATTGTTACCCGGTGATGGTGTTTGCGTACTGGAGTGCTTCACTTGTAATATGCGCTCATACTTAAAAGATTTTTTCATTTGTTAAATTTATTTTGACCAGCAAACTTTTTTATTATGATTGTCATACTGAATGTAACGAATGACTACTACAGCCCTTGTCTTTATTGGACATACTAAGGAACGCATCATCGAATCTATCCGCAGTGTTCGACCGTACTCTGTCGGTAAGATCATCCTGGTGGTTGGCGAACAGGAATCAACCGGTGAACAAAAAGCACGCGGGATCGCAGAGGAACTCACATTGGACCTTGCAACATTTTTCGATGTTGAGACAATGCAGATCGATAAGAAAGATGTCATGCGGGCAGCCCGACAGATCACAGACAGGATCCGGAAAGAGCAGGCTGCCGGTAATGATGTGCTCCTCAACATGAGCGGATCATTGCGAACCTTTTCGATTGCCGCTTACATTGCCGGGTGTATCACCGGTTCTAAGATGATCACTGCCATTCCATTGTACAATTCTGACGATGAGGAAATAGGAATCGAAGACGTTATCGATCTCCCGTCTCTTCCGGTCAATCCGCTCAAGGATGAACAGATTCGTATCCTGACCGCTCTTTCAGGAGACCGCAGCGAACCTGCGGCAATTCCTTCCCGCAAAAAAAAGGTGGTTGCTTCCAAAACAAAGAGTGGGGCCGGGGGTGTTGGTTCCCTTGACGAACTCGTGCTCATGCTCAAACCAACAGTAAAGAAAGGCACTGACGATTTTGCATCGGAGCGGAGCCGACTCAGTCATCACATAAAAAATTTTGAGATTATGGGGCTGGTCACTAAGACTAAGAGCGGGAAAAATGTTGTTGTGCGGTTGACCGGGCTTGGGGAGATGTTTGTTTAACCGGAATTTTTTGTGAATCTATTTTTCTCCATATTCTCTACTTATCTCTCTTCGGAGACCTCTGGCATATGGGGGTACTAAACATGAGTGAAACAAGCCCAAATTGGGCTCCGATTATCGGATCCCGGTCCGGAAAACCCTCGTAAAGCCATCCCATTTTAGGATATGAAAATAAGTCCCTTAATATCGTCCTGTTTGCCAAAATACGGCTATATTGGGCTTAAAAAACGAAGGTCACCAAAGCCCTTTAAAGCACGTTTTTATTTTACCCGGTGGTTTACCTGTTTGAGGTGAGATCTGCCCTACAAGGGGTCGTTATCGAGGTCATTTTTTCCGGAGTTCTGAAAAAAGAGCGATTTTCAGGGATGTATCCCCCCAAAAATCAATGTTTTTGAGCATTCTGCATTTGCAACAGTTCCCCTCTGAACCGGTCCATCATCGCTTGAAACTCCGGCTGGAGTTCTCCCTGCTGCTTTGCCTGTATAGCATTATTCGCCGCTTCTTCAGTGAGCTCGCATCCGCACGCATCACAAAATCCACGAGTCGGACCGTTGACCGTGAAACACCGGGGGCACTGCCGGGCCTCAAGAGTTTTTGACCGATCCTCTTTGGTAATGATCCCGGCCTTCTCAGCAACTACCCGCTCCACATCGGAATCGACCAGGTGCAGGTACGTTGAAAACATTTTGCTGTTGAGATTTCCCCAAAGTAATTTCTTGACAATGGCCTCACCGTATCCCTGCCGGATGAGGATGGTTGCCCGGGTGTGCCGGAAGATGTGCGGGGTGAGGTGCTTTTTTATGCCTGCTCTTGCTGCTATTACACGAATCTGTTTTGCCAATCCTGCATATCCTAAAGGGGTCTTTTTGTTTGAAAGGAATACAAATGCATCAGAAGTTATGGGCAGTGGGTAATCATTGCGCCACGATGCGAGATAGGACCGGGCCATGACCAGTGGCACGGTTCGGTTCTTTCCGGTCTTGAATGCTGTGGTGATCGTTACGTTCCAATCAGTAAATTTCACATCTTTCCATCTTAGGGTACCTATCTCACCGATCCTAAAGCCACCCTCGTAGAGTGCGGTGAGTATTGCCCGGTCCCGTGTGTTCTGGCAGGCTCCAATCATCGCTTTGACTTCTTCTTCGGTCAGAAGCATCTCTGGGGTTTTTGTATTCGTGTCGTAACATGGTGGCTGAATTTTCTGGATTTTCTTTTCATCAATAGTGGTATAATGGTTCTCGCACATCCAGAGGTAAAACCGTTTCAGGAACCGGACAAAATCGCTGGTGGAGTTTTGCTTATACCTTGGAATTCCGTTAGTGTCTTTTGCATTTCGCACAAGATCAACTGCAGTGTAGATGTCTGCTACGGTATTCTGCCGGTATGGTCCGAGATATTCACGGAGGTTTATCAGCGTGTGATTGAGTTTGAATGCTCGCCCGGTACTGATATGCCGGGTTGCACTTATCTCAGCCACAAATTCCCGAATTAAATTTGCATCATCTTCGGTAATTCGTTTTTCTTCGATACCCCGAATCATTACATTCTTGGAGTATTTCATAAAAGTCGCATCATCCGGATGGAAATGCGATACTTGTGTGGTGCTGGTAGCTGCCATACATCTTGATTGGGCCAGTTCTTTTTATACATAAGCGTTAGAGTTTAACCTGCGGTGCATACGCCCGGCCGGGGCGTTTTGGCTAGAGGTTAAACTTTCTACTCTCATTTTTTTGTTTTTATCTCTTCTGTCTCACTCAACTCACAATTGGCTGTGATTAAAAAAAATATTTTGATAATGAGAATTACTCATTCCCCGTCCTGGCAGGAGAAAGAGTTCGCCCCGTTTCCAGTGTTTTCTTCATGTCCTGCGCATAGGATGTGTTTTGGACACCGAACACGCCCATCACATCGTCAATAAAGGTGATCATCGCATCAGAGCATGCGTTTAACCAGTCAAGATACTCCCCCATGGACTCTTTTGTCCCCATCAACGCGGTTCCCCTATCCGGCACTGTAACATTCAGGTTCTGGGCCTTTTTGAGCATATCCTCATAACCGGCGTCTTCTGCTGCTACGGGGAGAACGATGGCATTGATAAGAAGTATGAGCAGCAGCATCGGGATGAATCTTATAGGACGGTTCTCGAATTTCACTTGGAAGATTTATCTGGATTCTGGTATAATAACGTTGTCAGTTATTTCGTGCATCTTAATGGTGTTTCTGCAGACATTGATTACTGTAATAGTTATGATGGGGTTTGTTCTGGTATGGATGGACTATTGGGGGATTTCTATGCCGCTTTTATTAAAAAAAAATCCCATTTACCGGAAATATCCGACCGCATTTCTGAACAGTTGCATATTCATCGATTCGGTTGGCACGGTTAAACCTTTGCGCTGCATCTCTTCTTTTCTCAGCGGCCAGTCGTACAAATTGACAAACTCCATCGCACGTTCAGGATGCGGCATCAATCCGAGCACCTTGCCATCATCAGATGTGATCCCGGCAATATCCTCTACTGAACCATTCGGATTCCAGGGATATTTTCCGTATGCGGGAGTTAAATCATCCTGGCAGTACGTAAACGCGATCATCTTCTGCCGTTTTAAGCGCAGAAGCGTTTCTGGAGAACAGGAAAGATTACCTTCCCCGTGGGCAACCGGGCAGTACAACCGCTCGATACCTTTGGTCCAGAGATTGTCAGCAGCGGGTTTTAACGAGACAAACCGGCATTCCAGCCTGCCGCTCTGGTTGGGCATCAGGGCGATGTCGCGTTTGAAGTGCTTGTCAAACGCAGGCACGAGCCCGAGGTTTGCGAGGATCTGGAAACCATTGCAGATCCCCAGCACAAGATTATCTCCGTCAAGGAACTCCAGCAGGTCATCCCAGAGATTGTTTCTCACCCGGTTGGCATACGCATTGCCGGCACCGGTATCATCCCCATAGGAAAAACCGCCGGGAAAGACCAGCAGCCGGTATTCCGAGAGACGCTTTCGTCCTGCAATCAGGTCATTGATATGAACAATATCAGCATCCATGCCAGCCCGCATAAGCACCTCTTTTGTCTCCATCTCTGAGTTGATCCCAAAGCCGCTCATGATGAGGGCTTTCTCATCGATTATGGCTACTGAAGATCGTCTGGTCACTCCAGTGACATTCGGGGCATTTCGTTGTACAGCAACCGCCATAATCAGTACCCCCGGAATGGCGCTTTATACGCAGTAGTAAGCTCGGCAATCGGAAGATCCAGCAGGAGTTTACCGGATGTGATTCGCAGGTTTTTTCCGCCCACCCGTCCGAGCAGCTGGGCATCTGCCCCGCAAATCCTCTCAAACGCCCGCTTGTGGTCCGGGGCTACCGTGACTACAAACCTTCCGAGTGACTCTGAGAAGAGGTAATAGTCCGGGCGCATGGTTGACGGTATAGTGATATCCATTCCCTGCTGTCCGGCAATGGCAACTTTTGCCAGCGCAATTCCAAGACCCCCGTGACTGACTGGAAAGGCTGATGCCACCAGTTCATGGTTAAGGGCATCTGTCAGCCGCCCGTAGCGGGCTTTTACAAGAGTGGCATCCAGTTTTGGCACCGTATTTCCTATCCCGCCGAGCAGGGTGAAATACTCAGACCCGCCCAGTTCTTCTGAGGTTTCACCTATAACATACACCAGATCGCCATTGATCTTTGCATCCATGGAAACGGATTTTGCTACATCCGCATGGATCCCAATCGAAGATATGAGCAGCGTCGGGGGCACCGAGACTTTGACCGGGTGATCGTCCGCATCGAACCCCGAGAAATCATTGTACATGCTGTCCTTTCCGGAGATGAACGGGGTGCCAAACGCAACAGCGTAATCGTAACAACCCTGTGCCGCCAGTTTCAGTTGTCCAAGCCGTTCGGGGTCATCTGAAGAGCACCAGCAGAAATTATCGAGAATAGCGATCGTATCGAGCGGGACACCGATTGCAATAAGGCCACGGATCGCCGTATCGATCGCTGCTCCGGCCATGAGATAAGGATCGATCTCGGAGTAAGTGGGAAAGAGGCCCTGTGAAAGACCCACACCTTTCTTTGAGCCGGGGACAACTTTAGTCAGTGTTGCCTCGGCCTGCACCCTGCCTGCACCCTGCACCGGTCCAAGCACATGACCGCCCTGCACCGTGTGGTCATACTGGATGGAGATGAACTCTTTTGAACAGAGATTTTTCCGCTGAAGCATGAAACGCATCGTGGCATCGAGGCGGTCGGGGCAGGAGGACTCCGGTTCAGGATATGTTTTTTGTGTATAGGCAGTTGCTAAATGTTTTTTTGGCACGCCATCGTGTAGGAAATCAAGACCGATATCCATCACAACATTTCCATGCCACTCGACAACGCATTTACCGGAGTCTGTAAATTTCCCGATCACAGTTGCCTCCACTTCCCTGCTCTGCATCAGGCTCATGAAGGCATCGAGTTTTTCTGCGGGCACTGCTAAGGTCATGCGCTCCTGCGACTCTGATATCCAGATCTCCCAAGGCGCCATGCCATGATATTTCAGGGGCACTTTGTCGAGATACACATGGCAGCCGTTGCACTCTTTTGCCATCTCGGCTACAGAACACGAGATCCCGCCGGCCCCATTGTCCGTGATGCTGCGGTACAGCTCCCGGTCCCTTGCCTCCTTGACAATCACATCGGAGAGTTTCTTCTGGGTGATCGGATCGCCGATCTGGACTGCCGTTACCGGACTTTTCGGATCCAGGGCTTCAGATGAGAACGTTGCCCCGTGAATGCCGTCTTTACCCACGCGCCCACCGGCAACAACAATGAAGTCGCCGGGCGCTGCCTCTTTCTCATAAAGTTTCCGGCCCGCGTGTTCCCGTGGCATAACACCAACGGTCCCGGCAAAGACGAGCGGTTTTCCTACATACCGGTTATCGAACCAGCACCAGCCCTGCGGGGTTGGGATACCTGAGCAGTTCCCGCCAACACCTACTCCCCGCACAACACCGTCAAGGATCTGGCGGGGGGAGAGGATCGGCATTGACTTGTTCTTCCCGCGGAAGAGTGCGGGATCATAATCCGAATCGCCCACGCAGTACCCGTAGAAGTTGATGCAGGGTTTTGCACCAAGACCAAAGCCGATCGTATCCCGGTTGACCCCAACGATCCCGGTGAGGGCACCACCGAACGGGTCGAGCGCCGAGGGTGAGTTATGGGTCTCGACCTTGTGTGTCACCAGATACGTGTCATCGAATATGATTGCACCCGAGTTGTCCGTAAAGACCGTGACACAGATGTCCTTATCCCCTTTTTCGGTACGGATTTTATTGGTAGCCGCCTGAATGAACGTTTTGTAGAGACCGTTTGGAACATCGGTGTCCATAGCAGAGGCAAAGATCGTGTGCTTGCAGTGCTCGCTCCAGGTCTGGGCGAGTGACTCGATTTCTATATCGGTAGGCATCCGCCCATGAGCAGTGAAATAGTTGCGTATGGCATGCATCTGGGCGAGATCTAACGCAAGCGGTCCCCTCCTCTGCCCGGTTGAGGAGTCAACAATTCCTTCTTTTCCTATGCGTGCGAGTTCCGAATCTTCAATGTCAAGGTTTACGGTCTCTGCTGTGGGCAGTTCATCAAGGTGTACAACAGGCACAACCGGGTCCATGCCCTTTTCACCATATTCTGCCCGGGTCCTGATAAGTACCCGGTTAACGAGCGGGTTTGCAAGAGTTGCGCCAAGTTTCTGTAATTCGGCAGGTGATAATGTTCCGCAGACCAAAAAGAGCTGCGAGGTATAGACTGCTTCTCCTTCAACAAATTTTATGGAAAAGAAATCTTCGATGGTCTGCCGTGCCGTAGCGCCGACATTGTCCGTCACGCCCGGAAGAAATCCTACTTCGATCGCATAATCAAACGGTATTTTTGTCGGTGTGTCTGTTAAAAATTTCTGGACAACGGGATTTACCAGTTGTGTACCGATATCTGCAAGTTCAGTTTTTGAAAAATCGCGGGTGCTGGTGGCAATAGTATAGACATCGATGAGATGCAGTTCATCGATCTGAAAACCTAAGGATCGAATCCTGCTGGTCCGCATTTTTAACCGGGGATCGGTGGTATAGTGAACTTCTATCCGGTGGACACAACTCTCCATGGTTACTATATGGAACTGCAATTACAAAATAGATGCCGTAGGAGGATCAGAACGCAGTCCACATCATCCCGACAGCAAAAGCTGTCCGGTACTCCTCATCAGATAGCCCGGGGCACTTCATTTGGAGCTGGGAAAAAGCCTCAACCAGCGCCTCGTCCCCGCTCCCGTATTTCCCATCACGGAATGCTCCGCAGACCTCATACACATCGTGTGACAACCTCTGGATCCGGATCAGTGCGTCCCGGCACATCACAGGGGATTCATTTTGAACCTTATCGCGGATCCGGTTGAGAAGATCCGTGTTATCCGTTGCCGGGCAGGAAGGTGGTGACCGTCCCTTGCGAAAGATTAAGTCAAACGCAATGCTCATCACTTCCGGGCTGGGTTTTTGGGGTAATGCGGTCATGGGACCGTTCCTCATCCATATGGAGCAGGAGTGTTTGCTGTTCCGTTGATCCAGTCATCAGGTTTAGTCCAGTCAGCATCCTGCGTCTTTGCAAAATAGACCTGCACAAATCCCTTCTGCTCCATTAAGCGGAGTTGCGGCAGTTCGTACGCGTAAAAGATCCGTTTTGCTTTTGCCCCCTCAACAAAACACCATACCTTAACGGGATTTTTCGTGGCAATTGCAATAGGTTCTGCCATATCAGTGTAGCGGGCCGAATACTGTCCCCAGATCTCGTCAGCTTCGGCAAATGTGACCGGTTTTGTATCGGTGTATGCCTTACCAAAGATCAGAACCGATCCGTTTACACCCGATGCCCGCTCGTACCAGTGTTCATTAAGGAGTTGGGTATATGACGGGTAATTATAATAGGCTGAGGCTCCCTCATCCCAGATAGCACGATTGGGCGGGACAGCAGATGCTGCCGGTCCTTCATTGACTGCATCCAGCAGCCGAAGCATGCTGCCATGGTTTCCCTTGCCGGACCAGAACCCCATATGCACCTGAGTATCAGGTTTGGCCAGTAATGGTTCGACCGCAATTGCTTCAGTGAAGAGCTGCGTGGTAAACAGCGGATCTTTGAACATCGCAATCTTATCTGAAGGGGCAGTAAAGACCGGGACCATCTTTAACTCAGTTGGACAATCAGTTACGCATACTGTAACAGGACAGGCAACTGATGGAGGAATTCCGACAACCGAGAGCAGGACAATCACAGCCAGAATTGCGAGCAGGACGATTCCTATTTTCCATTGATTCAGGTATTTTTTTAAAAACGGGGGCGACATAAAGAAACTCCTTGCATCTTTCAGTAATCATTCTTAGGCAGACCCCCTATTTGGACTTTTTAGAGATGGTATATCAGATTTCTGGTTACCATGGACGTTTTTAAGGCGCTGTCAGAAAACCGCAGAATTTATACACAATCCCATTACACGCTATGCAGTTGCATGGCAAAAAAATGTGAACAATGCAAAACACCTGCGCTTGATGATCAATCAGAGTTCTGCAACCGCTGCGGCGCTTTGGTTATTGAAGAGCCCGGATTAAAAGTGCCCGTATGCAGCCGATGCAAAAGTCCCGCTCCAAATGCTGAAGTGCTCTTTTGTAACCGGTGCGGCACTGAATATCCGATAGCAGAACCTGAAAAAAAATCCCTGCTATGTCCGCGCTGTGGAAATGTCATTTACGATGACCAGTCAGAGTTCTGTAACCGCTGCGGTGCTTCTGTAACACAAGTGCCAGAACCAAAAGTGCCAGTCTGCAGCAGATGCGGCAATCCCGCACCCGATGACAAGTCGCTTTTCTGTAACCGTTGCGGCACTGAATACAAAAAAGAACCGGTGAATACAACCCCCCTTTGCCCGCGCTGTGGATATAAGATTCCTGATGACCAGTCAGCGTTTTGCAACCGGTGCGGTGCGACAGTTGGTACAAAAACTGTAATCAAAAAATCCGTATGTTCAAAGTGCGGTGCCCCGGCTCCGGATGAAGAGACACTCTTTTGTAACCGCTGCGGAACCCCGTTTAATCGTTCTGCTTCAAACTATAAACCCGTCCATACTATGGCACAAATACCGGCACAGCCCGTTTCAGTAAAAATATCCAAAAAGAAACAGGTGCCTGCTGTCGTGACTCCGGAAGATCTCTGGGATCCTGTCCCTGATGAGGAATTTAATGAAGTGCATTATCCACATACGGTATCACTGCCCCACTCACAAAAAAAGTTTGCCCACCTTCCTCTTGTAGCCGATGAACTGGCGGGTGGAAAAGGTAAGGATTGCGGCATTGTAATTCCGGGGAACTCAAAAAAATACGCCCATCTTCCGCTGATAGCCGATGAATTCAAAGAAAAGCAATCCCCGCGCCTTGAGATTGAGTCACCTTATATTCCCGCCCCCCCCAAGGAAAAGAAGGCGGGCAGGTCAAAAAAAGGACTCTTTGACCTGTTGAAGAAATGAGTCTGAAGAGATCCAGAAACATTTTAAAAAAATGCTTTTTTTAGATCATCCCCTTTATTTTGTCATTGTCGTTACCGGTCTGGTAGTCCGAGTGCACTTCCTGCCGTGCAAACAGGGCAAGTATGAGGATGATGATTGCAATAATAAACGAGAAGAAGAAGGCAAGATCAAAACCTGCCGTCATCAGTTCCAGTTTGATGTTAGCCGGTGCAGTATCAGTGATCCCGCGATTCCCTGCAATTATTTCAATGCCCTGTATGAATACAAGGTTTGCAAAAGCAATCCCGAGGGTTAAGGGAGCGAACCGCTCCAGGCTTGTGAGGCTGGAGACCATGCCCTGGTATCCCTTTCCAACCGAGTTCATAATCATATTTGATGCAGGTGTGATCATCAGGCCGAGACTAAAACCAATCACGATCAGGCATAGAACTACAAATCCGGTCGAGGTACCGACCCGCAGGAGCGTCATCATATAAAAACCGGCTACAAGGAAACACCCCGCAGCAATACAGAGTGCCCTTCCTCCAACCCGGTTATATAACATCCCGGCAAGGATGCCGGATACCATCATGGCTACTGAAAGAGCAGTTAAGATCAGCCCAGCATCGGACACGCCATAACCTTTTACGTACTGGAGATAGAATGGGAGCAGGTAACTGATTCCGGCAAAACTGAAAAAGACCAGGGACATAATCAAATTGGTCATTAAGAAATTCCGGTTCTTAAAGAGGCGGAGCTCCAGGAGCGGGTCAGATACCCTGAGTTCGTGCCAGACAAAGTAAGCAAGCGTGATGATGGCAATTGCCAGGGAGCCAAGAATGGTTGGCGAAGTCCATCCCAGTGCATTGCCTTCTGATACTGCAAAGAGGAGAGCAGCAAGTCCGGTAAAGATCAATAATGCACCGGCCTTGTCAAAGCCTGCAGGCTGGTTATGGGGGGTGCTTGCCGGAATAACTTTTGTACCGAGCAGGATTGCGATAATTCCCACTGGCACATTGATGAAAAAGATCCAGTGCCATGATAGGAACTGGGTGAGCACTCCACCGATGGTCGGTCCAATCGCAGTTCCGAGTGCGGCAACAGTCATAATGATGCCCATGGCTTTTCCTTTCTGCTTCATGGGTATGTAAGCGGTAATCATTGCCGGTGCAATCGCTGTGATCATTGCGCCCCCTATTGCCTGGAATGCACGTGAACCGACAAGTATGGGAAATGAATTTAGGAGATCCGGTAACAGACCGCAGGAAAACGATCCGATTGTAAAGATCACAAACCCTGAAAGGAAGACTTTCTTAAACCCTATCCCATCCGACAATTTACCGAAAATAAGCACACAGCCTGCCATCACCAGCAGGTAGATGGTCGATACCCAGCTCACGGTGCTCGTAGAGATTGCGAAGGTGGATGAAATGGTAGGCAGGGCAATATTGACGATTGTTCCGTCCAGTGCTGACATGAATGCTGCAAGAGAGATGGAAATGATCAGGAGATTGAAACCGGCCTGATCTGTTCCCTGATGGTGATTTTCCATGTATGGATATAGGATGGCGGGATAAAAAAAGGGGAGGGGTTTGAAAGGGGATACTCAATAGTGATTTGGGGTTTTTTCAAGAATCATCGATAGGGACTGACTCACACTTTTTGTCTTGTTTATCCACAAATAATCTGCTATCCAAATCACAGGATAAAAAAGAGACATAGCCAATAAGTGCAACGATTGGGATCGCTCATTTTCCAGTGTTTCAAGAATCCATGCGTTGGGCAACAAAATCCAAAACGCTGCGGAGGCAGCCATCCATGTTAAGATACTCAAATTGCGAGAACCTGCCGACAAGCGGGATGCCCGCAGTAGAGCAATAATCCTTGACTATGGCGATATTTTTCTGGTAATCAAGGTCATAGACTACATAGGCGTAGGGCTGGCGTTCCACTGAGGAATACACAATCTGTTCTTTTGTCAGTATGTGCATTGCCTCTAATGTTGTTACAACCTGATCAATGAGTGCAGCATCATCCATGCGGGAGACTTCATCGCCCGGCTGGTGGGTGATCTCGGCAAGCACCGAACCGCATCCTCCGGGCGCTGCATGGGCACTATAATTGGATGGGAACGAGATGCGGTTGGTCATGCCAAGAGCAATCTCCGGGATATAGAGCCATGAGATGTCCGGCACTTCTCCCTGTATTCCGATATTCACGCAGACAATTGCATTGTACCTGAGGGCAGCACACGCCTCCTTTACGCTGATTGGTACATTGTCAAGAGCCGCAACGAGATGCTGTACCGGTATGGTAGAGATGAATTGATCTGCTACAATGACTTCGCTGCCATTACTGATCTCAAATACACCATCCTTTTTCCGAACTGAAGTCACGCGGAACCCGGTCCTTATCTTGTCCCAGATCGGCTCTGCAATAGCATCGACAAGCGCTTCGATACCCCCGTCAAGCGGGTAGGAAAAAACCGACTGGTGAGTGTAACCTTCAGTGGAAATGCCAATCGCAGATTTGATCACATCCTCGATCGGAGGGCGGGGAATGCGGCCGTCTACCCAGTGAAGGGACATCTGATCGGTAGGAAACTTCCAGATCTTCTCATTGTAAGGGACCATGTAGCATTCGGCAATCCCTTTTCCGAACGTATAGTAAATCCACTCACAGAAATTTTGGGGTGCCGGCAATTCACCTTTTTCAACGGCAACATGCATCTTTACAAACTCGTTGATGCAGAAGAACCGGTCCTTTTCGGGAAGATCAGAAAGCCCGTTCTCAAACGGGTATTTCACATAATGGCCTTTATAAAAAATTTTTGTATTTCGATCATTGCGCTGTTCGTTTCTCTCAATCATCTTTCGCATGAATAGGAGCACTTCAGTGTCGCGCGAGAAGATGATATGCGAACCGCCAATATCGAAAGTGAATCCCTGTTCGGTCTTAGAACGGCAGAGTCCGCCATACGCTGTTTCCGCTTCAAGGACAACCACATCGTGGCCTTTTTCGTGCAGCAGGCGGGCCAGTGCAAGTCCAGAAAGTCCGCCGCCAAGAATTGCTATTGTCACTGCTCATACGTTGGCAGCCGGAATTTATATTGTTGAGTGTAGTGGGGGGTGTCATTGAGCCTGTCCAATTGAGTTATGCCAAATATTCAGACAGGTTCCCTTTGCCTGCAGGACATTCTTAAAAACGCATTTAAGAAAGCCGGACAAAGTATTCTAAAAAAAAGGATTTTATGGCTGTTGACTTTCCAAAACGCGTGGTTCATGGGGGCACAGGAAAGCGCCAGCTCGAAAGGACCAGAAAAAATGTGCTCGATTTCAGCGCGAGTGTCAATCCATATCCTCCAAAGTTCGAATGGCACTGCAATCCGGAATTCCTCGCATCGTATCCTGATGATTCCTATCATGAACTCAAAGAAAGAATTGGTGCAGTATTTCACCGGAAGTCTGACGAGATCTGTGTTGGTAATGGTTCGATAGAACTTATCCGGGTGTTTTGCCAGGTCGTGCTTTGCGGGAATAAACATTTTTTTTGCGAATCACCGACATTTGGTGAATATGCATTATCTGCCCGTCTTGCCGGTGCTGCTCCTGTAGACAAACCCTCAACGGCAGATGTTTCATTCATCTGCAATCCCAATAATCCGACCGGTATATTACAGGATAAAAAGAGCCTGATGCAGACGCTCTCTGAAATGAACATGCATAATGGGATGCTCTTTTGTGACGAGGCGTTTATCGGTCTTTCCGATCCCAAAGAGAGCCTTGCAGATATATCAGATCCAAACCTCTTTGTCCTGCACTCGTTAACAAAAAGTTTCTCTGTACCGGGAATCCGGTTTGGTTTTGGTTTTGGGGCACCGGACCTGATTGAAAAAATTGAAATTTCCCGCCCCCCATGGAGCGTGAATGCCTTTGCAGAGGCTTTTGCAATGCAGGCACTCGTTCATATGGATGATCTTATGGCATCGCGTGAGCGAATACAGCAGGAACGGAACTGGCTCATCCATGAGATCACTGCACTGGGATTTTACTGTCATCCATCTTCTGTGAATTTTATTCTCGTGGAATGCCATTGCGATGTTGCAAAACTTTGTGAGTGTCTTAACAAACAGTCAATTCTTGTGAGAGACTGCACATCCTTTGGACTACCCACCTGCATCCGCGTTGCAGTCCGGACCCATAATGAAAATCTTCAGCTCATGGAGGCAATGGCTGCATGTATGCCCTGATCATGGCAGGGGGTGCAGGGAGCAGGCTTAATCTTGGGGAAAAACCGCTTATTCAGATTTGTGGACTACCTCTTGTGTCCTATGTTATCAATGCATTCCGAGAAGCGGGATGTGAACCTGTGGTAGCCGCATCTTTCCAGACTCCCATGACTCTGAACTGGTGCCGGGCCAATGGCATTGAATTCTGTAAAACAGAAGGGGCAGGTTACATAGAAGATATGGTAAGCGCAGTTCTGATGCTTGAAGAGGAAAAACCACTGTTTGTCAGCGCTTCTGATCTGCCCTGTATCACTCCGGACATCATTCATACCATCACCGGTGCGTATCGTTTGGGCGGAAAAGATGCCTGTTCCGTCTGGGTGCCCGAAACGCTGGTTACATCCTGCACTGATGCGATGCCGTACCGCAAAGAGATCCAGGGAATTACGGCATGCCCTGCGGGTGTTAATATCCTCAAAGGAGCGCTCATTTCACAACCCCAGGATGAGCTGGAGCTGCTTTTAGAAGAACCCCGGCTGGCTCTTAATGTCAATACAAAAGAAGATCTAAAAAAAGCCGGAATTTTTATTCAACAAAATCCTGTCATGCAACACAAGAAAAACACTTTTAATTAATTTTAAATTCTTCCTAATCCGTGACATTCCACCAAAAACAGGCTCAATCCTGTCATATTTTTTAGCAATGCATATTAAGATGCATCGCTATAGATCTCTGTATTATGGTCGAGTCTCAGGAGATTGAGCTGCAGGGTCATATTATTGATTCAGGGATTATGACGCAGCTCTTTGACCGGGTCATGGATATGGGGGGCAATTTTGAGATCCTTGTCTTTGATATTGGGAAAAAGAAGACGGATCCAAGTTATGCCCGCCTGCGTATAGCCGCCTCGACTAAGGCAAAGCTCCACTCAATTCTATCTGAACTCCATCGTCTCGGTGTCCGCCCTATTGAAGTAAAAGATGTCCATCTTGTACATGCTGATGATGACTGCAAGGTGCCTAAGGGTTTCTATACCACCACAAACCACCCGACCCAGGTAAAATTTGAAGGAGAATGGATCCCGGTTGAACCTGTCAAGATGGATTTTTTAATTGTACTAGATCTGAAAAATAAAACCGCAAAGTGTACCGCTCTTGCAAAGATAAAGAAAGGAGATCTGGTTGTTGTCGGGGAACAGGGAGTGAATGTAAGTTATCCGGAACGGCCCCGTGAAAGCAGCACCTTTGAATTCATGCATGGCACGGTATCTTCAGAACGACCGAGCGAGACGCTGATTGCACAGATTGCCAGAGAAATTCTCGAAGTCCGGAAAAAAGGTGGCCGTATTGCAATTGTCGGGGGTCCTGCGATCATTCATACCGGTGCGGATAAAGCACTTGCCGAGATGATTCACAAAGGGTATATCGATGTACTCTTTGCCGGCAATGCCCTTGCAACGCATGATATCGAGTACAATCTCTTTGGCACTTCGCTTGGTATGGATATTTCCACAGGAAAACCGGTCATGGGCGGTCATAAACATCATCTCTATGCTATCAGCGAGATCATGCGGGCAGGTTCGATCAAGTCCGCTGTGGATAAAGGGGTTGTTACTGGCGGTATCATGTATGAATGTGTGAAAAAGAATATCCCCTTTGTGCTTGCGGGTTCAATTCGCGATGATGGTCCGCTTCCTGATGTGATAACAGATGTCATGACTG
The DNA here is from genome assembly GCA_030694985.1 of Methanoregula sp. Classification (GTDB taxonomy): domain Archaea; phylum Halobacteriota; class Methanomicrobia; order Methanomicrobiales; family Methanospirillaceae; genus Methanoregula. Next base: position 25,238 of record JAUYTV010000007.1, read on the forward strand.
CACAGGATACCATGCGGAAACATATTGCGGGATGCAGCATGATCCTGATGATCGCAACGCTCCTGCACTCGGTTGCAGTCGGTAACTGCCTGCCTTCCAATGTGAAAATGGTCTGTGTTGATATCAACCCGGCAGCCTTAACCAAACTTATGGATCGCGGCAGTATGCAGGCGATTGGTATCGTTTCTGATGCGGGAACATTCCTACCGATGCTCGCACGACAACTTGAGATGCAGAGTAGTGCTGTAAAAAAATAATCTGCCTTTTTTTTAAACAGGATCGGTTTTGTTCAACGGGTCAAGGGCATACAAAACGGAGTTTCGTGCGCGAGAACATACACCCATTCTTTTTTGCATTCACAGGGTGTCTCTAACAGTGCATTGATCAATTCCCGGTCTGCATTGAGAGAATAGTCACGTATGCCTTTGACCAGATCGTAATCACATTTCCCGCAGTTGTGTGGTCCCCGTTTTTGCCCGCCCCCGAGTGGATCGCAGGTCATATGGACGGGGGCATCTTTTAAAAGGGAAAGAACACTCCAGAGATAGGGTGGACGGTATGCACCCCGTTTCCAGTAAAATTCAAGTTCGGTTCTTCGCTGCACGGTACAGGGATTCATCGAGATCATATCAGCATGTGAAGCTGCATCACGGATTGATTGTTTCATATCGTCAAAAGCTTCGCTTTCGGTTAAAAAGAGTGGTTTGAATAAGAGGTATGCCTTGATACCTGCTCCTGCTGCTTTGGCCCTTGATGCTGCTGAAATAAAATCTGAATAAGTAAATCCCTTGTTGATGCATTTTTCCCGGATTGGATCGCTGCTCGTCTCTAAACCGATCGCACAATACAGCGGGGTTTTCCAGCTGCCGTCATCTAGTTTTTCGATAAATGAGCGGATAACCTCGGTATCAATAAATTCCGGGCGGGTTTCTGCAATTACCAGTTTGCCACGAAATGTTGTGGCCACATCGGTTAAAAACTCTGATGGCACTTCAGCAGGATCAAAAAAACTTCCTGAAGTAAAAATTTTTACCATCCTATATTCATCGGGTTTGAACTCATTTGTTACCCAGGCAAGCTGGGCTTTGAGATGGTTGTATAATTTTTCGCAGGATTGTTTTTCATATCGTTCATGACGGTAACTGCACATCCGGCATTTCGACCAGCTGCACCCGGCACTTTTAAAGATCACCGTGAGACATTCCAGCAGTTCATTGCCGTAACGCTCTTTTCCCCGCCAGCTTGCAAGTGGTTTTTCGATCCGTTCAGAAATCATTAACATCCTATTAGTTAATCGTACATAGATGAAAAAGTTCGTCCTTTTTATTATGGGACTCGTCTTTTTATTGGGATTTGCATCGGCATATCAGATTAATATCGATGCACCGGTATCTCTTTCTGTAGGAAAACCTCTCATTGTAACTGGCACAACCAACCTGCCTCCCGGAATGTACATTGATGTGGTGCTCTATCACCAGCTGACAACTTCAACCGAAGTTGATCGTAAGGTTGTATATGTCCAATCTGACAAAAAATTTAAAACTTTTTTTGATACAAGCAACTTAAAGAAAGGAACGTATAAAGTTGAGGTGCCGGCTCATGGGTTAGGCACGTCATCAGAAAACCTGCGCGTTATCCAACTCATTGATCGTGATGATGAAATCTTTATATCTTCATTATCCCGCCAGAGTTTCAATGGAAAGATGTATATCGCAGGTTCTATCAAAGGCGGAGAAAATTCCGGCATCCAGATTGAGATAGTCGGTCCCCAAAATACCGTGGTGTTTGGACCCAGTTATGTAAATACAAACAATGCCGGTCTCTTTTCTGCCGACATTACCATCACCGAACCCGGGGATTATGAGGTGAGTTTTACCGATGCGAAAGGATACATCGGAACTCGTACAATCTCAATTACCGGAGAACCTGCAATGGGTGTCACTCCCATTACAACAGCAACAACATACCCGGTTTTTTCCGCACATGCAAAAGCATCGCGGGATTCCCCGGCATATTTTGTTGTCAGGACTCTGTCCGGTCCAGTTGTTTTGCATACCTCATCATCTATTGACTGGGTGATTGAATACGTTGATGACAAGGGCGTTCTTCATAAGGTAAATAATCAGGGAGAATTAAACCCGGAACGAGCAGAATTCCAAGGACGGGGTAAGACCGTCTACGTCAAAGTGTACCCCTCCAAGTATGCTGATCGCAGCGAAGTGTTCCTCTATGCAGAAAATGTCAACTCTGCTGTTGTGAGTCCGACCATACCTGAAGCGTTTGCAGCAACTGCGCCTCATATTCCTACCGAAACACCGCAATCCCCGATATTTCCGTTTGTGGGACTGGGGGCTATTTGCATCGCTGTCTTACTCTCGCGTAAATAGTCTGTTCCTATAAACATTTCACTTGCCTGTGTACCTCTGGCACAACGGATCCCTGTTAAATGGGTTAAGAAGCCTTTTTTACATACTACGCCCAACATATGGAGAATGCCGGGGTAGTCTAGTCCGGGAAGGCGGTAGCCTTGAAAGCTACTGGTGCCCTGCACCTCAAGAGTTCAAATCTCTTCCCCGGCGTAAGCACAGAGGGTATTAAACCCAGACATTCATTTGTCACTGGATTTGATGCGCCTCTTTAGTTCTAATCCTTTTTGCTTTTCATCCAATTCCACGTCAATGTCTGACGATAGAATTCTTCGGAATGCCCGTTCTCACAATGTCGGGGCTCTGCCTCTGTTAAAAAAAGTTCGAATACAATAGGACTTACGCAAACCCCCTTGAAAAAAAATTAGAGCGCATATTTCGGATTAGCAAGATAGGTTGTAATAGCAGCCTTTTCGATAGCCCATTTAGCATTGTAGAGAGTAATATTGTTCACCAGATTAGCCGCTTCTAAC
>JAUYTV010000011.1 GCA_030694985.1 Methanoregula sp.
GAAGTTCTCAACTGCCGATCTTGCCGAACGCCAGTTCTGGGACCAGTATACAAAAGCCTACGAGGAGATGTTATCGGCAACATCTACCGATTACGCCCCGTGGTTCATTGTCCCGGCAGATGCCAAGTGGATGGCCCGGACGTTTGTTGCCAGTGTCATCACTTCTGCAATCAGAGGGCTTAACCTCTCTTATCCGAAGGTTTCTGACGACCAGATCAAGCAGCTCATGGCAGCGAAAAAGACGCTCGAAGCGGAGAAGTAACACTCAACTTTTTTTTGGATCTTCGTGATTTATTATGGGTTGAAAAGAAGGTTCATTGCTCTTTTGAGTGTGTAACACATGTATTTTATAATGATGTGGGCTAATGCCCATATACCCCCAATCGCGATGAACGCCGCCGCCCCCGACGGGGCGCCCCCGCGGCGGTTTAATGAGTAAATGTTAAACCGCCTTACCCCGCCGTGCCTAAAGAGAGGCCCTGAGGCGGGGAACCCTCCTCTTTTATGGTGTGCAGGATCTTCCCCTCACATAAAGTCGGAGAGCCATTTTTTTAATCCCGCACTTTTTTTATGTTGATACAATCAAAAAAAATCGGGCCACGTTCTTTTTTTTATATGCATCCCATGGGGTCAAAGGCGGCGATCTGTCTTTAAACGAGATATGAAAGGTACGGGGTATCCTGAGTTCCCGGTAATCCGGGAACTTCACCCATAAAACAGAGTTATCATCCAAGCACACCAATACCTTTTCCAATAATTGGGGAAGTACAAAATGGCAAAGCAGTGCGATGAAGCGGTCACCCAGATCCACTTAAAGCAAAAGATGACCGTCAATGAACTGGTCGTTGCAATGGGAAAGGCCGGGGCGTACAATGGCGGGTCACTCGCCCGTGCCGTGGATATCTATGACCAGATGCTGCGCGATACAGAGACAACAAAATTCTTTGGGCTTGCTGGTGCAATGGTTCCCGCCGGCATGGGGGGGATTGTTTCCGATCTCATCAAGGGAGGTCACATCGATGTGCTCGTATCGACCGGTGCAAACCTTACGCACGATATCATCGAGGCGATCGGGTGTAAACATTTTCACGGCACCGCATTCTGCAATGATGTTGAACTCCGGCACGATGAGATCAACCGGATCTATGACGTCTATCTACCCAACGAAGCATTCGAGCACTTCGAAGAATTCATTCAAAAGGTGTTTGAAGAACTCGAACCCGGCAGCACCATCTCCATCTCCGCCCTCCTCAAACATATCGGGAAGAACTTAAAGTCCGGTATACTGCACACCGCGTATCACAATAATATCCCCGTCTACTGCCCCGCGCTGCAGGACTCAATGATCGGTCTCCAGTACTGGCTCTTTTCCCAGACCAACAAAGTGACCGTCGATGCGTTTGCCGATATGCCAGCCCTCATGGACCGCTGCTTTACGGCAAAGAAAGCCGGCGCCATGCTGGTTGGTGGCGGGGTGCCAAAGAACTTCATCCTCCAGAGCATGCTCATGACCCCCAACGGTTTCTCCTATGCAGTGCAGCTGACCGGTGACCGCCCGGATCTCGGCGGGCTCTCGGGCGCAACACTGGACGAAGCCCGCTCATGGGGCAAGATTACTGAAGAGGCACAGGCAGTCACCGTGTACGGCGATGCCACGATTACGCTTCCGGTAATGGTTGCCGCAGTGCTGGAGCGGAGGTCGTTATGACTGACCTGATCCTTGCTCTCGATGTAATGGAGAAGAAAAAAGCCCTGTCCATTGCAGAAGCCTGTGCACCCAATATCGATGCAATCAAACTTGGCTATCCTCTCATCCTCTCATCCGGGCTTTCCATTGCCGATGAGATGGCAGAGCACGACCTGCCGCTGATCGCGGATTTCAAAGTTGCCGATATCCCCAACACCAACCGGCTCATCGCCGAGCAGGTCTTTGATGCAGGATTTTCCTCCATCATCTGCCACGGTTTTACCGGTAAAGACTCGGTGCTTGCCTGCGTTGAGACGGCTTTCGAATGCGGGGGTGCATGCTATGTGGTTGCCGAGATGAGCCATCCCGGCGCAACCGACTTTTTCCATGGCGGGACAGCAGAGAAGATCGCCGCGCTTGCCATGGAGTGCGGAGCCGATGGCATCATCGCCCCGGCAACCCGGCCAGAGCGGGTGAAGATTTTGAGAGGGATTGTTGGTACCCGGAAGATCCTCTCCCCCGGTGTCGGGGCGCAGGGTGGGGATGCCAATACCATTGCAAAACTTGTTGACGGAATAATCGTTGGCCGCGCGATCTATGAAGCGGAGGATCCGGCAACCGCAGCAAAGGATTTTGCACACGTCCGATCCGAAAGATGATGGGTTGGGGGTCCGGCAGTTCCGGGCCTTTTTCAGGGGGCTTACGGGAAGCGGAGGTGTATTTGTGCTGAACGGGAAAAAGGCCATTTCGGGCTCTGTTGCGTCTGCCGGCCCTGTTTATGGCCCCTATTCTATAACTGTATATAAATAGAACGTGTTTTGCGGCCAGATCTGCATATGCGCGCTTAATAGTGGGTGAAATGGCAGTTCGTGGAACTGGCAGGGTCTAAATATTTATTAATGACCTGTGCAATGTTATAGTATGGATTGGACGGCAGAACAACGGAAACTGGCACAAAAATACAAGAGTGTAGAAGAGATTCCACAAAAGGAACGCAAATACAAGTGCCACACCTGCCACCTCATTGTTGAGGAGAGTCCGTGCCCGAATTGTAACGAGACGCACCTGGAGATCATGTGCCCGCTCGATCACTGCCACTGCTCCCACGAGATTCTCTCAGGTATCGAATACTGCCCGCTCTGCGGAAAACCTGTGTGCCCTGAATGCGGCTCTCACGATGTCACCCAGATAAGCAGGGTAACCGGTTACCTGCAGGATGTCTCAGGCTGGAACTCCGGCAAGCAGCAGGAACTCAAAGACCGGACACGCTATTCGGTTGCATGAGATATTTCACGGATACCCATACTCTTTTCATCCGCGGAGCGTTCCGCGCTGCAAGTACCGGCATCAACGGCGGCATAAGCCGGGTCTCCACAATTTTTAACCATACCATTCCCTCCGGGTGGGATCATACTGAACCGGGAAAGGAACTGGAAAAGATCGCAGCAGGGGCCGGTCTTGCGCCGACATTTTTTGGGATGCTCACTGCGGTGCCTGTCCAGCAGTGCTGTGTGCTCCAGTATGATTTTGTAACGGTGTTCATCACTGCGGGGATCAGGCGCGAACCACCGGAATCGGCCGGGACAATCAACATCATTGTCACCAGCAGCGAGGGCATGGTAGACTCGGCCCTGTTAGAGACGATCATGGTGGCAACCGAGGCAAAGGCAGAAGCCCTTGCCGCACTGGGCCTCCCGCTGAGCGGTACACCAACTGATGCGGTGATCGCAGCCTGCGAAGGGGAGGTTAAACACCGGTATGCCGGGCGCATGACCGATGTCGGCCATCGCGTCCGTGGAGCCATACTCCTCGGTATCCCGGAAGCGATACAACGTCACGACAGCGAGGTACAGGAACACCAGCCGTCTTTTTTTATTTTCAGCCGGTTTAAGGGTGAGCACTGGGTGGAGTGGACACCCCACAACTGCGCCTATTATCCCTGCCATTTCAAAGGGCAGAGCTGCGACTTCTGCTACTGCCCGTTCTACCCGTGCGGTGATGAGAGTCTTGGGCAGTGGTCTTCAGGCTCCAATGGAAACAAGGTATGGAACTGTGCGCGATGTACGCTTCTCCACGAGCCGGAGAACGCCAGTTACCTGAAGAAATTTCCTTTGGCTCTGCCAGCTGAGATCAAGGCAAAACACAAAAAAAAATGAATAGATGGTTCTTTACTTTTCTGCAATGCCAAGAGCCTTGAGGAGCTCGGGCAGGGGGATGCCGTGTGCCTCTGCTGCCTGTCGGATTGTTTCGCCACGGGCAATCGCGCATCCTACGCAGCCCATACCGAACTTAAAGAGTGCCTCGGTGGACTCGGGTTTTGCCTGTAAGAGTTCATAGATAGTGCTGTCTGCATTAATTTCTGCCATAACTCAGAATAGTCTGCTTGTGGTCAAATAAACCTGACCATTACGGCGATTGCTATTATGTGCCGGTTCACTTTCGCCCCGCACACTTCGCAATATATAGACAGGATCAGATCCGATAGTTATGTGGAGATGTACGAAATGGATTTTTCCGAAGCAGCAGACAGAATCTCCCGTAAGTTCCAAAAGAGCGGACAGACCATTGATCCCAAAAAGATCGAGGGAAAACTTCGCAGACTGATCGAGGAGTTCAGTGTACAGCCATCAGAAGCAGAGCGCAGCGTAACCAACGAACTTGCAAAAGAGTTCAACATCCCTTCAATGGGAACCGGTAGCGCAGGCAGTAGTGGTACGGGCAGTAGTGGCACAGAAGATAAGAAGATCGCTGATGCGGCACCCGGCGAGTGGGTAACGATCGAAGGCAAGATCGTAGCACTCGCAGCTCCCGCATCCCCCTCAATTGCACAGGGCGGCATCATTGCCGATGATTCCGGCGCTATCCGCTTTGTTGCATGGGCAAAGGCGAATGCACCGGCAATGGCAGTCGGGTCCTGGTACCGGATCGAGTCCGCTGTAGTGGACGAATTCAAGGGTATCGCGAGCCTGAAGATCCATTCCGGCACCACGATCAAGGAGATCGAAGAAGACCGTGCCCTCATGCCCACAACGGTACCGATCAGCGAACTGCACCCCGGCATTGGCAGCCTCCGGGCAAAAGTGGTCCAGGAATGGGACGTAACCCACGAACGGATGCTCCAGTCCGGCCTGTTAGGCGATGAGACTGGCACACTCAAGTTTGTCATCTGGAAAGAACCGGGTAAAGAGAGCCTGATACCGGGTTCGGTGTACAATATCTTCTACGCCCAGGTAGACGAGTATAACGGCCGACTCTCGTTAAACCTCAATACTGCGATGATCATGCAAGAGGAAGGCGATATTGAGGTGAGCGGGGGCGAAGCAGCAGTCAGCGGCGCTATCGTTCATGTTGCACCCGGCTCTGGTATCATCAAGCGCTGCCCGGTAGAAGGGTGCAATCGTGCCCTCTCGCGCCAGAACTACTGTCCTGTTCACGAGATCCAGCCGAAGTTCACCTATGATCTGCGGATCAAAGGCTGGTTAGACAACGGAAAAAAGACGCACAGCGTGCTGCTCCAGCGCGATGTGGTGGAGTCACTCACCGGAATATCACTCGATGCAGCAAAGGAGATCGCCGAGAACAACCCGCTGGGTATGGACGAGGTCTTTCTCCAGATGAGGGACAAGATACTCGGCCGCTATTTTTCCTGCCACGGGCGCGAGATAGATAACCGCGTTCTCGTGAACAAATGCGGGCCTGTGACATTCGAGAGCGGAAAACATACCGCACTTCTCAACCGGGCCGGGGGTGCATCATGAGCACACCCGCACACGATATGGGCAGGAAGGATGCATCATTCGAGCGCGAACCGGCCCGGAGGGTCTTTGCCAGCGAGCTGCGGGAATGCCGGTACCAGTTCAAGGATGGCGAAGACGAGAAGAGCCCGACGTTTGTGCTGCTCCCGACCGGAGAGCGCTGCAACCGGATCTTTATTGTTGGCACGCTGACCGAAAAACAGCGGCAGGGTGACCAGAACATGTTCTATCGCGGAAGGGTAGTAGACCCGACCGGGACCTTCTTTATCATGGCCGGCAGTTACCAGCCCGAGGCCATGCAGCAGCTGGCAAAGATCGAGACTCCGGCCTTTGTAGCAGTTATCGGAAAACCGAGCGTGTACCGGAAGGATGAGGCCAGTTCACCCATGGTGTCGGTCCGGGTGGAATCGATCAATATTGTGGACAAGGACACACGGGACCTCTGGGTGCTCGACACAGCAGAACGCACGCTTGACCGGATTGAGGCATTTGCTGTAGGTACTGCACCGGACGTACTAAAGGCAAAGGAGCAGTATCCTACAATCGATCCAGTGACATTTAAAAAGATTGCATACGATGCGCTGGCACAGATCAAGATCTAATCCTTTTTTTTCGTTTTTTTTTCGCAACGTAAGCAATATCGCCACCGGTTCAAATCAGCCAAACGATCCTGATGGAGCAAAAAATAATATCACGAGACCGGGAGACAAAACTTTCAATGTCGAAAAAACCTATCCCGGATACCTGCATTATCACCCCCCAATCCGGCTCCGCTACGGCCCCGGATTGCCAATCCTGAAAGGGCATTTCCCGAACTTGTGAAAAAAAACCGTACACTTTTACACACTTTTTTTAAATACGCTATTTCATTGCGATTCAGGCCAAACGGAGCACTTTCCATCGAACTATAAAACGCTAATGTACGCTAATGGGAGGCAAAACTCATAGATGCTGGTGGGTAGCACGGTCAAAGTAAAAAAAAGGCCTGTTTTTGGGGTCTGATCGAATAGATCTCACGTCGGACACCGAAGTGATTATCACGCATCCTTCCGGACCCCCTGTTCATGCAAAATATCCAGGAGTTTTTTAATCGATCAGGGGGTGATCCGAGTGTAAACAGGGCTCATTTTGGGCCGGGTTTGGAAATTTTAAGGAGACGGAGGCCATGGCGTGCCCGGATTGGAGACGTTGTTGAGTAAAGAAAATCAGGGTTTTTTGGGGTGAGTAAGGGATGGGGGATTGCCTCATCAACGATAAGAAAGAAAAAAGACGCTGATGCCGGGCCGGCAGGTCCGCACTCATCAGGCAGCAGAGAAGAGGTACTGGTCAAGCGACAAACGCCTTACCACGCTCACCATGCCACCATTCAGCATTTTATTGCTACCCACGACGAACAGTGGGATCTGATCCAGGCCACCTGGAGTTTGCAATCGATCCCGCCTGCCGAACGTCCAGCCGTGTTCCGGTGGGCCAGACAGCACGGCCAGCGCCTGCTGATCGCAGAATTTGAAGTGCCCGCCTTTATCGACTTCTATGCGCCGGAGCGCATGGAATACATCGTGGGCCGTTATGAAAACGGGTTGGCAGAATACGAAGGCGATCTGGTCTCGCAGGGTTTTCTGATTCCCGTGCTGTTTGGGTATTTTGACCGAACTGCCGCGCGTACAAACTGGGAAGGGCCGATCAAGGGCTGGGTCGATGACCTCCGCGCAGCCGGTTTTACCCTGATCCAAACCCGTCTCTTGTCTCACTATTGGTGGGCCGACTCCTACCTCATTGATGCCCGCTGATGCACCGGGCTCCCGGCAATTTGTCCGCCGGGTGTTTTCTTGTTTAGATTATGGGCTTTGGGGAATGGTGCACCCTGGTATCATGATCTAGATGGACGCTTTATATATTCCCCAAACCACTCCAAGAGCCGCCCTGCAAGGTTTCCAAACCATCGTATCTTAGACAGACCGGGACCTGATCAGGTGGGGGTGCATGGGCGATACAGGGTATCTGGGGAGAGGGAAGCGGGAAAAGGATCTCCCGGAATTTTTCCTCATCATCCATAGGATTATCAGGTTTTTTACACACTTTTTTTAACAGCCCGATCGAAGTATTTCCCATGTGCAATGAGAAAGAGAGAACATGCCTGCCTGACAAAAACCGTTTTGCACGACAGGGGCAAGCGAGATCTGCACCCGGTAACCTCTGCAGATCTGAGGGATGCGTTCATCGATGACTGCCACGTTTTCCTCAACAAAAAAAATCGCAGACCTGCCCCGTCTCCCCTTAAAGGGTTCTCTCGATCTCACATACCGGTGCAATAACCGGTGCCTTCATTGCTGGCTCAGGACCACGGATGGCCGCGGGGAACTCTCCACTCAGGAGCTCCTCGACCTTGTTGACGATGCCCGGGCAATGGGGTGCCAGGAGTGGGCGATCTCCGGTGGTGAGCCGATGCTCCGGCCGGACTTTCCGGAGATTTTCGATTACATCACCTCTCGTGCGAAGAGATACAGCCTGAATACGAACGGGACACTGATCACCCCGGAGATCGCAAAACTGATGAAACGGAAAGGGTCAAAGATGGTCGCACTCTACGGCGCGACTGCAAAAGTGCACGACCATGTGACGCAGAACCCGGGCTCCTATGCCGCAACAATGCGGGGGTTTAAGCTCCTGAAGGATGCCGGTGCCGGGTTCACCGTCCAGCTAGTCCCCATGAAGGATAACTGGCACGAGTTCCCGGCCATGGTTGAACTTGCCAAATACTTAAGTCCCCATTACCGGATCGGCGCACCGTGGCTCTACCTCTCGGCAGGACTGGACCCCGTGCGGAATGCGGAGATCGATTCCCAGCGCCTCTCCCCACACGATGTTGTAGAACTTGACCGGCCGGATTTCTCCTCTCATGAGGGGGATGACGATGGCGGCCACCCGAAATGTCCTGCCGGTGACGACCGGCTCTTTGCAGCCTGTATTGCCAACCGGCGGGATTTCCATATTGACCCGCAAGGGATGATGGCATTCTGTTCCTTTATTAAAGATCCTGCAATGCGTTACGACCTCCGGAAGGGAACGTTCCATGACGCATGGGAGCGGTTCATCCCGTCCCTTTCCGATAAAGTCCGGGGAGGGGAAGAGTACCGGAAGAACTGCGGCTCGTGCGATTACCGGAAAGACTGCCGGTGGTGTGCGGTGTACGGGTATCTTGAGCATGGCCGTTACTCCGCAAAGGTCGAGCATCTCTGCGATGTAGCGCGGGAAAACCGGGCCTGCAGGGAAAGGATGCTGCGGGATCACCGCCGCTATGTCCGGATCGGCGGGATCACGTTCCAGGTGGACTCCGACCTGCCCTTCTCTAAAACTACGTTCGATAAAAAGTTCGACCGTTTCCGTGCGGGTGGCCCGGGTGAGGATACCGTGAGCATCCGCCACCATTTTGAGCTCCCGGATCTTCCGGAGGAGAAACGTGGCGAAGAGATGTACCGGAAAAGCCCGTGGGCAATTTACCGGAAGGGGCAGACATGGATCTACACCGGCATTCCTGCAGACGGGACGATCTCACCCCTCCACCATGTGGCGGTCTTTTCAGACGACCATACTTCCGGCAGGATCTACCATGACAAGACCGGGGAGGAGAGTTTCCGGAAGGGGAACCTTGGTTCCCTCACAATGTTTCCATCAGACCAGATCCTGCTCGCCCGGCTCCTCGCGGACCGGAATGGGTTCATCCTCCACTCGGCGGGGGCGATCATCAACGGCAAGGGTGTGCTCTTTTTCGGCCTATTGAAGGCAGACAAAAATCTCATTACCGATATCCTGATCGGGACGAGAGCCAGAGGTGAAATGAATTCCGAGATTCTCTGCGATGACCGGAACATAGTCCGGCGTCAGCCTGAAGGCTGGAACGTTTACGGCACCTTGAGCCATGGCGATGTACCTGATATCTCGTCCCGGTCGGCACCCCTGCATGCCGTCCTCTTCATCGAGAAATCTGAGGTGAACCGGATCATACGGATCGAGGACCGGGACGAGATCGTCTGCCGGCTTCAGGAGTGCCTGATCCGCCCGTTTGTGACTGCAGGCTGGGAGGAAAAGACCCTGACCTATATCGAACAGATGGCGCAGGAAGTGCCGTGCTACGTGATGCAGTTTAACAAAAGCGGGGACATTATCGAGTAGCTGAGGTGTATATGACGGAATATGCCCGGAAGGTCTCGCAGGCAGACTTCAATCCCCTGAAAGGCAAAAGCCCGCTGCTCGGCCAGCTGGACATCGAACTGACCGAACGGTGCAACAACCGGTGCATCCACTGCCTGATCAACCTCCCGGAGGATGACTGCAGGGCCAAAACCCGGGAGATGGAGACGGCGTTCGTTCTTGATGTGCTGAAGCAGGCAGCGGACCTGGGCTGCATGGTGGTCCGGTTCACAGGTGGGGAACCTCTGCTCCGCCCGGATCTTCCGCACCTCTACCTTGCAACCCGGAAGATGGGGATGCAGGTGATCCTCTTCACCAATGCCCGGCTCATCACGCCCGAACTTGTTCAGCTCCTCGCCCGTTACCCGCCGGGCCGGGTGGTGGAGGTGACGGTGTACGGGATGCACCCTGAATCGTACGATGCCGTTGCCGGGGTGAAGGGCGCTTATCATGAATTCAGGAGGGGCGTTGACCTGCTCCTTGAATACAGGATCCCGTTCATCGTAAAGCAGGCGCTCCTGCCGCAGAACCGGCACGAGATGGTGGAGTTCGAGGCCTGGGCGGCAACAATCCCCTCCATGGACAAGCCGCCCGGCTACTCGATGAACTTCGACCTCCGTGCCCGGCGCGATGACCCAGCGAAGAACCGGCGGATTGCCGCGCTCCGGCTCTCCCCTGAGGAGACGGTTGCCCTGATCACGAGGGACGCTCCCGGGCACATCCGGGAGATGCAGCAGTTCTGCACAAAGTTCATGGGGGCTTCAGGAGATGCGATCTTCTCCTGCGGTGCCGGGCATGGCACCTGCATCGATGCCTACGGGTTTGCCCAGATGTGCCTGCCGCTGCGGCACGAGGATACTGTGTATGACCTCCACAAAGGTACCCTTAAAGAAGTCCTCACGGAGTTCTTTCCGAAGTTCCGCGAGAAAAAGGCAGAGAACCCGGAGTATCTCCGGCGCTGTGCGGTCTGCTTTTTAAAAGGGCTCTGCGAGCAGTGCCCGGCAAAGTCGTGGATGGAGAACGG
>JAUYTV010000016.1 GCA_030694985.1 Methanoregula sp.
TTTCAACATTTTAGTCATCAAAACCGCCGCGGGGGCGTCCCCTCGGGGGCGGCGGCGTTCATCGTATTTTGGGGTATAATGGCATCAGCCACCATCTTTGTAATTTACTCACTTCAAGCTTTACCCATTCAAAATAGCGATGAGCCATAAAAAAATCTTAACGTTCGATCCTAATCTCCAACGTGCTTTATAAACCAAATCCATAACAATTCTTGTAAGCAAAAAAACCGGTTAAGGAAACAGCGACACTCCTCATTATCAAAAATATAGAACTTTTTTATTGCTTTTCTCTTCGCTCACTATCAGAGTTTCAACACTTTCACCCTTCGCTCTTATCGATTTAATAACCCGCTCTTTTTACTCTATTGTATGGAATGCCTGCATAAACCAATGGAGATGAAAAGAATGGAAATACGTATACCGAAATATGATGGTGAGAAAATTACAAAAATTCGCAAAAAAATTGAACTGGTCTTTGGCAGGGCTAGTACCTGGGATGATGTGACAATTTCAGAACGATACAACATCTCCGGAGATGGCGATTTGATTATGATCATTCGATAACTTTTCTGGAATCACATACAATGCAGGGGATGGGTTTTTGTTGTCAATGATCTATCAGCGGTTAAGAGAAGTGCATAGCTAAAAATTGAAATGGATCAGGGTTTTCCACCAGGAATTGAACACGCACCACTTGTGCAGGAAAGACCGGAAGCACAATCGCTGCTTGTTTTACACGCAGACCCGGGACCGTTCCCACCAATGGATCCGGATCCCGGCGGGGTAACCGGCCCTGTATTCTGCTGCTGACTTTGTCCTGCACCCGGTTTTACACAATAGCCTGCATTGCAGGATAATCCACTGAGACAGTCACTATCCCGCGAGCAGTCTTTATTGAACGCTTTTTCCACAGTCCAGTCATTGCAGTTCTCACAGGGTTTGCAGGCATGATACTTCCAGACCGTGCCAGGATCTCCCTTGAGCTGGGATTCAGCTGAATAGACTTTACCCTGTCCGATCGCGATATACCCAATACCGATCTGGACGTCCCAGTAGTCCTGTGTATTGTCCGAATCGTGCCAGATTACCTCATAAATTTTCTGGTTCTGGTTTCCCGAACGGGTGAGTTCTTTATTGTCAAGATTGATGAACGATTTTTTTATTTTGGAGGCAAAATATGCTTTTGCATCCGATTCGCTCATGGTAAGAGCGGGTAAGGCGCTGATCATTGCAAACTGCGATTTTCCGGTAACGTTAGTATAAAACACCGCTAGCTGGTACTGTGAGAAATCTATGGCGTCCGGAGAATTTTCACCCATATGCCCGCTGATTCCTTTCGGCTTTTCTTCCCAGTATCCTATAATGTAGTAATCGAGCCCGGCAACAGGTGACGGTTCACCCACTCCCGTCCAGGCAGTTTTCTGTGAATCTATAGCAGGACCAAAGGCTGTGGAGAGATCGTAATAATAGCCCGGGTAAGGGTTGCCTGCAGGAAGGATCTTAGTCTGCCAGTTGGGTGCACGTATGGAGTCCGGAGGATTGACAAGGATTTTATTGACCTCTGTTAACATCTTTTGTTTGACTACCGGAGTGTCGCAAGCTGTGCCTGCACCCCCGGTAGGCCCGGTTGATTTCTGACCCTGTGCACCGCCAAGCTGGCTGCAGACATCGGCATGATCACGACAGTACTGTTCACAGACCTCTTTATTGGCGGAACAGTAAGCAGCACATTCCGCAATGGAGGCACAATTGTTGGGCCCGGTAATTCCAACCATCGCTCCACCGGAAATGTTTTTACCAGTCACACCAGCAGAAGGTACCGTAGTCGATGGATTGATACACCCTGCAGCAACAAGCAAAAATGTTAAAAAAATCACGAGCAGGAAATATGTTAAGTATCTGAGTGATTTCATAAGAGTGTGTTTTATACCTGCTCATAAAAAAAGGGCATCTATTTGGACTTTTATCAGTGTGCGCTTAAAAAAAAAAGATCCACACCAACTCACAATGATCGCGAGTTTTTTTTAACCGGGTTGTCTCACGGGTGTAAAGATTTCTGTAAATTGAAAAGCCCGGATCTGATTGATTGATGTAACTAAAAAATTATTGGGTTGACCCATCGAAATAAAAAAAATGGAACTAATACACCAGCACGAAATACGCAATCGCAGTAGTCAGGAAGGCCACTAAAAGAATTATAATAGCAACCGGGAGCATAAACCCCATCATTCCGTTAACAGTCGAAGCGATCTGGGAGATCCGCTGCGATCCAAAGACCACGATCCCATTGCACCATGCAGTCGACCCTTCCGTGCTGGCAGGAGCTGCATCGGCAAGGGCTTCCATGACCGCCTCCTCAACAAGAGGGTAAAAGGCATCGACTTTGACCCTGAGCCCAACCTGATTTCTCCCGGAGATAGTGTTGACCACATGAGTATCAGTTGTTGTTACCTCGCACTCGTCGACATGGGCAAGCAGTCTCCTGCGGATCTCGTCCCGGGTGCCGGTTTGCATATTGTTACCATCGAAGAGAACATATGCGGTCTTCTGACCGCAAGCATCAATGACAAGAACCTGGACACCAAGGTCGCCAAATCCCTCCTGCCGTGAGAACGGGAGCACCCTTGCTGCATATCCGGCAGAGAAACTTCCTTGTTTTTCTTTTGCGGTTGCAGCAAACGCAGCATCAGTAGCGCTGATATACTCCATAGCGAGTTCTGTTGCCGGTGAGACCCCGTTTACCATAGCATCCATGCAATTGTGGGCGTCAACAAACGCAACGTGGCGGAAATATTTCTCTCCGGACCTCATGATCGCAAACCCGACCGAGAAGTCAAGGTCTTCAGTAACTATTGGTGACCGGGTTGCAACAGCAATGACCGTGTCACCAAATGCCTGCGCAAGCACATCAACAGAACCGCTCCGGAACCTCGCCGAAGCCGTGCAGCTGTGATTGGAGCAGAACTGCGGGAGGCACTGCTTTACTGCAACGCCCACTTTTCTTACCTCCACTTCATCAACCGGATTGAAATCGTGCGTGGCAGAGCCGTGAAAGACCATCGAAGCAGAACCAAGCATGCTGTTAAGGATCTTTGGCAGGTTGCTCCCACCGATCTCACCAAGGGGACCGGGATGGACATTTGGGACAGTAAATATGATCTCCTCCTTTTCCTCCCGATGAATAACAAGGGAGACCTGTGGTACAATCACGCTCTCTCCTATGCTACGGAAAAAATCGTCAAGCTTCTTGCTGCCTTCAGAGAGGTGCGCAAGAAACGCATTGGCCAGTTCGAGTGGGCCGATCTTGAAGTTGGCTTTCATCGGGCGTTCGATCACCATGATAAAGACAAAGACGCCAAGAGCAAAACTGATGTGGAGGATGATTGAGAGCTGCAAAAAATGCAGGCCTAAAAAAGGTGCCGCTCCAATGACTGCAACTCCGGAGTGAAGAAGAGCCGGAACCACGACTCTCCGTAGATGGAAATCAACTACTGCTGCAAGAAGGAGCATACGGAACGTGAATACCAGTGCAAGCGAAGTTGCAAAGAAGACTGGAAACGAGGATCTGAAAAACAGGATGGGTATGAGGGAGATAAAGAGCGAGATGATAAGACCGAATGCCGCAGTGAGCCCTGACCAGCCGTAGTCTAGTTTTCCGGAAAATATACGGGCCAGCCGGGGTGTCAGGGCGAGGGCAGCGAGGGCCGGGATGAGGTAGGCAGTGATAGGAAAGAGGTTGGGGTGAGTTAGGGAGTTTCCGGATCCCAAAATCGACATGACCTCTATGCAACCAGAGAGGATGAGGATCAGAGCAAGCGACCTTGCCCACGACGGGCTGGTGACGATATACTTCGAGAGAGCCTCCAATTTTAGATCCATTTCGCCAGTCAACGGGCATCCTTCCTGTACGGGTTCTCCTGCTATCAGTACCCGATGATGGCAGCGAGCCTAAAATCGGGTACCATAGATGGAGACAATAATCATTGTCTTAGTGGTGTATGTGGATTAATATTGGATGAACGTTTCCGCTCATGCAAAGACTCAATAAAAAAACGAATCACTTTAAAAGCCGGGAGAAAATGCAAAACCGGGTTTAACGGATACTGATGAATAGTTCTTAAGGAAGTATTGAAGATATTAGTTAAGCCGATGATTTAGTACCGCTCAAAGTAACATTCACCGGACGCAAGTTTTTCCCCGGGCTTGAGAGCAAGAACCAGGTTATCGGCATGATCAAGGCACACGTATGCTGAACAACACCCAAATCCCTGGTACCCGATAGCGTCCTTCTCACAGTATTCACATTTCGTTTTTTTTACCATGTTACTCTCTTTTTAACTTCTTTTGATAGATATTTTTCCAGATCGCAATGGGAGATATTCAGGTAAAATCTTAAAAAAAAATGATCCGGGACCGGTAATATTCATACGGATTCTGCCAAAAAGACCAGAACTTTTATGAGCGGGCATATATAATAACCCGATTTGAGCAATATCTGACCAGCGCAAAAAAAATTTAAGTCACTACCGCTTTGTTGAACCGCCAGCAGGCAAACACGTACATAATCAATGCAAAAACGACAAGACCTCCAAACGAGAGCAGTATGTCGTTTGTTGTGTACACGTAATGCGTACCCATGGCCACAAAATCATCGCCAATCGCAAAATAACGGATCCCGTTGATGAGGAGTGTCATCGGGTTGTAAGTCGAAATCACCTTTAAAAATTCCGGGAAAGCATTGAGCGGGTACAGGGCATTGCTTGCAAAAAAAATCGGCATGGTGAGAAGCGTCATGATGCCCTGCATCCCTTCTGGAGTTTCCATTGAAATGGCAATTCCTGCCGAGAGAAAGAGAAATCCAAGAGCAAAGACTGCGACAAACACTAAAATTCCCAAAACCGCAATTGCGATCTGCACCGCGCTGAAACCGACAAAGAATCCTGCGCCGATAAGGATGCCAAATACCATGATAATGATCGCCTGGATAAACGATTTTGTCATACCCGAAAGTCCGATGCCGATGATCACGTGATCGCGGGGCATGGGACTTGCCAGGATCTCCCGCATGAGTCCCCAGTTCTTGTCAAAGAGAATGATCATGCCCCCAAAGAGACACGTAAACAGCGTAGTCATCGCAATAATCCCGGCTGCCATGAACGTGAGATACCCGACAGCATGTGCACCCGGAGGAATTGGCACACCAATCATCAGCGAATCAAAACTACTCGACATGGCAATTCCAAAGAATGCAAGCCAGAGTGCCGGCTGGAGGAGCGATGAGAACAGCATGGTCCTGAACCGGACAAACCGGATCATGTCACGCCAATAGATATTTACAAAACCATAATTCATCTCAATGACCTCCCGGGCGAAGAGAAATAAACGCGCTTTTTCCTATAGGTTCGTCACGTATCTCTTTTCCGGTATAATAGACAAACACATCATCCATGGACGGTTTTTTAAGATTTACCGTATCGATACTAATCTCTGCGTTGTGCAGACATTCCATAATCATTGGGAGAACTTTTGTCCCGTCTTCATTAACACTGATTAAAAATCCACGGGTTTTTGAAGTAATATCCTTAACAGACGAGAGATTACGGATCAGTTGAATTGCAGCATCGTTATCGCTGGTCTCTAAATAGATTATGTCCTGCCCAAGGGTGTTTTTCAGTTCCCATGACGTGCCGGAGATGATGATCTTACCGTTGTCGATGATGCTTATCTGGTCTGACAGTTGGTCAGCCTCATCCATGTAATGCGTTGTTAAAAAGATAGTTGTCCCTTCCTTGTTAACATCCTTGATATAATCCCACATACGCATTCGTGTCTGCGGATCGAGGCCGATTGTCGGTTCATCTAAAAAAAGCACTTTCGGGCGCGTCATCAGTCCCCGTGCAATCTCAAGCCGGCGTTTCATGCCCCCGCTCAAGTGTTTGGTCCTGACATCGCGTTTGTTTTCAAGCTGGACAAGCGTTAACAATTCTTCGATTCGTTTCCTGCGATCAGCGTGAGGCATGGAATAGAGTTTTCCATGGAACTCAAGACTTTCCCATACGGTCATGTCCCGATCAAGGGTGATCTCCTGGAAAACAATGCCTATCGATTCCCGAACCTTCTGGGGATCTTTTGTCACATCATAACCGGCCACACTCGCTTTTCCTTTTTGCAGTGCGAGCAGGGTGATGAGCACGTTGATCGCAGTGCTCTTGCCTGCCCCGTTTGGCCCGAGAAACGAAAAGATTTCACCTTTTTTAACCGTGAAACTGATCCCATCAACTGCCTTGAAATCGCCATACAAAAATTCAAGATTTTCAACCGTGATTATTGCATCCTTTTCAGTGAGGGGTTGTGCTGCCATGCTGTTCCACCTCCCCAATAAATTTTAAGACCCATTTTTTTTCAGTGTTAAGATGCGCAAGCGTGCGATCAAAGAGTGCAAGCACATAAAAAGGGCGTTTCTCAATCACTTTCTGCTCACGAATCTGCCGGACATGTTCGATCACTTTGTCAAGTCCTGCCAGACGCTCTCGCAGGCAGGCAACTGTTTCCAGTTCCGGAATGAGCGTGAGGTGGGCAATACCGAGATCAAAAGGTGAACGGTTCCTTGTGTTCAAGGTAAGAAATGATCGCACAGTGCGCTTCATCATATCAAGTCCGGCATCCGTAATCGTGTACACCTTTCGCGAGGGTTTGTCCTCCTGCTGTTCGCAGGAACTGGTGATCAACATTTTTGATTCAAGCCGTTTGAGCACATAATAGATGGAGGAAAAACCGATATCTGTCCAGTGCCGCATCCCCCGCTCTTCAATAATTTTTTCTATGGTATACCCATAGAGCGGGCTTTCGCACAGGAGCCCGAGGACTGCTGCCTCCCGCTCATTGATAATGGGATCCGATTGTTCCATATCTGTAATATTCTAATCATAGAACATAAAAATTCTTGGTTGCAGCAAATTTTGACGTTCAGTAGCGATTGGGTAATTGAAAATAGAGATGATGAACAACGTGTTCCGGGCAATAATTCGTATGGTAAGTTTCAATCCACGATCCTAAGCAATCCCTGTCATTTCATCTGAAATTTCAATCTGACGAAAAATGATCACTTTTTCATAGTTAAATTATAAACAATTGTTAAGGTTTCGTTGTGACGCTTGACAATAATCCGGAAATCAAAGCCCCGGAAAAGGACAGTCTGAAGAGAGGAAACGCACAAGAACAATCTGTTTTTAGCAAAAGTACAATAGTCGCTATCATCGGTATCGCTGTGGTGATTGTGATTCTGCTTGCAGCCGGGTTTACGCAAACTATGCCAAGTCAGGGAACAGTTATCCCCGCACCGACCTGTGCTGAAAAAACCCTCACCTATGTCAATAACAATCTTGTTTCTCCTGGTACATCTGCCTCGCTCACCTCCATAACTGAAAACCGGGGAATATATGAGATGCAGATTTCTTATGGGGGCAGGGATATGATGATCTTTACAACCCGTGACTGTTCTTCCCTGTTTACCAGCAGGATTGATATGACTGGGACGACAGGAAGCCGGACTGCTCCGACACAAACAGCGGCCCCTCCAATAAAAACAGAACGCCCGGTAGTAGATCTTTACGTTATGGCCTTCTGCCCGGGTGGCACCTATGCCGGGAATGTGATGAAACCTGTCGCAGCCCTGCTCGGTTCAAAAGCAGATATTCGTGTAAGGTATCTCACAACCTCAACCGGGACAACCGTTGCGTCAGTCCAGTCATTGCATGGAATGTCAGAAGTAAAAGAAGATCTGCACCAGATCTGCATTCTCAAAAAGAACCCCGAAAAATTCTGGGAATATTTAGGAAAGTTCAATGATGCGTGCTATCCACAATACCAGAATGCAGCTCTGTTGAATGCCTGCCGGGTAAATGTCACTATGGCTGTTGGGATAGATTTAAAGAATATCGATACCTGTGCCAGCGGAAAAGAAGGTCTCGATCTGCTCAGAGCTGATGAGGCACTTTCGTATAAGGATGGTGCAAGTTCATCGCCAACGCTCGTCATCAACGGTCAGGAGTACCGGGGAACGCGAACTCCTGATGCCTATAAGCAGGCAATCTGCGATCGTTTTGTTACTCCTCCGGCTGAGTGCTCCACCATTCTTCCCCCCTTGTCGGGGACTGCAGTGAGTGGAGTGTGCGGGTGATTTAGGGTTACAATCTTTTTCTTTTTTTTATTCGTAACCCATTGACGCACCTCTGTCATATTCTGGCAGGATTTTTTTAAAAACAAATCCCAAAAATCAAAGCATCTATACCTATTTGACTTTCCACAACCAATTATTCAGAACAATGTCAGTCGAGCCCGTCTTCAGATACAAACAATGTCTCATCATAAGAAACGATATCAAGATGAGCTGCGGCAAACGTTGCGCCCAGGCATCGCACGCATCCATTGGTGCGTACAATGGAGCTGACAAGGCACTGGCAAAAGCCTGGCTCGCAGAAGGGCAGAAGAAAGTTGTACTCAAGGCCAATGATGAAAGAACATTGCACGAGCTCAGGGTCATTGCGGAACGCGCCGGTATCTCCCACTCCCTCATCCAGGATGCAGGCATGACCGAGATCCCGCCCGGCACAATCACCGCGCTCGGGCTTGGACCGGCCAAGACTGAAGACCTCGATAAGATCACCGGCACGCTCACACTGTTATGAAACCGAGCCCTTATCCACTCGAACGCGAACTCGGCATGCGCTATTACGCTAGCAATGCGGAAGGAATCGGGGGCAGGCTTCGATCATCTCCGGAAGATTTCCTTGTCGAAGAGATCCCACTACCGGAAAAAGGCGGCACTGCCGGCCCGTATCTCATCTGCCTGCTCGTAAAAAAGAACTGGGAACTCCAGCATGCAGTCAAAGAGATTGCAAAACGGCTCGGCATCAGCCACCGCCGCATTGGCTGGGCAGGCACAAAAGATCGCAATGCAATAACAAAGCAGTGGATCTCAATCTATAATGTGACTGCAGAACAGGTTACAGCAATCCATCTCAAGGACATCACGTTAGAGCCGGTCCGGCAATCCAACGAATCACTGGCACTGGGCCAGCTGCTGGGGAACCGCTTTGATCTGGTCATACGGGACACTAAATCATCGGATCTCGTTTGCCAGGTACAGACCCTGACCAGCACCGCATCTGACGGTGTCCCCAACTACTTCGGGCTCCAGCGTTTCGGTGCAATCCGTCCGGTCACCCACCGGGTCGGGGAATGGATCCTGCGCGGAGATTTTGAACAGGCCGTAGTTACGTATGTGGGCCAGGAATTCCCCGGGGAAGTGGACCCGATCAAAACCATACGGTCAGGCTTTTTAGCCACACGCGATCCGGAACCCGCGCTGCGAGACTTTCCCCTCCATATGGCATTCGAACGTTCGATGCTTCACCATCTCTACACTCACCCGGGCGATTATCCCGGTGCCCTTAAGGAATTACCGCCAAAACTCCTGTCCCTGTTTGTCTCTGCCTTCCAGTCATACCTGTTCAATTGTGCGCTCAGCCAGCGATTCGATGACGGGGGCACACTCAATGACCCGGTTCCCGGTGACCGGCTGATCTTTGCAAACGGGCGCACAGATACGGTCACAGCGACAAATACCAACGCTGTTTCTCTCCACATAAAACGCGGACGCTGCACTATAGCACTGTTCATGCCCGGCAAAACAAAAACAGACGCAACTACGCTGGGGGAGCAAATCATGGAATCGCTTATGGTAAAACATCACATAACAGCAGAAAATTTCGAGCGGGCATCGGCATTTGTCAGCACAAAATTTGATGGTGCCTGGCGCCCGATCACATTAAAAACAGAGATTGAATCTTCTATAGAAAATTCCGATGTGCGGCTCAAGTTCACCTTGCCGCCCGGCCATTATGCAACAACCGTCTGCCGTGAATTTATGAAAGCAGACCCGTTACAGATGATATAATAAGACCTCATTTCCGCGACTTTGCCATCTTCTTTGCGCCGCTTATCGCATCGTTTAAGTTGCCCAGTTCATCGACAACATTGATTTTTACCGCATCGGCACCACGGATTACCCTGCCGTCCTGAATATCCGATCGTGAGATCACTCGCTGGGATGTCACATCGGCAATGAAGGTCTCAAAACTCTCATCTACAATCTTCTGGGCATACGTTTCTTCATCACTGCTGAGCGGTCGGGCTTCAGAACCCATATCCTTCTTGCTGCCGGACTTTACTACACTTAAATTGTAACCTTCCTTCTCCATCCAGCGGCTGATATCGGAAAATTTCCAGATCACGCCAACACCTGCTGTAAACGTATCCGGGTTGGCATAGATCCTGTCTGCATGAGAGCTGACGTAATAGGCAGCCGAGGTTCCCATGTCGCCCATGGAGACAATGACCGGCTTTTTCGTTTTTGCATATTCGAGATCGCCGATAATCTCCTGCGCAGCAGCAGGTGTACCACCCGGACTGTTTACCCGCAACACAATTGCTTCTACCATCGGATCGTCAGCAGCCTGCCGCAACTCTTTTCCTACCACCTCGCTGCCAATGCTGTCGCCATCGGACACTTCACCGGTCACCATGGTGCCTTCCATACGGACAATGGTTACGCCCATCTGATCACTATGGGTGTAGTAGAATGCGGCTATCATAATCCCAAATAGTACGATAAGCCCGAATATAAGGATCAAAAACCATTTCAGTCCCGATTGGGACGGGGGTTTTACAGACCCAGAAGGAACGAGAATGTAGGTACCATCCATCTGTTACTCCTTTGTATAGAGGACATCAAACTCAGAGACAAGGTTACTGCCACACATATAATATTTCTTTAAATTAAGACGGATCATCTCGTCTTCAGTATTGATATGCATGCCCCCGACAAGTGAGGGGGTATCGGCACCCCCTACAATGAAGGGGAGGTGTATCAGGCGGATCTCATCAACAAGCCGGTCATGGAGCATGTGCCAGTTAAGCGTTGGTCCACCTTCGATCATCAGCTTGTTCACGCCGAATTTTTCCTTAAGAATTTTTAAGAGGAGCGGAAGTTCAACATGATTTTTGCCGGCAACAATCACATGCGCTCCTTTATTTTTTATTGCATCAGTCCGCTCTTTAGGAGCCATTTCACAGACTGCAATCGCTGTGGGTGCATCGGTTCCGAGCACGTTTGCATCGAGCGGGATATCTGCCATGCTGCACGGGATTACCCGCAGCGGACTCTTACCCTCTACATAGCGCACAGTGAGAAACGAATTGTCGATGCGGATCGTATTGGCACCTACCATGATGGCATCATATTCTGCCCGCGTATTGTGGAGCAACAGCTCAGTCTCGTGGGCCATATACTTCATCAGGATCTTTGAAGATGCGCCCTTTTTTAATGTCAATTTACCGTCAGCGGTGATCTCTGACATCATCAGTACATGCGGGCGATCGATTGTTGAGATCATTATTCCTCAGCTCACCGGTTACATTGGGCGGGTGATATAAATAAAGTGATGATAGGGGGATTCAACTCTTCCGACGCTATATAGCAATTATTAAACGTTTACATTCCTATGATTTGAGCAATGAACATTACTGCACTCCGTCCAAGGTTTACCAGATACTTTGAGCCGGTCGCAGAGGTATTTGTCAGGATCGGCATCACGCCCAACCAGATTTCACTACTTGCGCTTCTTTCTGGTATTGCGTGCGCTGTACTTTTTTTTCAGCGGCAGTTCTTTTTAGGAGCTCTTTTTCTGCTGCTCTCTGCAATCTTTGACCTTATTGACGGGAGTGTTGCAAGAAAGACCAATGCCCATACGGATTTTGGGGCGGTCTTTGACTGGATTGTGGACAAGTATGTCGATGCTCTTGTGCTGCTTGGTGTGGGACTAAGCGGTATTGCGATCGTCAGCCAGTACTTTGCTGTTCCCCCGATAGCCGATTTTGCTGTAGTTACATTTGCTATCATCGGTTCTCTGATGAACACGTTCATAAAACCGGTGGTCTATGCAGAGATCGGGTACCACGAAAAAGTTGAGGGAAAGATTGACGATCCGCTGGAAGGAGTGGGTTTTTTCGGACGGCCCGAAACCATTCTTGTGCTGATTCTAGGTGGCGTATCAGGATTTATCGGGGTGTCTGTGATAATCATTGCAGTCTGCACAAATCTTTCTGCAATCCAGAGGATCATCTACCTTTACAAAACGCTCTCTTAATTTCGCCATAGTAGAGCTGATAGAGGTCATCGGCAAAACTTCCGAGTTTTGGAATGACTGTAAATAATCCGTACGCGATCATGACCAGAAAGACAAGAGCCAGCAGTTCTGCAATCACATTATGTGCCCAGAAGAAACTCTCGTACCCCAGTTCACCGTTGCTGGCAATCTCCGGGTAATAGGGAAACATCTGGTTAGTGTATGCAATGATGACAAAAGCATTTCTTAAAAGATTTAAGATATAGATTGTCGGGACGATGATGAGAAGGGCATAACATTTCTGCTTAATTGTTGTCGGGACTGCCGCTGCAACTCCCAGCATGATCGCAATGCTCTGAATGCCTGTGCACCCCAAAATGATCTCTACTCTGAAACTATTCCGGGCAATGATATTCCATTCGGTATTGGTCACATTGAACTGTAGCAGGTCAAGTATCCAGATCACCTGTCCCAGTACAACTGCAATAAGCCAGTCCCCGAGAGCAGGAATGTACTCAAACGGTGCGTAGATAATAAACGCAACCGCAGCTGCCCGTGACAGGTGCATCACCCGGTCATCTTCAGCAAGAAGGTATCTGGCAGTGATCACAAGAAATGGCACGGATAGGGCAGCAATTATCGGATACATGAAATTATTTTCAGAGAAATAATCCGGTAATTTGACAAACAGTGCCAGAACAATAAAAGTCCAGCCTACTATCGCGGCATATTTCCGGTGCCGACCTGGAATAAGGAACAAAAGAAATCCAATACAAGAGATCAGCACCAGATACTCGATCATTACACAATTATTCACTCCTTAACAAAAAAAGGATTCTGAAGGTACACTTTTGTTTCCTGTTGTCGTAAAAAAAAATGTGTTTAGTAAGCAATCGAAATTTTTCCATACCCATTAAAAAAACACGAGGAAATTTGCAGTCCCTGACAAAAGGATTAATCTTCTTTGCTCACTCATGGAATTGCGATGTTCTGTCCTGAATGTAAGACGATGATGATCTCTTCGGGGGGTCAGCTTAAGTGCCGGAAATGCGGGTATATTCGTAATATTGAAATTGCCGACCAGATGAAAACCCGTAAGATGCGTACGGAAAATGAGATCACTATTGTGGATGATGAAGACACTAAAATTAAAACCATGCCTACCATCCAGATCAAATGCCCGAAATGCGAGCACAATCTTGCCTTCTGGTGGCTCCGCCAGTTGCGGGCTGCAGATGAAAGCGAGGTGCGGTTCTTCCGGTGCACGGAATGCGGACATACCTGGCGACAATATGATTAGATAACAATCATTTTTTCACCATTAACTTTTTTTTAATATCACGTATCCTTCCGTTGGTTTAACTTTTTTTTCTTATAAGGTTGTACACATCGTTTCAAAGGCATCAAACTCAGGATTAGACATGCAATATTACCTGCCTGTCAAAGAACTTGTTATATTGAAATATTGTTAGCGGGCATGACAACATTGCTTAAAGGCATGATACTACATACAACCGGAGAGAGGGTAAGTAAAAAATGTGTGTGCCAACACTAAACGATGCTTATTTATATACTAAAAACCTTTTTCTTTATATACCCTTAAAAAGAGAGTGTAGATTTTCATGATGTTATTCGTCATAAAAATTTCAATGACGAAAAAATGAGGTGATAATGAATGAAGGTCAAACCAGAAGATTCCCTCAAGATCGAAAACATTGTTGCCTCAGCCAAGGTAACTGACTATCTGGATCTACCCGATATTGCATCCAAAATTCCGGGCGCCGAATACAACAAGAAGCGTTTTCCAGGAGTTGTATTACGGATGCAGGATCCAAAAATCGCAGCACTTGTCTTTGGTTCGGGAAAAGTGGTATTAACCGGTGCAAAGAGTGTTGAGAGCTTAAGTAAAGGTCTTAATATCCTTAGCGGCCTCCTGCGCGAACTGGGGATCGACATACCAAAAAAACCGGATTACAAGATCCAGAACATTGTCACTTCAGCAGATCTTGCAATTCCCATAAACCTCAATAAGATCGCTGTTGGATTCAACCTTGACCGGATTGAGTACGAACCTGAGCAGTTCCCCGGACTTGTATACCGTCTTGATGTCCCAAAAGTTGTCGTTCTCCTGTTTGGATCCGGCAAGCTGATCATCACTGGTGGCAAGCAACCTGAAGATGCCAGGAAAGCTGTAATCAAGATTATCTCAGACCTTCGCAGTATAGGTATGTTCTGACCGGTTTTTCAATTCGGTTTTTGATTTTTTTTAGGGTATTTCTTCCTCTTCCCAAAAACAGGGGCAATAAATTAATAAAATCACAATATATAAACTGCACGATCATTGCATTGCAATACGCGAGCATATATATGGATTAATAGATATATGAAAGGGGTAAATTTAAAAAAAATAGTGTTGGTGTGATACATGAGAACCGAAAATGTACAGTATTTCACGGAAAAGGAAGAGGAATTTGCAAACCTCTTAATCGAGATTGGGACCAAGAGAAATGTAGCAAAGGTGCTGGTATTTCTTGCAAATACGCCTGAAGCCACCTCTCGGGCAATTGAGCGGGGAACCGATCTCAGACAGCCGGAAGTCAGCATTGCAATGCGCTACCTGCTCGAACAGCACTGGATCTCTAACCGCGAGAGCAAGGCAGAGAGCAAAGGTCGCCCGGTAAAAATCTACGAACTGGCAAAACCGATTCAACAGATTATGGACAGCATCGAAAAAGAAAAGAAGAAAGAGGCGAACAACCAGCTCGCCCTTGTCCACAAATTACGAAATTATATCAGTTAAGGTATTACCCTGCAACTTTTTTTTCCACCGACAATGACGGTGGTTTTATGAGTGAACCCACAAAAGAGCCCACTCTCAACAACTCCGGGAATAAGACCAATCACGGCTTCAAGTTTTTCGGGATTTGTGATCTTTTTGAATTTTGCATCGATGATGAAGTTCATGTTATCAGTTATCACCGGACCATCTTTTTTCATACCTTCCCTCAACACCGGGATACATCCCATTGCAGTAAGTTGATCCATAACGGGTCGTATGGCAAATGGAATAATCTCTACCGGTACCAATCCATCGAGACAGGTCACCATCTTCTGCTCATCAACTACGACAATGAACTGTTTTGCTGCAGCAGCCACGCATTTCTCCCGGGTATGGGCAGCTCCCCTGCCTTTGATCAACCGCAACTGCGGGTCAACTTCATCTGCCCCATCTATCGCAAGATCGATTACCGGATGATCATCGAGCGTTGTTAACGGTATATTATATTCACGCGCCCTCATCGCTGTCTGAAAAGAAGTCGGAATACCGGAAATTGTGAGGCCGTCATGAATGCGTTGGGATAACCGTTCCATGGTATACATGACCGTAGAACCCGTACCAAGTCCGAGAACCATGCCGTCTTTTACCATCTCTGCTGCCTTGTAGCCAGCTGCACGTTTGGCCACGAAAGGATCACTAGTTAATGAATCCATTAAAGTGATACATATCAGTACAGGAATTATTAAAACTGGTTATTTGATGGCAGGGATTGTTGTATGTCGCCATACGCATACTTGAGAAAACAAAACATTTCACCAAAAGATATGGACACTCCTTATACGAATAAAGAATGGATACCTGCACTTAATCGGTTTTTTTGAAATTTCTAAAAAGATAACTACCAATCAAATTAGAATGGTGGGGGTAATTCTTAATCCGGGTAATCTTTAAGCGCGATAAAAATCATGGCCTTGGTTTTAAGTCTTAATCAACAATCCAGTTCCATTGCGGTGATTTCAGTTTGGAGTCAAAGTGAACCTATATATAGAACCACAATACAACAGATATTAGAAAAACACAAAAAGGATGCACTATGAATGATGCAGAACGCAGTGAAGAGAAAACCGGCAATGAATGTACCGGTACTTCGGATACTGCCCCTTTGAGCAGCCAGACGGATTCAACCGCTCTGGACGAGCAAAAGAAGGCTTTTTCCGAACTCAATGATCGGTACTTACGTCTGGCTGCGGATTTTGAAAATTTCAAAAAACGCACAGCACGTGACCGTGAAACGATTACGAACCTGGCAAATGAACGATTCGCTGTAGACATTATCGAAGTGCTCGACAACTTTGAGCGGGCGATTAAGGCAGATGATGCTCATCTGCGCGAGGGAATCGTACAGATTCAGCGCCTGCTCTCATCACAGTTGCAGCGCCACGGCATCACGCCAGTTGACGCTCTCAACAAACCCTTCAACCCGGCCGAGCATGAAGCAATTGCGCATTTGCCTTCTGAAGGAGCAGAAGGAATCGTTGTCGATGAGGTGGCACGCGGGTATCGTATGCATGACAAGGTAATCCGGTATGCAAAAGTTGCAGTATCAAAAGGAATTCACTAAAAGGAGATAAAAAATTATGGCACATGAGAAAGTTTTAGGAATTGATCTGGGAACAACGTATTCCTGTATGTCGATTATGGAAGCGGGAAAACCAATTGTTATCCCGAATTCTGAAGGCGGGCGAACAACAGCATCGGTAGTTGCCTTTACAAAAGAAGGCGAACGGTTAGTCGGTAGTCTGGCAAAGCGGCAGGCTGTCACAAACCCGATGCGGACAATCCAGTCCATCAAGCGGAAGATGGGCACTACTGAAAAGATCAAGATTGATGACAAGAATTACACACCGCAGGAAATATCATCGATGATTCTGCAAAAACTAAAAGTTGATGCAGAGGCGTATCTTGGCGAGAAAATTACTAAAGCGGTAGTCACAGTCCCGGCATATTTCAATGATGCCCAGCGGCAGGCAACCAAGGATGCCGGCAAGATCGCCGGATTGGATGTAATGCGTATCATCAATGAGCCTACCGCAAGCGCGCTTGCGTATGGCATTGACAAGGAACAGGATGCAACTGTTCTTGTCTACGATCTCGGTGGCGGCACGTTTGATGTCTCCATCCTCACGCTCGGAGACGGCGTCTTTGAAGTAAAATCCACTGCAGGTAACAATCATCTTGGTGGCGACGACTTCGATCAGCGGGTTACCGATTATCTTGTTGAGGAGTTTAAGAAGAAAGAGGGTATCGACCTGCGCACGGATCCGTATGCCATGCAGCGCCTGCGCGATGCTTCGGAGAATGCAAAGATTGAACTCTCGCAGCGACAGAGCACCAACATCAACCTGCCCTACATCACGCAGGACAAGAGTGGCCCGAAGTTTTTGAACATCGACCTCACCAAGGCAAAACTCGAACAGCTGATCGGCGATCTGGTTGAATCCACTGTTGGCCCGGTCAAGCAGGCACTCAGTGATGCAAAACTTGAGCCAAAGGATATAGACCACGTCCTGCTCGTAGGAGGATCAACCCGTGTCCCGCTCGTTCAGGATACCGTTAAAAAACTTCTCGGAAAAGAACCCGACAAGGGACTTAACCCGGATGAATGCGTGGCACTTGGTGCCGGTATACAGGGCGCTGTACTGACAGGAGAGACAAAAGATATTGTTCTGTTGGATGTCACACCGCTCACTCTTGGTATCGAGACTTTAGGCGGCATTGCAACAAAACTCATTGAGCGCAATACAACAATCCCTACACGGAAAAGCCAGATATTCTCAACTGCTGCTGATGGCCAGACCAGTGTTGAGATTCATGTAGTCCAGGGCGAACGTGCGCTTGCAAAAGACAACTTCACACTCGGCAAATTCCAGTTGACCGGCATTCCCCCGGCTCCTCGCGGTATTCCACAGGTAGAAGTTACGTTCGATATCGATTCGAACGGTATCATCCATGTATCTGCAAAGGACCTTGGCACCGGTAACCAGCAGAACATCTCCATCAAAGGCGACAAAAAACTCTCTGATGAAGACATCAAGAAGATGATGGACGCAGCAAAGACGTTTGAGAGTGAGGATAAACAGAAACGTGATGAGATCGAGCTGCACAACCAGGCCGACACGGCAGTCTTTACTGCCGAAAAGATGCTCAAAGAGAGTGGTGACAAGATAGAACCTGAAGACAAAACAAAGATTGAAGAGTGTGCTGCGGCTGTGAAAAAAGCATTGGCAGATGACAATATCGATGAGATCAAGAAGTCCATGGAAGCACTCACCGAAGCAGTATATGCTGTGACAACCAAGATCTACCAGAAGGTTCAGGCAGAACAGGCAGCTCAACAGGAACAGTCTGCTGGTGCCGGTTCTCCGAAAAACCCTGATACCAAAGAGGATGACAATGTCGTCAATGCCGATTACAAGGTAAAAGAAGAGTGAATTAAATTATGGGCGCAGGAGATTACTATGAGACTTTAGGCATACCACGGAATGCCGATGAAAAAGAAGTAAAGAAAGCCTACCGCAACCTCGCCCGTAAATATCACCCGGATGTCTGCAAAGAACCGGGAGCCGAAGAGAAGTTCAAGAAGATCAACGAAGCCTACAGTGTCCTTTCCGATGAACAAAAGAAAGGCCAGTATGATAACATGGGTCACGAGACATTCACCAATGCCTCAAAAGGCTCCTATACCGGCGGAGGGCATGGCGGCGGAGGATTCTCTTCTGACTTCTCCGGTTTTGGGGATATTTTTGATTTTTTTGGTGGCGGACAGCGGCGCTCAGGCCCTCAACCGGGCGCTGACCTTCTCATGCGCATCCAGATCCGGCTTGAGGATGCAGTTTCTGGAATGGATCGCGAGATAGAAGTAATGCATACCGAACCGTGCACTACCTGCAGTGGATCCGGCAGCGAGACCAAACGACTCAACACATGTCCCCGCTGCGGGGGAACCGGTCAGATGCGACAGACTGCCAATTCAGCCTTTGGCCAGTTTGTCCGCATGACGCCCTGCACCCAGTGTGGTGGAAAAGGAAAAATCCCTGAGAAGGTTTGTAAAACCTGCCGGGGTTCCGGTCATACCCGCGTCAAGAGAAAAGTATCTGTACATATTCCGGCGGGGATTGACAATGGCATGCGGCTTCGCATGGAAGGGTATGGAGAAGCCGGTGATTACGGGGCTGCAAATGGAGACTTGTTCATCGAAGTGTATGTCCAGACCCATGACCGGTTTGTGAGAACTGGCGATAACCTTGAGACCACAATTGAGATAAGCCCGGCTCAGGCAGCTCTTGGAACATCTGTAGAGATCGAAACCATTGACAAACGTCATATCGATCTCAAAGTCCCAGCAGGAATACAGTATAATTCGGCATTAAAACTTGGTGGCGAAGGAGTGAAACGTCGCGGGCATCCCGGGGATTTGCTCGTAAGAGTAAAAATTGTTACGCCAAAATCCATGAGTGGTGAACAGAGAGATCTTTACCAGAAACTTGCCGATCTCGAAGGCAGTTCCAATTCTGGCGGGGGATTTTTCTCAGGCATCATGGGAAAGAAAAAAGGAAAACATTAGTAAATTTTTCACTCCAGCTTTTTTTTCTTAATTTTTACGCACTTATTTTTAGTTCCTGCATGTAATGGGATAAGGATGAAGCTGCTCTTTGAGCTTTCTGGAGAGAATCCAACACTGCCCTTTGCAGAACTTGCCTGTGTCGGTACTATTCTTGAGGAGCGCCTGCAGGTTGCTGTTGTAAATTGTCCGTTCCCTGAAAATGCAAAACGACTTGCTATGACACAGGTAGTGCTCGAATATCTTGGGGACTGTGAACCCCAAATTCCGGCATTTAAAAATTTACTCAAAGAACTGGCAATCACTACAAACCACACATTTTCCGGCAGGGCAAAAAAAATCCATGGGGGGTTACATGAACACAATCCCTCATCGCAACGGGAGTTCGAACGGTTAATCGGGGATATGATATCAGGACCTGTATCTTTAAACAACCCGGAGACTGAATACCGTGCAATCCTTTCTGAAGACAAATGTTATTTTGGAAAAGTCCTCTTCCCGATTAACCGTTCCGGTTATGATGCGAGAAATCCAGGGAAGCGAGATTTTTTTCACCCGGGTGTGATGATGCCAAGAATGGCGCGGACGCTGGCAAATATCGCAGGAGTTCAGGTTGGGGATCGTGTTCTCGATCCATTCTGCGGTACTGGTGGAATTCTTATTGAAGCAGATCTGCTGGGCGCAACTGCAATTGGCAGTGATTTTGATCCATTGATGGTGCAGGGAAGCCGGCAGAATATTTTACAATCTTTACTGATGCTTGCTGATGCAACTCAGTTACCGTTTCAGGATCATTCGATCGATTCTGTTGTCACTGATCTACCCTATGGTCAGTCTGTCTGTATTAAAAAAGCAGACACTATGGATAACCTCTATGCCAAAGCACTGGATGAGATCGCCCGCGTCTTAAAAATTGGACGGAGGGCGGTTGTTGTAACACATAAGGATATTTCCGGCATTGCCCGGCAACACATGACAATCCTTGAACAGCATAAACAGCGCGTGCACAAGAGTCTGACCCGGCATGTTCTTGTGCTTAGCCATTAATTCACCCGTGTATTTTAAGAATTATTTATGATGGATCCACGCCAGATATGATACAGTTGTTATGTACGTTAAAAAAATAATCCACACGGGATTTTTCGTTTTTCTTCTCGTCATTCTTTGCTCCATGCCGGTACTGGCATATTCTCCTGATGCCACTGACTTGTACGCACAGGGAAACCTCCTGATGAAAAATAAAAATTACACCCAGGCTGTCGCTGCATATGAAAAAGCTACTTCAATTGCCCCGGATTATTACGAAGCATGGAATAGCAAAGCTGATGCCTTAAACCGGGCACAACTTTTTAAAGACGCACTCTCTGCATCAGATAAATCCCTGTCTTTGAATCCTGAATATGCGCAGGGATGGATCAACCGTGGCTATATCCTCTACAATCTTGGCAGGACTGATGACGAACTGAAAGCCTATGAAAAGGCAATATCCCTCGATCCATCAAATCCTGAGGCATGGTTCAACAAAGGCTATTCCCTTGCAGGTATGAAACGGTATAATGAGGCTATTTCCGTATTTGATAAAGTCCAGTCACTCGATCCCAACTATCCGAATCTTGCCGCAAACCGGCGGATTGCAGAACAGAGCCGCGATGCAGCTGTGCCGTGGTATGTTAAAAACGCACTCACTTTAGGAATTATTGCCCTTTTTGCCGTTGGGGCAATCGCGTGGTTTGTTTCGGTAAGGAAAGAATACTAATCTTTTCACACTTCCCGTTGCCCTTACGAAAAAAAGATACAGTGAGTCATAATAATGGTGCTTTAACCGGATTACCGGGATTTTTCGTAACAGATCTGTGCATCCTCATGCTTGCCGATCGTATCTAATATTCCTCCAATATCCTTCCAAATCTCTTTTCTGGATGCATCCAGCTCCAGCGCATGCTTGAATACTGTAAGGGCATCCTGGTATTGTTCCATCTCTTTTAAGGAGCGTCCCTTGTGGATCCATGCATCCACAAATTCCGGCTGGAGGGTGATCATATCAGAGTATGCCTCCACTGCCTCATCATACCGTCCCAGTGCATCAAGCGCACTACCTTTAGTAAAGTGGGCGATAGAAAAGGTTGGATCGATTGATATCGCCCGGTCGTATGAGTCCAAAGCATCCTTATCCTTATTCTGACCTGCCAGTGACATTCCATGACGAGTCCAGCCAACAACATTTTCGGGATTGATTTCAAGGCCCTGTTCATATGCAGATTGTGCTTCTTTAAATTTCCCCAAATCATAAAAGGCATTACCTTTGCCTATCCACGCATCTGCTAATGTATCGTCGTGCTCCAGTGCCCGGTTAAAAGCATCGATGGCATCACGTGCCATACCCAGTTCAGCCAGGGCAACACCTTTGTGAGCAAATGTAGATGCTACATGATCAATCTCAAGTGCCCGGTCATAGGACTGGATAGCTTCCCGGAACTGCTCAAGTGTTGCATATGCAATACCACGGTACGCAAAAATTTCCGCAGAGCGGGGCTTGTTCTCAAGCGCATGGTTGTATGCGGTGATCGCAGCATCAACATTACCCTGTTCTGCGTATGCTCTTCCCATCCAGAAAAATGCAGGAGCGCAGGTAGGAGAACATTCGATTGCGTGTTCGAATGCGGAAATGGCCCATTCATAATTACCCAGTGAGAAATATGCTCTTCCATTTTCATAAAGCGCATCAGCAAATCCGGGATTAATTGCCAGTAACCGATCGAATGCGACAATTGCATCTTTAAAATTCTCATTACGTATCAGGGCACGTCCTTTTTCGTAGAGTGCCTCTTCAGAATCAGGTTTTATTGCAAGTGCCGAATCAAAAGCAGCGATCGCATCACCATACCGTTTAATCCGGGCAAGGGCAATTCCTTTGTACTGGAATGCTTCATAGTACCGGGTATTAAGGGTCAACGCTTTTTCAAATAAGGCAATTGCTTCATCATACTGTTCCCGGTGAACCAGTGCAACACCCTTGTGATAAAACGCCTCGGGATATGCAGGCTGGCGTTCCAGAGCCAAATCAAAGGCATCAGCCGCTTCTGTGTACCGTTTCAGCTGGATCAGGGCAATGCCACGGTATAAATATGGAACCTCGTAGGCAGGGTCAATTGCAACCGCACGATCATAGCAGTCCAGTGCTGAATCGTAACTGCCCAGATTTGTCTCGGCAATACCGCGATAGAGCCATGAATCAGCGTAAGTCCCGTTTTGTGCAAGCGCTTTATCAAAAGCGCTGATGGCCTCATGATACATTGAAAGCCCGGACAGTGCTTGTCCTTTCTGGAAGTATGCTTCAGCGCACCTGGGCCGGTGTGACAGGGCCGCATCCAGGTTTCTAATCGCATCCTGGTACCTTCCCAGACGGACATTTGATACACCGAGATTGTAATGTGCCTGTGCATCTTTGTTATCGATACCCAGTGCCTTGTTATAGCAGTTGATCGCGTCCTGCTCTTTATGCAATGCTGAAAGGGCAATACCTTTTCCGGTCCAGATCATCGCAGCTGTCGGACGGATACGCAGTGCAGGATCAAATGCTGCAATTGCATCTTCATACCGTCTAAGTCGGATAAGTGCCCGCCCTTTCTGGTACAGGGCATCAATATTTTTCGGTTCGATCAAGATCGCATTTTCAAACGATTGTGTTGCCTCTTTGTACATTCCCAGTTGGAAGAGCGAACGTCCCTTATTAAAGAAGGCAAGCGTATAATCGGGACGTATCTCAAGCGCCCGGGCAAATGCTTCAATCGCATCATCGTATCCTCCGAGAGCATAGAGTGCACTACCTTTCAGGTACCATGCCTCTGCATTGGACTGGTCGATCTTCAATGTCCTGACATAAGCTTCAATCGCATCATTATATCGCGTAAGTCCGGCCAGAGCCCGCCCGCGATGCAGCCATCCGTCGATCGATTGCGGGTCAATCTGGAGCATGCGATCGAACGCAACAATTGCATCAGTCTGCCGCCCGATAGCAGCCAGGGATAAACCTTTGTTGTAATGTGCCAGAGCATTGCCTGCATCAAGATCAATGTTTTTGTTAAATGCGATGATGGCATCTTCGTGCCGTCCCAGATGCGCAAGTGCAAGCCCTTTATCATAATATACCGCAGCGTAATTTTTCTCGATCGCTAATGCTTTATCGAATGTTTTTACCGCTTCGCGATACATGCCAAGTGATGAAAGTGATCGGCCCTTGTCATAGAACGCTTCTCCAAATGCAGGATCAATTTCCAGTGCCAGATCATGCTCTTTTGCTGCTTCTTCAAACCTGCCAAGATGATAGAGGGCCTTTCCTTTGAAATGATGAGTTTGTGCATGTGCAGGATCGAGCGAGAGCGCACGGTTGTATACAGTGATTGCTTCTTTTGTCCGGTTGAGAATATCCAAAGAACGGGCCTTGTTATAAACGGCGGCAAAACTATCAGGCTGGAGACTCAGGCATTGATCGAATGCCACTATGGCTTTTTCATGCCGGTTGATCCTTGCAAGGATAAGAGCCAGTTCCAGCCATGCAGCCGGATTTTCCGGAGTAAGTGTGAGCAGATGCTCGTAGGATTCTGCGGACTTGGCATAGTCTCCTGCTTCAGATAATGCAGCAGACCGATAATAGAGTGTACCGGTATTATCTGGATCT
This sequence comes from Methanoregula sp., assembly GCA_030694985.1. Taxonomy (GTDB): domain Archaea; phylum Halobacteriota; class Methanomicrobia; order Methanomicrobiales; family Methanospirillaceae; genus Methanoregula. Next base: position 24,267 of record JAUYTV010000016.1, read on the forward strand.
GATTCAAGTGATTCATCCAGTGACCGGACCGCTTCTGAAAACTTTTTGAGATGGAACAAGGCAAGACCTTTTTCATATAATGCAATCGCATCTCCGGGTTTGAGTTGGATGGCCCGATTAAATGCCAAAATGGCGTCATCCATCTTCCCAAGAAGAGCATAAGCCATACCCTGTTCAAGGAATGCCCGGTAAGAGTCCGGGTTATACGAAGTGGCATGGGAAAAAGCATCGATTGCTTCTCCGTAATGCTTGAGATGCAGGAGTACTGAACCTTTCTCTGTCCAGATATCGGGATCTGTCGCATTCAGGTTAAGAGCTGCATTAAAAGCAACTCCGGCTTCTTCGTACCTGCCAACGATAACCAGAGAGAGTCCCTGTTCATAGGGGGGTTCAAACCGCTCTGGAAGATGGGCAGCTGCGGCTCCAAGGATTTCTGCAGATTCTGCATATCTTTCAAGATGGACGAGCGCACGTCCTTTTTCAAAGAGTATTTCGCCGTTATCCGGCTCGCGGCCCAGTGCAATGTCAAATATATGAATGGCGTCTTCATATTTTTCCAGCCGTGCTAATGTTCTTCCCTCTAAAAAGAGGAGGGAGATATTGTATGGATCACCGTTCCGGGCACGCTCAAATGCAACAACTGCCTCATTATCCATGCCCAGATGCTCATAAGCGATACCGGTATGGTACCATGCACCAACATGTTCAGGTTCGTACGAGAGCATCCCTGCCAATGCAGTGATCTCTTCGTCATATCGCCCGAGTTCTTCGAGAGCAAGCCCATTTTCCAGATACGCCTTAACAAAACCGGGATCGCAGGCAATCGTCCGGTCAAATGAGTGTGTGGCATTTTCATACCGGTGTAAAGCCACATATGCACGACCTAAGGCAAAGTGTCCATCCCGCCTGCTGTCATCAAGAGAGAGAGCCTGTAAAAATGCCACAATTGCTTCATCATACCGTAATAACCGGAAAAGTGCACAGCCTTTTTCGAAAAATGAACCATACACTTTTGGATCAAAACCGATCGCCTTTTCAAATGCTGCTGCTGCTTTCTCAAACTGGCTGGTTTTAGACAGGGCAAGACCTTTGTTATACCAGACATCATAGTTGCCACCGTCAAGACTGATGGCAGAGTCAAATGCCAAAATTGCATCTTTGAATTTTTTTGTGTGTGAGAGTGCAATACCCTTGTAATAATAGGCCGGGGCATATGAGGCATTAACAGACAGTCCCTTATCAAAGGCTTTTACGGCTTCTTTGTAATGGGAAAGACGGAGGTTTGCAAGGCCTGTGTCAAAAAATGCAGTGGCAAAATGCGGATCGATTCCCGTTGCACGTTCAAATGCTGTGATTGCATCGGTATCCCGTTCTAACCGGGTTAAGGCTACACCTTTGTCATAACAGGCATTGGCAAATTTCGGATTAATGGCAAGAGCACGATCATACGATAAGACGGCTTCATCAAATCTGCCCAGTTCAAAGAGGGCAATTCCACGGTCATACCACCCGTTTGCTGACACGGGCTTGAGCTCGAGGGCACGGGTTAGTGCATCCACTGCGGGTTCAAACTCCCCTGTCGAGAGATGTGCGCTTCCTTTCTTAAACCATCCTGGGGCACATGCAGGATCTGCTGACAGCACCCGCTCAAAACATTCTATTGCTTCCCTAGTTCTTACCAGTTCAAGATAGGATTTGCCCTTCCTGTACCATGCTGTGCTGTTCTCAGGTTCCAGTGCAAGAGCCCGGTCAAATGATTCTAACGATTCTGCGTACCGCTCACATTCATACAGAGCACTTCCTTTCAGAATCCAGACTTCTGATCGGTTATTCTCACGATCCAGGGCAGATTCAATCGGGACAAGTGCATCAGTAAACCTGTGAAGTTTTGTTAAGGCGAGTGCCCGCTGGTACATAACCGTTGCATCTTCAGGTGTCAGATCAAGCATCTTGTCAAATACCTGCAGGGCATTTTCATATTTGCCAAGCTGTGCATATGCAAGGCCGGACTGGTAAATCGCATCGTAAATCGAAGAATCCTGTGTAACTGCTGCTTTAAATTCCCGGATTGCTTTTTCGTATTTTCCTGTTGCGTTCAGTGCGAGACCCTTCTGGTAATGTGCCCCGGCATGTTCAGGAAGATATTCAAGAGTATAATCGAATGATTTGATCGCTTCAGTATAGTTTAAAAGACGGGCATACGCAAGTCCTTTTCCAAAGGCTGCGTCAGCGAATGTTGAGTCCAGTGATAACGCGAGATCATAGGATGTGATGGCAGCTTCATCCTGTCCGAGTGCAAAGTGTGCCTCGCCTTTACCAAATGCGGCATGCGCATCCTTTGGATTTAGTTTCAGTGTCTTTGTAAATGCATCAACAACCCCGTTAAAATCCCTAAGTAAAGTCTGTACCTGTCCTTTCTCAAACCATGTTGCCGGATCATCCGGTGCAATTTCGATCGAACGATTCAGGGAATTTAATGCATCCGAATATCGGTCAATGACAAGGAGTGCGTGAGCCCGGTTCGCATGAACCTGTGCGTCATCCAGACCAAGAGCGATTGCCTTATCAAAAGCAACAACGGCTTCTTCATACCTTTCAAGGGTAGCAAGAATGAGTCCTTTCTGATAAGCGGCATCCGTGAGATGAGGGTTGAATTCAAGGGTACGATCGAATGCAGTAAGGGCATCTTCAAACCGGTGAAGATTTGTTAAAGCGAGCGCCCGTTGGTACAGAATCGTTGCATCGGCAGGTGTTATTTCCAGCATCTGGTCAAAAGCACGGAGGGCATTTTCATGTTTGCCAAGCTGGACATAGGCAAAACCAGACTGGTAGATCGCATCATGAATTGAAGAATCATGTGTCAGCGCAGTCTTGAATTCCTTGATCGCCCGATCGTATTTTCCGATTTTATTCAGTGCAAGACCTTTCTGGTAATGTGCACCTGCATGTCCAGGAATATATTCAAGAGTATAATCGAATGCTTTGATAGCTTCCTGATAATTTAAAAGACGGGCAAGGGCGAGTCCTTTTCCATAGGCTGCGTCAGCGAATGTGGAATCCAGAGATAACGCGAGATCATAGGCAGTGATTGCGTCATCATCCCGCTCAAGCCTGAACAGTGCCTCGCCTTTTCCAAACAATGCATGAGCATCCTTTGGACTCAGTTCCAGTGTTTTTTCAAAAGCACCAACTGCGCCATTGAAATCCTCAAGGAATGCCAGTGCCTGACCTTTCTCAAACCAGGCAGCCGCATCTTTTGGTGCGAGTTCTATCGAACGATTCAAAGAACCCAATGCATCGTTATACCGCCCGGCAACCAAAAGCGCATGTCCACGACTGAACAGGATCCGGGCGCTCTCATCTCCTATAGTAAGAGCGTGATTAAAAAGGCCTATCGCCTCATCATTCCGGCCAAGAATAAAAAGCGCCAGACCCTTGTGATAGGCAGCATTCTGTTGCCATGGGTTGAGTTCAAGGGTGCGATCATATGCAGGAAGGGATTCTTCGTATTGTTCAAGCTGTTGAAGGGTCTCTGCTTTTTCAAACCATGCAACTGTGCATGAACTATCGTTTGCAAGTGCATTCTCAAACGCGTGTAATGCATCATCAAACAATGCCATACGGGCATACCCCTGTCCCTTGTAGTACCATGCTGCGGTATTTTGGGGGTCAATGCCCAATACTTTTTCAAAGAGAGTGATAGCATCTTCCCACCGTTTGAGGTGCATATAGGCTTTTGCCCGGAAGAACAGGGTTTTGGTATCCTGCGGTCTCGTCTTTAAGGATTTTCCCAGTGCCTCTACTGATTCTTTGAACCGGTTCAGGCGATACAGTGCATATCCCTTACAGGTGAGGATATCCGGATTGGCCTTGTCGTAATCCAGTGCATGATCAAGGGATATGACCCCATCTTCATACCTCTGAAGTTTAATGAGGGCCTCTCCCCGCGCATGGTGTGCCCGTCCATTCTCGGGATCGATAAGAAGTGCAGCATCAAATGCAGAAATTGAATCTTCGTGTCGTCCAACCTGTGCAAGGGCAAGACCTTTTGCCAGGAGAGATGGGGCATCATGACTGTCACTTGAAAGAGCCCGTTCAAACGATAGGATCGCTTCTGCGTAATTTCCCAGTTCAAAGAGTACAAATCCTTTTTCTGCATGAACCCTTGATGTATCAAGCCCAAGGGTGATGCTCAGGTTAAACACTTCAAGGGCAGATTCTGCCCTTTTCATCCGGGTTAAGGCAAGTCCTTTTTCATAGAGAATATGAACGGAATCGGGTTTGATGGAGAGAAATGCATCAAAGGTTTCCACTGCATTTTCGTAATTTTGCAGTATGACTAATGCTCTTCCTTTGCCGCACAAGGCGTCACTATTTACCGGGTTGAGCTCAAGCGTACGATCAAATGATTCCACAGCATCTTTTTCATGATTTAACTTTGCCTGTGCCTTGCCCTTATACAAAAATGCACGTTCGCATGCAGGATCAAGCAAGTTGACCCGATCATAAGACTGAATTGCATTATCATATAATCCCAGTTTATCCAATGCACGTGCCTCACCATAGAGCGCAGTAACCTCTTTTTGATCTTCAGCAATTACCCTGCCGAATGCATCAGCTGCATCCTTATAGCGTTCCAGTTTAAAAAGTGCCCGTCCCTTCTCGCGATATGCAGGGAAAAAATCAGGAATCAGGCTGTTTGCCTGTTCAAAAGCTGCGACAGATCCGGAAAAATTACCAAGACGGTACAATGCGATACCTTTGTAATAGAAGGCCTCCCCAAATTCGGGCTGGTTGACCAGAGCCTGATCGAACGAGCCTGCCGCATCAGAAGGAGCATCAAGACTGAGTTGTGCACGCCCTTTGTAAAACCATGAATGGGCATTGTTCGAATCGATCTCGAGTGCGTTATTGTAAGACAGGATTGCTTCCTGGTAGCGCTCTCCGGCGGAAAGACAGAATCCTTTGATCAGCCATGCATTGGCAATCTTCGGATTTGTCTCAAGCGTTTTTGTTAGCGCATCTATGGCGTCAGCAAATTTTCCCAGTTCAGCAAGTGAGAGCCCTTTATGGTACAGGGCATCGGTGTATCCAGGATCAATATCAAGGGCCAGAGTAAATGACGAGACTGCCTCTTCGTGCTGAACCAATAATGCGTAAGAGAGTCCTTGCTGGTAAACAATATCAGCCCTCCTTGGTTCAATTTTATGGGCTGCCTCAAACACGATAATTGCATCGGTGTAATTCTCCAGATGAGTAAGCGCCCGTCCCTTCTGGTAGAGCGTATCTGCATTATCCGGGGTAATTTCAAGAGTGATGTTGAACGAGAGCACCGCCTCTTCAAACATGCCAATTGCACATAGGGCAATTCCTTTATGGTAGAACGCCGTGGCATAACCGGGAATCAGATCGAGTACATGATCAAAGGATTCTATTGCCTCCTTATGTTTTTCCAGATGTATGAGGGCAAGTCCTTTGTCGAAATATGCCTGTGCATTGGTCTTGTCCAGCTCGATTGTCCGGTTAAATGCAAGGACCGCCTTGTCGTATTGTTCCAGATCTAAAAATGCAACGCCTTTGCGGTACCATGCCCCTGAAAATTCCGGATTAATCTCGATTGCCCGTTCAGCAGCAGCAAGGGAATCTTCATTGCGTCCCAGATCGTGCAGTGCAAGCGCTTTGTAAAAAGCTGCATCTGCAAATTGGGGTTTAAGTTCCAGCGAGCGGTCAAAGGAGTCAAGTGCATCGCGGTAAAGGCCAAGAGTATAAAGAGACAGTCCTTTCTGGTAGACGGAAGACACATCAGTAGGAAGCAAAGAGAGTGCCCGGTCAAATGCAGTAATTGCATCGTTATGCCTGCCGGTTTTTGCTAGTGCATAACCCCGGTTATTATGCGCCTTTTCAAAATCGGGATTAATATCGAGCGCCAAATCAAATGAAGAAACCGCATCATCATATCGCAATAGTTTTAAAAGAACGAGACCTTTATGGAAATGAGCCTCGCAAAATGCCGGGTTTAGTTCCAATGCCCGGTCGTATGATTCATTGGCTTCAGTGAAGTTCCCAAGATCGAACAAGGCCCGGCCTTTTTGATAATATGCAAAGGAGTTATGGGGGACCTCATGGATAGTACGGTCGAAATCCTTAATGGATTCCCGCAATTTTCCCAGTTGATAAAGAGCCAGCCCTTTTTTTAATCGGGCGTCTGTGAATTTTGGTTTGAGATGGAGCGTTTTATCAAAGGAAAATACGGCCTCACTAAACATCTCTAAGTTTGCATAGGATTGCCCCTTGTGGTAAAAAGCGAGTGCGTTGTCCGGATCATAGATAAGGGCCTTGTCAAATGCCTCAAGGGCTTCTTTATTCCGGTCAAGTTTCTGGAGAGAGATGCCACGGTTAAAGTGCCCTTGCGCGTTACTCGTATCATTCTCGAGATTGCGGTCAAAAGCATCGATCGCTTCTTTGTATTTATCCAGTTTGAGATAGGAAAAGCCCAGGTAATAATAGGCTTCCGTATACGAAGATTCGATCTCAAGCGCACAGTTAAACGCATCAACTGCTTCCTTGTACATGCCAATCTCTGTTAACGACCGGCCTTTATTGTACCAGACAGGGGCAGATGGCTTAAGTGCAATCGTCTTATCAAAAGCAACAATTGCATCCTGGTGATCCCCAAGTTTTGAGAGGGCCAGTCCTTTGTGGTACTGGGCATCACTGTTGAGAGGATCGATCTCAAGCAGCACTTCAAACACATGGATTGACTCTTCAACCCGGTTGATCTTTTCAAGTGACAGCCCTTTGTAATGGAATGCCTCAAGACACCGGTGATCCAATGCAATTGCATTATCAAACGCATCAATGGCATCCTGGTATCTCCCCAGATCATAATATGCCCTGCCGCTTTTTACCCAGGCATCAACATGCCCGGGATCAATTTTTACTGCTTTGGTATATGCAGTAATGGCATCATGAGTTTTTCCGAGTTCATTTAAGGCATCGCCTTTACAAACCCAGATATCCCGTAACGATGGATTTATGTCCAGTCCGCGGGTGTAGGCAACAATCGCATCCGTAGTTTTTCCCATCTCATAAAGGACATGTCCTTTTTTTACCCAGCCTTCGGACAGGTTTGGATCAATCTCAAGGACTTTTGTAAATGCTATCAGTGCGTCGGGTTTTTTTAATAGACTGATATTTGCATTTCCTTTCAGCATCCAGATATCGACAAGAGTCGGATTCAAAGAGAGGATACGGTCTGCTGTTTCAATGGCCTCTGCATACCGTGTGAGATAGATTAAGGATTCAGCCCGGTAGATCAGCGCCTCCATCAGCGAGGGATTTGCTGCCAGACTCTTATCAATACTTATTACCGCTTCTTCATGACTGGAGAGGTGTGCAAGTGCCATACCTTGGTACATGTACCCTTCAGAAAGAGATGGGTCCATGTCGGTTGCTGACTTAAGTGCCCCTAACGCCTTCTCGTATTGCTTTGACTGGAGATAGGCAATGCCAAGATAATGATAGGACTGGGGATTTGCCGGATCCCGCTCAATAGCCTGTTCAAAGGTGTTTACTGCATCCTCATATCTTTCAGACTGTATGAGTGCTATACCCCTGAAATGATATGCCGGGGCATTGGTGGGATCGATCGTGAGCGCCTGATCAAAAGCTCTGACCGCTTCATCGTAGCGTTCCCGCCCGGCAAGAGAGATACCAAGATAGTAGTATGCCAAGCCATTTTCGGGTTGCAAGGTGAGAACACGTTCAAAGGTTTTGATCGCATCATCATACCGTTCACGCTGGGCAAGAGCAAGTCCTTTGTGATAGAGCGTCTGAGGATCATCCGGAAAGAGTTCAAGCGCCTGATCATAAGACAGCACCGCTTCAAGGTGTTTCCCCATTCTGGCAAGTGCAGTGCCCCGCTCATACCAAGCAGGTGCGCAGCGGCGGTTGATTTCCAGCACCCGGTCAAATGCTTTTACCGCATCTTCGGTCTTATCCAGCGCTGCAAGAGAAAGACCGGAATAATACCATGCCGAAATATTTTCTGCATCATCTTCCAGTGCCAGATTTAGTATAGTAACTGCATCTGAAAACCGGGAGAGGTTGACAAGAGCAATTCCTTTTTTTACTGTGGCTTCAGTGAGTTGAGGGTTAAGGGCAATCGCTTTTTCAAACGCTTCAACTGATTTTTCTTCCAATCCCAGGTGAGATAGGGTTACACCTTTTTTGAGCCAGGCATCAACAAGGGTAGGATCCTGTTCAAGAGCATAGTTAAAAGCGACATTTGCCTCTTCAAATCTCCTCAGGTGCATCAGGGCTGCGCCTTTCTCACTGGCAGCATCTGCATGCCGAGGAGAGAGAGCAAGAACCCGGTCAAATGCGGCAACAGCATCGTCAAACCGGTTGACCTTTTGGAGAGATTTTGCCCGATAATACTGGGAATTGAGGTGTGCAGGGTCAATATCTATTACACTTTCGAATGCCTGTACCGCTTTTTCATAATTCCCGATATGGAAAAGTGCCTGGGCTTTTTCATAGAGAGCATCGATATTTTGAGGAGCAAATACAAGAACCTGTTCAAATGTCTTTAAGGCCTCATCGTATTGCTCATTTTTTACAAGAGCAAGTCCTTTTTTGAAGAGTGTTTCCCTATTGTCAGGATCGAACTCAAGTGCATTATTATAGGAATTTATTGCATCCGGCAGTCGGTTGGTTAAAAGAAGTGCGTTTCCCCGCTCGTAATGAGCTCTCGAGAAATGGTTATTGATCTCCAGTGCCTTATCAAATGCCCGGATCGCTTCATCAAACCGGTTTAAGGAAAGGAGGGCAATGCCCTTATAGCACCATGCCCAGACATCCTGTGGATTATCTTCAAGGGAACGGTTGAAAAGAACGATTGCCTCGCCAAACCGGTCAAGGTTCACCAGCGCTATTCCCTTGCGGACTGATGCTTCGTTATGTTTTGGGTTTAAGAGAATTGCTTTATCAAATGCGACAATGGCATCATCCTGCATACCAAGAGTTGCCAGAGATATTCCTTTATGGAACCAGGCATTGATAAGAGAAGGATTCTGTTCAAGTGCTTCGTCAAAGACCAGAAGAGCTTCATCAAGCCGTTCAAGTTGCACAAGAGCCATTGCTTTTTCATACAATGCGCCGGCATTTTGTGGGGAGAGAACAAGAACGCAGTCAAATGCATCTATGGCATCGTCATAGCGCATAAGTTGCATGAGCATCATGCCACGCTGGTAGAGAGTCAGCGTGTGGGAAGGATCGATCTCTGCTGCCCGATCAAAAGCATCGAAAGCATCACTATACCGACCCAGGCTGGTAAGTGCGAGTCCCCGGTTGTAATGCGCATTTACATAATTGGGATTGATGGCAATGGCACGTTCAAACGCTTCGATTGCCTCTTTTGACTGTTCAAGCCGTGCGTAAGAAAGACCCAGGTCATAGAATGCCTGCGCATATGCAGGCTTTATCTCAATACTCCGCAGGTATGCATCAACCGCATCTTCAAATTTTCCGAGTTTTGCAAGCAGGAGTCCTTTCTGGTGGTATGCCTGGGGGTTTTTTGGTTGTTCTTCAATTGTCCTGTCAAATTCAGTTATCGCTTCAGTATTTCGTCCCAGTTTTGCAAGGGCAAATCCTTTGTGGTACAATGCATCCGCATATGCCGGACGGATTTGCAGTGCAAGGTCATAGGCAAGAATTGCTTCAGCATAGCGACTGAGATGTGCATAGGACAATCCCTTCTGGTACACAGCTGCTGCACATGTGGGATCTATGGTTTGTGCATCATCAAATGATTCAAGTGCATCGTTGTACCTGCCAAGTCGGGTGAGCGCAACCCCGCGGTAATAGAATGATGCTGCGTGATCTTCTTTTTTGCTTAACGCGTGATTAAACGCATCAAGAGCTTCATCATACCGGTTTAAGTTGATGCATGACACTCCTTTTAAATAAAAAGCATCTGCATTCGATTGATCAAAAGAAAGCGTCCGGTCGAAGTCCTGCACCGCTTCATCATAGTAGTTTAAGAATGCATAGGCAATACCACGGTTATAGTAGGTTTGGGCATGAGCCGGGCTGAGTTCTGCAGCTTTATCAAAAGCGCGAATTGCTTCGTTGTATTGCTGGAGCTGGTTATGAGCAAGTCCCTGGTGATACCATGCATCGGCCTGCTGGGGACTTAGTAAAAGTGCCTGGTGAAGTGCTGATATTGCGTCTTCATATTTTCCAATTTTCAGGAGTGAAATGCCGTTTATTGTCCAGATATCGGCATGATCGGGCTCGTGTTCAAGGAATTTTGCAGCTGATTGTGCAGCCGCATCATAATGTTCCTGTTTTGCTAATATGAAACAACGGTAATACCAGACCCATATGTCGGCAGGGTCCAGTTCACTGGCCTTTTCAAATGCAGCCAGCGCTTCATCGTATTTTCCTATTTCATAAAGAGAGATCCCGCGGTTATAAAATGCCCTGGCATATTCGGGCACAATCGCGATCGCTTTATCGTAAGCGATGATTGCCTCATGGTGCCTGCCGATATCTCCAAGGGCTATGCCTTTATTGTAAAAAACTTTTGCCTGTTTTGGATCAATGGCGAGCGCATGATCGTATGCGCTGATTGCCTCTTTGAACCGTCCCAGTTCGTACAATGCAATGCCTTTTAAGATCCAGACTTCGGCATTGTCAAACTGTATAGAGAGCAGTTGTTCACAAGCGTCCAGAGCTTCTTCATTCCTGCCAATCTGCGCCAATGTTGCTGCTTTATTATACCATGTGTTTGGGTCACCGGGTTCGATCGACAGGGCAAGATCATAAGCTATGATTGCCTCATCAAATTTCCCGAGATCATAGAGGGCAATTCCTTTAAAATAATGGGCTTTTGCAAGTTTGGGAAACAGCGCAAGTCCACGGTCAAACATGACGATGGCTTCCTGGTACCTGCCAAGGTCATAGAGTTCGATGCCCTGACGCAACAATGCTTCAGCATCACTCTTATTCATATATTTTTTTACCTCGCACGATAGTTTTTTTGTTTTTTTTATTTTCACGTGGCAATACTTAAAGGATATAAGTTTTATAAAGGCGGCATATACCCTTTCCGGTACAATATATGTACATCCGTCATTTATGAATCCTGTTTTTTATACAGGGAAATTGAAGGAGAGAAGAGATATTTACCACACTTTTTTATTTGCTCTAAAAAACGTTACGCCATCAACAGTGAAAAAGATCTCATTATGAAATTGCGATGATAGAGGTAATTTTAAAAAACAGCGGCGACAAAATGAGGTAAAAAACAAAATTAGATTTGAACATCTTATATGAGAGCCTATGCCGAGATTTGAACTCGGGACTTCCTCCTTACCAAGGAGGCACACTGCCGGGCTGTGTCACATAGGCATTTTTGTTGAGAGAGAATCTTTTTTGCAATCGCCCTTAACAAGGCGTGCGGGTTCACTAATCCACAGAAGCGAATTGCCTAACAACGTTGTAAGTCATCCCTATAAAACATTGCGGAAAGAAAAACATGAATCCAGAAATGATTCCCGTAACTTCAGGGAACACATTCTTGCAATCTATCGTTCAGAGCGCACAAATGCGTTAAATGATCTGCATTACTCTATCGTATGCAGAAACTTTAATGTAATAATTATAGCAGTTTTCCTTACAGCAATAAAGAATTGAGGCCATACGTTTATTGCCAAGCCATAACGATTGAGTAACATTCAGCATTTGCCGTTTGCGTAAATCTCTGGCAATAAAAATCTTCATGAAATGAAAGTTTTTTAAAAAAGGAAATCTCAAACCGGAACGGTGAGAATATGGAAATTACTAATCTTTCTGCCATAATAGAAAAGAAAATCTACATATCAAAAAAGGATGCTCTATGACTTATACCATTACCTTGATCACCACTGATGAAAACGAGCGCCTGATGGAACTATATCTCCCAAAAGTCCTCTACGAGATCAAATCAGAAATTTACGGGTGTTGCATCAAACTGCTATCAGATGACCAAACCGTAAAGGAAACCTGGCAGGATAATTTTTATCCGATGTCACAAAATGTGCGGTCTCACGGCCGCCTTTTTGTATTCAAAGATCCCTCCTGTGGACCAGACACAGTTTTTTTCGATTCGCATTCGAGGTCTGCGTACCTGATTAATTTCAATTACTATGGCTGGATAAAATCAATCGCCCTCAGTCTTGCCGGGGATATCCTGGAAGATCAACATAACATCTATTCTGTGCATGGAGCCTGCATGGACATTGACGGAAAAGGTCTCTGCCTTATTGGAAATTCCGGTGCAGGCAAAACCACCCAGACCTACGGACTCTTAAAAGATCCTAATACCCGCATCGTATCGGATGACTGGTTTTTTTCACGGGTTTATGGGCCGGACATCCTTGCTTATGGTTCGGAAAAAAACTTTTACATACGAAAAGATCTCGCAACGGTCTGGAAAGAATATGACGGGCTTGTTCCTGAAGGGGATTTTGATAAGGAAGGAAGAGCAGTTGCAGATCTCCGGTGGGTGATTGGAAAAGGCAGAATCCTTCCGATGACGACCTTGAAGATGATGATAATATTAAAACGGGATCCAATGGATAAAAACGAAGCCCGATCGCTGCTCCCCGAAGAAGGTCTCTTGCTCTTTGAGGGAAATAACTACTTTAACCCTCATCTTCTGGTCAACAATTCCTATAAAAAACATATACGGAAACGGTATATTACAAATCTCTTAGAAAGGACAACAGTGTACCTGGTAAATACAATCAATACCCCTGAGGAAACCCAAAGGCTGATCCGTTCACTTGCAAATGTTCCCCAGAGTCCCTGATCGTAAATTGTTCCCGTCACGGTTACACCCTATGCTGGCAGGATTTTTTTTTTAAAAAAAAAAGCGAGCGATATGCACTGCAAGGTGTACCGCAAAATGTACCGCAAAATGCGGGCATGACAATTTTATCTTTTGTTTCATAGTACACACAAACAGGAAGCGTAAGCGCGACTTCAAGGGTATGACAACACAGAACGCGGCCAAACTAAAAAAAAAGGGTGAATCATAACAACGAAATGGGTAGATGAGATCCACACCCGTGTTGAAAAAACCTACACCATGAAACTGAACCTAATGTGCGATTCCCTGCTCGAAGTGGTACGCGCCTGCATGCGGGCAGACAATCTTGCAGAACAGGCAGAATTCTTTTCGTTTGGAACAAACGACCTGACACAGGCCACGTTCTCTTTTTCTCGCGAAGATGCAGAGAACAAGTTCCTTCCCATGTATAACCAGAGCGGCATACTACAGGACAATCCGTTTGAAGTATTGGATGTCAAGGGAGTAAAAAGGCTCATGCAGTCAGCAGTCAAATGGGGGCGGCACACACGTCCTGACATGAAAGTCGGAATTTGCGGCGAACATGGCAGACATCCCGCATCCATCCGCTTCTGCCACAAGATCGGCCTGACCTATGTCACCTGCTCCGGCCCCCGCATCCCCATCGCACGGCAGGCGGCTGCACAGGCTGCAATTACTGAAGGCGAAAAGATGAATGACAAGGCGGCTTAAAACAGGTACTTTTTTGCTCTCTTTTTTTATTTTTTTATGCCCCTTAGTATTAAAAAACCAAAACGACAATACAGAACCTTTTTTTTGTCATGGTGCCAATTTTTCCATTGGATATTAAAAAAAGTGCTGGAAGCCTTTTAGCGTTCACCGGATTTTTGGAAAAATGCACTAATCGCGTTTGCGAACTGAAGAGAACAATGACATAATCTTTGCTCTTTTATCGTAACTTCGCATTAATGCAGCTAAACCAAGGATAACCCTGATTGTTATCTTAAAAAAAAGTCCAGTGTCCCAGTGCAGAATATAAAAAAAAGAGGAGTAGATCATGAACAGGAAATGGGTATATGCATTCACCGAAGGCGACGGCAAGAACAAAAAACTGCTGGGCGGCAAGGGCGCAAACCTCTGCGAGATGACACAGATCGGGCTCAAGGTGCCTCCCGGTTTTGTTATCACAACCGAAGCCTGTCTGGCAGTTGTAAATGATCCGAAGAAAAAACTCCCGGAGGGTATGATGGACCAGGTGCATGCCCAGCTTGCTGATGTGGAACGCAAAAGCCAGCATGTTTTTGGCGGGCGCAATAACCCTCTCCTTATCTCAGTCCGTTCCGGCTCTGCCATGTCCATGCCGGGCATGATGGACACCATACTCAATCTCGGCCTCAACGCTGAGACCCTCCAGGGCTTGATAGCCCAGACCGGAAATGAACGTTTCTGTTACGATGCCTACAGGCGCTTTATCCAGCTCTTCGGGAAGGTTGCACTCGGGGTTCCGGAAGCGGAGTTTGATGCCGAGTTCGAGGCAATCAAGTCAAAAGCCGGCGCAAAGCATGACGTAGATCTCTCCGCTCATGACCTTGCTGAGATATCAGAGCGGTTCTTAAAAGTTGTCCACCGCAACACCGGCAAACCCTTTCCTGTTGAACCCTATGAACAGCTGGAGATTGCAATCAGGGCCGTGTTTAATTCATGGAGCGGCAAACGGGCAGTAGATTACCGCAGGGAATTTAAGATCACGCCCGATATGGCAAACGGCACTGCAGTGAATGTGATGCAGATGGTCTTTGGCAATATGGGTAACGACTCTGCCACGGGTGTTGGTTTCACCCGCGATCCCGGTACGGGCGAGAATGTCATGTTTGGCGAGTATCTGGTAAACGCGCAGGGAGAAGATGTAGTGGCCGGCATACGTACTCCAAAGCCGATTGCCGCAATGGCCGATGAGATGCCGGGTCTTTACCGGGAACTGCTGGTGCTGCACAAAATCTTAGAAGCACATTATAAAGAAGTTCAGGATTTCGAATTCACTATCGAAAAAGGCATTCTTTACCTTTTGCAGACAAGAAACGGCAAGATGAACGCTTCAGCATTGGTGCGGACTTCAGTTGAGATGGTAAAAGAAGGACTCATTGATAAATCCCATGCACTCCTTCGCATCCAGCCGGAGTTGCTTGACCAGATGCTCTTTCCCCGTCTGGACCCACGAGTTACTGAAAAGCCCATTGCAAAAGGCCTGCCAGCTTCTCCAGGAGTCGCTGTTGGCATTGCCGTTTTTGATGCCGACCGTGCCGAAAAACTTGGCCGGACCGGTGAGCGTGTCATCCTTGTCCGGGAAGAGACCAAACCTGAGGACATTCACGGGTTCTTTGCGTCACAGGGAATTCTCACAAGTCGTGGAGGCAAGACTTCCCATGCGGCCGTTGTCGCGCGGGGCATGGGCAAACCCTGCGTATCCGGGGCCGAAGGTATTCATGTTGATGTCCGCATGCGTCAGGCAAGAGCCGGGGAACAGGAATTTGGGGAGGGTGCGTTGATCACAATCGACGGAACTACCGGGGCTGTTTACTTAGGAGAAGTGGCTATGATCGAAGCCGAATTCTCACCAGAGCTCAACATTTTACTCTCATGGGCAGACGAAAAAGCCCGCCTCGGGGTCATGGCCAATGCCGACACTCCTGATGACGCGGCAAGAGCAGTGAAGTTTGGCGCTGTGGGTATCGGACTGTGCCGCACCGAACGCATGTTCAATGGCACCGAACGACTCCCGATAATGGTAGAGATGATTGTTGCCGAGACAAAGGCTGACAGACAGGCAGCACTGGATAAGCTGCTGCCGATACAGCGCGAGGATTTCAACGGCATCTTCAAAGTCATGACTCCCCGCCCGGTAACTATCCGCCTGTTAGATCCCCCCATCCACGAGTTCCTGCCTACAGAAAACCTTCTCGTTGAAGATATCGAACATCTCCGCAACCTGCGCGAGATCTTAACGGGCATGCAGGTACTCTCTGAAGCAGTCACGTTCATGAACCATACACGGGATTCAAAACCACAGGTGCAGAAATTTACCGACCCGGTACTGGTTGATGAAGCAATTGTGAAAAAAGAGGCAATATTAAGAAAAGTCCGCGCCCTGCACGAAGTCAACCCCATGCTCGGCCACAGGGGTGTCCGACTCGGCTTAACCTTCCCTGAGATCTACACCATGCAGATCCGTGCCATATTAGAAGCCGCTGCCGAGTGCCAGAAAACAGGTATCGAAGTTCACCCGGAGATCATGGTACCACAAGTCTGCACGGCCCAGGAACTAAAAAGGGTAAAAATTTGGGTGGATGAGATTAGAAAGGATGTGGAATCAGCCTACAAGGTAAAACTCGATTTCAAGTTCGGCTCCATGTTAGAAGTGGTCCGCGCCTGCATGCGGGCAGACAATCTTGCAGAAGAGGCAGAGTTTTTCTCGTTTGGGACAAACGACCTGACCCAGGCCACGTTCTCTTTTTCGCGCGAAGATGCAGAGAACAAATTCCTGCCCATGTATAACCAGAGCGGCATTTTACAGGACAATCCGTTTGAGGTACTGGATGTCAAGGGAGTTGGACGGCTCATGGAACAGGCAGTTAAATGGGGACGTCGCACCCGCCCGGATATGAAGATGGGTATCTGCGGGGAGCATGGGGGTCATCCCGCTTCAATTATGTTCTGCCACAGGATTGGCCTGACCTATGTCTCCTGCTCCGGACCCCGCATCCCGATCGCCAGACTGGCAGCAGCCCAGGCGGCCCTCCTTGATGCCGAAATGACAGGGGGCAAGGTTGCCTGAAGAGGCAAATCCATTCCCACACCATGTAAATTCGAATGCGACCGGGCAAATTCGGGAACCCTGCAACAATTAAAAGACATATCCGGTAAAAAACCATAAAACGGGTGCATCAGTGAAATGAGGGGGTAAATTCATTGGAGATTTACCATACTGATTGAGGGCAGCTGCCCTAAAAAAACTCCTGCTTTGTGAGGAAAAATCCTTCCTGATGGGGGTCGGTGCGACACCTCGTTTTGATCGCACCAGGGAAAAGCGGTTCAAGTGACTGCATGAAAGCAAAATTTGTCATTCCTTTTCCTCAGGAAAAACGAAAACAAATAGACAAAAATCGGTTACATATCCTCATTTTTGTATTTTGCTGCTATTGTAAGGGCAGGGTCATACCCGTTTCTGACATATTCTTTTAACATCCTTTTTGCAGAGAATTTGCCGGCTGTGCTCCGGATCGTCTCCTTCATTTTTTTCACCCACATATGCGGAATCCCGTCATCGGAAAGTGTGTAGTACATCGGGATCACTTCGCGTTCGAGCAGATTGTAAAGCTGTTCGGCATCCCCCCGGTCCTGGTTCAGTCCGGGAGGATTATCTCCAAAAGCCCAGCCGTTCTTCCCATTATACGCTTCTATCCACCAGCCGTCGAGCACGCTCATGTGCAGGACTCCGTTTAACGATGCTTTGATCCCGCTTGTCCCGCAGGCTTCCATGGGGGGAACCGGGTTGTTGAGCCAGACATCAACTCCATGCACAAGGTATTGTGCCATCTGTTCGCCATAATCCTCAACAAATGCAATCCGCCCCCCGAAATCCTGCTGGTGAGCATACCGGTATATCTTCTGGATGATCCGTTTCCCATCATCATCGGCAGGATGAGCTTTTCCTGCAAAAACAATCTGTACCGGCATCCACTGGTTGTTGACGATCCTCTTGAGTCGTTCGAGATCATTAAAGATGAGATCCGCGCGTTTATAGGTGGAAAACCTTCGGGCAAACCCAATCGTAAGGGCATAGGGATCCAGCAGTGCACCTCCGGTAATTACATTGACAGGATCCGTTCCTTCCCCACTCCATTTCCGGCGCTTGAACTCCCGTATCCGGTTGACCAGTTTTCGTTTGAGCGTGGTATGAACCGCCCACAGTTCTTCATCAGGAATCTCGCCAATCATCTCCCAGATGAGCGGGCTGTCATGTTCTGTCATCCAGTTCGGGCAATGAGGTGAGAAATATTTGTTTATCAGAAGTTCCATTTTAGGATCAAGCCACGTGGGCACATGGACACCGTTTGTTATGTGGTGGATAGGAATTTTTTCTTTTGTAAGATCCGGCCAGAGGGGCTGCCACATCTCCCGTGCAACCTCGCCATGCTTTTTGCTCACGCCATTTTTGAATGAACACATTTTCAAGGCAAATGCAGTCATATTGAACAGATCCCCGTGATCCTTGGAAGAATGTCCCAGTTCGAGGAATGTTTTCCGGTCTATGCCAAGAAGGGGAAAATAATGGGAAAAATATTTGTCCATCAACGAGTAGGAGAATGCATCATGTCCGGCCGGGACCGGGGTATGTGTAGTGAAGATACTTGTCTTACGAACTTTTTTTGAGGCTTCTGAAAAACTCATCTTATCGTTAACCTGTTCACGGATCCGTTCAAGAAGGGCAAATGCCGGGTGCCCTTCATTCAGGTGGATAATGGACGGGCGTATGCCAAGAATATCGAGAACATAACTTCCACCAATTCCAAGCACAATCTCCTGCCGGAGCCTGAGCTCATTGTCACCCGTGTAAAGGCGATACGTGATCATACGGTTGACCGGATCATTTTCTTTGATATCGGTGTCCATAAGGTAGAGGGGGATATTTCCCACGTCAACTTTCCAGACGGCCACATAGATTGGGGGTTCAATAAAGGGAACCCGCGCCACCAGCTGGGTGTCGTGGTTATACATGACTCGTTTGATGGGCGCTGCATCCCGGTTGAGAAGCTCATTGATATCTGCCTGCCAGCCATCTGCACCGATATGCTGGTGAAGATATCCCTCCGAATACATGAAACCAACAGCAACAAGCGGCAAGCCAAGATCACTGGACTCTTTTAAGTGATCCCCGGCAAGAAAACCAAGGCCGCCGGCATAAAAGGGCAGGGAGTGCTGGAGACCGTATTCAGCCGAGAAATAGGCAATGGAAAGTCCGTTTTTATTCGGGAAATTTTCAGTGAACCAACTGTTTTTCTGGTTCATCTCCTGTTTGAAACGGGCCATTACAAGATCGTAATGTCTGAGGTACATGGAGTTTTTTGAAGCTGCGATCAGGGTTTCTTCGGGAAGTTCCCGAAGCATTTTGACCGGGTTATGGATACTGTCTATCCATGCCTGCGGGTTTAAATTTTTAAAAACCATCTTTACTGCAGGATTCCAGCTCCACCAGAGATTGTAGGCCAGATCGATGAGCCCCGAAATTCGATCCGGAACTTTTGGAAAATCCGTATTGCTGTTGACAGCCACTAATACCCCTCAGTGAATGAGTAGTGGTTCTATCTTCTTTAAAAAGCATTGTAAGGAAAAAATGTAACGAATTCTTGAGAGACTTTCATTTGAGTGAGGTCCACAGATGTTAAAAAAGTGCCTAATTTGCAAAAAATGGATCTATATTAAAAAAAAAAACGGTTCTGTTGAAACCCTCTAAAAAAAAGGAGGGTCAAGGGGATCCACCCCTTGGGCTGCTTCCCCCTCTGGGGGAGAGAGGGGGTCACCCTCCAAACCGCTGATAAGATGAAGCGAATCACAGGAAAATAGGATTTCAACAGAGCCAAAAAAACCTCAAATTGTACTCCATTTGTCTGGGTACGGAAAAAACGGGGTAAAAATAGAGCTCAATCGGGCTCAATCAGATTGCCGATCTCTTGTCAGATGTGCTGAATTTTGTGGAAAATGAAAGACATTCCTGTTTTTGGTGAAAAAATTAAAAAATTTTTCATAGGACATCTACGTGAATTTCACGAGATCTCCAAAACCCCCTGTTTATGCGAATACTCCAGAAGTTTTCAATCAAACATTTGAAATCACACAACACCAAAAAAGAATTCAGGAAAACTTTTTCATGGACGAAAGTATCTGGAAAGAACTCTACGATAATATCAGTTCCGTACTGTTAAAATCCACAATTGTCGGATTCAATGTGAACCTTGACCGTATCATAACCGTCACTCCGGAATTACTCAGCTCACCGCTCTTAAATCTCCCAATCCTGTCTGAACTCCGATCGCGGCTCCTGCATTCCATGCAAACCTGTACAGCCGAGGAATGGTTTGTGACCGACCCCAAGATGTACCAACTGTACACCCGCTTGTTTGAAGATTACGGCCATCTCATCATAGGAGGACAGGCCGGTATTGCGGCGGTTCATCTGGCAACAATTGGGATTTCCAATGTGCTCTGTATCACTCACTCCCCGGGGCCGGACACCAAAAAAACCCTTACTGATGCTGGGGTTCATCTGCTTGATCTCAAAGTGGATAATGAACCCTCTTCTGATACCATCCATCTCATATTTGAATATCCACCGGGTCTCGTGCCTCTCGCTAAAGGAGTGACCCCAAGAAATAATCGTTTCATTGCATCCCCGGCTCATACTCCAGAGTCTGTACTCATTCCGGGTGCGAAAATGGATGCATTAAATCAATGGATTGCTCAATACACCCGTGCTTTTCTCTCCGGTTACCAGTACCTTCAGACCGATGAAGAATTTTGTCAAGCGGCAGATCAGTGCCGGCTCATGAAAAAGAATAACAACCGGATGCGGGTCCATGTGGAATGCGTATCGGTTACCGATAATAAAATTATTAACGGTTTTTATCACCATATTCTTCCCGTGGCAGACAGTATAGGACTCAACGAACATGAACTTGCATTATTGCTTGATAGTCAGAAATTAAAACACGAAGAACCGGGGATTTTTGAGATCCTGTCTCCGGTTCAACTGGTGAAAGGGGCTCTTTTAATCTGTAAAAAAAGCGGGCTCAAACGCCTCCATCTTCACACGTTTGGGTATTATGTGCAGGTTCTCAGAAATGATTGTGCACACCCGGAAAAATCGCAAAACGCCCTGCTCTTTGCCTCCCGTGCAGTTGCTCAGGCTGCACAGGGAACGCACACAGAAATTTCACCCGGAGGTTTATCTGCAATTGTTGAGGTTGATAAGACATTCGGACCGCAAATATCACCGGGGATTTTTCGTAACAACACGCATACGATTGTCATGATTCCAACGATCATTGCAAAAGAGATTAAGAAAACCTCCGGGCTCGGAGACATCCTTTCATCCAGCGCTTTTGTCGCGGATCAATTCTGAATTTTAAATCCTGCCTTATCACACAAATTGCGACAGTTCAAAGGCAAAAAAAAGTCCAACCATCTCAAATTTCCCTTTTATCAGATTTCATTTTTCATTATGACCTCTGGTAATCGTAGAAACGTATTTATCATACATATCGGTTATGTAGTAATACTGGGAAAAGGAACAATCTGTAAACTTACATGAGGATAATCCATGTCCCTGCTTTCTCATGGATATCTTAAAAACGTAACAGACTGGCGCAGATGATCCAGCGGGTCTGGTACCCAGTGGATTGTACCCTTTTTCATAAGTAAGAAGTGTTTACCATGCCACCCATCTGTATCGGGTTTGAAGTTCACCAGCCATACCGGCTGAACCGGCAGTTTGAACCCATCCCAAATATGAAAAAAAAAGATTTATTTGATCACTATTTTGACAGCCTGAATAAGGAAGTACTCCTGCGGGTAGCAGAAAAGTGCTACAATCCTGCAACAAAAATTATTCTAGAAAAACTTGATGATGGTTTTTCCTGCTCATTTTCCTTATCAGGAACACTCATCGAACAGCTGGAAAAGTGGAGCAAAGACACCCTCTCACTCTTTGAACAGGTGGCACAGCATAAAAACAGCGAGATGATCGGGCAGACCTACTACCACAGTATTGCCAGTTGTTTTCATGATAAAACAGAATTTAAAGAACAAGTCAGGCTTCACTCGGACCTGATGCACGACCATTTCAAAGTCAGACCGACAATCTTTGAAAATACCGAATTCACGTTCAATAACGAGGTAGCCGCTACAACAAAAGAGATGGGTTTTTCAGGTATCTTTACTGAAGGCGTTGACCGCATACTTGGGTGGCGCAGCCCAAATCATCTCTACAGCTGTAAGGATCTTCCGGTAATACTTCGAAACACCAGATTTTCCGATGACATTGCATTCCGGTTTGCCAACCCCACATGGGACATGTTTCCGTTAACTGCCGATACCTATGCCCAATGGATCGCCTCATCGCAGGGAGATGTGATCAATGTGTTCCTCGATTACGAAACCTTTGGCGAGCATTTCTGGCAGGAGACCGGAATATTTAATTTCTTAAATTCCCTCCCGGATGAGCTTGCCAAACGGGGTGTAGAATCGATCTTACCATCAGAGAATGTTTCCCGCTTTTCACCGGTAGGAGAAATAGATGTAAAAGAAACCATATCGTGGGCAGACCTTGAAAAGGATACCTCCGCATGGATGGGAAACGATCGACAGCGGGCAGCGTTTCATGCAGTCCAGCTGGCCCAACCTTATGCCATGGAAAAACCGATCTGGCGATATCTCCAGACCAGTGACCATTTCTATTACATGGCTTCCAAATACGGTACGTGCGGAGAAGTCCACTCCTACTTCAGCCACCACGATGCCGATGATGCCTTCAAAACATACATGAATGTGCTGGCAGACTATGAATCGCGAAATATCCGCATAATGAAAAACAGGAAATCGGCAAAAACCCTGCGAACTCTTGCTCCGGAACAGGCATTTCATTTCGCAAGCCCGTCAGGGTTCATCGGTCATACGGCCTATAACCTTGACCAGTTTGAAGAATTGTTATACATCGTACCCAAGGATTCAATCCAGTTCCACCAGGAACGGGGCGATTTCTCGAAATGGATTGCAGATATTTTACTTGATCCGCGACTTTCAGAGAGCATTGCCGGGCTGACAGAGCGCCATGATCTTACTCAGGTAATAAAAGAACGGAGAGAGCTGCTGTGGAGTCACTTAAAATAGCCTTTTTCTGCTGGGAATCAATGTACGCAGAACGGGTTGGCGGACTTGCCAATGCGGCCACCCATCTTGCAGAAACTTTAGTGAAACAACATCATGACGTGCATTTCTTCACACGAGGAAAGATACCCGATCAGGTAGTCAACGGAGTCAGTTACCACTATTGCCATCCGAAGGGGAAAAATATTGTAGAATATTGTGATGCGCTGAGCCGGGCGATGGTGGATCAGTTTAAGAAATTTGATGCCACATGCAAATTCGACATCCTTCACTTCCATGACTGGCATGTGGTGCAAGCCCTCCATTTCCTGCAGGACAGAAACACCATCCTTACGTTCCATTCAACAGAATACGGCAGGTGTGGCAACAAGTTTGGGGACTGGTGGGAGTTTAAAGAAATTTCCGGAAAAGAGTGGTACGGCGGGCTGATTGCAAAACGGATAACAGCAGTATCAGCAACACTGAAAAATGAATTGATGCAGTTATACAATATCCCGTCTGAAAAATGCGATGTGATCCCAAACGGCGTAGTCCCGCAGGAGTACCGGGCAAATATCGACCCTGGCGAAGTGAAACAGGCGTACGGTATCCATCCCTATGCCCCTCTTCTCCTGTTTGTCGGAAGGTTAGTGTACCAGAAAGGGCCGGATCTGTTTATCGACGCGATTAGAAAAGTCTGTCAGCACCGCTGGGATGCAAAAGTGATTGTTGCCGGTAATGGAGATATGAAGCAGTTCCTGCAGGAGCGCTCAAAGGATCTGCCCATAAACTTTGTTGGGTATATATCTGACTCAGAGTATATCCGCATCCTGAATGCCGCAGATATAGTTGTCATTCCCAGCCGCAATGAACCGTTTGGACTTGTGCTTCTTGAGGCATGGAGTGCAGAAAGATGTGTTGTCGCCTCCAATGTCGGGGGGCTCTCAGAGAACATCGACGCGTTTGTAAACGGTGTAAAAGTTGATGTGAACCCGGAATCCATTGCCTGGGGTATCAATGCCATGATCGACGAACCCTGGAATGCAGAGGCTCTTGGAAAACGGGGAAGAAAGAAAGTGGAACGGATTTTTTTATGGGGTCCGATAGTAAAAGATCTGGTAGAAACCTATGCCCGTACGGTCTCATGAAAAAGGGGTTACCTGATATGTCCTGCCGTGCTTATGATGTGAAAACGTGCCCTCCCCATGTTAAAACTGTACATGATTGATTTCAGGTTTATCTCAGGTATTTTTCCTGTTCCATCCATTACAGGTATATCATCTGAACAGAAAATCTCTGAGGTATCACAGCGATCACAAAGGAAATAGCAGATGGTTTTTACCTGATGTAATCACCAGTAAGGAATTGCGCATGCCTCATCCAAACTTTAAAGACACGATTGCCGCATCGCCATACATCTTTACCATTGGGGTTGCCGGCGACAGTGGATCGGGAAAGACTACGTTTACACAGGGTGTCAGAAGTATTTTTGGAAATGATCTCGTCTCTACCATCACGCTTGACGATTACCATAGTCTGGACAGGGACGGACGCAGGGACCAGGGAATTACGGCATTAAATCCAAAAGCAAACCGTATTGACAGGCTCGAACAGGATCTCATATCGCTCAGACGAGGAGTTCCCGTAGAAAAACCATCCTACAACCACACCACTGGAAAATTTGATCCACCGGCAATCTTTATTCCAAAGAAGATCCTCATACTTGAAGGACTTCATACGCTCTTTTCGCCCACACTAAGGAAATATCTTGATTTTACCCTCTTTGTGGATCCAGAAAAGCAAGTGAAGTATGACTGGAAGATCTTACGGGATGTAAACATGCGGGGATATTCCCGTGAGACAGTGCTAAAAGAGATAGCAGAACGAGAACCGGAGTATGAACGCTATATCGCCCCCCAGAAGGAGTACGCAGATGCCGTGATAGGTATTGATTATTCCCGGTACGGGCAGCCATTAGGAAAAGAGCGGAATGTGTACAAGGTCACACTCTCCCAGAACCGGATGAAGCAGAGCATTGAAGATATCGACCTGTCTTTGGATCTCTATTCCATACTCTCTTTGTCCGAGCGGAATTTTTCTTTAGAGTTTGTGACAAGTGAGCAGGGAGGATACAAGATGGGCAAGCTTATTATTGACGGGGAACTGAGCGAGCATGTGGTGCAAAAACTTGAGCACAGCATCGAAAAGCAGACTCGTGTTAATCCTATATCCATTTTCAATGACCGTGCTTACGTAACAGCAGGAGATCTTGTCCAGCTGGTTCTCTGCTGGCGCATTATCCACCGCAGGATTTTTTTAGAAACCTGCAAGTAAAGCCGTTTATAGCAATCCCTGCATACAAAAAGACCATATCCTGTGAATGAGAAGGAAAGAGTAGGAGCGATCAATGAAAGCAGATGAACCCACCAGTATCCCGCGTGATGTGCCTTTCGATCATTATGCTGAAAATCCGGGTGGAGGGCCCCATGAATCCAGTAGTTGTCCGGTTATTAAAACCATTGGCGTCCTGACCGGGGGGGGTGACTGCCCCGGGCTTAACGCGGTAATCCGGGCAGTCGAAAGAGCGGGAATAAAATATCATTTTGTAACTCTGGGTATCCGGAACGGGTGGCAGGGTCTCATCGATGGCGATGTCGAACCGCTCACCGATTTCTCGGTATCTGGAATCCTGCCTAAGGGTGGAACGATTCTCGGTACATCGCGCACGAACCCGTTAAAAAAAACATCTGATTTCCAGAAGATCAAAGCCAATATAAAAAAATTCGGTATCCATGCGCTGATAATCATTGGCGGTGACGGAACCCTTTCCGCTGCCCGCGATGTGGCAAAGCATGGAATTCCTGTTGTAGGAATTCCAAAAACCATTGATAATGATATCTCCGGAACCGATATGACATTTGGCTTTGATACCGCAGTATCTACCGTAACTGAAGCAATTGATCGTCTCCATACCACGGCTGAGTCGCACCACCGTATCATCGTTGTTGAGGTAATGGGCCGAAACGTAGGATGGATCGCAGTCACGGCAGGAATTGCAGGAGGAGCTGACGAGATCCTGATTCCTGAAGTCCACTTCACCATGGACCAGGTCTGTAAAAGATTAAAGGACCGGTACGATGCAGGAAAAAAATTCTCTATTGTTGTGATTGCAGAAGGAGCACATGAAAAAGATCTCGGTTTGTCATCAGTTCCTGAGAATGAACGGGATGAATGCGGTCACGAGAAGTTTGTGGGTGTAGGAAATATTTTAGGAAAAGAGCTGGAGCGCCGTCTGGGTATTGAGACCCGTGTTACCATTCTTGGACATGTCCAGCGCGGTGGATCACCTACGGCGTACGATCGTGTTCTTGCCACGCGCTTTGGTGTTGCAGCAGTCCAACTGGTACATGCCAGTGATTTTGGTAAGATGGTTGCCCTGCAGGGAAATCGAATTACCAGTATCCCACTCGAATCAGCAGTCAACCAGCTAAAAACGGTAGACAATGATTTCTATGAACTGGCAATGACAGTAATAGGTGGCCGGAAATGAACAAAAAATTCAGACTTGAAAAAACCCAGCCCGACCGTCCAGCATTTACGGTCTGCTGGAAGGGATCGCTGCCCGAACCTGCTGTCCGGACAGCAGAAGATCTGCGAGGGGTTTTAGCAAATCCCGGTTGTTCCTGCACAGGACCGGCGTATTACATGTACCGTAATGTTACCCGTTCCCCTGAAGATCGCAGCTGGCTTGCCGCACAGGATCTGCGATTCGATATCACAGTCATTCCCCCGCGGGAACTCTGCGGAGAGTACAATAAAACAAAAGGGCATTATCACCCTGATGATCCTTCCGGTACCGGATATCCGGAGATATACGAAGTTCTTGCAGGTGAAGCTCATTACCTGATCCAGAACAAGGATTGTTCTGATGTAGTGATGATAGCTGCCTGTGCAGGTGATGTTGTTATTGTTCCTCCGGGATACGGACATGTGACCATCAACCCTACCCGCTCAACTATTCTCCAGATGGCAAACATTGTCTCTTCAAAGTTTTCCAGCAATTATCATGGCTACGAAGCGCAGAACGGGGCCGCTTTTTTTGAATGGATAAAAGAAGGATTTGTTAAGAATCCTGCCTACCGGAACCACCCGCATCTCCGGATTGTAAAAGCGCAGCGCCTTTTGAATATAAAGGATGCAATTCCAGACCCGCTCTACAATCTCATTGAAAAGCGGTCTCCTGTTCTTGAATTTCTTAACCATCCTGAAAAGTTTGAATCATTATTCCATGGACACTGCCTGTAAAATTTTTATTCCGGTGCTTTTTTTTTCACTCATGATCTCCTGAAAATCCGCGTCATATCGGCAAGGTTTTGAATTAAAAAAGGATCAATTGGGACTTTTTCCATCTGCCATCTCCAGTTACCCTCATCAGTTCCCGGGCGATTCATCCGGGATTTGTTCCCCAGTCCGTAAATATCCTGCATGGGAAAGATGACCGTATCTGCAACAGACATCATGGCGAGCCGGATTAATTCGGCAGGTAATTTTTCTGCGGGAATTTCCCGTCCCATGTACTTAAAGAGTCTCTGTCTCTCTTCTGGTGCAGCGTCCGATTCGAGCCATCCTCTTATAGTAGCATTGTCATGCGTGCCGGTATACAGGATGCAGTTTTTAATCAGGTTATGCGGAGCATGCGGACTGGTAGCAGGATCGTCAGTAAAGGCAAATAAGAGTACCCGTATGCCCGGCAGCTCGAACCGGTCAATGAGTTCAGAAACATCCGGAGTAATAATTCCAAGGTCTTCTGCAATGAACGGAAGATTGACAAACCTGCTTTTCATAGCGATTAATAATTTCTCACCCGGTGCAGTAACCCATCTCCCGTTTATTGCATTTTTTTCTCCTGCCGCTACTTCCCAGTACGCGACTAGTCCTCTGAAATGATCAATTCGTGTATAGTCAAATAAGGAGAGGTTGTGCCCGACACGACAGATCCACCAGGAAAAATCCTCTTTTTCATGTTCTTCCCAACAATAGAGCGGGTTCTTCCAGAGCTGCCCGTTTTTACTGAAATAATCCGGAGGTACTCCTGCCACAACGAGGGGTAAAAGCTTATCATCGAGCCGGAACAATTTCGGGTGTGTCCAGACATCAGCGCTGTGATAATTAAGATAAATCGGGATATCTCCAATCAGGCAGATCCCTTTTTTTTTGGAATATCTCCTCAGCGCCTCCCACTGTTTATAAAAAATATACTGGAGAAATTTTTCTTTCTCAATCATTTTTTCAAGAGACCTGCCTAGTGCATCCAGTGCAAATGGGTCACGATATTTTATCTCATCTGGCCAATTGCTCCAGGTCTGGCCATTATAATGCCGGTCTAAAGAGGTAAAGAGTGCAAAATCTTCAAGCCATACAGAATTGTTCCTGCAGAATTTGTTATAATCAGGAAGTCCGTTTTTTTCATTCATGAACCGTTCAAAGGCAAGTGAAAATATTCTTTCTTTAAACCGGATTACGGTATTATAATCCACTGTGCCGCAGGGATAGTAAGGAATTTTGTCTATATCAGTTTTATTTAAAAAACCGTCACTTACCATACAATCGGGGCTTATGAGCATGGTATTGAAGGCAAAGGCAGATGTACTATGATACGGTGAATTATCATATTCAGGATTGGTGGGATTTAAAGGCAGTATCTGCCAGTAACTCTGTTGAGCATCAGATAAAAAATCCACAAACTTGTGGGCAGAAGGACCAAGATCACCGATGCCGTATATTGAAAACAACGAAGTGATATGTAAAAGGATTCCGCTTCTTCTTCTGTTCACACTGCGCCCCCTGTTTTTATTATGAAAATATCCTTACATTTTTCATGTACCAGTATGCTTGAGACCGTCAGAATCATGGGGTAATTACTGACGAGTGTGGAGTCTGAACCGGCATTTCGTTCATTTCTTAAGAAATTTCCCAGCCTCAGGCACATCATAAAAATTTCACCCCCAGGTATCCTCCAAGCTCCTCAAACCGTCTGGTCCATTCTCTTGCATGAATATCTCCTGAAACTGAAAGTGCCTGCATCGTGGCTGCTTTTTTTTGTCCTATATGAAAAAAGTCATTTTGAGATTCCCAGAGATTGTATTTCAGTGAGAGCGGGGACAATATTTTAAAAACGGTTGCGATCTTTTCCATGAGGACGAGATCGTCCGGGTTGTCAATAAGGCATTGCATGAGGTGGGTTATTGCATTGCTTGCAGTAAAATTTAGAGTTTCACCATCCGGTTCAAATTTTCCTTTGGTCATTTCATCGACAAGAACTGCAAGTCTTTGTGTATCGGGACTGGAATTAGAAAGAACCTTTTTTAGATCAAGATTTATGATATACCAGACCGGATCCTCTAATACTTTTGGCGGGGGAATCTGCATCTCTCTCATGGCATGGAGAAGCGGTAAAAACTGGTTGTAGATGTGCCGGAATGAGATTTCCATATCGGCAAGCGTGGAGTTAAGAATTGAGAACAATACTTTTCTCTGCCCATCTCTGAACAGGTCCCAGAGGGAATAAAAATGGCTGCCAAAATGATTTTCAAGATTAAGAATCATCCGGGGGATGTCGCTTTTTAAAAAACCATCCAGTAATTTATCCCGCATGGCAAAATACGTTTTATCTTCGGAAAATTCTGTTGCTCCTCCCATGAAATTATGGTTTCCCAAGTGAAGAACGGCAAACTGTAAGGTATTTTCTTCCCAGGTGATATCGGAATACAAAAAGACCTTTCCAATCGCCAGTTTGAGTTCGCCCGATTCTGTTTTTTGGTAATCCTCATTTTTTAGAGTATAATTTTTAATCCGGATCATTTCAGGAGATTTCACAATCAGCGATGACAATGCATAGTGAAAACCTACCCGTGAAAGATCAACGA
The DNA here is from genome assembly GCA_030694985.1 of Methanoregula sp. Lineage (GTDB taxonomy): Archaea > Halobacteriota > Methanomicrobia > Methanomicrobiales > Methanospirillaceae > Methanoregula. The sequence continues at coordinate 53,967 of JAUYTV010000016.1, forward strand.
CGGAGGTCTGGACGAAATTCCGGTACACCAGAGCCCCGTCCTTGTATTCCGGTACATTACTGGGGGCATTTTTTAATATAAGGATAAAATCCGGTTCAGGATCAAATCCGGCAACTTCCCGTACAAGTTGCATTGCCCGGCAGGCATAACGCAGTACCTGGACAGATTCTATGCCGGAAATGTCATCAAAGAACCACCCGCAGCTGGTATACATGAGCATACCATTCCTCTGGATTTCGAGCAGTTTGAGTACTTCGACTTTCTCTTTATCTGAAAGTGTACGGATAGCATGTTTTAAGAAGAACAATTCAATGTTTTTAGGAGAGCGGTTGAGAATGATATCAATATAATCATCCCGTGCCTGCCAGGGATCTGTTACAAACTGGTTCATCCGGTCATTAAAAAGTGAGACAAGAATCTGACGGAGCCAGTCCATGGCTTCCCGAAGCGGAAAACGCCATTTCTGTCGTGAAATCAGTCCACAATTTTTTACTGTAATGGGTCGATCCCTTGCTGTGGTTTGGACAACCGGATTAGATACTGGCATCTGGACAATGGAACCAGTGGTACAACACCCACAGTCATCTCTCCAGCGTTCTACCCCATGAGTGCAGCTCCAGGACGTATTTTCAATTATTTCGACCTGGTGCGTGGGAGGATTTTTACTTAAGTATTCTCCGTAGATGGTAATCCGGGCAAGGTTTTTGGATTCAATGAGGTAGAGGGCATAGGCAAGCGCCATATCCCCAAACCGGTGGTGATGTCCATAGGTCTCGCCATCGGAAGCGATATTTAAAAGCCCTGACGGTTTCTGGTACTGTGAAAAATACCGGATCATCCTGTTGGCAAACACTTCACCATTCTCTAAAAGATTGCTAAACGCTATTTCCTGTGAAATCGCCTCATCATAAAAAAAGATCGCAATCGATTCACCGGATGGCAGCCGGCAGAGGTACGGCATGGAAGTGTCAATGCCCCCACGGCTCACATCTTTCCACTGCATATCATTGAACGGTTTTATCCGGTGTGCCTGTTTTGTTGAGAGAATGGTAAACTTGATTTTCTGTTCTGCAAGAATCTCTAATGTTTCTAAATCAACTGCCGCTTCAGGGAGCCACATGCCTTCAGGTTCGCGTCCGAACCGGGATATGAAATCCTTAATTCCCCAGATCACCTGGGTGTGCTTATCCCTGCTGTTTGCTAAGGGCATGATAATATGGTTGTATACCTGCGCAATGGCAGAACCATGCCCCGAGAAACGGTTCATGCTCTCTTTATCCGCATCGAGAATAGACTGATATGCTTCCTTGTTGTTCTGCTCTAACCAGGCAAGCAGTGTTGGGCCGAAATTAAAACTAATCTTTGCATAGTTATTGACAATATCGATAATCTTCTTATTTGAATCGAGGATACGGGATGCCGCATTCGGTGCATAACACTCAGCAGTGATGCGTTCATTCCAGTCATGATACGGGTATGCAGAATCCTCAGTCTCAACTTCTTCAAGCCAGGGATTCTCGCGGGGGGGCTGGTAAAAATGACCATGTATACAGACAAAACGACTCATGCATCCATCCTAAAAAAATCTCCCTGATACCCGGATTGTTTTTTACTATTCACCCATTCTCTTTTTTACCAGATAATAAACTTCCGGACGGGATTATTTTTTAAAGATGATCTTCGTTGGTACCATTCTCATATTGCCTTTCGAATTTTAAAACAGCAGGTATTTACCAGTGTAATATATCTTTGGTTATTCGCTGGTTCATGTGGGTACGACCGGTTATCAAAAATTAGTTGTGATGTACCCCTGCCTCAGGGCCTCTCTTTAGGCATGGCGGGGCAATACGGTTTCTACATTTTAATCAATAAAACCGCCGCGGGGGCGTCCCTACAGGGGCGGCGGCGTTCATCCTATTTTGGTATATTAGGGCATCAGCTACCATCACTGGAAACTACTCAATTTCTGCATTACCCACTCAAAACAGCAATGTAAAAAATCCTTTATCATTACTCTGCAATAAGAACGGAGTTGATTGACAGCCATACAATCACACATATCGTTCATGTATTGTACGATACGGAAATCCCACAGATGTGTTTACTACAAAAAACTGTATCACAAGATAAAAAAAAGTGCAAAACAACTTGTTGGGTTAACCGGCTATATGAAAATCAGAGTTTCTCTACAGTGATCCGGATCCGGTCACCTGCTTTTAAAATATGGCCTTTTGGGATGTCGATGTTGTACCAGAGAGCATTTGGCGTCTCCTGCGTTGGGTCCTGTGACATCAGGCAGTCCTTGTGGTCATTGATATCTGCCACAAATTCGATCTCGGATTCGAACTCCAGAACTTTTCCCATGATAAAAGAGTGAGATTATGGATGGGATTAGCACACCCTTGGTGTGACCATCCATGTTGTGCTGTTCGAATAGCTCCACCGTTTGATGTCCAGTTCTTTGCAGTTGTCTGCAAGGATCGCCATGTTGGTTCCCACCTCTTTTGGTGATAACCCAAGGTCTTTTGCAATATATTTCGATTTGAAATAGTGCTTGCCCAGAGTTATACCTGAATTGAGGTACTGGACGATCTTGTGCTGGGTCTCATTATACGTTTCACGTAACTTTTTTGTCGTTGACATGTTGTGCCTCAGCATTAGAGAGTCATATAAGTTAACTGCTATATATGCGTATCTGTTTTTCGGGCGAAAAATTCAGTCATTATTCTCTTACTGCACGATAATTCTGACAAGAATTATGTATCGGACGCTCCGGTCGGGCTGTTTTTTTAATGGCAGATTTTTTTGCATGTTTCGACTGCTACGACGATAATTACAAATAACAGGCAATAATTATTAAAAAAAAGATTATTGCTGTACATGTGCATCGGCAATCTTATCTATCAATGCTTCGAGAACAACAGAGCGCATACCTTCTACAAATTTTATACTGCCAACTACCAGGTGCCCGCCACCGCTGATTCCGCCGCCCGGAATCTCGACTCGCAACTCCCTGACCATTTTGGGGATGTTCATAAGGACGCCACGGGACCGGAGCACGGCAAAGTCCGGCCCAAAACCGATAGTTACAACCGGCTTACCGGCATTCTGCTGGCAGAGACGGTCATGCACCTCACCTGAAGTTTTACCCGGGGGTGGGAAGGTGAACTTGTGGGCATGGATCTCCACATCGAGAAGGAACAGGCGAGCTTCATTTTTCAAGACCCGTGGTGCTACGTGGGCCATGCAGGCGCTCATCTGATCAGCGATCATGGTATTTGCCCCATCGATCAGGAGGGTTAAGAGTTTCTTGTGCCGCTCGGTATTTCCGGTTAAATTTAAGATATCTTTTACAATCTCCCTGCCATCGTTAAACCGGAGCCAGAACTGCTCGTAGTCAAGCGCAAGGGCAATATCCTTACAGTGCTGTTCAGGAAAGTTGTCACGCACAAGTGCAAGATATAATGCCCGTTCGGGAGCCTCGCTCCTGTCCCCGACTGCTGCCACAGCCGGCAGGTGGCGGATCAACGATTCAACTTTGGGGTTGATCAACCGTGCAACTTCCGTCCCGAGCATCCCGGCAGTGATACCAAAGTCTCCCCCGACATGGTAAGGGTTGACATGAGCAAGCAGGTATTTGTCGATCGTGGTATCCGGGTGGTGGTGGTCTATTACCACAAACGGGATATCGTAGACGCTTGCGATCTTATACGAGGGTTCGTCTTCTTCGGTTGATCCATTGTCGGTGAGGATCACAAGCGGCATCTTCTGACCGAAGCGGACATGATCTTTTAACGAGAAGTCAAGGTCCCGCGTGATATCTTCGATCTCGTAGAACGGTGCTTTTGAAGGAGCCCGCTTGAATAAGAAGTACTCTGCATCAAAGTCACCCCCACTCTCGCGGATAAGGGAGACTACTGCCTGCTCGATTGCAACTGCCGAGCAGATACCGTCTGCATCTGCATGGTGCCGCAGGATGATCGGCTGGGATGTGAAGACCGCTTTTCTGATGATCTTTGCAACCTTTCTCATCTCGGGACGGAGTTTTTCCATGACTTCACTGGGGACAAGGAGTGCGATATCCTCCGGCTCTGAACGAAGATCCAAAGCTTTTTCGATCCTTACCTTCACCACTGCCGCTTCTTCATCAGTGAGTATGGAAAGTCCGTCAACTTCAATCTGGAGCTGGCCGTTTCTCATCATCACTTCTCCAATGAGCTTGACCATGTTTCCGAGTTCCGCTTCAGGATATGCCCGTACACCCGCTTCGATAAACGCAGCACCGTTCTGGGTTCCGGTTTCGTCAACGATCGTAAAGATGGTAGGACCGCTGGTCTGTTTGATCTGGGCGATCTCACCTTCGATGGCAACAGTCTTTCCCAGTTTTTCCGGAAGATCGATGATTCTTACCGTTGTGGATTTTCGCTCCACGTTCTCAACCTGGTACACCTGGTGCTGCACCTCTACGAGATCGATATTTCCGTTTGGCCGTATTTCACGGACTTTTACAAGTACGGAATCGCGCTCCTTGTGTTCTGCCTTGACATTACTCTTGTGCACAAGTCCCTTGATCCGGTCATTTAACTGTACAAACATACCAAAGGTTGCAAAACCCTGCACCTTTCCCTGGTAGATATTTCCTTCTGTAACATCAGCAAGATCACAGCCGGCGCCGAGCCGGTAGACAAGCACATTGTTTGAATCGTTATTTTGCATTTTCTTTCACCACACATAAAAAGCGAAACGGGCATTTGTCCGAGATTTTTTCATCAATGCCACGCTATTTTGAATACTGCTCTGTATATCCATGAATGGGTGTCTTAAGATTAAATTTACTTGTAATGCTGCTAAAAAAATTAAAAAAAATGGCTCTGTTGAAATCCTCTAAAAAGAGGGGGGTCAAGGGGATCCCCCCCCCTTGGGCTGCCTCCCCCTTGGGGGGAGAGAGGGGGTCACCCTCCAAACCGCAGATAAGATGAAGCGAATCAGAGGAAAATAAGATTTCAACAGAGCAAAAAAAATAAAAAACGTGCAGAAATGTATTCAATCACGGAATGGCACTTCAATCATATCGAGGTCATTCGGGCATACAACGGTTCCGGAGAATTTTTTCTTTGCATCGCTGATATGAGCCTGTGAATCGATATACCGTGAACTGATGTGGACGAGAACAAGGGTGCGGGCTGAAAGCAGGGTTGCAGCTTCTCCGGCCTGGGCTGCCGTTGCATGGTAAAATTCCGCAGCCCTGCCCGCTTCAGTTTCATCATAGGTAGCATCATGGATCAACAGATCTGCATTCCGGGCAATCTCTCCTAATGTTGTATGGACTGCCCGCGTATCTCCCGTGTATACAATCTTACGCCCGGGGCGGGGGGTGCCAAGAACCTCTTCGGGTTTCACTTCTCGCCTTTCCCCATCGGCACCTATGGTCACTGTTTCCCCTCGCTGGAGCCGGCCAAACAGGGGGCCCGGTGGAACGCCAAGAGCAATTGCCCCTTCGCGGTCGAACCTGCCCGGGCGCGGATCCTCTTCAAGTGAATATCCCAGTGCCGGCATCCCATGGCTTACGGCAAATGCGGTGATGGTATACTCATCGAACCGCACCCACGAACCATGCGTGAGTTCAACCGCATCTATGGAAAATTTCAGGTTAAAACGTGTTACCTGACGCAGTGTAGTGACAAACTCCTGCACCCATTCCGGCCCGTAGATGGTGAGAGGTTCGGTGCGCCCGTTGAATGACATGGTCTGGACAAGACCAAATATCCCAAGGAAGTGATCTGCGTGCCAGTGGGAGACAAAGATTGCATTAACTAAAAATCCGCATCGCGCTCTCATCATCTGCTGCTGGGCTCCTTCCCCGCAGTCAAAAAGCAGGGTGTCAGAACCGCGCCGTATCATGATGCAGGGGGGATTGCGCTGCGGAGTTGGCAGGGCACCGGCAGTGCCAAGGAAATAAACATGCAGGGTCTCGCCGCTCATGAAAAACACTTCCTGAATACCGGCAGGCTCGTTCTTGCTTCTTCTATGGACCGGCCTTCGATAACAACAATACCGTTATAGTTCGCTGCAACCGCTTTTCCTACAACGTTCCAGTTGATGAGCCCGTCGCCCAGTGCCAGGTGTTCATCAGAGATTCCGTGATTGTCATGGATATGGATATGGCTGGCTTTTTTAACATGCGGTAAGAAACTGTTCACTTTACCCAGCGTATTTGCGTGACCGAAATCAAAGGTCATCCCGATCCCCTCAATTCCTTCGGTCATGCCAATGAGTTCTTCAGGAAGCTGGCAGAGGAACTCTTTTACCCCGATCATATTCTCAACACATGCCAGTACTGAATGTTCAGCTGCACATTTTCCTATCTGCCTGAGCGCCTCTTTCTGGAGTGCCCAGACTTTCTGTGGCAGCAGTTTTCCTATAGGCGAAAGGTAACCGGGATGGATGGTGATGCGGTCCGCAAAATCAGATGCATGGGTTATGCAGGCACATATCTGCCGGATAGATTCGTGCCAGATAGGATCGTTTAATGTAGCCAGATTCAGGTCGCCAAAAGGGGCATGCACTGAAATGCCCATATGTGTGCTGGCAATCACCTCTTTTATTTTTTTAAGGCATTCGGGATTTTCAAGTTTGTAGTTACCATCCGCTACAATCTCCCAGCCATCATAACCCGCCTCTTCGATCCCGTACACCCATGCGATATCGTCCCAGACTTTAGATGATGAAGAGAAATACGGTTTTAATGTCATGGCACACGTCCCAGTGAGGCAAGGACGGAATTTACTGATATAGAGAATTCTTCCAGACTGCCCTCATTTTTTATATTGATATCGGCTTCTCCCAGTGCGTTCATAAGACCCCAGTTCATCTCACGATCATCGCGTGTACGCAGGGATTCCGGCAGGACAAAATCGTCAGAGCGTCCACGTGCCCTGATCCGTTCCAATCGTTTTTCAAACGAAGAATCGATGCTGATGAGAGTAAATGTAGAGAAGTGCTTCCGGAACAACTCAACTTCAGCATCCCCCCGTATTCCATCGACAAGGACCAGTGGAGCAGTCTGCCGGCTTATCTCTGGCACACACAGCGCAGCGATCGCATCCATGCCATTTTCTGCCCTCAAACGGTTTGCTGTTGCACCGAAATTGGCATCGGTAGGTTCCAGTCCCGCTTGTGAAACAGCAGCCCTGATCATATCGCCCATGACGATGACCGGGATACCCGCTTCTGCAGCAATCTTTGAAAATTCACCTTTGCCGCTTGCGGGCAGCCCTACGACTCCGATCACCTTCATAGACTATTTCACCTCCTTCACGGGTCCGGATCTTTACACTCCGCGCAAGTCCGTCAGCAATTTTCTTCATCTCTGCTTCAGTGAGGGGGCGCACAGATTCGGTTACTCCCTGTTGCAGTACAAGATCTACATTACCTGCTTCTTTTGCAATGATGGAAACTTCATCATCATATCCCCGGAACAGGGTGATTACGACTTCGAACCCCGGCAGGTTGCCGCTCACGTGCGCTTCTTTACAGAGAGCAAGTGACTTCTGTACATCCTTAACATAATCTCCCTTGAGGAGATTATTATACCGCGCCCACCGCGCTTTTATGTCAAGGGCTACGTGGTCAATCAGTTTTTCTTTGATGAGTGCTTCAAGAGTGGCCGGGTACACGCCATTGGTATGAACGCCGACAGCAAGTCCCATGGTTTTTGCGGCACGGGCAAGGTAGAGCAATGCCTCTTTTTGTGCTGTAGGTTCGCCTCCGGAAAAGACCACACCGCTGATGGCGAGCAGGGAACCGCGTATCATCTCAATGATCTGTTCAATGTCGCGTTCGTCTTTCCCCGCAAGTATTGTTAAGTTCTGGCAGTACGCGCAGCGGACCGGGCATCCACGGAAAAATACCGTGCAGGCCGATCGTCCGCGCCAGTCTACGGTTGATAGCGGGACAAAACCCCCAAAGTTAAGTTTGATTGAGATCACCGTGCCGGAATAGTTGAACTTCAAAGATTATTTGACTCTATTAAAGTTGAGTATGCATAATTAAGATACTGCAGGGTATCCTTAACTGCCGCAACAGATTTCACGCCGTTCATTGATGATGAGGTTCATCGCAGGATTGTTCCTTACAATTATGTGCAGCAGAAGATCACGGATAAAAAAAATCGGTTTTTATCTCATCATGAGCGATCTCTGCACACCGCTTTTTTTTTTAAAAGTAATGCCGGATTTGCATTTTTTATGTAATCGTGCCGTGGCATGCGCGATCGTGGCTGTCACTTAGTTTTTTTATACGTTAAATTCCCTAAGGGTGACTTACAAAACACCATAAAAAAACCTGGTGAAAAGATAAGATAGCGTGGCAAAAATTTGGATGGATCCGGATTAGAACTGGAAATGCCTGTTCACAATCTTGATCGCACAGTAGTCACCGCACATCGTGCAGCCATCAGTATCAGCAGGCATACGCTCCTTTCTGATTGCCTTTGCGCGTGCCGGGTTCATGGCAACAGCAAACTGGCGGTCCCAGTCAAGATCCCTGCGGGCATGCCCCATCTCAAGATCAAGGTCACGGGTCTTTTTCAGTTTGATCATATCGCCGACATGAGCGGCGATGCGGGAACTCATGACCCCTTCATAGACCTCTTCTGGTGTCGGAAGTGCGAGATGCTCGGCAGGGGTCACGTAGCAGATGAAATCTGCGCCAAGCGATGAAGATATTGCCGCACCAATCGCAGCCACACGGTCATCATAACCCGGTGCGATATCAGTGACAATGGGCCCCAGCATATAGAACGGTTTGTTGTTGGTGACACGTTTCATTAACATGACATTGGCAGCGATCTCATCGATCGGCACATGGCCCGGACCTTCAACAATTACCGGTACATTTTCATTGTGTGCTTTATCGGCAAGCTCTGCATTGATGAGCAGTTCCTGGATTGCTGCACGATCGGTTGCATCATGGATGGCGCCAGCGCGCATACCGTTACCCATGGAAAGGGTGACTTCGTGCTCCTTCATGATCTCTAACAGGTAGTCAAACTCACGGTATAACGGGTTCTCCTTTTCATTGTGGAGCATCCAGGCGGTCATGAACGCGCCGCCCCGTGAGACAAGCCCGCCATGCCGGCCCTGGTTTTTCAAGCGCTTGACCGTCTCCCAGTTGATGCCGGTGTGGATGGCCATGAAGTTGGTTCCGAGTTTGGCCTGCTCTGCGGTGATCCGGAAAAGGTCGTCTTCGTTCATGTTGACAACCGCGCCATCCTTGATTGCCGCTTCAATGAATGCCTGGTAGAGAGGAACGCAACCCACTGACAGGGATGTGTTGGCAATCACCTGTTTGCGGATCTCGACAAAGTCGCCGCCAGTTGAGAGTTCCATCAGGGTATCAGCACCGGCACGCTCAGCCTGTTTTGCCTTTTCAATCTCCTGGGGGATATCAACGATATCTGTGGAGGTTCCAATCGATGCATTGACCTTTGTGCGAAGTCCTTCTCCAATACCGCAGATCTTCACTTTCCGGTAGGGTGAGACCGGTATGACGATATGGCCTCCTGCAACGCCGCGCCGGACAAAGTCTTCGGTGACTCCTTCCTGTTTTGCGACGATCTTCATCTCTTCTGTTACAATACCACGCTTGGCATCAGCGACTATACTCATGGCATACAGGTTGCAGTAAAGACCAGATAAAGGCTTGTTTTTTAAATTCTGGACTAAATCTGGCTTGTCCTCTCAACAAGTAAAGTTTAGTTGGAGTAACACAGAATTTTTTGTTTATAAAAAAATTACTTCAGAAGACTAACTAAATTAAAAGCGAATATTTACTTAGAGATTATTAGTTTTTGTACCGAATCGATATTTTATATTTTACCGCACTAAATCAGGAAAATAAGGAAACTTACGTGTTCCAATGACAAATAACAATTATGTTGAAGTGAGCGTCAAAGAAGCCGCCCGAGATGATGTCGGCCGGGGTATCGCGCGCCTGAGTGTAGAAGTGATGAAGAACCTCGGTCTTGTATCAGGCGATGTTATAGAAATTTCAGGAAATACTACTGCCGCTGCAATTGTCTGGCCAGCTTTTGCACAGGACACGGGATTTGCAGTCATCAGAATAGATGGCAACATCCGGGGGAATGCAGGAGCGGGTATTGATGAAAAAGTAAAAATCCGGAAATCCGTTGCAGAATATGCAACCAAGCTGGTGATACAACCAACCCAGCCCATTCATCTTGTGTTTGATGAACCATATCTTAAGCGAGTGCTGCACGGCCAGTCCGTTATTGAAGGGCAGATGGTGAGAGTTGATATCATCGGTAATTCGATTATCTTTATTATCGTCAAAGTCTCTCCAAAAGGGATCGCAATTGTAACAGATGACACAGAAATTGTGCTCAATGAAGAACCCTGCAAACTTAAAGAAGGAAAAGAAAAAATTTCCGATACCCAGTACGAAGATATTGGAGGACTCGGACGCGAGTTGCAGCTTGTCCGTGAGATGATTGAATTACCTTTACGTCACCCGGAAATTTTTGAAAAACTGGGAATCAAACCGCCAAAAGGCGTGCTTTTTTATGGTCCCCCGGGGACAGGAAAAACATTGATTGCAAAAGCGGTTGCAAATGAAGTAAATGCTCACTTCATCACCCTTTCAGGCCCGGAGATTTTGTGTAAATATACCGGTGAAAGTGAGAAGGCATTACGGGAGAAATTCAGTGAAGCAGAGCAAAAATCGCCATCAATAATTTTTATCGATGAAATTGATGCAATCGCTCCAAAACGGGAAGAAGAACATGGTGAAGTTGAACGACGACTTGTCGCACAGCTTCTTGCACTCATGGATGGCCTTAAAACGCGTGGACAGGTCATTGTAATTGCTGCAACAAATTTACAAAATTCAATTGATCCTGCCTTAAGGCGCGGGGGCAGATTTGACCGCGAGATTGAGGTTGGAATTCCGGATAAAAAGGGACGACTTGAAATATTCCAGGTCCACACACGGGGGGTTCCCCTTGCAAAAGATATCGATTTAGATTATTTTGCGGAAACAACGTTTGGATTTGTAGGGGCAGATATTGCGCTTCTTGTAAAGGAAGCTGCAATGAACGCAATACGAAAAATTATACCGGTTATCGATATTGATAAAGAGATACCCAATGAAGTTATTGAACAGTTGAAACTTACACAATCCGATTTTGAATCCGCAAGAAAAATCGTTGGGCCGAGTGCTTTACGCGAACTACTCATTGAAGTTCCTGAAGTTCCATGGGATTCTGTTGCGGGTATGGATGCAGTAAAAGAAAAATTGATCGGGATTTTAGAAGGAAGAATATCCTATCCTGCCTTATTTGAAAAATTAAAATACAAGCCCCCGAAGGGAATTTTATTATTTGGTCCCCCTGGAACCGGAAAAACACTAATTGTAAAAGCAATAGCCAGTAAACGACAGATAAATTTTATCTCAATAAAAGGGCCTGAATTATTATCCAAAGGCGTTGGTGATTCTGAAAAACATGTACGTGAAGCCTTTAGAAAAGCCCGACAATCTGCACCCTGTATATTATTTTTTGATGAAATTGATTCAATGTTTCCAAAACGCGGCTCAATTAGTGATTCAACGCATGTGACAGAGAGTGTGATGAGCCAGTTTTTAACTGAACTGGATGGAATTGAAGAATTGCGCGATGTATTTGTTATCGGCGCAACAAACCGTCCGGATTTACTTGACCCGGCACTTCTTCGTCCGGGCAGGTTCGATAAGCATCTCTATATTCCTCCCCCCGATTTGGAATCAAGAAAAGCCATTTTAAAAACATATCTCAGAAATATCGAAGAACTCCTTGAGGAGGATATCCAGATTGAGGATTTAGCGAAAAAAACTCAATATTTTGTTGGTGCGGATTTGGCTGCTCTGATTGGGGAAGTCAAAGTTATTGTCATGGATGAAATCATTTCAGGTACTGATGCAGGGGAAATCGATGAAATATCCATAAACATGATTAAAATTTCAAAAAAACATTTTACCACTGCTCTTGAACAGATGAGAGGTTCTTTAGACAGCACCGATTTTGAAAAATATGAGCAAAAATCCTGGGATTTATTGTATGCAAAAGGAAAGAGAGAGATTCTTTTTGAGGCAGTAAATCTAATCAACCAGGTGGAATATCTTAAGAAAAAAGGGTCTGTTGACAATGAGATTATCCGGGTTAGTGACCATCTCAGGAATCAGATTTACTGGCAGAAAAAATCATTTGATGAAATCAAGAAAAGTCTTAGTGAACTTAAGCGCTTAATTGACATATATCTGAAGTAAAAAGACAACCCGGTCTTCACCCATAAGACTTGTTATCCTGCGCGGACAGTAAAGGCAGCAGATAACAAGTCTCCTCCGGCACCGCAGGAACAGGCAATGATAAGAGCGTAAAGATCTTTACAGCTGGATAATAATCCTGATAAACAACGGAATCATACGACTACACAGACAAAAAAAATCCGGTTGGATAATCATTGGTATATTGCTCTTTGGTGAGAGAAAAGGAAGTACATAAATGATACTCAAAGATTTCCTGGTCCGTGCAGGAACAGAAGAAAACTTAATGGAGTTAATTCTGTTTTTAGGCAAACAGGCTCAGCAGGTGAAGAAAGGTTTTTTCTGTTCGATCAGAAAAACCCCGGCAGATGAACTGACGAAAAATATGTACGGCGAAGAGCAGATGGCTCTTGATATGTATGCTGATGATGTGTTCATTTCAGGATTGCAAAAGGCACAGCTGGTCAGGTATATTGCAACTGAAGAACAGCATAAGATCATTGAAGTTAAAGATCCAAAGAACAATTTCGGGATTGTGATCGATCCTCTTGATGGATCGTCTCTTATTGATGTAAACCTCTGCACGGGTTCCATCATCGGCATCTATCCGGGTCATGTGCTGGAAAAGGGCGCAACAATGATTGCTGCCATGTATATCCTTTACGGCCCCTTAACGACCCTGACCTTTACAACAGGTAAAGGGGTACATGAATTCGCACTGGATGAAACAGGTGAATTTTTCTTGCGACACCAGGATCTGAAAATTCCGGAGGGAAAGATATACGCACCCGGAGCCATGAGGCGGGATTACTTCCCTGCTCACGCACGGTGGATTGACAAGCTCGAACACTCAGGATACAAACTCCGGTTCAGTGGTTGTTTTGTTGCCGATGTTCACCAGATCCTCCATAAAGGGGGAGTTTTTACATATCCCGGTTTTAAGGGAAGAGAAAAAGGAAAACTGAGATTATTATATGAAGCAAACCCGATGGGAAAGATCATACATGAAGCCGGGGGTGCGATCAGTAACGGAAGGGTCGACATCTTAACTATCAAACCTGAAGGGATCGATGATGTCACACCCATCTATGTAGGTGGCAAAGAAGAGATCCGCCTGATTGAAACGTTTATGCGTGATGAGTGCTTTAAACAGGATTGAAGATCTATGCAGAAGAATACGTTTGGTCCAATCCCCGGTTCAACAATACTGGGGGCTCTATCCGGAAAAAAAACAATTGTTATGGCTGCAAATATCCGGATTGCAACGGTTGCACAGGGAATTTTTAAAGCCGCAAAAGATACCGATTCTGCGGTATTTATGGAACTTGCCCGGTCTGAATGCGACCTGAATGGCGGGTATACCGGCTTTACTCCTAAAACATTCTCAGAACAGATGGACAAAGCAGCAAAGGCAGAGGAGTTTGACATCTGGGCACTTCATGCAGACCATATCTCGATAAAAACCGGTTCTCCTGATGAGATTGCGGGGACAAAACTGTTGATCGATGCCCAGATTGCTGCCGGGTATACTTCCTTTGCCATCGATGCCTCCCATCTCTTTAATTTCGATGGAAAAAATGTCCGGCAGGAACTGGAAAAAAATATCATTGCCACAACAGATCTGGCCCATCATATCAAAAAACAGATGAAAGGTAAGGATTTCGGCCTTGAAGTGGAAGTCGGAGAGATCGGCCGGAAAGACGGGCAGGGACTTATCCTGACAAAGCCACAAGAAGCAGTTGAATTTATAAAAGCCCTGCAGGAAAACGGGGTATTTCCACAGGTGATTGCGATAGCCAATGGAAGTACGCACGGGCATGTGTACGATGAGGCAGGAAATGTTGTAGAGCAGCTCTCCATCGATATCCCGCAGACAAAGGCGGTTGCACAAGCATTGCGGGATAATAACCTGCATGTCGGTATCGCCCAGCACGGTATCACCGGCACTCCCCGCGATCTCATCAACCAGCATTTCCCGAAAGGAGATATCATAAAAGGAAATGTCGGAACATTCTGGCAGGACGTAGTTTTCAATACGTTAAAAGTGTATGAACCTGCACTCTATAAAGAAATTCAGGAATGGACGTTAGGAAAATACCGCCCGTTAAATCCCGGGAAAAAGGATAAACAGGTCTTTGACGGGAACTGTAAAATGGCCATAAAGGAATTTTTCAAAGAGATCTATTCAGTAGATGAAGATACTAATGAGGCAATCCGGGCAATGTCCTATGCGGAAAGTCTCATCTTTTTCAAAGCGTTCAGCGCGTATGGTTCAGCGTCTCTTGTCAGAAAGGCCATGAAAAAATAATTCCGCACTATTTTTTATACAGCAATGAGATTCTATACAGTGATATCTCATGCCAAAAACAACGATTTCTGTGATTAAGGCAGATGTGGGAAGTTTTCCCGGCCACTCCCGCACACACCCGAAGCTGTTGGAAAAAGCAGCAAAGATGCTAAAGGAGCAGAGGGGCAAGCTCCTCATCGATTCCTTTGTCACCCACTGCGGCGATGACCTTGAACTGATCATGACGCATGCGCATGGCGTGGATAATGTAAACGTTCATAAACTGGCGTGGGATGTTTTTATGGAATGCACAAAGATTGCAAAGAGCATGAAGCTCTACGGGGCAGGTCAGGACATGCTCTCCGATGCATTCTCAGGAAATGTCAGGGGTCTTGGACCCGGTGTTGCTGAGATGGAGTTTGAGGAGCGGGGATCTGATCCGGTACTCATCTTCATGGCCGATAAAACTGAACCCGGTGCATGGAACTTCTTTTTGTACAAAATTTTTGCTGATCCCTTCAACACGGCCGGTCTTGTTATCGATCCCAGCATGCACGAAGGATTTGTTTTCGAAGTGCATGATGTTATCAAGAAACGTCGTATTACGTTCAAATGTCCTGAAGAAACCTACACACTCCTTTCCTATATTGGAGCCTGTTCCCGGTACGTAATCAAATATGTCTATAGAAAAGATGGCATCATTGCCGCATCGACAAGCACAGAGAAGCTGAATCTCACTGCCGGCAGGTACGTAGGAAAGGATGATCCGGTCATGATCGTCCGTGCCCAGAGTGGACTACCCTCTGTAGGAGAAGTGATCGAACCCTTCTGCACCCCTACGATCGTTGCCGGCTGGATGCGGGGATCTCACCACGGTCCATTCATGCCAGTCGGTGTCTGCGATGCCAACATGACCCGGTTTGACGGGCCGCCACGATGCATATGTTTAGGATTCCAGATCTGCAATGGCGAGCTTATCGGCCCTGCGGATATGTTTGATGATGTTGGGTTCGATCGCGTCCGGGCACGCTGCAATGAGCTTGCAGATATGATCCGTAATCAGGGTCCCTTTGAACCCCACCGGCTTTCGTTAGAAGAGATGGAGTATACCACATTACCGGGAATTGAGAAACAGTTCCGCACCCGCTGGGAACCAATAGGGGAATAAACCCCATTTTTTTTAAGGTTTCCTGCGTTTTGATCACAGATTTGTGCAGATTTAAGCACCTGGGAACAGTGCAAGGAGCAAGCTTTAATTATCTTACATTCCAAATTAGGGCAGATGGTTAACGGAATTGTTTTGCCGATAAAAAAAGTGTTTTCGCTTGTGGATTCAAAAATATCTGTTGAGATCAAAGACGAAGGCAGGAAACTTCAGGGTCGCCTCGTTGCTGTGGATGAGTATCTCAATATCCACATGGACGAGACGATCGAGTTTGTAGATAACCAGCGTGGCAGGAGCCTTGGAACCGTTGTAATCCGGGGCAATAATATCCTGACCATTGCACCGGTTATCTGAAATGATCAAAGGTGGTAACTTATGGACGATCCTGTTGATGAAGCACTGAAACTGATTCAGTCAAAACATGAAGGCATCCTTCAAAGCGATCTCTGGAAAGAGCTGGGTGTCGATAGTCGGAAGTGTTCGCGCATTGTCAAGAAATTAGAAGAGACCGAACTCATCGACCGGATCGAATTCAAAAAAGAGGGGATCAAGACCTATCTCCTGCGGGCAAAGCAGATGCCGGTGAATCCCTCTGATCTGCTTGCCGGTGATGAATTAATCCCTTGCATCTGTTGCGAGCTCGAGTGCGTTGTTGAAGAATGCAACCCTCTTATGGACTGGATGTACCAGCTGGCAATTGTCCAGCATACTGATGAATAAATTTCTTTTTGACATTTTCCTTATTTTTAAAAAACTCTCACCGGTGTACCATTTTAGAACAACTATTTATCATTCAGCCATCAACCTCTTAACAGTGTATTCAACGCAATTTCCTCCGGGAGATGCCCGATGATATCTGTTTTGTTTGTCGATGACAATACCGATCTTCTTTCAACGGTACGCACGTTTTTAGAGAAGACCGGGGAAATTAAGATCGATAATGCTCATTCCATAAAACAGGCCATTGAGAAGCTTAAAGGGCGTAATTACGATGTGATCGTTTCTTACGAGCAGCAGCCGGATGTGAACGGCATTGAATTTGTCTCGGATATGAACGGGATCGAGTTCATCAAATATCTTAAATCCGTTGGAAATGTTACTCCGGTGATCCTGCTCGGAAGGCGGGCGCCCGGTAAGATTGCAGTCATTGAAGTTGCCCATGGAACCGAGATAACGTTTCCAAAGAGCGGCGACATCCGCCCGCAGGTCTTTGAGATGGTCAACCTGATCAAACAGACCCTGCTGCGCAAGAGAACTGAGCGGGAGACAAAAGCGCAGAATGAGCAACTAGCCGCCATCCTCTCAGCAACCCCGCTCGGCATCCTTCAGGCCCGCAGTGGTATCATTGAATGGGTGAACCGCCAGTTTTCTGCCATGCTCGGCTATGATGAGTCGCAGCTGGTGGGAAAAGAGCTCAGGACATTTCTCTCATCTCCCGAAGAGTATGATCTCATCTACCGTGAACTGCAAATAAAACGCAATGCACAGGGTGTTTTGCATGCGGAATGCCTCTTAATGAAAAAAGATAAAAAACCTCTTGCCTGCCAGTTGCAGTTAATACCGCTCGATGGCCGCGACATCAGTCTTGGCGGAACATTTGTAGTAACCGATATTTCAGAAAAACATAAGATCGCCGAAACATTGAAAGAAAGTGAAGCAAAGTACCGTGAAGTGGTGCAGAATACCCAGAGCATCATCATCAGGATGGACCTGCAGGGTACTATTACATTTTTTAATCACTATGCTCTCACTTTCTTTGATTATACCAGCGATGAAGTGATAGGAAAGAATGTGAACTCCACGATCGTTCCGGCAAAGACGCGTTCAGGAAATGATCTCTCGATGATGGCAGATGATCTGGGTTTCAATGCTGAAGGATATGCTGTAAACGTGAATGAAAATGTCCGGCGCAACGGAGACCGGGTATGGATCGCCTGGATCAACAAAGCCATTCGGGATGAAAAGGGACATATTGTGGAAATTCTCTGTATCGGTAACGACATCACGGACCGGAAACGCGACGGTGTGGTGCGTATCAGCACGGATACCTGGAAGGATCTTGTTATAGCCGACAGCGATGTAAAAGAAGAGGTATTTGATGCGGTCTTTCATATATGCACGGAGATCTCGATCGAGGGGCGAGAAGGAAAGCCGGTAGGTACGACGTTTTTAATTGGCGATACCAAAAAAGTGCTGGAAAAATCACGCCAGATTATTTTAAACCCGTTCGAAGGACACAAACCTGAAGCCCGCCTTGTCACAAACCCGGAGCTCAAGGAAAATATCAAGGCACTCGCCCAGCTCGATGGAGCGTTTGTCATCACCGGGGATGGATTTGTAGAATCAGTGGGACGCTACATTACTGTTGATACGAGCAGTGTAAAACTTCCCGGGGGGATGGGTACGCGGCACAATTCAGTTGCCGCAATTACTCAGGTCACAAAAACCGTAGGAATCGTTGTCTCACAGAGCGGGGGTGTGATCACGATTTTCAGGAACGGACTGATCTTAAAGAAGATCACGCTGTAGTGATGGGGGATAGAACATTTACCGTTCATCTGTACTGCAAAGATGCCCGTGGAACTCTTGCCAGCAGATGTGCCGGCAGATGTTTCCAACAGCTTTGAACGCATCTTCGAGATCCGGAAAGTTAGGAATACCGGAATCTCTGAGTATCCGTAAGGGGGTCTTCATGGAATCGCCGCCGATCATGCACCCGACGATCATCTTTTGAGTGCTTTTTGAGAACCGGACCAGCTCATTTGCAACCCGGATCGGATCAGAGATAGCAGATGGCACTGCGATTACAAATGCGATATCCCAGAGTTCCTGGTTCCGGATCATCACATCAAAGGTACGGGCAAACCGGTCTGAACTTGCATCACCAACCATGTCAATCGGGTTGCGCCGGTTCCAGTTCAAGGGGAGGATTGAGTCCAGTTCCTTGATTACGGTCTGGGGGAACTCAACCATCTCAATTCCCATCTGCTCTGCGTAATCGGATGACAGGACAGCAAAGCCACCGGCATTGCTGATCACAATCGCACGGATGCCTTTGGGATACCCTTCTGATGAGAGTAGTTCAGCAGTCTGGAATGCCTCCCGTATCGATCGCACAGGGATGACTCCGGATTGCCAGAACGCAGCCTGGTACACCTCGTAGCTACCCGCAAGTGAACCTGTATGGGATGCAGCGGTCATCTGGCCAATTTTTGAGGATCCGGCTTTTATTGCCACCACAGGCATTTTCGGCGTTATCTGCCGTACGATCTCCATGAATCGCCTGCCTTTTTGGATCTGCTCTATGTACAGGATGATGGCTTTTGTTTGAGGATCATTGGCAGCAAAGAGGATGTAATCTTCAAAGGTGAGATCTGCCTGGTTGCCGACACTGATCACCTGGGAAAAACCAATCTCTTCGGGCAGGCTCCAGTCCACCATGGTGGTGATGATTGCTCCGCTCTGGGACAGGAAGGCAAGATTTCCGGGTTTTGGAGAAATTGGATCAAATGTGGTATTGATACCCTGGTGCGGGAACATGAACCCCAGACAGTTTGGACCCATGATGCGGATATTGTATTGTTTGGCAAGGGCAGTTACACGCTCTTCGAGTTCGCTCCCTGCGGCCCCACTCTCCCTGAATCCTGAAGAGATGATCACTACAAGAGGGATCCCTTTCTTTCCGGCTTCTTCTACTATAAAAGGGACGATTCTTGCCGGGACAACTACAACTGCAACATCGACCGGGCCGCTAATTGAGGTTAGCGAAGGATAGGTAGTACGGCCAAGGATCACCGGGTGCTTTGGGTTTACCGGGTAGAGCGTTCCGGGAAATGAGAGAAGGTTTCTGAGTACCGCATAGCCTACCTTGTTGGGTTCGGCAGATGCACCAACCAATGCAATGGATTTGATATGGAGCAGCTCCCTGTTTAATGGCCGGACGGGTTCGATATTTTGAGTCTGGGGGGTATCATCCGTATAGAACCGGGCATCCACAGCACACACACCGTGATCATAGAGAAATACCGGATTGATATCGAATTCAACGATATCAGCGCTATCCATGAAAAAACGGGAGATGACATCGATGAGGTTTACCAGAGCTTCCCTGTCACGGGGAGGTTCATTTCTATATCCTTTGATCAGCCGGTACCCGTTCAGTTCATGGAGCATGGCATTGATATCTGTTACATTGACCGGGAGCACCCGTATGGATACATCTTTTATCAGTTCGACAAGCGTCCCTCCCATGCCAATGGTGATCACTTTTCCAAACGCCGGATCGATCCTCCCGCCAATAATTATCTCGAGTCCCTTTTTTAGCTGCTGCTCGACCATGATCCCATCAATCGTTGCTGACGGATTGTAATTTCGGACATTATTAAGGATCTTGTCATAAGCACCGAGCAGTACTTCATTATTCCGGATACCGGTGATCACACCGCCGGCATCACTTTTATGAACGATCTGGGAAGATACAACTTTCAGTACTAAAGGAAACCCGGTCACTTCTGCCGCAGCAATTGCCTCAGTAATATTTGTAACAAGTGCATACCGTGGAATCGGCACGCCGATCTGTTGTAAAATCTCATATCCCTTTGCTTCAGAGATCAGGTGACGTGACATGGTGATTTTCTCTTATCCAATGGATACATGCAGGGATGTATTAAGTGTTGTTGTCTGGCAGGATTGTAAAGCGGGAACAGAATTTTTAATTACGATATGCAGAAACGAGCATAAGATTGATAACTTTTAATAACCATCAGTAATGAAAGATGCATATCCCAACTCCCGAAGAACTCCGTACGCGCCGGGAATCTCTTGGTATGAGACAGACAGAGCTTGCCAGGCGCGCCGGTATCAGCCAGTCGATGGTTGCAAGGATCGAAGCAGGAAATGTGGATCCCCGTATAAGCACGCTCAATAAGATCATTGTGGTGCTCAACAGTGCCGAGCCAAAAAAGATCAAGGCAGCGCAGATCATGCATATACCGGTGCTTTCGGTTCAGCCCCAGGATGCGATCACCCGCGCAGTTGAGATCTTTGAGAAGAACAATATCTCGCAGTTACCGGTCATTGAACGAGGATCTCCGGTGGGGTGCATTTCCGAAACCGTGATTGTAAAGGCAATCGAGCAGCAGCGCCTGCACAAGACCCACCTGTTTATTGTGCGGGATTTCATGGAACCGGGATTTCCCACCGTTCCTCCGGACATGGATGTGGAGACGGTAATCAACATCCTCCAGCAGAATCACGCGGTGCTGGTGGTAGAGGGAAGGATTGTCAAGGGTGTGATCACCAAGCATGACCTGATTTCACTGATCGTCTGATCGGTTCTCTTTGTTCCACTTTGCCACTTCATTTTCGCAGGATACATTGAAAGATTGTCGGGATAGTATGGCAGAACTGCAGGAAAAATATTGATACTCAGACGATTGCCTGCCGTGGTTTAATTCACCAAAGGATGTGTTATTCATGACAGAAGAGTTAAACGAGATAAGCCGTATGAAGGTAATTGGTATAGGGGTTGTAATTATTGGGGTAATCGTCGGAATCAGGTACCTGGTTCTGAAATAATCTCATCCCCTTAAAAAATCAGAATTTAGATACAAGATCCCGTAAAACAGCCTTCGGATCTTTTGCTTTTACCACGCTTGATGCGAGCAGCACGCCATCAGTTCCAAGATCTAGTGCGATCTTCACACATTCCCCGGACTGGATCCCTGCTCCGGTCAGGACTTTTACCTTTGGATTTATCACATGCACAGCGGCAACTGAACGTCGTATAATATCCGGGTTCGCTTTTGAGACCGAAACGCCGCTTCCGATAAGTTCCGGAGGTTCAATGGCAACATAATCCGGCCCCAGTGCAGCGGCACCGGCACTGGCCATCTCGTTGTTAGTACAGACCACAGAGATGAGATTGTGCACCTTAAGGCCACGAACCGAAGCTTCGATATCGGCCAGAGTGAGACGCCGTTCCGAGTGGTTTACAAGAGACCCTGCCGCGCCAGCGTTCTTGATCGCATCTACGGTAATATGTCCGGTGTTTGCGCCGGGTTCGCACCCATCTACATGCTGTGCATAGGCAGGGATGTCAAAGTGGTGACTGATCGGGTGCAGATCAATATAGGATGGTGCGATTGCAATCGTAACTCCGCTTTCTCGGCCAATGAGTTCTGCTGCCTGTGCAATCATGTGGGCCCGGTTGCCCATCCCCTCCCGGTACGTCTTTAAGTTGACAAGGATAAGTGGTGACGACATATCATAAACTCCAAAATGGTTGTATCATTAATTACACGATTGCAGTTTTTTACCTGATGAAGGTTTTTATAAAACTCTGTAATCGGGCAGCGTGTTTTTTATGATTCAAGCCCTCTTACGAAATGACCAGAGGTGATCTCGCCAAAAGAGCACTTTTTAATCCGGTCTTTGAGTGCCTGCAGATTTTTTTCTGCACCTGTGGTCCGATTTGAAGTTACTGAAATTGCTGTTCGGTAGATGCGCGTCATCTCCGAAACAAAGGCTGCGGTTCTTCCACGGGCATCAATCACAACTTCACTGATGCCCATGTCAATGATTTCAGGAAGATGATCTAAAAGGCAGAGCTCAGCAGAGTTGCCGATATGCGTCCTGCATTCAGTATCAATGCGTACAGGAAATAGGTGGCCGGTGGAGTCCCGGATGCCGTAAAATTTTTTATTTTCCTTGCAAGAATCAGCCTTGCAATGAAGGTGGGGTTCCAGCAGGCAGTCATCAGAGATGAGTGCTTCGTTAATTCCCTGCACAATCATAGCAAAAGAGGTATTAAGTCCCTGCTTACGGGCAGCAGAGAGTAAAAACCTGCACTCATCCCGCGAGAGTTCCGGAGACAGGGTGAGTAGCTGTACATATGAAGATAGTTTTCCTGCAGTTGCATGGTTGAACACATTGAGTGCCGTGGACCCGCAGATAGTTGTGAGCGGTGCGATCTTTTGGATTGCATGCATCATACCCGGATTTTCCACCATGATTCCTGCAATTCCCATTACGGATACCCGTCTCACTAATGGAATAACTGCGTCAGAAAAGGCTTGCCGGGTTATACGGGGAAATTTCCAGACCAGGGGGATTTCATGTGCATGGCACACTTCAACTGCCATCCTGATCTCTTCTTCAATTCCTGCATTGAGAGAATGACGACAGGATGACGCGGCATTTGAAACCGGAATACCCGGCTCGAAATACACCCGGTCACACCCGGACTCTGCGGCCATGCGGACTGCATCCAGCGAATCAGCATAGACTGCGAGACAAAGCGGGGCAGGGGATTTTATTGTGGGTGATGCAGGACTTGTTAAAGGATAATTCCCCACCCGAACTTGCCAGCGGGATTGTGCATCTTTTACGTGTTCTGAGGATGGGCGGGATGCTTCAATGAGTGCCGATTCTGCGAGAGTTAAGAACTCCCGGCGTGCCCGGTTCAATTCTGCAACGGGTGCGAAGAGATAGCCATGGTAATGCATCGTAACCGCATCGATGATAAACGGTGTGCCGCCGCTTTTTCTCATCTGCTGCTCCATCAGTTCAGCGGTAAGCGGACGGGATTTTGCAGGTACGAGCGTGATATCCGGTGTATGGCATACGGTAATTTCCCGCCCGTCACCCGGATGGATACGGCCATCAAGTGTAAGCCTGCCGCAATTATCAGCAGAGACTGTGAGATCGAGTGACACCGGATGGCGCAGCGTTGCTGAGGGGTGGTTGATGATCTGCCGGGCATGGGCTGTGAGATCGACTGATGATGTGATGTATACTTTTGTACCCGTACTCACCGGTTGCGGGACGACCAGCTGGATCTCCTCTTTTGTCCGGACAGGGATGGTATTTAAGGAGAACCCGAATTGCTCTTCTGGTTTTTCAGGGTCTATGAAAAAGAGTCCGTCTCCTGGCTTTGGAATCATTGTGCTCCCGATTCGGACCAATGCAGTCCTCGTTTTTGTTTCGTACCGGCTCACTGTTCCGATATACAATCCCCGGTTGTCAGGCGCATCCCTGCCCATGAGTGCCTGGTGCCGCTCTCCGGACAGATACCCTCCGGTAAAACCACGGTTGAATGCAAGAAGGAGATTATTCATCTCATCAGGAAGAAGACTCGTGTTTCCCGCTGATATCGCATCAAGAGCCCGCCGGTATGCTGAGACAACAACGGCCACATACTCCGCAGATTTCATTCGTCCCTCGATCTTGAGCGAGATGATGGATGAAGCAACAAGAGCCGGCAGGTGCCGGTACGTGCAGAGATCTTTTGGCGACAGTAGATAGGTATCGCGGGCAGGAAGTGAGTGTAACTTTTCCGGTCTTCCATAGATGTCGGTTGTGGCAGTGACGAGCGTGTAGGGTTTACGGCACGGCTGGGCACACATGCCACGGTTCCCACTCCGTCCTCCAATAACTGAAGAGAGGAGGCATTGCCCGGAGTACCCGTAGCAGAGCGCACCGTGCGCAAATACTTCAAGCCCGACACCGGTATCTCTGGTGTCGTGTGAAATCCGCTCCACTTCAGCAAGTGAGAGTTCGCGGGCGAGCACTACGCGGGAAAAACCCTGTTCTGCTGCCCACCGTACCCCTTCTGCATTGTGGATGGTTAACTGGGTGGAGGCGTGGATCACGAGATTTGGAATAATCTCATGAGCTAATGCCGCGATCCCGATATCCTGGATGAGGACTGCATCTACACCAATCGAGTAGAGCCAGATGAGATAATCAACCGTGCTTTTGATCTCACGGTCATGAATGAGGGTATTGACCGTTACGTATACCTTAACCCCACGGGCATGGGCAAAATCAACCGACTCTTGGATCTCCGCATCAGAAAAATTGGCAGCAAACTTCCGGGCACCAAACCGCTTTCCGCTCAGGTAGACTGCATCAGCACCTGCAGCAATTGCAGCCCGGAACGCTTCGGGTGAACCGGCAGGAGCAAGCAGTTCAGGCAGGTTGTTTTTCGCGGGTCTGGGTGCAGGGTCTCTCAAGTGTATTCCCTCAATGAAATATAATGCTGAACAATCCGAGTGTTATGAGGATAAGGATGATCGAGATGACGATAAACCCTCCCATGGTCAGGATGATTGAATAGTCCCTGCGCCATGCAAGTGCCCATGAGAGTGGCGGGCAGACATAGAAGCCGAGTGTGAGTACGCAGGGAACCAGTCCGCAGATGCCATACCCTGACAGGTAGGGGATTTGTTTTGTCTTCTCTTCCGATCGTGCCAAAAACCGTGCCACACGATCGGAATGCCGGCCCAGCGTATCAAAGAGGTCAAAGAGAAATAAGGTGATTCCCAGGGCCACACAGGTCAGAACAAAGAGGACATATGCAGGATGAAGGCCAAGACCGATGCCAATCGGGGCGGCACCGTATTCGATGATGAGAGTGCTCGTGATAAGTGCGAGAGTTGCCGGTAGTGACTGATTGAAGAGGAGTGCCGCAGCAACAGGTGTGATAATTACAAGTCCCACACATTTTAATATCGCACCGGTTAACTGGCGGATATAGGGAGGAATCAGATCGCACTCCATGGTTATGATAGATGTAGTGCCTTAAAAAGGGATAAACTGGTATCTCTGTGGCAGGTCAGTTGAAACAGACTGCGTGATACAATGTCTGTGGTGAGTGCCAAAAAGAGTTTACGGGGTATCTTTTTTAAGAACTGCCGGCCAACACCACGGTACATGAAGATTGTTGCAGCGCTCACAGATCCGCTCCAGGCGTCCCGTGCACAGGCGCAGGGTGCCGATATGATTGAGCTCAGGCTCGACCTTATGGAGGGTAACTCAAAGAAGCTGGTGCAGCAGTGCAAGAAGATCTGTTCACTACCTGTGATTGCGACTTTGCGCTCCGGGCGGGAGGGCGGGCAGTTTTTTGGTGAAGGCAAGGAATGGGAAAAGAAGATCCGGCCGATCATCTCCCTTGTCGATTACGTGGACGTGGAACATCAGTTTGTAAAAAACGCAGTCTGCGTAAAGGAAGCAGGCACAAAGATCATTGCATCCCACCATGCACCCATAATGATGCCGCTCCATGTGCTGTTTGTGCTGGAGCGCGAACTCAGGGAGTATGGCGATATTGTAAAGATCATTGTCACGCCGTCAAATGCGGATGATGTGATCGAGTTGATCGCGTTTACGCACGCGATAAAACAACCGGTCTGCTGCGGTGTGATGGGTTCTGCGTTCCGCTATGCCCGGGCGGTGCTGCCGTTGTTTGGCTCTGAACTGGTGTACTGTCATATGGGAGAGACCACTGCGGAGGGACAGTATTCGGTTGAGGAGTTTGTTGAGCTGAAGCGGTTGCTGGAAGGATGATTTTTAACAATATTTATTATCTCGACGATCCCAGATTTCATAATCGGGGCCTGCAGTTTTTTTTCTGGCCGAAGCACTCCTGATATTGCGTCCATCTGATACACGCGTCACCCCGGGTTTTGTTCATTATGACGGGGTCGGTGTATACAGGTTTGAAACGATATGATCTGATTCTGGCAGGGTTGCTGTTCTTCACATTTCTAGCAGTCACTCCGGCTTTTGCAATGGAATGGACAACCGAGACGATTGATAGTGTTGGAAGTGTGGGGGAGTTTACCTCGCTTGCGCTCGATAACAAAGGGTACCCTCACATCAGTTATCGTGATGCTACGAAAAATGTCCTGAAGTATGCCGTATGGAATGGTACTGCGTGGACCAACCAGACTGTCGACAGTGTCGGGGATGTGGGGAAATATACCTCACTTGCGCTCAACAGCAGCAACTATCCCTGTATCAGTTATCGTGACGTGACGAATGATGACCTGAAATATGTTATATGGAACGGTATAACATGGACCACCCAGACTGTTGACAGCGTTGGGAGTGTGGGGGAATATACCTCACTTGCACTCGATAGCAACGGATACCCACACATCAGTTATTATGACGCCACAAACAGTGACCTGAAATATGTTGCATGGAGTGGTGCAGCGTGGAACCTCCAGACCGTCAACAGTGTTGGGGATGTGGGAGGATATTCCTCGCTCGAGCTTGACAGCAACGATAAACCCAGGATCAGCTATTATGACACCACAAACGGTGATCTGAAATATGTTGCATGGAGCGGTACCGCATGGGTTACCCAAACAGTTGAAAGCATCAATACGGTTGGTGCACATTCTTCTCTCGCGCTCAACAGGAGCGACTATCCCTCTATCAGCTATTATGACACCACGAACGGTGATCTGAAATATGCTGCATGGAGTGGTTCTGCGTGGAACATCCAGACTGTTGACAGCACCGTTAATGTCGTAGGGACGTATACATCTCTCGCGCTTGACAGCAGCGGTAATCCCCACATAAGTTATTATGACACTACGAATGGTGACCTGAAATATGCTGCATGGAACGGTGCGGGATGGATCACCCAGACTATCGACAGCGCTGGGAGTGTGGGGATGTATACTTCGCTTGCACTCGATAGCAGCGGTAACTCACACATTAGCTATTATGACACTTCGAACTGGAACCTGAAGTATGCAAAGGGAGCAACAGTCAATGCCAGTTTTACTGCTGCACCAACCTCTGGAGCATCACCCCTTGCAGTAAGTTTTTCGGACACCTCAACCGGCACACCCTCAGCATGGACGTGGTACTTCGGCGATGGCAAAGTGTCATCCAGCCAGAACCCGGTGCATACCTACAATACGGCTGGCACGTACACCATCTACCTGACGGCCAGGGATAGCTTTACGAGCAATACAACCGTCAGGATCGGGTACATCACCGTGTCTGCTGCCAGTGGGGGCTCAGGTTCAGGCTCCGGTTCTGGCTCCGGATCATCTGGATCATCCGGTAGCAGCGGTAGTGGCAGCGACAGTGGCAGAAGCTCATCCGGTTCCGGATCTATCGGCACCGTGAACGCCAATGTTGGTGGCGGCTCGGCAGTCAATACAGTCACGGTGACCGGCACTGGTGTGAACGGGGTCATTGTCACCGGCCTACAGCAGGATTCACTCCCACCCGGCGTCCCTCCAATCGACCCCAATGCCTACCAGTACATCGAGATCACTCCGGCCAGGTTCGGAAGTATCACGGGCGCCAGCATCTATTTTGAAGTCCCGGTCTCATGGCTGGAGAAGCACCGGCTAACCACTGGGGACGTTGCGATGAACCGGTACCATGAAGGCGTGTGGACATCCCTGCCGACAACATTTTTAGGAGTCAGGAACAATGTGGCATCCTATTCCGCACAATCCCCCGGGTTCTCACTGTTTGCCATAACACCCAAGAAGAACGGTGCACAGCCCGCAGCTGCTTCTGCATCGTGCCCGGTGGTTCAACCGGCATCCTGTCCGGTTTGTCCCAGCCCCGCAGCCGGTTCCCTGTTGGCTTCCTCCGGGGTCCCAGCCGTTTGTGAGACCGTTGCACCAACAGTACCAGCGATACCTGATACCGGATTTCCGTTCAAAACAGGTGCCATAATCGGGGTTATCAGTATCGGGTTTATCGGTGGCTTTATGTTCGTCCGCAGATGGTTGATTCAAAGGCAGAACCCGGCGCTGTTCCGGGAATATGATTAGTTCTTGGGAGTTTTTAAAAAAACACCATGTCCCCTGGGTCTCATTAAAGTTCTGTTCATGGCATGGGATAAGAAGATCAAATAAGGTGTCCAGCAGCATTACAAGAGCAAATCTGCACAGAGTCTCGGAAGAAAGCCGGATTCATCCTGATTTTTTTATCAAGGCTTCTTTTTTTATCAAGGCTTCTTTGTATGTTCTGACGTGAATGTTGAAATGAGTCATTGATACACACAGGATAATGGCTGGTCTCTTGTTTGAAGGCATATGGACAAAAAGACCGGCATTTTTTCCATCAGGATCTCATTAAGGTATTTTGTACGGGGGATCTTGTTTTTTAGATCCTTATGTATATCGGAAAGAAAATCCGGGAAAATGGGAGACTGAGATCTTTTCACCCCACATCAACGGAATCACTATCAATGAAACCGGTGAGCCCGGGAAGGGGGCACATTTTTGAGATGATGGTGCTAAAAAGGGGCGTACAGATTCCAGGATATCAAATGAGAACCGGGAATGCGGGCTCATGCTGAGCCGGCAGGAAAAATTATTATCTTCCGCCGTTGTCTATCTTCATGTTCATCCGAAATACCCAACCGACTGACAACTGAATTAATAACAATGCGAAATATCTCAGGTTATCAACCCATCCCAGGATTCCTATGACCGCTCTGAATGAATTAAAACTCCCCAAAAAAGAACCTGGTGACCGGACGCAGGAGAGTGGATTGCTGCATCCGGCTGCCGGCATTTCAGAAAAATCATGGCAGATCATAATTTTTGCCATCTCAGCGGCAGTCATCCTCTTCTCGGTCTACTGCCTCTCCAACGGCATCACCATTATCTTTATGCACCTCTACTACCTGCCGATTGTGCTTCTTGCGTACCGGTACAGGTACCGGGGGTTCGTGCTATCGGTCATTATCAGCCTTATCTACATCTGCCTTGTCCTATTTTTTTCTTGGGGACAAAACGAGGTCATTATCGGGGCATTTATCAGGTTTTTGGCCTTTATCGGGATTGCCGCAGTGGTTGCATATCTTTCTGAACAGTTCCGCCAAAGCGAGAAATCCCTAAAAAAAGTGGCAGATATCCAGCAAAGCTCCTTAATGAACGCCAATGTCTGGCTGATGCTTCTGGACCCCAGGGGCAGTGTCCTTCTCTGGAATAACGCAGCGGAGCGGATAAGCGGGTATTCCGCTTCGGAGGTGACAGGTTCTGATAAGATCTGGAAACTTCTCTACCCGGACAAGGATTACCGCGCCGTAATAACAAAAAAGATCGAGCGTATCCTTCTAGAGGACAGCTTCTTTGAAAACCTTGAGACCAAAATCCGGACCCGGAGCGGAGAAGAGAGGTTCATTTCGTGGAATACCCGGAGTTTCCCGGTAACTTCCGAACAGGAAGCCAGTTCTGTTGCAATCGGGATAGATATCACTGAGCGCAAACGGGCGGAAGAGGCGCTGCGCATCAATGCCGAAGATCTTCATGCGGCCTATGAGGAACTGACCGCTTCAGAAGAGGAATTGCGCCAGAATCTTGATGCCCTTACAGAGAACGAACGGATCCTCCGGTTAAGTGAAGAGCGGCTGATCATGTCTCAGGAGATCGGTCACACCGGCTGCTGGGAGTATGATTTAGTATCCGATAAAATCTGGAGCTCAGCTGAGGGACGTCACCTCTTCGGTTTTCCTCCCGTTGCCGGTGCATTCCCTATCGTTGATATCGAAGCCTGCATTCCGGAGCGGGAGAGGGTCCATGCAGCACTTATTGATCTTATCAATGCAGGAAAGGAGTACAATCTTGAATATACCATCAACCCCAGAGACGGCTCAGCCCCGAAGGTGATATTCTCGATCGCCCGGCTCGAAAAGGATGCACAGGGCAACCCACTCAGGATCATTGGTATCATCCGGGACATCACTGACCGCAAAGTGGCAGAAGACGCTCTACGGATAAAAGACACCGTATTCGAGTCTTCAATTGCAGCCAACAGCATTGGAAATAACCAGGGGATCATCACCAGTGTAAATCCAGCGTTTCTTCAGATATGGGGATACCGGACAAAAGATGACGCCATCGGGAAATCCATAGCCAGTTTCTTTGCAAACGAAAAGGATGCGGTTCCTGTACTTGAAGCGCTGGACACGTTCGGGCGATGGGAAGGTGAATTTACAGCCCGGCGGGCTGACGGTTCAACTTTCATCGCCTTTGGGATTGCAACAGTGATAAGGGATGAAACCGGAAAACAGATCGGGTACCAGTCCACGCTCATCGATATTACTGAGCGCAAGCGGGCGGATGAGTTTGTAAGAGTCCTTGCCCGGATGTCTGACAATGCCCCGGCATCCATAACGGTTCATGACTTTGACGGTAATTTCGTTTATGCCAATGAAGAGACATTACGGCTTCACGGATATACCCGCGAGGAGTATCTTAAAACGAACCTGCATGAGATCGATGTACCGGAGAGCAAGCAGTTAATCGCTGAACGGATGCAAAAAATTCGCGACATGGGAGAGGCTGAATTTGATGTACAGCATTTCCGGAAAGATGGCTCAAAAATTCCCCTTCATGTTAATGTAAAAATTATTGACTGGGGCAATAGGAAGGTACTGCTGAGCATTGCGACAGATCTCACTGAACGCAAAGTGGCAGAAGAAGCGCTGCATGTATTCAAGGATCTGGTGGAACATTCATCCGATGCCATCGGCATGTCAACACCCGAAGGGAAACACTATTATCAGAATGAAGCTTTCGATCGCATGTTCGGAGAGATCGGAGATAATCCCCCCGATACTGTGTATGTAGACAAAGCGATTGGAAAACAAGTGTTCGACACGATCACAGGCGGAGGAAGTTGGCAGGGCGAATTAAAAATGTTCAGGGCCGACAGGACAATTTTGGAGATTTTTGTGAGAGCCTATGCCATAAAGAACTTGAATGGCCGGGTCATCGGACTTGTCGGACTGCATAACGATATCACCGAGCGCAAACGGGCAGAAGACGCCCTCAGGCGGGTGAACCAGAAACTCAATGTCCTCTCCATGCTGACACGAAAAGATTTGGACAACCAGATCTTTATCCTGAGCAGCTACCTTGAGCTGGCAAAACATCAATTGGCCGGTCAGGATAACATTATAAAAACCATACAAAAAGGTGCCCGGGCGATCCAGTCAATTCACGAGACCATCGAATATTCTAAAGATTACCAGGACATGGGTTCAAAACCCCAGAAATGGCAGAATGTGAATATGGCAATGCTGTTTGGGCTCTCCCATATCTCGATTGGGAAGATCCAGCACAGTCTTGAGACAGAAAACCTTGAGATATTTGCCGATCCCCTGCTCGAAAAGGTCTGCCAGCGTCTCTTCGAGAACTCGGTGAAACACGGGGACCATGTCACCCGGATCCGGGTCTGGCACACTATGACTCCTGACGGGGTTGCGATTTTCTTTGAAGACGATGGTATTGGCATTGCTGCAGAGAAGAAGAAGCAGATCTTTTTGCGCGAGGAGGGGCCCAATGCCTCGATGCGGAGTCTCATCTTTGTGAGGGAAATTCTTGATATAACCGGCATCACGATCCGTGAGACCGGTGAGCCGGGCAAAGGGGCACGGTTCGAGATCGCAGTGCCAAAGGGTGCATACCGGTTCACCGGCAAACCGTAAACCAGAATTAAAAAGAGGCCGGGGTCTGCTGCCACCAACCCT
>JAUYTV010000020.1 GCA_030694985.1 Methanoregula sp.
GGGAACTATCACGATGATGGTGAGGAGCAAACGACTTTTAAATGATTTTACATTTCATCCGTTAAATCTAAACATGGCCAATAAAATGTATTTTATCGATTTAATTTCAAACATTTTAGGGGCTGATTATTGATAATTACCAAAAATTATTTTTTGTTTGTACTGCTGGGAAAATTCACAATTTTAAGACACTCATCAGCTTCTTTCATCCTGCCAAGATTGCGAAGGGCGAGTGCTTTGTTGTAATACACAAATGAGTTGATGGAGTTATAATTGAGTGCCTTGTCAAAAAAAACAAGTGCTTCAATATTTTTACCCAGTTCCCGCAGCGCAATGCCTTTTGCAGTTGCCGCCCGGACATTATTCGGGCTTGATTCGAGAATTATATCAAAGCACGCGATGGCTTCTTTATATCGCCCCAGTTCGTTTAAGGCATACCCTTTGTTGCTCAGCGCAAAGGTATATTCCGGATCAAGAGACAGGGCCTTATCGAAACACACAACCGCTTCTTCATACCGGTGAATCTTTCTCAGGGCGTATCCTTTCTCATACCAGAGTGTGATCAATTTGGGATTTATCTTAATTGCTGCATCATAGCACGCGATTGCATCCACGTGCCGTCCAAGTGAATAATAGATATTTCCCTTTTCCTCAAGGGCTGTTGTATTACTGCCGTCCAGTTCAAGGACACGGTCATAATGTACTATGGCATCATCATACCGGCCTATCTTCATTAGGTGGTGTGCCTTTTCGAGCAATGCATTGACATCCATACGACTCAGTATACCATTCACACAGTCAATGATAATACCTTGCAAAAAAACAGGTGAGCCGGGTTTACTTCTTTTTCATGATAGCCGCACCCGCGCCGAGCAACACGGCAAGAAATACTGGTGCAGGGGGAAGTGGGGCTTTTGTTGTCGGCTTTGGTGTGACGGGGACCGCAGTTGGCGGCGTTGTCAACACAGTCGGGGTGGGTGTAGCGGTGGGTGTCGGTGAAGTTATATCGAGCGCCGGTACCTGCTCTGAAGAGTGCATCTCGGGGTTGAGCGTGTACGTTGCCTGGCTGCTGCTTGCTATACGTGAGGTTGTGGATTTTTTTAAGTAGACTTGCAGGGTCTTGTAGGAACCTGAACCGCCAAGGTTGGCTTTGTCAACCGGCGAAGTCGTTACATAGACAAGGAACGTCCCCCCGGCTTTGATCGAGTTCTCAATACGGGCCGTGTTCCAACGGTAGGACCACTCCTGTTTACTATCCAGATCGATCTGGGTGAACTTCCCCTGGTCAGCCCGCTGGGTCACATCGGTTAGAGTAACCCCGTTCTCCGGCAGACCCGGGCCGGTCATGAAGAGGTACACGCTGCTACCGGTGTAGGACACACCTTTGAGATTCAGGGTATCTCCGAGATCGGCTTCGATATTTGCATCCGCTGCAGAGACGGGAAGGATCATCATTGCAGCAAGCAAGCAGGTAAGGAGAAGAACGGTATACCGGCAGGTACCGGATCTCTGGACGAAACGGGTCAATTCAATCACTGAATAGAAAATAAACTGCCGGTGGGTTTATAGATTTGTGCCCGGAATATCACCGGTTATAAATTCGGGCGGTCAAATATTAGATGAGAACAATGGTCATGTTAGAATCTGCAGAAAAAAGAAACGTGCTTATGGAAAAGAACCGCATGGAATCCTTAACTGATGGGATCTTTGCGTTTGCCATGACCCTGCTTGTCCTGAACATGATCCTCCCTAGTGATGCAGCCATAACGCAGACTTCCAGTGCAGCACTCTTATCCCTGCTCCCTGCTTTTTACCATTATATCATCGCATTTTTTATCCTTGCGGCATTCTGGATGGGCCATCATGCGCAGTTCAACCAGATCCATCACATTGACAAGAATTTCCTGTTCCTGAATGCGATTGGTCTTTTTTTTGTCACGCTTGTCCCATTTTCAACCAGTTTCATCGGAGATTACTCATCAGATATTCTCGCTACCTGTCTTTTTGAGTTTAATCTCCTGATTCTCGGTCTGGTTCTTGCCTTCCAGTGGTATTATTCGAGCCACAACCACCGGCTCATATCCCCGGAATTATCTCAATACGATATACGACTCCGGATGAACAGAAGTCTGGTCATACCGGCCATTTCCCTTGCGGCGATGATACTCACCGTGATAGGCTTTTCGAGCAGTTCCATGTTGTATATGGCATCACCTCTTGTCTCGTATTTCGTGGAGCGGTATACACAAAAATAACGGGTTTTCTGGTTTGTGTAATTCAAAAAAATCTCAAGAGCTTTGGTAAATGACTCTGCTTTTACAGATCTGATGCAAAATGAGCTGCAACGAAAAAGAGATAGGGGGTATATTTTTGATATCACACCTGAAGGGGTTCAAAGCCCTGCTTGAACACCTTCCCGAACTGTACGCGGATCTTGGGGTCCATCGCACAAACCGGACAGATATAATCGTCAGGCAGATCCTCAAATTTCGTTCCGGCTTTTATGCCTCGATGCGGTTCCCCGCGTTTTTCATCATATACATATGAACACATGGAACAGAGGTATCTTGTTGGACGCCATTCATCAAAACCCCACTTGCCGATCCTGCCTTTACCCTGGTACCCGCAGACCGGGCAGACGTACTTTTCTGGGAGATCATCAAAGGAAGTCCCCGTGGGAATTCCATTATGCGGTTCACCACGGAGTGGGGAATAGATGTACCCGCAGAGTTTGCATTTATAACGCGTAAGATTCACTGCAGCCTTTTTGGTTCCTGCTTTGGCTGCACTTTTATTAACCGTTTTCTTTGGCTGGGCCTTGGCTGCAGGTTTAGTGGAGGGTTTCTTTACCACAGCCACTGCTTTTTTTGCCGCGGGTTTACCTGCCACTGCAGATTTTTTCTTTGCCACAGGCGATGCTTTAGCTTTTGCTGCAACCGTTTTTTTTATGGTCTTAGCACCACTCTTTTTTGTAGTTTTCACTGCTTTTGCCATAAGATTTCACCATTGCGGCCTTTTCATCCCGGCATAGAGGTTACGAAACTAAAAAGTCCGCCTTAAGAGATGATAGAGATTTATGGTTATTATATATTGTGAATGATGCAAACCTGCAAAAAAATCTCCTTTCAGCAACCCGCATTTTTATCCGCAAACGGTGCATATATTCTGGATCAGACCATGCAGGATCTTATACCCGGTATCATCTATTCCTTTGCCGCCCTGTTCATCATCCTCGATCCACTCCTCTCTGTACCGATATTTGCCTCAATGACCAAAGGCCAGTCTAATGCAGAGATCCACAAACAGGCATTCATCGCTGTCGCAGTAGCAGGCGGCCTGATGTACCTGTTCCTGATCTTTAACAAAACGATCTTTGATATCCTTGGTCTCAACCTGCCCAGTTTTCAGATAGCCGGGGGTATTTTGCTGTTCCTTCTCGGTATACAAGAAGCGCTTGGTATTGAGATTGGGCACAGCAAAGAGCATGTCAAAACCGCAGCGGGCGTTGTTATCGGAACACCACTCCTGTGCGGACCGGGCACCATCACTACCGTGATGCTGCTTTCAAGGGATTATGGACTTCTCATACCCTTTATTGCGATCACACTCGCACTGCTCGCTACCTGGCTGATTCTCTACTATTCTGAATTCATCCAGCGCATACTCGGAGCAGTTGTCACAGATATTATGGGAAAAGTGCTCGGCATGCTCGTTGCTGCCATAGCAGTAAAGATCATTGCATCGGGGATTATCGCATTGGCTGTCGTTGCCTGAACCGGGAAAATATTAGCCACACTTCTTTTTTTTAATCAAATGATAATCCTGATCGCCATTGCCTGCCTGTTCCTCATTCCTCTCGGGGGCATATTCCGCACCGCAGGTATGCCGGGATTCTCAATCAACCTGCTCACAGGAGTGTTTGAACTTCTACCGGTCACACCCTGTGATGGAAAAGATGTTTTTTTCTGGAACAAGTATGTCCGGGCAGTGGTCTTTGTGCCCCTGCTCCTGGTTTATTTCCTTGTCAACATCTGAACACATGGAAAGAATAGGGTTTTTTCCTTTTTGTCGATAAAGACAGAGGTTTTTTAAAACTGTTAATGCGGGTTAAGATTCTCTGCAGCAAAAAAATCATGAGTCGCGTTTTAAGGAGTAGACTTCAACCATATGATCGGGATGGTACCGCATCTTTGCTTCACGAAGACCAGCAACGCCAAGATCGCTTTCGCGGTTGATATAGACAAAATCTTTCTTTAGTATGGCCGCAGTTTCAGCGTTAATTTCCTTGTAGATGCCTTCGCAATCGGGCATACCTTTCTCGAAATGGACAAGCGCTGTGTCGTTATTGAGCGGTTCGTAGAGCGACATGGCACCAATTGTGTTATGAACCCGGACAACCAGCCCGGACAATCCCAACTCTCTGAAATGATCGATGGCAAAAAATGTTGCATCCTTTTCATGGGCAAGCACCGGATCTCCCTCGCATCCTTTCCATTCACACCACTGGATTAAGAACCGTTTCACTTCCTCCCAATTATCATGAGTTATGGGCTCAACAGAATACAGGCAGTTTTTCCGGAATTTATTGACATGGTGGCGGATGGTGAGATACTGCTTTCCAGGAAGGTCAGCAAGATCGGAAGCCCGGTACACGTACTCAAAATGGTTCCTGTCAGGAACTAGGTTAAGACCTGCGCAGGTATCCCGCATCCAGCTGGCAGTATCAGGATCTATTAACACAACCGGCTCTGCATCACTGACCTCTGATGCCAGCCGGATAAGCGAACGCAGAAGTGCAGTATTGCGAGGACCAATTGGGGGGCGAAAGCGGGTGATGTCATCAATCGTGCTGGAGAGGATGACGTTCTTCTCGATCACGGCATACTGGTAATGGGCGTAATGATTCCAGCAGACCATATTAGTAAACGTATTATCACTGTGCGTCTGGGGATAATGCTCATAGTGCTGCTCGAAAAACGCCCGGTCATCGAGCGTGACCGGATGGAAATCATCCTGCGTGAGTTTCATCCGTTACCCCGTAAGAGCAGGGGCACATACCCTTGCATTGGTACAAAACCTATCGGCAGATAAAACGTTTCAGTATCCGGTTCGGCAATCAGGGCGATCCATGTTATACCTGACTGAAGGCACCGTTCAACGAGAGCAGATACCAGCTCTTTGCCAATGCCGCTCTTCCGGTAATCGGGAAGAACCACCAGATCCTGGATATATCCATCAGAAACTCCGTCTGAGATAACCCGTCCCATTCCAATCGCCTTACCGCTTTTTTTGTCAACCGCAACCGCAAACGAAAAACTTCCACGGATCAGAGAGCCGATAGCGGCAGGATCATAATCTTCCTTCCACCATCCCCCGGCCCGGTACAGGTCAGCGATCTCGTTGTTGTCCCACGAACGGACCAGCTGAACTACGATCTCATCTCCCACAGTTATCATACCCTTTGCCACACGAAAAAGGATTTCCCTAAAAACTCTTAAAAAAAAATGTCAGTATAATAGAACGGATCAGAAAAGTGCGTTTTGTTATAAAGACGAAAATAACTATTCCGGTGATTCGCGTTTTATCTGGGCGATCGCTGTATCAACAATGGCACCAAGCGCTTCAACCCCCCAGTGTTGGGAGTTCAGTGTCAGGTGATAGAGGGATAGATCGTTGATGTCAATGGAATAGTACGACCGGTATCGTAATGCTTCACACTGCTCGCGCTCCAGAGTGACATCTCCGGCAGTTTTCTCATCAACCACGTGGTCACGGAATACGATCCGTTTTACACGGCAGCCGATTGGTGCATGCACCCAGATCTTGAGGTCGGCGTTTTCCACCATCCAGCCGGAGAGCCTGCCTTCAACAATAATATTGTCCTGCTGACCGGCAATCTCTTTTTGCCGGGCATCAATCATCTTGTCAAAGGACGAATCCCCTTCTGCAAGTCGCCCGAACTCGGCAAGACCCATGTTATGTTCCTTAGCCAGTTGCCGGAAAACTTCCCCGGCTGATATCAAAGAAAAGCCGTGACGTTCTGAGAGATACCGTGAGAGGGAAGTTGTCCCGCTGCCGGGTAACCCGCTCACGGTGATCCGCATCAGAGCCCCCCGATGTTTAAGGACTTCCTGATGATCTGACTGAGTGTTATTGAACAGATCATGTACCAGAGCATCCATGCGGGAATGATCCAAAAAGCTGCTGCTTCCAGCCCGACAGTGCCCATATAGGGCATGCTGATGGTACTTTTAACATGATCAAGCCTGAATAAAAGCCAGAAGAAGATCGGTACGGTCAGCACGAGGATATATGCCATCGGTTTGAACTGCTGCTGTGACATCTCAAGCTGTTCGCGCATTACCCGGTCTTTTTTCGCATCCATCTTCTTGATCTTCTTCTCATCCTGGGATAGCTGAGCTTCGCGATACTCAGTCTGAAACTCTTTCATCCGCTCTTGGGAATCGGTCATCTTTTCGTAATCGATTGTGTATTTCTGGATGATCGAAGAGTACAGCCCGGTAAATGCAGAGAGGATCACAATGAGGATGTAAAACGGAATCGCAAACCCGTCAACAACGGGCGAAAATGCACTATCAATACCCTGCCCGACACCCACCCGTAACCACTCGATGCTGTACGAGAACATCATCAGCATCATGAAACCGAGCGCTATGTAGATACCGTATTTATCCCAGATTTTAGCAAAATCCATCTGTTCACCTGAGCACGTTTGCCATTTCATCGGCAGCACGTTCGAGTAAGAAATCAGCATTGATCACATATTTTATCGTGCAACCCGTGATCATTGCATAAGCAGCTGCAATTGAGCGGTTGAACTGCTGGTGTTCCCCAATCGCACGGGACCCTTCTTTATCCCGTGCGCGGGTTTCATCGTTCAATCGCCGCATGAGAATCTGGTCATCATCCGTTTCAACAAGGACTATTGTGTCTGGCATAATCTCGCGGAGCACCCATTCCGGGAGGCCCGCAAGATAACCTTTTGGCGTCTTGACCGATGCGTGCGTATCAATGAGCACGTTGCCCGTTACCTTTGCAATCTCCTGCGCGGCACGTTTCTGCAAATGTTTCTGGACAGCGCGATCGAGCGTACGCATCTGGTCGCGATCCTGGACAACATTATCGCTCTTTGCCACATCAAACATGAAGGTGCCAAAATTAATTGACTTGTATTCTACCCCCTCACTCTTGAGTTTCTTCAATGCCTCGTTGACAACCGTCGTCTTGCCGACGCCCGGTACACCGGTTATGATGACCTTTCGTCCCTGCATTTGTGTCCCTTCCTTACCTCAATCTTTACCAAAGAATGTCCGCATGAACGGGTACATCTCCATGATCTGCTGGCTTGCTATCTCTTCATAGAGCCGGTAAGTGATACTGACCGTCAAGAGCAGACCGGTTCCGCTCACAGCACCGATGACACCAAAGAGGTTGGCTACAACACTGAGCAACCCGATAAAGACACCACCAATAACCGTGACACGGGGAATATACCGGTCAAGATATTTTTCCAGTACCTGCGGATTCCTGCGGTAGCCGGGAATGGACATGCCTGAGCGCTGGATCTGTTGGGCAACATCTTTTGAGTCAAGCCCGGCTGTTTTGATCCAGAACAGTGCAAAGACAGCACCGCCGACCACCATGACAGTCATATTGATGCCCAGACGTAAAAGCACCTCCCATGCGGGATGACCGAGATCGGATATCCACCACATCCAGTCAGACGGGCCGTTGATAGGCGCAAGGAAATACATGATACCGTTCAATGGGGTGGAGCCGTCGAATTTACCAAATATTGTGATCCCGACATTCGATAAGAACATGCCCAACATCTGGATATTTGCCAGGAGCACCATCACAAGGATCATTGGGAGAACGCTGGCGTAGATAAGTTTTACGGGAAAACGCGCCCGTGCCCCGCGTACCTGCGCATGGGCAAGAGGAATCTCAATGCGCGTAGATTCCACGTACACAATGATTAAGAAGATGGTGATAGTGGTAACAAATGCGAGAATATCTTTTCCAAAGAAGGTGAAATAGTTCCCGCCATCGATACCAATAGCAACAAGACGAGGGAAGAACCCGACAGGATACTGGTCAACAACCGGCACCCAGTTGATGAACCCATTAACAATTGCCTGTGATATACCGGCAATAATAAAGAGACCAACACCAGAGCCGATACCCCATTTTGTCACCACTTCATCCATGAGGACTACAAGTGCGGCTCCAATACAGATCTGGATGAAGATCATGAACGAGAGTGTAAACAGGTTGCCGCCAAAGAACTGCTGCGCAATAACGGGATCGGGTAGCAGAAAACCACCCACAAGGTTGGGGGCAGCTTCGATGATAATCATGACAATGATAAGGATCTTCTGAAGACCCATGTACATGACCTGTCCGCGAGTTTCGCTGGTATCAATGCGGAGGATGTCTGCACCTTTGAGCAGCTGGAGCACGATGGATGCAGTGACGATCGGTCCGATACCCAGATGGACAATCGAACCGCTTGCCCCGGCAAGGAGTGCTCGCCATGCTTCAAAAAGATCCACTGACTGGGGTGCAATTCCAAAAAGCGGGATATTTGTAAGGGCAAAATACAGAATCAGTATACCGAGCGTCCAGATCAGTTTATTCTTGAAATGAACATGTCCCTCCGGACTCTTGACTGCGGGCATCGCAGCGAGCAGGGGTTCCATTCGATCCAGCAGGTTTCCCATGGTTTCTCCAAAAAATATTGGGAGGCTCAGACGACCTGCGCCTTTCCACCCATCTTCTCAATCTTTGCCTTTGCAGTTTCAGAGAATTCCTCTGCAGAGAGGTTAATCTTTTTAGTGACCCTGCCACTGCCGAGCACCTTTTCAATGCCCATGTCAGCAACATTGATCGTAACTGCATCTCCTTCCTGTTTGGCAATACCCTGCGCAATAAGCGACGGTATGATCTGGTCGATTATCCCGACATCAATCGTTGTAACAAGGGTTGCCGGGTTGTGGAAGAAACCATCCTTACCAAAGACAGGGCCTCCCATTTCCTTATACCACTTGACGAAGTGGTGGGCATTGATGCCGGCGCGTCCCCGGCCTCCACGGTTACCTGCACCACGACGATTCTTATGGGTGCCTCCGCCGCATGTCCGCGATCCGCGGTACTTTGAACGTTTATTTGTTGGCATCTTTGCTTCACCTCATCTTATAGAGGAGAGTATTGATCTCCTGACCATAATAGCCGAGCGCTCCACCCTGGTTGAATGTGCGCTTGGTGGTCTTGTGTCCCTTGCGTGGCGGGTGAAGACGGAGAACCGGTTTAAGTCCCGGAACCTCGCGTAGCTTTGTTTCACCGCTGGCAAGCGCCTGTGCAAACTCACTGATGCTGGCATACGTGGAGTTGGTTTTAAGGTACTCCTCAGTTAATGGCGCATCACCGAGCACTCTGCCGCGGGTCTGCAGCAGGGTCTCAACGGTGGGTGCATCCACTTCGCCGTATGCAACGTAATCCTTCACCTTGCGTATCATGCCCAGATTTTCCGGCGTGTCCGGAACGAGCACGCAGTGATTGATGTGGTGGAGACGCAGCATCTTTAAGGTGTCTTTGATGTCGCTACGGGTATTTACAACCCCGCGAACCTGAACGACCGCGTACATTTACTGTGACCCCCCGGTCCTGATCATGTTGGTTGCTTTGAGCGCGTTGAATGTCGCTTTTGCAAAGTTGATCGTTGTGCGGGTCTGTCCGCGGGCAAAGGTCCAGGTATCCTTGATACCGGCGAGTTGCAGCACTTTCTTGCTGATATCACCGGTTACAAGCCCTATTCCCTGTGGGGCGGGCTTTAAGGTAACCTTGACACTGCCGGCAGTTCCTTCTACCTGCATAGGGATGGAGTGGTTTGCATCGCAACCGCATTCCCAGCTGCCACAGCCGCGGTGAACCTTTACAAGGTTCATCTTTGCCTTGACAATTGCCTTCTTGATCGCATTGCCGACCTGAACATCCTTGCCCTGCCCAAATCCAATGTAGCCGTTGCGGTTGCCTACAATGACAACTGCACGGAACTGGACACGGCGGCCTGAGTCGGTCATACGCTGTGTCATGGCAATATCAAGAACCTCATCTTCAAGATCCGTAAGGAACGCATCAACAATTTCTGGTTCCTTGATCGGTCTGCCGCTTTCGAGCACCTGATCAATACTCTTGATCTCTCCTGATGCTACGAGTTTCCCCAGACCGGTTACCGGGTGCCACTCCTGTTTTTCGTATGCCATTTATACCAGCTCCTTTTTAATGGCGACTGCAGCCAGTTCAACCATCTTAACGATATCTCCGGCATTTTTGTTATAGGCCGCGATATGCGCACCCCTGGCCCGCTCATCTGAGGGGAGGATCTCTTCACCATGAGGAACGTCAAGACCGGCCTCGACAGCGCCTTTGAGTGCTGCAAAGACTCTGGCGCCCTTTGTTGCATGGCTGAGTCCAATGTCCAGGATTGCCCGCTCATGGTTGGCTTTCTTTGCTTTAACGGCAAAGAGCATGCCGGTCAGGTATGCTGCCGGTGTGCTGGAAGTCGATCCCTTGTATCCGTAGTGTTCCAGTTCGGCAGAATTTGCTGCCACGAGTGTGCGGTCTCCGTCCATCTCCGCAGTGACGAGCTGGATGATGACGTGCCGGTTTGTCCTGCGCACAACCATCCTTGGCGCGTCTGCTACGACAAGTGCGGTCCGCTTATAGTAATCGGTTTTGCCTTCCCTTCGCCTTCGGAAAGGGACAAAATACCGTGCTCCTGTTGCCATGTTACTTCATCCTCCCTGCGAGGATCTCCATCTGCGCC
This sequence comes from Methanoregula sp., assembly GCA_030694985.1. Taxonomy (GTDB): domain Archaea; phylum Halobacteriota; class Methanomicrobia; order Methanomicrobiales; family Methanospirillaceae; genus Methanoregula. The sequence continues at coordinate 10,850 of JAUYTV010000020.1, forward strand.
TTCATGTGCGCGACACTCCTGAACTGACCGCCGGCGGCTTTCCTGTACACAAGGCGGTACATGTGCCGGTCAATCGTTCCGGCATCACGGAGTGCTACGAGCACCTTTCTGATTGCACGAATCTTCTGGATCCATGCAGTCTTGCTCGGGTTTCTGGCTCCTGCCGCACCCTTTCTTTTTCCGGGACCTTTGCGGTGCCCGTACGACCGCTTTGCAATCCGTGCCCGGGCTCTGCCACGGCTCACGCCTTTCTTCTGACGTGCCTTGATCGCACCATCGGAGGTAAGCCCACGCAGATCTTCACGTGAGATTGCGTTCTCGATATCCGAGATCCGGGCCGGGTCAAACCAGACACGGTTGACACCGCACTTCAATATGGAGGCTGCGATGCGTTTCTGGCTAAAGACATCACTCATTCTTCTTCACCCCTGAACCGGTCTTCTTTGTTGCCTTTGGTTTTGAAGCAGCACTCTGTTTTGCTGCAGGCTCGGCAGTTTTTTCTGCCTTGGGCTTTGCAGTTTTGTTAGCTGCCTTCTCTTCCGGAGCTTTCTCTGCTTTTGGCTTTGAAGGTTTCTTTGCTTCTTTCACCGGAGCTTTTTTCGCTTCAGGTGCTGCATCCTTCTCCTTCTTTGCACCTTTCTTTACCGGTGCACCGGTTGCCTTGGGTTTCACAGGCACCTTTGTCTCCTTTTTTGGAGTTGCTGATTTCTTTGCTGCGGGGGTTGCTTTTTGTGTCTCTTTTGCACTCGTTACCGTTTTTGCATTGAGTACCTTAAGACCGGCATCTATTGCTGCAGCCTGGAGACCGACACGCTTACGGTCGCCGACAGTTCCGGATATACGGACTGCCTGCGTCTTTGGATCGAGTCCCTCAAGTTCTGTTAAGGTTGCAACCAGCACTTCGAAAAAACCGCTGGGGTGCATACCGCGTACCGCAATCGGGCTTCCAAAACCAGGCTTTGGGAGAGCTCCCTTGGCCTTCTTCTGCTCCCTCTGTTTGTTGTGCTGTCCTTTGGGCTTTCTCCAGGAATCGGAGAGCTGTCGTTTCTTGCCGTATCCATCGCGCTTGAAGACAGCACCCTTTGCTACCCGCACACGGATCAGTCGCTTTATTTCTGTTGTCATAAGCTACTCAACCCCTCTGCACGATATAGATGCCATCCTGGAAGACACGGGGGTCGCGGTCGCGGATGTGGGTTGCATGCTCAATGTTTGCTGCTGAGTTACCAACCAGTTCACGGTCGATACCGGTAAGCACAACTTCATCGTTTGCTATCTTTGCCACAACACCCGCTTCGATCCGTGCGGACCGTGCTTTCTTCTCTCCAAGGAAGTTAGCGATCTCAAGCCGGTTTCCCTGGAGTTTTAACTGGATCGGGAAGTGGCTGTAGACTACCTTCATGTGGTACTCAAACCCTTCACTGACACCGCGGCACATGTTTTTGGTGTGTGCCTCGAGCGTTCCGACCATTGCCGTAATCTTTTTAGTCTTGGATTCGGTCGAAATGGTGACCTCGTTTCCATCACAGGTTACAACAACCTGCGGGAACCGCATGTTGCGGGAGAGCTGACCTTTTGGACCGGTCACTCTGAGCAGCGAGCCTTCAAGCTGGGCTTTTACGCCCGCGGGAATAGTTACTTTTCTGATTGCCGACATCTTTTAGCACCTTTTAGTAAACATACCCGAGCAGTTCGCCACCAATGCTCTCTTTCTTCGCCTGTTCATGCGACATGACTCCGCGCGAAGTAGAAAGCATAATGAGCCCGAAATTCTTTCCGGGCAGGTACTGCTTCTCCCAGTATTCCATTTCATCCAGCTGTACTGAAAACCGCGGCGTGATTGCCCCGCAGCGGTTAATTTTGCCCGTGAGGTGGACCTTAAGCTGCCCGCCTCTGCCGTCATCGATAAACTCGAAACTTCCAATATATCCGGCGTCTTGCATAATGCGGAGCATTGCGCCGAGGAGTTTACTTGCGGGTTCGATGATGCACACGGACTTACCGGTGTCACCGGCATTTTTTAAGGCACACATTCCGTCTGCTAGTGTATTTGATCGTGTCATTGTGCATTCACCTTCAGCTCATCTTTTTAAAGCCAATTTTCGAGGCCCATTCGCGGAAGCACTGCCTGCAGAACATGATATGGTATCTGCGTACGAGACCCTGTTTGCGCCCGCACATCTTGCATTCGTTCGCACCGCGACCGTAGATCTTCTTTCGTTCTCCAGCCATTAGCGCACCTCGACCTGGTACTCTTCTTTAAGGAATGCAATTGCATCCTGCTTGTTCACACGCTGTTTTGCGGGGAGTTTCTTTCGTTCCGCGCGCCTGCGGGTGATACGAATGCCATTGCGCTCGAGAACAACATTGACATCCATGCCAAAGATACCAATCTGGGGATCATAGGACATGCCGGGAAAATCCGTGTGTTCCTCAACACCGAACGAGATGTTGCCGCTCTTGTCGAACTGGCTCTCGAATACGGTTTTGTTCAGGATACCGACTGCTGTCTTGAAGAAATCCCGCGCAGTCTTTCCGCGGAGGGTGACTTTGCAGCCAATCGGGGCTCCCTTACGAATGGAAAACGCCGGCTGGGTCATCTTTGCAATGGTTCGAATCGATGTCTGACCGGTGATAGTCTTTATGATGTTTTCAGCTTTTACGAGCTTTTCTCCGCTCTCGCCTACTCCCATGTGAACAACCACCTTGTCGATGTGGATATCGCGCATCGACGTCACTGTTCATGCCCCCATTGTGCAATCGCGGATGTCTTTTTACCAACAATGTAGATGTAAGGCGAGATGGTCTCAAATTTTGTGCCTGCGGATTCATCCTCAAGGATGATCTTGTTTGGCACACTGCCGGGCATCTTGATGATCTCGGTAATTCTTGCCACCTTTCCGGAATGTTTACCGCCAATGATCATCGCCATGTTGCCAACTGCAAACGGGAAATGATCGATGATCTTAAACCTTGTTTCAGGTTCAAGGGAGAGCACAAGCGAGTCACCTGACTTGTAGGTGTTGTCAGCGAGAAGGTTTGAGCCGTCTCTCATGTTCAGCTGGACCTTGCCACCGGGAACGGTGGATTTGTTCTTCACTTTGCACAGGCGGGTCTTTGCTGCCTCTGCATCAATGACAATGGAAACATGACGACCGTTCTTGTCGCGCAGGATACGGTAGTATTTGTTGATCTTCGGAAGTGCGATGATATCAAAGATACCAATACCCATCCGTGGGTCACGACAGGGTCTTCCATTGATGATGACATCATGCTGCTGGAGAATCTGCTTGACCTCTTTTAAGTTCCGCGCTAAGCCCATGTGATCGCGAAGCCAGACAGTAATTGGCATGGCATTTGCATTGTGCGGACCAGGCGCTGTCTTTGTGATGAACTTTGTTGTCTTCTTTGCGATGTGCCACGAGTCCGGGGCATTCAACCGCTTTAAATGGTCTCCCATTATTCAGCCTCCGCTAATTTTGCCTCACGGCGCTTGTCTGCAAGATTCAGTTTGGTGATATGGACGTTCGACGCATCAACGGGCCGGGGTACTTCAGTTCCGTCAGCCTTGGTTGAGGTAACACCGTGGACAACTATCTTTGACTTCCTGGTATTAACGGCATCAACGATCCCTTCATCACCGGCAAAATCTCCACGGGTGACCTTAACTGTGTCACCCTTGACAACGCGCAGGGTCTTTATTTTGTATTTGTCTTTTAGTGCCGCTGAAAGCGGGGCGTTTAAGTATTTGGACTTCACGTGTGAAGGTGCCTGATAGCGTGCCTTTCTCTGCTTTCTTGGCTGTTCGCTTTGTATTCTTACCATACTTCACACCTCATACGATGATCGTGGCCATGGATCCGAGTTTTGGGAACCGCTCTGCCACTTCACGGGCAACCGGTCCTTTGATCTCTGTTCCTTTTGGCTCGTTCTTCTCATCCACAACGACAACTGCGTTGTCATCGAAAGACACCCGCATGCCGTTTGGCCTGCGAATCTCCTTTTTCTGTCGGATGACAACCGCACGCACCAGCTTGCGGCGCATGTCCGGTGTACCCTTCTGGACACTCACCGTGGCGAGATCCCCAAGGCCAAGCTTGGGCTGACGGCGCCTGACACCATGAAAGCCAAAGACCGAGATGATCTGCACTGTTCTGGCACCGGTATTATCGGCGCATGCAAGCCTCGTTCCTGTGGCGAGTGCTCTTGGGGTCTTTGAACCCTTTGCCTTCATGGCTTTAGCACCTCTACGACAACAAAGGTGGTGCTCTTTGAGAGCGGTCTGCACTCAGCAATCTTTACCATATCGCCAACCTTTACCTGGATGCAGGGGGAGTTGTGCGCATGGAGTTTCGAGCTGCGTTTTTCGTACCGCTTGTATTTCCGGATGTAGTGCATGAAATTGCGCTCTACTACAACCGTTCCCATCATTCGATCGCTCACGACTTTGCCGGTGATCACCTGGCCGCGCACCGGTAAAGTGCCGTGAAACGGACAATTAACATCCGTGCACACCTTCTGGGGTGCCTGGACGTTCAATCCAATGTTTAGTGCCATTATGGTATCCTCTTCCTTTCGTGCAGGTTGATTCTCTTTTCAGGAGCCAGAGCCATCACGGATCCATCTATCTCGACAATTCTGCTGCCTAAGTGCAGCTGAAATCTGGTGTGCATCTTGGGGATGCGCTTTATGCCGGTTAGGGTCATAATTACCACCAGATTTTTTGTTTCATCGATGATGCGTCCGCAGATTCCCCGGTGAAGGGGGTTACTGGCTCCCGATACCAGAACGTCTAGGCCGATCAATTCGTGCCTGATGACGTTCTGGGGAGAGATCATGCAGTTCTCCTGCGGTTCTGCTCAGTCAACATGCGGGCGATCGTTCTCCTGAGTTCGCCGATATGTCCCGAGTTCTCGGTTGCGCCACCGGCACTGACTTTACCGTAGTGCTGGACCAGCTCCATCCGGAGTTTCCCCATCTGTTCCTGAAGTTCCACATCCGAGAGCTGCCTGACATCATTTGCCCTGAAGATCGCCATTTACTGGTCCTCCCCTAATCTCTCATCAGGAAGTGCCGGCTCATCAGAATCAACATCACCAATTCTGGTAACGGTTGCTGCGGGTGCCGGTGCCTTCTTCTTCTGCTCGATGATTGTGAAATGATCGGGCATCTTTGCGCCACCGGGAACCAGCTTGACCTGAACACCGATAACGCCGAGTTTCTTAATCGCTACTGCGTAGCCTTTCTCAACGATCGTGTTGCTCGGTTCACCGCAGTGCTTGATGTAGCCCTCGGTGAACTTCTGGGTGCGTGCACGTGCACCGGTAAGCTTACCGGCAATCACGACTTCACAGCCAAGGGCACCGGATTCCATGACACGGCGCAGGATGCTGGTGCCTGCCTTACGGAAGTACCAGCCTCTCTCAAGAGCGTTTGCCAGCCGTTCTGCCATGATCTGGGCATTAAAGCTGGGGTTTGTGACCTGCTGTACCTCGATCTGCGGCGATTCAACACCATAGTTCTGGGCGAGATCCAGAGTGAGCTGGTGGACGAGTTTTCCGCCCTTACCAATCACGATACCGGGCTTCTCAGCAAAGATTGTGACCTGCGTGCCCAGAGGGGTCCTTGCAATGTCCATACCGCCGTATCCCGCACGTTTGAGTTCCTTTGAAAGGTACTTCTCTACGCGGGCTTTTCTTACACCCTCTGAAATAAATTTTCTCTCGACTGCCATTTATGCCACCTCGCGAACGATAACTTCGAGGTTCACAGATTCGCGGACTTTGGGAGTTGCCCTTCCCATTGCACGGGGGAAGAATGCTTTCTGGGCCCGGCCGCGGCTTGCCGTGGCATGAATGATCTCTAAGTTTTCCGGGTCGAGGCCGATGTACTCGGCATTCTTTTTTACCGATTCAAGGAGGCGGATATACGCCTTTGATGCCTTTACCGGGAACCTGCCTGCATCCCAGTTACCGGGAAGACCACGCTTGTGGGCAACGTTCCGGTTAAAACGCCGGAACGGAATTGCCTTTTTCAGGGTGACAACCTGGTTTAGGTATGCGATTGCATCGTTCACGTGCTGATGCCTGATGAACGTGGCAATTTCGATCGAATGCTTGGGCGACATGTTTAATTCATTTGCCTTTCCTCTGGCAATCTCGTCACCCTTGATTTTCAGTGAATAATCAGTTCGTGCCATTTCCATCACTTCAGCGGAACGTACTTGCTTCCTCGTGTTGCACCGATACCGGCGCTTCCGTGAGAGATCCTCTTTCTGGTCAGTGCAAACTCTCCGAGGTAGTGGAAGACAGATTCCGGCTGGAATTCAACTTTTATGAACTCCTTGCCATTGTAGATCTCAATCGTCTTTCCGATCATTTCCGGCATGACAAGCATTTCACGGAGATGTGTCCTGACTTTGTCATCGCCACTTCGAACCTTTGCAAGTAATGTCTCTTCCCCGCGGGAGAAACCGCGTACAACCTTGCGGCGTGGACGGGAAGGCATTAAAGGGAGGAGTTCGTTGATCCCCTTTGCCTTGAGCTCGTCGATAGTAAAGCCGCGATAGGTGAACTCCTCACGCCGTCTTGGCATTCTCTTTTGTGTCTTTTTAGGTGCTGCCATACCCTTCACTTCCTGCTCTTACCTGTCCTGCGCGCAGCCACATGTCCGACAGTCCTGCCTGGAGATGTGCCTCTTGCAATGGTCTTCGGGCGACCCGGGTGCTGGTGTCCACCACCACCGAACGGGTGGTCGATGACGTTCATTGCGACACCACGTACGCGTGGCCAGTTGGATGCGGTGTTCTGCATCTTATGGTGCTTGTTGCCTGCTTTGACAAACGGCTTGTCAACGCGGCCGCCACCGGCTACGATGCCGATGGTTGCCCGGCAGCGGTGATTGAACCATTTGGTCTTGCCACTCGGCATCCGGATACCAACACGGTCTTCAATTTTGTCTACAACAACTGCCTGGACTCCTGACGCCCTGACAAACTTACCGCCATCATTGGGGCGGGATTCGATATTGCAGATGTAGGTACCGGTCGGGATGTGCTGGAGTGTGAGCGTGTTTCCGTTTTTAACTTCCCCGCTGGATCCCCATGTGATGACTTCTCCGATTCCGAGCCCTTCGGTCACAAGCATATAGACCTTGGATCCGCTTTCGAGTTTGACGAGTGCAATTGGTGCATTGCGGGCCGGGTCGTGTTCAATGTCGATGACACTTCCGGTGATATTTTGTGTATCATCACCGATGTGCTTTAACTCTGCTTTGTAACGGTGGGATGGCGCCCTGTAAGTCGGGCCTCCCTTGCCACGGGCCTGTGTTGTGATTCTATGTCCCATTTTTCCCCACCTACATTATGCCTAGCCGGCTCAGAATTTCTTCGGCTGCTTTATCGTTCTCAAAGCTCACGATGGCTTTCTTTTCGCCATGCATGTTCATAAGGGTACGAACGCTTTTTACGTTCTGCCCAAACGTCTTTTCGATCTCGCGCTTGATCGAGATCTTTGTTGCCTGACGGTTGACAAGGAACTGGAGTTTGCTCTGGTTCTCTAAAAGGACCATCGCCTTCTCAGTTACAAACGGGTATTTCAGAACCATTTATCTCCCCTCCAGACGAACGAGTGCACTTTCTGTCCACACGGTCAGGCGTCCTGCCAGCATACCGGGTGCAAGGTGCTCAACATTCAGCTGATCTACGGTCACTACATCGACACCGGACAGGTTGCGTGCTGCACGCAGAGGTGTTCCGGCAGTGACGATGAGCAGGCTCTTTCTCTGCTTAAACCGTCGACCACGCATCTTGCCTCTTCCGGCTTTGACCTTCTTGCTGTCCTTTGCCCGCTCGATATCTTCGTAGAGACCAGCGGTAGTGAGTGCGGTGATGACATCTGCCGTCTTATCAAGAGACTCAAATTTGTCTTCAAGGACAAACGGGGCTGCGCCATCGAAAATGTGGCCTCTTCCCCTGATGAGCTCCTCGCAGATGCTTGCTGCAACTGCTGAACGGAATGCCTTTTGCTTTTCCTTCTGGTTGATCTCTTTTACCAGTATTTTGGCTACTTTCGGGGGGTGTGCTTCGCGCCCGCCCTTTGCCTGCGGAACCTTGGCTGCCCGTGAACCGTTCTTGATACGGGGCACGTGCGATGAACCGCGACCACTTCCCCAGCCAACTGCTGAAGAGCAGATGCCGGCAAACGGGTTGGTCCCGTGCGGCTGCCTGCGGGTGCTCTGGAGGGCCATGACTGCCTTTTTGATCAGATCGGGGCGGTAAGCTTCTGAGAAGAGTTCCGGAAGTTCAATATCTTTTACAACGCCACCTTCAATGGTTTTAACCTGTGCTTTCATCTCTGATCACCCCTGCTTGCTCTGGACGCTCACAAACTGGATTGACGGCATCCTGACAACATGTTCACCGAGACGAATCGCCGGGCGGATACGTATAAGACGCTTGACCGGGCCGGGTATTGATCCCTTGACCAGAACATATGGGCTCTTTAAGACACCATAGTGGAGGAATCCACCCACTGGGGTGATCTCACTCGCATTATCGCTGACTTTTAAGATCCGCTTGTTGAATTCTGTGCGCTGCTGGAATCCCAACTGGCCGATCTGGGGGACCTGCCATCTTACATGGTGGGGGTTCCAGGGTCCAAGAGTTCCGATATGTCGTTCTTTCTTGCCGCGGGAGTGTTTGCGTTTGCGCAGTGCGATACCCCAGCGCTTTACAGCGCCCTGGGTACCTTTTCCGGTTGTGATTGCCGTAATATCAGCATACGAGCCGGTCTGGAGGACGTTGTTTAACGATACCTCTTTTCCTAAAAGGCTCTGGGCGAATTCAAACAGTTTCTTGATATCGCCACCGCCAACTTTGATTTCCATCAGGTCGGGGACTTTTTTAGGAACGCCGGTTAAGGCTGCGGGTTGCGTATAGGTAATCGCATGGATCTCTACAACAATGCCGGCATTTATTGCATCTGCAAATTTCTTCTGCGCGGCATCTTTGTCGTAATCCTTGGGCATGGTGATCCTGCGTCCAAGAACTGCATCGAGCGGTTCTGCCCAAAGTTCAGTCAGGGCATGTTTACCGTATGTATCACAGGAATAGGCACGAATCGCAGCAACTTTCATTGAGGGGATTTCAATAACGGTGACGGGCACCATGATCTCCTTTCCCTCTGTGGGGCTGCTCTTGTGATCATCTACCATGATAACATGCGTCATACCTACTTTGTATCCGGCAAATCCCTGCAGCATCGGCGCACCTTCGGTAGCGGGCCACGACTGGTATTTCGGGATTGGGCTCTTTGCACGCTTTCTCGGGCTGAATGCTAGAGAACCACGGCGGGGTCTGTTAATTTTTGGCATGTGTTAATCAATCCTTTTTTTGCGTGTAGGTTATTCTGATTGCGACACGAATTTTTAAGATTAATCCGAGCTTTTGAAACGTATTGTTCCAGAAACTAACACGCGGTACGGATAAGGATATACAGCTGCTTCCGTGGCTAATCCATATTCGGATTAACGGCTCTGATGACGGTTGCTGAATATTTGTCCGTAGTAAGGGGATGCAACAGATATTGCATCGCTTATGCCAGTGTGCACCGGCATTCCTGTCTCGCGAAAGAAGATCCTGACAATGGCGCATCCACCTGCTTTTATTGCAGCAGAGGGAACGGGCTCGTTGCACGAACGTCGACCCATGCGTCCTGATCAGACCCACTCAGTCAGCCTGTTGTGACGAATCACAACTCCTTCTCGGTATACCCCACCTGTATGGCGAGGGGCACCAATCGAGGATCACCCACGGCACAACCGTTGTTCTTTGTGTCTTTAAGATACGGTTCCGCCGTTTCCAGAGATCAAATGCTGCTTTTCATACGATTGGCAGACTGATTCTGAATAGGATAACCTCATATCGGCTTCCATAATTATTGTAGAAAAGAAGATATAAATATATGCCAGCGATACGTCAGGATTTTTTCCGAGATGGAGGAGCCGCCATGAGCGTCGGCTGAGTTTTGTTATCGGGAATTTTTATTATCCGAAATAGAGTTCTCCCTGATCCGTGATGTATACAACGATATCTTCACAGATGCACCGGGCTTTGCAGCATTGGGGGCGCGCTTCCCGGATACGGTTGATTAAGGATATGGTATCGTATTTTACCTTGATGTTTATTTTTTCTGCTTCACTGAATACGATGGCAGGAACATCGAACAGATCGGTTCCTGACGGGATGGTGCAGAGATGGGTGGCATCGAGCGTGTAGAGGAATTCGAGCGTCTCTTTTGCGCGGCGGATGTTTTCCATGGCGCTCTTTTCAATCGTGCAGACATTGGCTTTTGATGTGGAGATGATATCAGCGATCTGCTGCTGGGTAAGTCCCTGTTTCCTGTACCTGAGAATTTCCATCTGACGATCGGTGAGCAGCCCATCTTTCATAGAATTTAATTTTCTTGCCAAACTTAAACACTTTTCGTTAACTTCAGAACAATGGATGGTAATGGATGGTAATGACTGGAACTAATTTTTTTTAAGGAATTGTCCGGGTAAGGAAAAATCCTGTTCGGGGGTTTCCGGCGTGAAATTACATTTCAAAATGTTTATATGAATACCGGATCATAATATCGTGTTATAACAAATCGAGGTGTAATTAGATGGTTGTTAAAGTAGGAGTTGCCAAGCTCGGCAACATCGCAAGTGGTGTAATGGCAGAACTGCTTCTCGATGAGAGAGCAGACCGTGAAGACATGCAGACATTCATGGCCACCAGCGGCACAAAACTTGAGCCGGCTGATGTTGACCGTGTTGTTTCCAATTTAAAGGCATACAAACCGGACTTCTGTATTGTAGTCTCCCCCAACGGGGTTCTCCCCGGACCAACCGGTGCCCGCGAACAGCTTGCTGCAGCAGGTATCCCGGTCATCATCATCACCGATGATGTGACCACAAAGAAGGAATGGGAAGGAGTCAAGGCCAGCAATTTCGGCTACATCATCATGAAGGCAGACTCCATGATCGGTGCACGCCGCGAGTTCCTTGACCCAGTAGAGATGGCCGACTTCAACGGCAACCTTGTCAAAGTGCTGGCAATTACCGGTGCATTCCGCAAACTCCAGCTCGCTGTTGATCTGGTCATCGACCAGGTGAAGGCAGGCAAGAAGGGCGCAGAACTTGTGCTCCCGAAGATCGTCATGACCACTGACAAGGCTGTTGAGGGTGAGTTCACCAACAACTATGCACTGGCAAAGGCACGCGCAGCCCACGAGATCGCAATGGCTGTTGCAGGACAGAATGTAAAGGGCTGCTTCATGACCAAGGAATGGGAGAAATATATCCCTATCGTTGCAAGCGCTCACGAAATGCTGAAAGTTGCAGCAATGCTCTGTGACGAAGCCCGCGAGATCGAGAAAGCCTGCGACAGCGTTATGCGCAAGCCCCACAAGAAAGATGGCACACTCGTCTCCAAGAACAAACTCGTTGCAAAATTCGAGTAAATTTTTTTACTTTCTCTATTTTTTGTAAAATTTTCCCAGGTCTTCTGGAAGCGTCATGATTACCGGTTCAAGGTGGAGCCGCTCCATGAATGCAGAATCGCTTGTGGATGAAGGGTTGGGGTTGATCCGTGAGATCATGGAACAGAACGCCCGGAATCCATGGTCATTTTCGCTCTTATCAAAAAAAATGGACATATTGAACGCATGGGTTCCCAGTTCCCGGTATAATGCGATGATCTCAAGTATGCCCCGCGCTGCGAGATCCACGTAGTCTTCCATTTCGTCCAGTGTGGAGATGGGCAGTAACCCCCGTACCTCGCGCTCACCTACCGGTACCGCATGGGCAGACCAGAGAATCTCATCCCCGAACAGGTAACGATCAGAGGAGCGTTCCTGCTCTCTCACAACATCCCAGTAGTTCCTGCCCTCTTTTTTTCGGTACTGCTCACTTGCAGCGAGATACAGGTCAGCAATACGGGACGGATGGGAGTCTGAAAGCCCCTGCATGTGGGGATGTACAAGACTTGCACCAGCAGATGGCAGGAAGTTCCAGTTGATGCTGGGATATCCATCAAACTGCTGTAGTGCCTCGATCTGCGAGAGTAGTGCATCCACCACCTGTTGCCGTGAAAAAGAGACGACCGCGTGTTCATGGGTCATAACAGTTACCACATGGCCTTCACCGAAAGGAAAGAGGTTGGGAAACGTGACACTTTCGCCACGGATGATCCGGTTGCCATTGGGAAATGTGGGGGTAACAGTCATCACAGCATCGCAGCAGAACGGGCAACCCACGGCATTTGAAGGAAGATAAAGTGACTGATCGATCTGCCGTTTTAACCGGTCAGGACTGATCCTGCACCTGAGTCCGGTGTGGTGCTCCTCGCGATATTGTAGTGTGCCCCTGCTGGTGACAACTTCCCTGACAGAATACATGCCTGTTAAAGATAATATTTCCGGCAGGAACTGATAGTCGTTTGCACTGCGATCTGTTGACCGTGGGGATTGTTGTAAAAGTGTGCAGTCCGATCCTGATGCGGGATTTTTCTTTTTTATAAGGTTGGAAAACACATGTGTATATTAGATTTTACAGGAATCCTCCCCCTCCCCGTCATCCATCCAGGCACGAGCTACGCGCAAGTAGAAAGTGGGCACAAAAGCCCAATTCCCCATGTAAGGTATTCACTCAAGGGAGATACCGGAAAAGGGTGAAAAAATGATTGTTAATATCTGCCGGGGATTTCTGCCCATATCAGGGAGTGTCCCCGACAGGTATTGTTCCGCGCCTATACTACGTATTTGCCGAGGAGGCGGATGGAGTTGGTCATGTCTGGACCAAGGGGTGAACCGAAGATAATCTGGGTGACACCGGCCTTGGTTAAGTCTTCGCATTTCTGCTTGACCATTGAGGGGGTTCCTGCAATGGTGAATGCATCGATCTCTTTGTCTCCAACGAGTTCTCCAACCGTTTTGAAGTCGAACTTTCCAAGTGCATCTTTAATCTTTGCAACATTGGCAAGGTCGAGGCCGTGGCGGGTGAGGAGGTCTGGCGGTGAGCCGGCTGCAATGAATGCGGCAACAATCTTTGCTGCATTGCGGGCCTTCTTCTCGCTCTGGTCAATTGACATTGCAGTGTATGCACCGATATCAAAGTTCTTCTTGCCGACTTTGTCAGCTGCTGCCTTGATGATCGGGATTGCAATGGCAAAGTCCTTGGGGTTGGATGCGTTGATCAATGCACCGTCGCCGATTCTTCCGGCGAGGTCAAGAACCTTGGGGCCCTGTGCACCGATGTACATCGGGATACCCTTCTTTCCGGGCAGGGTGACACCGGTCAGCTTTGCACCGTCATAGTCAAAGAACGTCATTCCTGACTTCTTGACTTCTTCACCGGCACAGAGCTTGCGGATCTGGACTACGGCTTCCTCGAGGCGTCCGACTGGTTTATCAGGGCTGATTGCCAGCTTCGGGAGCGTGGAGAGGTCACCGGGACCAATACCGAGGACTGCACGTCCATCGGAGATCTCATTCAGTGTGCAGGCAAAAGATGCCATTGCAGCGGGCGTATCGGTAAACGCATTCATGATACCCGGACCCATCTTAAGTGACGTGGTCGCCTGCGCGATGGCCGCGAGGGTGGGGTAGCAGTGACGGTTGTTGTAGTGGTTAGTGATCCATGCGAAATCTATGTCTTTGGATTCTGCAAGTTTACAGAAGTTGACAACTTGCTTTACATTGACATTTCCTGGTACAAATTCAATTCCATATGTCAAGGTTTGTTCACCTCATGGAGTATTACCGTACACACAGTTAAATAAATTATGATTTTATGTTGAGTTAGTTGGAAGGCTCAAAGAAAAAAAGCCCGTTCTGACGTTTTTTTTATAAAAAACCCTGAAACATCAGCGAAAGCGGAGGTGAACGCAGGAAGATCCGGCCATTCGATCGGTAAAGGCGTGTTTTTTTTAAAGTTTTTGGGGGTTTTGGATCGGACTCCATGAATACTGACCCGTAACGGATTTTTTTATCCAATAGTAAATGTAAAAAATTCTGGAACCCTGCGGAACACCGTGCGCAAACATACTAAAAAAACACAGAAGTTCTCGTTCATTGTGCAACAAACCTTTTTTTCAATCAGACGATATTATCCTATAAGATATTCAACTTCCAGCAATCAATTGTACATATCTTACTTACAATTCTTACCACCGGACTTGACAAGGGACGCGCATGAGAATACTGGCAATCGGACTTGGAGGTGCAGGATGCAGGATCGCAAACAGCCTGTATGCTGTAGACCGTCGCAGCAGCAAAGTGGCTTGTGTCCAGGCATTTGCTGTAGATGTCGATGATACTACCTTATCGCAGCTCAAGGGCCTGCCTGAAAATTCCAAGATATATTTCCCTGCGCTGGACCCCGGACCCGCGGATGCAACAGGAGATAGCACCCAGACTGCAACGATCGATATAGGTGAGGTTCTCTCCAGAGTCCAGAACGTTGATCACGGAGAGACCGATGCGATCTTCATCTGCCTGGGGCTTGGCGGAAGCATGGTGGATGTGGCACCCCATATCATTGCAGCTCTCAGGAACTCCGTTGTGGAGCCAATATTTGGCCTCGTCACGCTTCCCTGCCTTGCTGAAGGTGAGCGGAAGTCTGCAAAAGCCGCAGATGATATCGATATGCTTTCATCCCTGCTCGATGGCATTATCCTTTTCGATAACGAGACGTGGTTTAAAAAGATCAGATCACAGAAATCCACACTGGCAAAAAAAGAGAAGAGTTTTGCAGAAAAGATGGGCTTTGTAAAAGAGCAGCCTGTACTATCTCCAACGCTTGCAACCTATCTCCTGTTAAACGATGCGATTGTAAAGAGGATCAGTCTTATCCTGCGGGCAGGGGAGTTCAAGGCAGACGGGGGTCTTGAACTCGCAGAAGTGGTGCTTGATTCCGGTGAAGTTCTCAATACAATGAAAGGAATGGGCTTTATCACCATAGGTTATGCTGTTGAACACCTTCCCCGCGATCCAATGGGTTTCCTTTCATGGCTGCGACCTGCGGCAATTTCAGCCGACCATCACAATAAAAGAGCCTCACGTCTCGTTGAGCTCGCAAAGCAGGCAATATATCACGAGATTTCAACACCGTGTGACATGACCAGTGCCCACAAGGCGCTCATCCTCATTGCCGGGCCATCTCATGAACTCTCTTTAAAAGGGTTCATGACCGTCCGCAAATGGATCGACCGCAGCATTGCCGGGCTTGAAACCCGATCCGGGGATTACCCGGTGGTGAATACACAAAATGTTGCGATCATCATCATGCTCTCCGGCCTTGAAAACATTCCCCGTATAGATGAGATCCGGGGAATCCGTGCACAGGGCAGAACAGGTTATCAGAAAGAGTCGGATAGTGAGATCGAATCCATCTCCCTTGAAACCATCACCGTGTCAAAGGGTTCAAGAAACTCAGCGGGCCCGGAGGCTGTCTCTCAAAAACAGGTAAAAAGACAATCGCGGGAAGAGGGGATTGCTCTTCTTGTAAAGGAACCCACGGGCAGGGATCCTGGTGCGCATTCTCCGGTTGCGCGTCTGCAGACCCCTGAGAGTCCTGCAGAAATCCCCGTGACCATAAAAAAAGGATTGACGGGTGCAGAGTATCTGCCATCAGCAGGTACTCAATCAACAACAGCGGGTATGCAGGAGAGAACCGCACCGCATCGTGAGTTGAGGGGAAAAGAGCCACAACACCGGGTTGTTGCCCGGCAGGAACACGAGGCTCAAACCCATCATACTACCCCGGTACACCATCCCAGGTCGCACACAACATTACACCATGATGCACCGGCATCAGGTACAAAAGTGCAGGAACCGGCAAAAGAGGCAGGAGTCCACATCAGTGACAGCCAGATACGGACGAAGGATACCGAGCGCCAGAGGATAGAAAAAGATTTGCAGAGGCAACGGATGAGTGCCATCTCCGGCCGAACACTCAAGACAACTACTGACATTCTGAAAAAACCGGTTACCATGCCCGGACGTGCTGTCATCTCAGAGGAATCGCCCACTGAGTTACCCCAAACCCGCGTGCAGGTGCAACCCCGAACGGTTCCAATCGTAGAAAAACCCACTGAACAACGAACAGTCATCATTGGAAAACGAAAGATTCTGCCCATAGAGCAGAAGGACATCGATACGGGAGAACAGGTTGTAGAAGAACCCGTGGTGCGTGAGGAGGAATTTTTTTCACCGGGCCCTGTAGCCGATGCACCCGAAGCAGACTCTGATGAGATGAAAGTCAGCGTGAAAGATCCCAGTTACCGGGCAAAGGATGAGATTTTTGGGGGAAAGAACGTTTTGCGCACAGCAGTTCCACAAGCAAGGGACTCAGGACTCATCCATACCAGTCTCGCACAGAAAAAGAGTGGGCCGGGAATGGGGGATGATAATGAAGATAAATTGCAGGAAGAGACCGCCACAGGACAATCACAGACAAAGGGTAAAAAAAGGAATATCACCACAAAAAAAGATGATTTTTCATGGATCTGATCGAAGGGATCAGTTGGTTTCCATCACTTTTGAGAACTGGATATTTCCGGCTCCTATCTCTGTTTTAATCTCAATGCCGTGCTCAACCGTATTTCCAATATAATTCAAACCGCTGAAGGCAACAATCGAGAGCCGGTAGGGATTGTTGGGTAAATTAAAGACCTGCGTTCCCAGCCCGACAGGAAAGATAAAGCCGCATTTGTTCATCTGGTGAATGGTCTCTTCCACCTGTGATTTTGCTGCGCAGGGAACTTCGCGGACGTTTGCAAGTGCAATGCCGGTTTTTGTCCGGGCGAAACTGGAAATGGAGGTAAGTCCTGATGAGATAAAGAGTTCCAGCGGATCGATGGTTGTTCCACGGTAGCCGATCAGATCCTTAAAGCGCCGGGGCGTGCCCTGTTCGATCTCCAGTGTTCCGCCAAATGCCATCTTGACCGGTATTCCCTTTCTCTGGAATACGCCATCCATGGAAATACTGCAGATGGTTATGAAACCTGCCGATCCATGAGGGATCCGGGGATCGCGATCGATTATCCGGTAGGATTTGAAAAATCCACAGCCGGATTTTACCACTTCATCGAATGCTGCAGTAACCTTTTCTAAGGACTCTGCAGGCACAATAGAGAGATTATATGCCACATCTCCGGTGCCGGTCTCCGGATCAAACGTGCTCCGGTACGCAAGCCGCTCAAGTTTTGATATGACAAACCCAATCCTGTCGTCAACAAGAGCGTTGTCGGTCTCATCCCGGCCAAGAGGTGTTAATAATCTTCCCAGGTTTCCAACCTTCTCGGTAAATCCCATTGTGTCGAGATAGCTGAGATAATACTGGACTGCACGGTCACTTAAGACAAAACCCCGGTCTGCCATAAGTTCTGAAAGGCGTTTTGCACCCACCGGTTCGCTGTGCTCTTTTAATATTCTTAAAATTTCGATATATTTTCTCTCGGTACGTATCACCATTATTTCGCCTCAACAACGCCCTTGCTATCCTGGTAACGCCCCGCATACAACCGTGTTCCTTCCAGCACTTCGTGAAGTATCATCTGGACAATCCGGTCGTTCTTCTGCACAGTTATTGTATCTGCACCCATATTGGTCAGGCAGAGTGTCAGCTGCCCCCGAAAACCCGGGTCCACAAAACCTGCGCCCAGTAATACCCCACGTCTCCCAATGGATGACCTGCACCGCAGCGTTCCGGCAATATCCATGGGCAGTTCAACCCATTCGAGTGTCGGGACGAGTGTGCATGCACCTCGTTCAAGCACTATATTGTCAGCAGCGCGGAGATCATAAGACGCGGGTTGCTGGCATTCGGCCCCATACGGGGTGATAACAAGTTTCCCTGCGGGGCTGTCAATGTCGAGACGGCGCTCAATTTCAGGTGCAGACAGAATCATTGAAGTAGTGTATCGGTAGAAAATGCTTAATATCTTTTGATGTAAAGAAGATGTGAAGGATCCATGGGGTAGAGGATATCCTCTTGGGCTTCGAACCCAAGGACGCGGGTTCGATTCCCGCTGGGTCCGTTTTTTTTAAATTAAAATACTCATATGAAGATTTTTTTACACCAGACGGAGGTTTTTTGCACTGACCGGAATGCACGTATCGTTTGTTATTGTGGATAATCAGAATTTCCATGACCTGTTCCGTTCATTTTTAAAAAAAAATGTCAGAACACTGGTCTTTGCAGGATTCTTAATAAAAAACCGGCCGAATAAAAAGAGATTATATTTCGTTCCTTCTGATGCCATGATGCCGCTTTCTCTTGTGACCAATCATCCTGATGACCGCAAACAGCACAAGAATGCCCACAATCCCTGCTGCAATAGTGGCTATAAGTCCCCAGTCCAGGCTCTTTTCCAAAGTGAGAGTGGCTGAGGCTGTTGCATTCCCCGAAACGACTTGTTTCTGGATAGAGGCAGGCTGGTAACCATCCTTTGATGCGGTGATATTGTAAGGGGTATTGAAATTCAGTCTGGTATTGTACTGCCCGCGATCATCAGTCATGCCAAGAACATTGCCATTGACATAGATGCTGGCATTTGGAACAATCTTCTGCTCATTGTCCTTGACAAAGAGGGTGAGAACAGCATTTTCAAACGGCATCACGAACATATAATCTTCATTAACGTTTGATACCTGGATCGGGCGGCTCACCGTCACATACCCTGCTTTCCTGATCTCAACCGGGTACGTTCCCGATACTAAGGTTGGGGATGTGCTGCGTCCGTACTGGTTGGTACTCCCGAGCAAATTGCCATTGATATATACATCCGCACCACTGATCGCTACACGGTTTTCATCTACAACAAAGATAAACGCACCAATGGGGGCTTTGGTGATTTCTACGGAATAGATCGCATCCGCATCACTGATGATTCGGGATTCCGTATAAGTCTGGTATCCGGTCTTACTGATCTCAATGGTATAGGAATTTCCGCGGGTAACAGGTATAACGAGCCTTCCTTTGGCATCAGTCTTTCCCACAAGTGCTGAATTGATACGCACTTCTGCGTCAGGAAGCGGTGCCTTTCCATTCTTGTCTTTGATTTCAATAGCAAAGCGGTTCCCCGGAAGCAGCCAGTACTGGACGTCCCGGTTTTCTAATGCCATATCTATCGTAGTACGGCGAGGCTGGTAGTTGGCTGCTTCAATATTCACAGAATAAAGGGTTGATGCAGTCACGCCAAACAGTGCAGAGCCGGAGATCTCCGTCTGCTTTCCCATTGTCACATTTTCTGCAGAAATATTTACAAGGGCTCCAGAAACCGGCACCAGAGTGTCTGAGTCAAAAAGACTCACTTTAAGGGTGAGTGTTTTTCTGCTCAGGTTGACCAGGAGGGCTGTTTCATTTCGGCTTACCGTTTTTACCCAGTCATCATAACCGGTCTTTGAGACCACGATTTGTAAGTCATTCAATCCGGAATGTGTTAGGTACACCTGACCAAGGGTATTTGTCCGGGCAATGTTGCCGCCGTTAAGAAATACCGTGGCATATGGGACAGAGGAGTTGTCGATATTGTCCTGCACAGATATCTGCAGGTTCGTTGCCTGAACAGAGCTGCAGAGAAGGATCACGCACAGCAGAGCAAAAAGGAAACGATGCCTTTGACTATACATGATAAATTATCGCTACCTGCTCATATATCAGCCAATCGGTCTATATCTCTGAAATTGAGGGGACACGGTCGAGCAGCATGCCTTCAACAAGCACCGGCATCAGGCGCCTGCCTTCCTCAATTGCATTCTGGAGCCGCCAGTTCCGCTCAGCATACAGGGTAAAGAGCGGTTCTCCGGTTTTTACGAGTTTGCCTTTTTTGGCGTGCAGGAGAATGCCGGCACCGGCGTCTTGCGGGGCTCCTGCTGTGCGGGCAAGGGTAATGAGGGAACGGTTGTTCATCTCTATTACGTATCCGGAGGCCGGGGCTTTTACTACATACTGGTGTTCACCGGGAATAATATCATCGGATTTTACCTTGGGGTCTCCACCCTGTATCTCAATAATCTGGCGGAATTTTTCGAGCGCTTTTCCTTTTGTGAGGATTTCCTGTGCCATTGCTGCACCGGTTCCCCGTGCAGCTTTTCCCGACATTTCAAACGCGATCCCTGCAAGCGCGATACTCTTCTGGATAAATGAGTTGGGTTCGGTTGCTCCCTCAAGCACCCGCAGGGCTTCTTTTACCTCAAGTTTTGGGCCGATACTGTGCCCTACGGGAATATCTCCATAGGTCAGAGCACATTCAACTTTCATGCCGAGCCGTTCACCCAGTTCGATAAATTCCCGGGCAAGTTTTCTTCCATCTGCCATGGTCGCTACTTTGGTATGCAGACCGACTGGAATATCGATTACCACGAGATTTGCGCCCACGGCAAATTTTTTTGCCATGACGCTGGCAAGCATCTGTCCTCTGGCGTCAATCTTGAACGGATATTCCTGGATGATGATACTATCATCGGCAGGTGCGATATTTGTCGCACCGCCCCAGACAATTACTCCACCAACTTTTTCAGTCATCTGCTGGACTTCCCCGGCAGAAAACTCCACAAATGCGAGGGTTTCCATAAGATCCGCTGTTCCGCCGGCACCAGTGATTGCCCGCGAACTGGTCTTTGGTATTTTGAGACCGCTTGCGGCAATGATGGGGACTACAAGAAGCGATATCTTGTTGCCCGGAACGCCACCGATGGAATGCTTATCCACAATCGGGCGTGATGCAAACTTGATCTGTTCGCCGGTTTCTACCATCGCACGGGTGAGATACTCGACTTCATCCATGTCGAGCGGGTTGATGTAGGACGCAGTGATGTATGCTGTGAGTTCGGCCGCGGACAGATCGTCACTCACCACATCCTTGATGATGGTCAGGGTCTCTTCTTTGTTGAGCCTGATGCCATCCATCTTCTTTTTTATAAAGTCTAAGGAGGCTGGTCTTTTTGCTTCACGGATCTCTACTTCTGCTCCGTCTTCGAGATGCAGGCGCTCATTGGTAATCCTGTATATGCCAACAGTGCCCTGCCGTGCGATTGTTGAGGTTGTGTGCACTAATGCGGCTGTCGATATGCCGCTTATTATGTTTATTATCTGGACCCGATCGCCGTCAAGCACACCGATGCTGCGGGCATCTGCCCGGTTGAGAAGTACGCCTCGCGTTGCAATGTCAAGAATGTTTGCGCTGAATTTCACTGAATAGTCCCTCCACATGATGCGATGTAACCTGCGTTAGCATCGGGTTACATTTACGTTAACCGTTCTGGCATTAAAAGGTGTTACGCCATGTTTGGGGATGAGGCAAACGTATGGATGGGACGGGTGTGCATGTGTCTTTGGTTAAAAAACACACATGAAGCCCAAATGCACATGCGGTAATATCGGGGACAGAATTGGTGAATCTTATTCCGACCAAACTAGGTTCTTATTCCAACGTGATTGGGGATTCTTTCGCCGAAATAACTGGGGAATTTCAAACCGTCATTGACACCCTTTGCGGATCATATTCGGAGCTCGATTATATCTGTGGATGTGTAGGTGGTATCTTCATCTTCCATTCCTTTCATCGCTGATGCAAGTGAGAAATTACACCATGATTTATCATCTGCTCTTCTTTCTTCATATTGCAATTTACGGGTTTGTAAAAATTCTACAAAATCAAGTACTTCTAACTGAGCCACATCAGGAAACGATTCGAGGTGATCTACAATGATTCGAATCGTGTGTGCCTTATTTTCAATCGCTCTCGATGCCCCCATATATAACACCTTCACATGTCATTAATATGAAATTACGTATTCATGGTTAAAACCGGATATATCCGATGCATTTTTTACATTTTTCATTTTTTGATTTACCTGTAAACCCTGTCGGATGTCATCCTACACCTGATCCTTATCACCAATCGCCCACAAATGTGATGCAGTTCTCAGCGTATGGAGGATCCGGTATTTTGGATGAACGGGTAATGTAACCCGGAAATAGGTCCGGGTCTCATCAAAGTCAAATTTCGCAGCAGGCGAACCATTTTCCTGCATCCTTCTTCTGATCTTTGGAACTCCGGTTCCACGCCCCTCGGCAAGTCGTAATTCTTTGAGCAGTTCTCCGATTCGCCGGTTTCTTGCCGGGACTTGTGGAACACTCTGCCCCGGTTCAAAATTATTTAACTGGATTCCGGCAACAGGTCCTGGGTAACTGATGATTTCCATCCGGTCCGGGTAAAGGTACACTTTGACAGGTTCGGGAGTGGATTCATAACTTCGATGATAGACTGCATTTACGAGTGCTTCTTCCATTGCTTCATAAGGATAGGGCACTGTTTTTTCAACTTCTGCCTGACCCGGTACTTTTTGCAGTAACGATCCTCCAAGTGAATTGAGATAGTTCAGACACGATTTTATTTGCTGGTTCAATGGACCCTGAAATTCTTTTTCTTCAATTAAATCACCGGCATCATCACCGAATTGCACTACTTCAATATGGGCTCCATTGAAAAATTCCTCCGGGTCTTCGCTGAAAAATAAGAGTGCAATGTTCTTTGGAACTTCATGGCTGTTTACGGGAACTACGATCTTCATATCCCGGTATATCTGGCGAATATTTGAGATGACATCGCGGGAAAAATAACTTTTAACATCTTTTAAAAATTTTTTTACAAGAACCGGTGATATGTTCTCAACTTTTCCGGTTAAACTTCTTCGATCATCGAACGGAATTTTTGCGGTCTGTTCGATAAGTTGTCGTTTTATATCGCCCGTTGCTTCTATGGTCGCAGAACCACTTCTTACGTGATAACCACGGCCACTGTGTCCTCCTTTTTTGGGGGCTTCATATGGTCGGTTATCTCCGCCCGGTGCCCATATGACAAGAATGGTTTTATCCTGATAGGTCTCTTGAGAGACAAGCGGAATATATTCAGGTGAGATTTTTCCTTTACATTCCCCGACAATTTCCCTCTGGATTTTGTCCCGGTCATAATTGTCCAGTCCTTCAGGAGGTAATACTGGATTTCCCTTGTCATCCGTTTTTATCCCTAAAATAATGTACCCGCCATTCAGATTGAGAAGATCGTTTGAAAATGCAGAGACCGTTCTCACAACTGCATCTTTGATATTGTCATCCCATCCCTCTTTGAATTCCAGACGCGATCATTCTACGGACCGGCAATGAAGGAGATTGTCGAGATTTATTAACAGAACCTGTGACATGGGTGGTGACCTTTTGTTGATCTTATATGGTGATGGAGGAATTAATAGATTATAGTCTTTTTATCGTTTAAAAAAAAATCAGACCTGCTCCAACCCGTAATTCTGATTCCAGATACCACGAATAAAAGGGTTGTGCGTATGGATACAAAGATTCGATTATGGGATAAAGATGCACGATTTTTTACATTACAGGTGACTGATGAACTCGTTGAGCTCAATCAACCGAACAGCAAGAACGAACCCGGCATGAGAATGCCTCATGGTCTTTCACCAGACAAAACTAAAAAAGCCAATCCGGTTTATCGCTTGAAAACTGCAAATAAAAAAAAGATTTTTAGATTTTGGTTTTAGTGCCTGCGCACAACGATGAACGCAACTGCGCCAAGACCAATCAATGCGATCAATGCACCGTAGCCGGGGGCCGGCTTGGGTGTGGTCGGGACTGCGGTTGTTACAACGGGTGCTACAGTTGTTACAACGGGTGCAACAGTTGTTACTACAACAGGTGCTTTGGTTGTTACAACGGGTGCTGCGCCTTCAAGAACATTGAAGAGTGCAGTGCCGGTTGCTACCTGAAGAATTGCGCTTGCAGTAACAATGTACTCGTCCGGTTTGAATGTTGATGAGTCAACAGGGAACGAGATCATGTTCATACCGCTGTCACCCTTGGTGACCTTGACGGTACCGGTTGCTCCGCTGAACTCGCCGCTCTGGCTCTTCTGAGTCGGCTTGAATGATGATGAGTAGACTGTGACGAGGATTTCGTCATCTACCGCGAGGTTGGTTGATGCAGTGATGGTAAACTTGTCACCAACATGCTTGTCGCCAACCGGGTTGATACGGATGACTGGTACCTCGACGAGGAACTGGAGCTTGGTGTAGGTATCATCAACATTGGCGCTGTTGATACCCTGAACAAGAGCTTCAGCTGCGTCGGATCCCTGGAGGCTTCCTGCTCCGAGGAGCGTGAAGACCTTGGATGCGGTGGTTGTACCTTGCGTGCTCAACTGCTTGTTGATGACGACGGTCTTACCTGCATCTGTAGTACCTGCTGTGCCGGCAACCGCATCGATATCGAACACATTGTTCTGCATCGGGTGCTGAACGACAACGAAGTACTGACCGGGGTAGAGAGACTTGGTGTCACTACCAGCGAGCTCGTATTTGAACGAGGCATCGGCATTCACAGACTGAGTCTTGACTTGATTGGCGGTAGCCGGGTAGTTCTTTCCGAGGATCCAGATCTTGACACCCAGAGTGGGTTGACCTTGTGCAGTTCCTGCGATGATGATCTTGTCACCCTGTGCGACTGTGGACTGGGATGCTGTGGCAGATACGAACGGCTTCTTGATGATGATAGAGACCGTGCCGAATGCTGCGTTTTGCAGGTTTTGATCAGCAGCGTTGTTGGGCTGGCTTACTGCGTAGATGGTGTACGTGCCTGCATCGAGTGCCACAGTTGAAGTTCCCCACTTCCATGACCAGGTGTTGTCAGCGAGGACTGATGCCTGCTGGTAGTCTGCTGCAGCTCTGTTTTGAACACCTTTTTCCCCGTCAGAACCAAGTGCTGCTCTCGGGTCAGTGCTATAAATGATACCACCACGAGTGGGCAGGTTTGGACCAGTGATGAACATGTAGGTTGTGTAAGTCTCTGTGTTGGTACCTGAGAACTTAATCTCTTCGCCGAGGTAATAGCTCTGGGAGCCGGCTGCCACGATAGTGACTGCGCCTTTCTCGACCTTTACATTGACTTCGTCACTCCTGTATGTACCGGTGTTATAGACCGCATCGGAACCATCTTTATTCTTCATGTTCCGTGATGATGGGTCGTATCCGCTGTTATATGTCGAAGCATTAAATTGCTGTTCAACGCGGATGGTATAGGTCTGTGCCTTGGTCCAGTTGGTGGTTTGCCACTCAACGGTTCTTGTACCAGTTGCTGAAGTGGTCACGTTTGCATAGAATAGTGTCCCGTTCTGAACCTTCGGTCCTACAGTTGCAGAGTATCCACTTGCATAGTATACATTGTTAAAGATAGTCTGACCAGCACCATTCTGAATTTGGTACATACTTGCGATACCGCCCGTGGGTACGCCAAGTCCAAGACTTGGAGTGGCAGAATCATTCACGACACCTGCCTGATATGGAGTGATCATCGGGGGCTGGTTGTCATAAGAACCATCCATGCTGGAGGTTCCCTTAACCCACATGTGGTAAAGTGTGCTGGGCTTACCTGTGATGGTAACTGCAAACGGCTTGCTCCTGACTACGGAATCCTTGTTTGCCTCAATCTTGATAGAGTCAGAGACGAGGGTCATGGTTACCGCGGCAGTAACTGTCTTGCCGGTGTAGTCTGCGCCTGCGTTCTTGTAGTTATCCTTCATGGCGTTAAGCCAGGATTCTGCTGTGATAGTGTAGGTACCTGGCGGGTAATAGTACTGACCATTTGCGTCAAGTGCAGCGGTAGACCAGTTTGAATAGAAGGGTGTTGCTGCAGCTGAGCCGGGCATCCACGTTGAGGGGGCTGTTCCCCAGTACCATGTCGCAGTCGAAACGTTCTGTTGCAACAGGGTTAGAGGATAGTTAGTTGGTGCAGATGCATTCACAAGGGCTGTTAAGGTGGTTCCTGACGGGTCCTTGACCTTGATATCAATGTAACCATCTCTGATATTATTAAAGTAACTCGGGTTGGACTGAGCTCCAAATGTACTGGATGGGAACCTATTCAGGTTGTTGATGGCCGCATACATGTTGGTATCAACCTTGAACACAATCTGCTGTCCCTGAACAACGGACTTGCCTGACATATCTTGTCCTGTGCTAAGACTCAAGTCATATGGGGCAATAACGAGGGACGGATCCTGAACGTTGAAGATTGCCGGTGTCATAGCCTTTGTGTCAGTAGAGTTGACAATATACCAGTTACCAGTGTAACCAACAAAGTCTGTTGGTGCAACCGTGAATGAGAGGTTCCGGCCAGTCAGTAAAACCGTCTTTGTTGGATTAGTAGACTGAATTACTGCTGCTGATGCCCACCAACCGACGGTCATACCTGTTGATAACTCAACTCCCTGGATGGCTGGAATTATAGGTCCAACGCCTGCTGTTGTATCACCAGCTCTTCCATAGAGAGATGTTTGTGCATGAGACAGGTTTATTCCTGACTCTCCAATAAATATGCTTGCACCCTGTGAGATGTTCTGTGCCACATTATATGCCGATACCGGCATAACTGCCATAAGCACGAACAGAACAACTGCAACAAGTGCAATAGTTAATCGCTTAGTCATATGTTTAGTTCCTCCAAAGTTTACATCATACATTTCAAGCCGCGAACCGTTTCGACAGATGCCGAATAACAGTTCTGCGAGCCCCATACTCCGATTAGACGGAATATGGAACAGTATTTGTAAAAGAGTTAATATATCCTTTGTGGTCTTTTTTTCAGGGGGTTTTGTGACAGAATTGCGCCCCGTTTTTGATTTAAGACAGATAAAATGAGTTTTTGTTGGTCCATACTTACCCGGTTTGATTCATGATTTTTCACACTGGGTTTTCTGAATGGGTTATATGTCGCGCACTGTAACATTTCTCTATAATCACCATATGTTATACACAGATGAACAATGTTGGACATCCATCTTTTTTGCTTTGGAAATTATTCTGCAAGAGTGTTTTGCAGCACACTGTACTTCCGTTTGTCATAGATGAAGAAAAAGTTGCGGTTCGCATGAAACAGAACAAAAGGATCCAGAACATTTCGTACCAGGAATGTGCTTATGTTTTTTGAATATCACGTTCACGTATTCAACGCTCAACATCGGCCAGTGGATTTTTCCGGACGGGACGATTGAACATTGGCAAACGAATAGAATTTTCTGGGGATGCCCGGCTGTTCACTGCGCCACACATGACCGGATGTAGGCAGACTAAAGGAGTTGAAAAGAGAGATGTAGCAAATCGATACAGTAATCCCGATAAAGCTTGTGGAGGATAAGATAAGAAAATGGTATACTCGTATCGGCATCACTACAAGATCCTGCACAGACTAAAACGACCCGGACTATAATCGCATCAAAGTGCGGCACCCCCACTCCAACAATCAGCATTTCACGCAAAAACAGCCCGCAAAACCGGATTTCGACCCGGCTCGTGCCGCGTGTCTGTTCGCAAAGGAAAAAACCGGATAATCCGGGTCGTTAACGAACCCGGACGGATGGAGTTACTGCGACATTTTCCGAAGTCATCCAATCCCTTATATATCCAAAACCAAGATGTTGATTTATACAATGTTTCGAGATACCTTCGCACGACTGGGAACGGGGCTGAATGAGATTGCAAAAACCATCCGGGCAAAGATCGGTGTAGCAATCCGCCAGTGTATGCCATCACTCCCGGCTTATGCAGGAATCAGAGAGAACATTGTCGTAACCGGAACAACAAACGCATTGAATGCGGGGAAGCGGTACAGGTTAACAAGCAACCACTCTCCAATCTTTTCACTCTTTACCTTTTTTGGTCATCGTCAGTAACGCTGGATACACCAGTGATCGGGGATTATCTGCAGGAACTCTTTGACAGGTCACCTGCCGTCTATAATAAAAGATGGCCATGACCAGCAACGAGCCATAGCGATACCCGGTCACCACGGAACCGGTGTAAAAAAAATGAGGAGCGTGAGCTCACTTGCAGGAACTGTCAGAAAGAAAAAAGGAGGTCAAATATGGAAACAAAAGAACAGGAAAACACAACCGGGGAATCATTACAGATTTCCGTGCAGAGAAGCGCCGGAGATACCGGACCTTTCTGCAATCTGTCCGGACAGGATGCAGCAGCGTCCGTTCCGGACAAAGCCGGACTGGAGAAGAACAATGCTGGCAACAGCGACACCACAAAGAAGAGTACGCACAAGGCACCGCGAATTGTTAACCGAAAGACCGGACTACGCGGGCAGGATATTGGTGCTTCACGGGAATCTAAAAGCACGATCCGGAAACGGACAGAGCAGGATATCTACAGCCCGGATCCTGAAGTAACGTACGTTAAAGCAGAGAGGGCGAACCGTGACCTTGTCTGCATGCTCATGGTGTAGCAGGACCGGATGAACGAAGAAATCTTTCTCAAAATAAACGATCTCGGGTACCGGATGGAGGACCTTGAGATATGGAGAGAAGAGGAACTCTGATAACGGTAACCCTACATGAGGCATACCCAAAAGAAGTCTTGCAGTATCGATGAATCATTGTTGAATAAAAATTTACAGGTCGTGATAATTATGCAGTTCTTATCTGCTGAAGGGTCCGCAAGGATCGGGGAAGAGATCGAGACAATAGAGATGGCGATCGGCTTCCAGAGAATCGCAATGCCGAAAACAGAAGAGAAGGAGGAAGTCCTGTCAGGACTCTTACCGTGTGACAAAATACAATTGCCACACGAGAAGACACAAGGGACCACCGCTCAAAAAACCGGGGAAAAACCGGGAGAACATCACCACCACCCCTTAAGGCAACATGCACTGGTGATGCGGGAGATTCCGCTCCTTAAGATTCCTGCCGCTCTGCAACGCGATATGAAGGAGAAAGGCGGGAAGGTGTACCGTATAGGGATAGTCCACTCATTCTGGAATCACTATACCATTAAGATCCGGTGCAACCCCAAAAAAGCGGTAGAGCATTATGTTCAATTGCGGAATACGGATCAATTAGTGCATACTGATGATGTAGTGCATACACATCAATCACAAAACAAGGAACAATCGCAGAATATGGATCAAACGAACACGACCGGATCCATAAATTGTGGTGATGGATCATGACTAACGATCCATCTCCCACATTTATTCCTGCGAATGGAATTACACAGGCGAACCCGATCCTTTCAGCGCCGGGGCAGGTATTCGAACTTCGGGCGCTTGCTGATAATGCGATACACAGCGGATACTTTAACGATTATGCCGCGTGTGCCCGGTTTTCTGAAGTGCTTGATACCGACCCTTCCGTTCACGGCTGTTATGTAACGTTAAACATGGTGAACCCGGCACTTCTGGCAAGACGGGCAAACCGGATCAAAATGTATCTCACGCGGTCGGATGCAACAACTTCCGATGCGGATATTATAAGGCGCCGCTGGCTCCCGATCGACATCGACCCGGTGCGACCAAGCGGAGTCTCTTCAACTGATGAAGAGCACGAAATCGCTCTGGCAAAAGCAGAAGAGATTGCCGGCTGGCTATCCGGATTGGGATTTCCCGGACCAGTGACCGGCGATTCCGGCAATGGTGCTCACCTGCTCTACCGGATCGATCTGCCCAATGATGAACCCTCAACGCAACTGGTAAAAGCGGTACTTGGTACGCTGGATGCACTGTTTTCAGATTCCGGAGTCTCAGTTGATACAGCGAACTATAATGCCGGGCGGATCTGGAAACTCTACGGGACTCTCGCAAAAAAAGGAGATCACACTCCAGAACGCCCGCACCGCCGAAGCCGGATCATCTCTGTGCCGTGTTCAGTGACGGTTGTGACTGCTGAACAGTTGCACAATCTCGCCGCACAATTCCCAATTGAAGCGAGCGCACTACTCCCGAACGGAACCGGCACACAACGGACTGCCGGAAAAGAGAATGTAGTCAACTTGGGAACCTGGCTCAAAGATCACGGGATCGCCATCCGTTCCCAAAAACCTTACGGTAATGGCGGCACACTCTTCACGCTTGACCAGTGCCCGTTTTCATCTGCGCACAAGGACGGGGCGTATGCGATCCAGTTCAATAATGGTGCAATCCATGCGGGCTGCCATCATGCTTCGTGTGGAGGCGGGAAGCAGCGGTGGAAGGAACTGACGGAGAAGTACGAGACTAAGAAGGAGAAGCACGACCGGCAGGAGCAGTGGAACAAGGTATGGAGAAAAGTGCGGGCGAGGGCAAAGGCGGGGGCGGAAAATCAAACCGTCCCCACGGGTGATGCAGCCGGGCAGGATGCTCCGCGTGAATACGCGCTAACCGATGCCGGCAACGCCGAGCGACTGATTGCACAGTATGGCGATTCGATCCGTTACTGTGCTACGTTCAACTCGTGGTACCTCTGGAACGGAGAAGTCTGGGTCAGGGACGATGCCGGCCGGATGCTGCTCATCGCAACCGATGTCGCCCGCTCAATCCACCGCGATGCAGCCGAAGCAAAAACCTCTGATCGCTCCCATGCGCTATCCCGCTTTGCGATCCAATCAGAGAGCCTGCATGCGAGGAAGGCGATGATCGATTCAGCCGCCCCGCACATTCCGGTCCTGCCCTATGAGTTCGACGCACACCCGGAACTCTTCAACTGCCGGAACGGCACCCTCGAACTTGCGACCATGACGTTCCGAAAACACCGGAAGGAGGAGATGCTCACAAAAAAGGCAGCAGTTGATTACGATCCCGCTGCACAATGCCCCCGGTGGCTCGCCCACCTTGACCTGATCTTCAAAGGAGATACCGATTACATATCGGGCTTCCAGTCCATGTGCGGATACACACTGCTTGGCACAAACCCGCAGCAGATCATGTTCATCCTTTACGGCAGGGGAAGGAACGGGAAATCAAAGACGATAGAAGTCCTTGCAAGGATCTTTGCCGACTACGCGGTCAACATCGCAGCCGACTCCCTGATGGCCAAGCGCTTCGAGAACGCCCGCTCCGACTTGGTCGGCTCGCAGGAGCCCGTCTTGCCACCGCAGCAGAAGGAGCAGAAGGCGCACGAATGGACGAAGCGATCATCAAGCAGATCACGGGCGAGTACGTGATCACGGTCCGGAAACTCTATGAAAACGAGTTCGAATTCACGCCCGTT
Organism: Methanoregula sp.; assembly: GCA_030694985.1. Classification (GTDB taxonomy): domain Archaea; phylum Halobacteriota; class Methanomicrobia; order Methanomicrobiales; family Methanospirillaceae; genus Methanoregula. The sequence continues at coordinate 41,931 of JAUYTV010000020.1, forward strand.
GCCAAGATCTGGATGACTACCAACCACGAACCCGTCATCCCCGGCACTGATGACGGTATCTGGCGCCGCATCTGGATGGTGCCATTTTCAGTCCAGATACCGGAGGAGAAGTGCGACACGGATATTGCAGCAAAGCTGTTGTCGGAGTCATCCGGGATTTTGAACTGGTGCCTAGCCGGGCTTTCCCGGTATTATGCAAAAGGGAACCGGCTCGTGCAGCCCCGGAAGGTTTTGCAGGCTACAGCTAACCTGCGGACGGTGAGTGATACGGTTGGGCTGTTTCTTGCGACCGAGTGTACTTTTGAATCGGAGGCGTGGTTATCAAGATCTACGTTCAGGGAGATGTTTGAGAAGTGGTGCACGGAGGAGGGGATACACCGGGCACCGACTGGCAGGAAAATTTCAATGGCGCTTAAGGAACGAGGAGTCAATGAAGGTGGACGATCCGGAAATGATCGGAGATGGTCAGGAATCCGGTGGAAAAATCTGAATGAGCGTGTCGAGTTCGAACAAACCGGGAATTACCAGGATGTGCTTACCCATGCTTCATGAAACAAAAAAATCGATCAAGTGCGTCACTTGCGTCACTATGTACCCTTTTTCCGGGATCTCTTACGAGAAAATAGTACAAAAAAAAGATCCCGGAAATGGCATGCAATGTGACGCAAGTGACGCAATGTGCCGGAGAATAAGGACCTACCGGAACCAGAATAGTATACAGAAGAACGATGCATATGATCTACTGATGGAGAAATCTGTATGGCAGAAATCGTGACTGTAACGGAAGATGAAGCAGCAAAACTGGCACTTGAAGGGGACGCAATTATTCTTGGCGGGGTTGAAGTGCATGTGCAGTTCGTCCGCCACAAGGGAAATCCCGGCATCCAGATTGATTATAAGCCACCGTTTGGACCTGATGATTGCCCGGACTGGATGGAGGATATCAATAACCGGATCGCCGGACTCTGCCGGTCGATGGTCATGACCATGAAAGACCATGCAAAGAAACGCCTTCTCGATCTCGTTGAACAAGATGGCGGGAAAGACCGGATGATCTACCGTTTGTTTGTGACTTCGCGTATCGAAGACGATGGATCGCGTGATAAACAGGTTCATGATTTTATCGATCCGGATTTTTTGCGGGTTGATGCCGGGATTGCAAAACGGGCAAAGGATGCACGGCGGGAGATCGAGCGGGTGCTGGGGATAAAGGATTCACAATAAACGCATGTAACTCTGGCTGGCCAGAATTACCGGCAAAACCGTAAAAAAAATATGGAGAAGAATTAGGATCGAAATCCGGATGAGTATGATGTATGAGCGTATGAGTGATGATATGGGAGGACTCCCTTCATATCACAGCGTACACTATTACATGATACATCTCCCGCTTTCCTTAGATACTAAGGCACACCATCACCACCCCCCTAAAAGGTCCCGCGTACATTTCAACAAATATACAACATAACAAAACACACATTTCCTCATGAGAGTCATCCGGGCGCCGAGCATCGGGCATGCACACGAACAGGTCATCAAAATGATCTTAGAAAAAGGCTGGACCCTCCGGACAGAAGATGCCGAAGCAACAGTCGAGTTCGAAGAGATCGCCATGCAGGTGGATACCCCGCTTGCCGAACCCATGACAAGCCCGCATTCAAAGTTTCAGTTAAGGTTCGTTGAACAGTACGCCCGCGATCTGATCCACGGTTCGCATGCAAACTTCGAGTACGATTACCATGGCCGGCTCTTTGACTGGGGCGAACGACTCGTTACTGATGGACAACCCGTGCATGTGGATCAGATTGCCTACATAGTAGACAAACTCCGCACCCATCCTGAAACACGCCGGGCTGTAGCCATCACCTGGAACCCGGTCATCGATGAGAAACTCGATGACTGCCCCTGCCTTCAGCTGGTCCAGTGCATTGTGCGGGACAACAAGCTCCACATGCGGGTGATCTTCCGGTCAAACGATATGCTCACTGCAGCCGGCGCCAACATGTATGCACTTGTGCAGCTCCAGAAACATATCGCTGACCAGCTCGGAGTTCCCTGCGGGACATACACCCACATCTCGCTTGTCCCTCACATCTACTATATCCGGGACATGCACGACATCGAACCCTTCTGTGGAAAAGGCCAGTTCATACAGCCGGTAAAAGAAGTCTGCCGCACCTGCAAGGGATGCGACCGGGCACAGAACGTATGAACGGGCACGGGCAGTCCGTCACTTTAATTAAGCAACAGCGGCAAAAAGTATGAGGCATATAGCCCGGTAGTGTAGCGGTCAATCATGGTGGCCTCTGGAGCCGCCGACAGCAGTTCGAATCTGCTCCGGGCTACTTCTTTTCGTGTTCTTCTTATCCATCGGATACTGTTCAGCACAGCATTTCGTCACCCTTCTGACTGCTCGCGTACCAGAAACGCTCATGCAATAAGCGCAGGAAGGATACAGCAGATGAAGATAGCGCCAAAGGTACCGACCCCCCCGATGCTGAGATCTGCCACATCAAGTGCTTTTATCCGGTGAAGCTGGGCAAGATTTCCACCCAGTAAAATTCCGATAGTCCCGCTGACAAATGCAAGAACCGTTGCCGGGATTCCTGCGCCCCCAAACAGGAGCAACCCCATGAGAAGCGCGGTAAGACCCGGTATGATCAGGGGCACCCGCAATCCCACACCCATAATTTGGCGCGTAGAGACAAAGGTGACGAGTGAAACGATTGCAATGCCTGCCCCGACAGGTATCAGAAGAGAGGTGCCGGTGATGTGCACTGCCTGATACAACAGGTACAGCGATATGCATATTGGTATGATCGCTCCGCCAAGATTTATCGAGATAAGAGTATCCCAGACAGGTGCCGGACTCCACGGGGTGTCTGCACTGTACAGTGAAGTAGTGTCCGGAGAGACACGGACCATGTCGCGCTTTATTGTGTACACCGGGATGTTGACATAACTCCCAAAGAGCATCAGCAGGACAACTGCAATCGCAGTAATCCAGGAAAATCCCAGCTTGGTAAACGCAGCCCCGATCACTCCAAGGAAGAGCAGAGGGATAAGAAGGATCACGAGCCCGACAAGCAGGAGGATTACGAGCACGGATAAACCCCCGGCAGAGACGAAACGAATACCGCCAGCCATGACTACCTCACACCGGGTTTTGTGCAGACAATTGCTGCATGATCCTGGTGGTAGGGTAAAAGCCAGAGACTCTCCTGCACCACAAATCCTGCGGATACAAGTGCTTCTACCGTTTCTTTAAATATCGCACCAGGTTCCTTTCTCACATCCACGCTCCGGGTCTTTAACATCAGGATTATCTTTCCGTCAGGTTTTAAAAACGCAGAGTTCCGTATTGCAATCATTGCCTGATCCGGTTGGGCTACATCCTGGTACACGAGATCCACTGATTCAACCAGAGGTGCATACTGTTCCGGGCGGGTGGCATCGGCCATGATCGGCACAATATTTTTGCGGCGACGGGCAACTTCCAGGAGATCCTGCATAGGACGGGGGGCAAACTCCACCGCATACACCACATCAGCATAATCTGCCACATGCGAGACCGTAGTTCCGTTTGCCGCGCCGAGATAGAGCACACGGGTATCTGAAGTGATCTCAACTCCAGTTCCCTCATAATAGAGCGCTGCCAGTTTGCTGCGGAATGGATCCCATACCCGTGCATTTCCCAGCATACGTTCACTATACACGCCCCCCTCGCCCTGCGATACCAGCACATCACCGATCCAGATCATGATTCATTCCCCTTCCCGGTCACTTTTTCGGTCCCTTTCCCTGTAACACTTCCCATAAGATCAATGCGTGCCTGTGCAGATTCAAGAAATACCGGGTCTGCCACTCCACGGTAGTGGTCGATCCGGGCGGCAATCGCCAGTTTTCCCGCAAGCACGCGGGCAACCTTCCCGCGACATTCCCGCGGCGCATTGTGCACCCGACGGTGCTGGAAGATGATCCCGTGCTTGGGAGACGGGGACCTGGTCCGTAGATGTGCAAACAGGGCAGTCCGCGCACCGAGCACCTGAATAGCACTGGCAGGCATCCGGGAAAGATCTGATAAACCCCCCGCGTGCGACATGAGCCTGGCGGCAACAAGTCCGCCAATAAGCGCGCTGGTATTTGGCATCACGTCATTTGCCCGTCCCGATACCGCCTTTGCAAGTTCAGTCCTTGTGGCAGAAAGACGCTCGATCTCTCCTGCCACAAAAGATAGCGCACCACGCGATTTCTCACGTATATTTTTCACCAGAATATGCGCAGGAGTTCGCCGGTATTTCCGGGTAAATGTCGGGTGACGGATCTGGTACCACTCCACTGCCCGTTCGGTTAACAGGTTGATGACCGTATCCATCTCATCAAGGGTTCTTACCATCTGGAGCAGTTCGGCATCTTTACCGGAATATTGCACCTTAATATCGCGCTCAGCTGCGGCAAAACAGATCTCGCGGAGCTTCTGGATATAATCCGCACGGTCACGGCACGCGCCGCACGCCACTGCCAGTTCCCAGTCCGGTGGGACAAAAGTATCCATGCTGGTAATCGATCGGACGCGTTCAGCCTTTGCCAGCACATCTCCGCCAGCTGGCGTACACAGTCCATCCTCCACATCCCCGAACCAGTAGGATCGCATATTACAAAGATAAGGGGTGTGAGCCCGTATAAAACCAGATCACACCGGACATCCGGGCGCCTGTGGGGGCGGTTGAACGCTTCACACCCAGGCAATACCAAACGAGTAAAGGATCACCGGAATCATGATAGCCCCCATACAATACATCCTCGGCACGTTCACCAGATGCGGCACAAGCCCGAGCACAATTGCAAGCAGCAGGATCAATACACCAAAAGGACCCGTGAAAATGAGACACAGTATGAAGATGAACACAATCACCGCACGGTTCAGCAACCGCACATCAATCCCGTTGAGCCGACAAGCCGATTTGGAGAGCCACACTGTAATCACATACGCAGCACAGGCAGCAAGCACACCGATAACAGTCAGCTCGCTCATCGAAGGCATGGGAAGTTCTGATAGCGCGACCATCACGCCGTTTCGCATCCGCGATAAAGCAAAGAGCGCAGCAAGCCCGATAAAGGCATTGGCCGTGTTCGCCGCATTAGTAGCAAGGATATACGCGCGGCGATCTTTCTCGTATCCGATAACTGAAGCGAGCACACCGTTTGCTGATGCAGTGGAAAGGCCGGGCAGCCACCCGACTGCCACACCGGCAGCAGTTCCAAGCACCGAGCATTTTACTATAGTCCGGTCTTCCATCCGGATACCGCGGAAAAACTGCTCCGGCATCTTCCCCTGCGAGGAAGTGAGGAGCACCGAAATACCGAACAGCCCGGTGAGCAGCGGCATGAGGATCGCACTGCCCCCCGCAAGCGTATGCCAGCTGAGAAACGCGTAGTGGAGTGAGAATACACCCAGCAGACCGGATACAACAAATATGCCAAGCGCCCAGCCCGGTGCATCGCTGGTGACGATCATATACCCAACCGACGCAATCAGCAGGATACCAATCCACCAGTCAAAGTACGGCTGGAGCGCAGGGAGCAGGAGAAAACAGAGCACCGAGAGCGGGACTGCGATCACCATGGCACACGCGCTCCCGAGCGCAGCGATCCGAACGGCTTCTTCACCATTGCCTTCAAGGCAGAGCGCGTGGGCAGGCAATACCGCAAGCGATGTATCAGCATCAGGGATACCGAGGAATGTGCTGGGGATCGCATCGACAAACGTGTGGGTGATGAGCGCAGCAAACATCGCACCGGCAAGCGCGAGCGGTCCGAGAAGGGCAAGGAGCGCTACCTGAAGGCTTAAGAGAATACCGGCAAGAGTGTTGGCATGCACACCGGGGATGATCCCGCTGATGGTCCCAAGGATCACGCCAATAAGAACACCCAGCAGGATCTCAATCATTCACTAGAGTTACGGGAGAGTGGACATAAATTCACCGAAATGCAAATCATATTATCATACAGGGGCAATGAATCCGTAATGAAAATTGCAGTCACCCGTCTTTTGGGAAAGGAGAAGAGCGATGCTGCCAGATGCGCAAAGGCCGGTCATACCTGCTACAGCGTTCATCCGCTCCGTTCAGATCTGCGCGAGTCTGCGATTGCAGAGTTCGTAAAAGGAGTGAGCAACAAAGAATTCGACTGCATCTTCTTTACAAGTGCTCTTCCGGCAAAGATCATCGCCCCTTTCCTGAAAAAGGGTCCACGCGTGATAGCGATCGGTCCACAGACGGCAAAGGAGCTGGAGCAATCGGGTATCGTGTGTGAAACGCTTCCCGGTTTCTACTCCCGGGACTTCGTGCCATATCTCGGGAAGTGGATTGATGGAAAACATATCGGTATCCCCCGCGCCGATGTCCCAAACCCTGCCCTCCTTGATGCGATTGCTGCCGCAGGCGGGATCGTCCATGAGTTCCGGTGTTACGGGCTTGAACCCACAAGAGAGACGCTCGCACTTGATACTGCCGATGCTATTCTCTTTACCAGCGCCATGTCATATACAAAAGCGATATGGACACCACGCGGGGATCTGCTTGTGATGGCAATTGGCGATATCACGGCTGCGGTCATGCGCACTGGAGGCACTGTGCCTGCAGTTGTAGGAGACGGTTCATTGGAAGGAACCCTTGCAGCGCTGAACAACTATCTCGACAATAACCAGAGTGGATAATATGGAATCACCGATTGCCGATACCGGACAGACTGAGCAAAAAAAGAAGACGGCCTTATGGAAAGGGGCGGGCATCATTGTAGTGGACAAGACACAGGGGCCGTCAAGCCATGAGATTGCCGCATGGGTAGGACAGATGCTCGGCTGCGAGGTAGGACATTCCGGTACACTCGATCCGCAGGTGTCCGGGTTACTCCTCATCATGCTGGGAAACGCTGTGCGCCTCGCCCCACTCCTCCTTGCGCACGACAAGGAATATATCTGCCTGATGCGGTTGCATGGCGATGTTGACCCTGTCCGTATTGAGAAGATGGCAGAGGAGTTCACCGGCAGGCTCTACCAGCGCCCGCCCCGGAAGAGCGCGGTGAAGCGAAACTTACGGATTCGCACGATCCATAAACTCCAGATCCTCAGCATCGAAGGAAGGCTTGTCCTATTCCGGGCGAACTGCGAGGCGGGAACCTACATCCGCTCGCTCTGCCATCACATGGGGTTTGCGCTGGGAGTGGGCGGGCACATGCAGGAACTGCGCCGCTCACGCTCCGGGGCATTTGACGAAACATCGATGCACACGCTCCATGAGATCAAAGATGCCTGCGTGGCAGCAGAAGCCGGAGACCGGACTGCCCTTGAGTCTATGGTGATGTCGGTCGATGCCGCAGTGCCTGATCTTCCGGTTGTTATTGTGCGCGATACCGCAATCGATGCCATCTGCCGTGGCGCAGTAATCGCAGGTGTGGGGGTGATCAGCTGCGATGAGTTTCTAAAGAACCAGACCATTGCAGTCCTCTCACAGAAACGCGAATTTGTATGTCTGGGTAAAGCGCTCGTGCCTTCATCTTCTTTTAAACCCGGTGACAACGGACTTGTTATCGCATCAACCGCTGTTTTCATGCAACCGGGCACCTATCCGCGGGGCTGGACAAAATCCGATAAGCCAGTACAACACGGTAAAAAACCGGTTAAAAAGCCGGTCCAGAAATCTGCCAGAAGAACATCTGTCCAGTTCCAGAGAAAGAGATACCCTTAAAAAAATTCCCTGCATACAAATAGGATACACTTTTTGCTGAGGTAGTCTAGCGGTAGGGCGCAGGCCTGGAAAGCCTGTGGTGCGAAAGTGCCTCGGGGGTTCAATTCCCCCCCTCAGCGCTTCATCATTTTTTGGTTTTTCATGTGTTCAGATCGGTTTTCGATCGTTTGGAGGAATTGCCGGGTTCGGAATTGATCCCCCCTAAATTTTCATATCAGCGTGTGGAAAAAATAAAATAAATATTTCAGAACCGGGGATTAATATTTTGGAAAAAATTGTGAAGAGAACTGCACCCACCCTTCACTTCACCGGCAAATCCCGCCAAATTCCCGTCCCATCTCAAACGCCTTCACATTAATCTCCACCGTCTTTTTCGGCACAAGGCGCCGGACTGCTTCAAGCAGCGACTCGGCTTTGAGGGGGATGGACATGGATGCAGCGCCCAGCATCACCACATTCTGGGAAAGCGGACTTCCCGCATCGGCTGCCATTTTGTCTGCATCAAGCAGGCAGAGCGTGTGCTTTTTTAATGCTGCAATGATCTCATCTTCTGTTGGCGCGACCAGCTTCTGCGTGTACACCGATGTGGGAAGCACAAGGTGGTTGTTCACTATAAGCCGGCCCTCTTTTTTCAGGTAATGCGAGTAGCGGAGGGCTTCTAACAGATCAAACGAGATCATGAGATCTGCCTGCCCGGGGGGGATAAGCGGTCCGAACAACCCGTCGATCCGTATGTGACTCTCCACAGAACCGCCGCGCTGCGCCATGCCGTGCGTCTCTGCACCCTTGACATGCCGTCCCTCAATCAGGCAGGCTTCACCAAGAATATTGGATGCAAGGATCGTTCCCTGTCCCCCAATCCCTACCATCAGGATATCGAAACTTCTGTTCATCTCTTTCCCTCCCTTACTATCGCTCCCACAGGACAGATCTGGACGCAGACAGCACAACCGCTGCACAGGTCATTAATCTCCGCCTTTTCATCGGCAAACTCAATCGCAGGACATCCGAACCGCACACAGTTACCGCAGCCGGTGCAGGCATCTGTGTCAACCAGATATCTCCCGCGCTTTACCCCGGCCCGGCGCGCTGATATGACGCACATCTGTTTGGCGATGATAACCTTGACACCTTTACGCTTCTTTGCCTGCTCCAGCACATGCATCATGCCCGTGATATCAAACGGGTCCACCGATTCAACAAAATGAACCCCGCAGGCACGGCACATCACATCGAGCGAAACATGCGGGCTTTCAACACCGCAGGCCGTCAAGCCGGTATTCGGGTTTGGCTGGTGCCCGGTCATTGCCGTGATCCGGTTGTCGAGAATGACAACAGTCATGTTTGCCCCGTTGTATACCGCGTTTAACAACCCCTGGATACCGGTATGCAGGAACGTAGAATCGCCAATTGTACAAAGAATATCCCGGGGATCACCGGAATGGGCGATACCACTTGCAACAGTAATCGAAGCCCCCATACAGATGGTTGTATCAACAACTCCCATCTGGAGCCCGAGCGTGTAGCACCCGATGTCACTGGGATAAATTGAATCCTTAAAGACTTTTTTTATCGCATAGGCGGCACTGCGATGCAGGCAACCGGCACAGAGAATTGGCGGGCGCAGCGGAAGGTTCTGCACCGGATCCACCGACGGGAACGGATTTGCGGGAAGTAAACCGGCTTTTACAAGAATCGCAGCAACTGCCGGCGGAGACAACTCCCCTTCATAGGAACCGTACCCGTTCTTCTTCCCAAACACAGGAACGCAGCCGGCAACCTGCCGCACAACCTCCTCAACTTCCGGTGCAAGTTCTTCGATCACCAGCACTTTTTCATGCTTACCAACAAATGCACCCAGCCATTCCTCATCGATCGGGTATGCACCGATCTTCATGAACGAAATACCGGCTGGCAGCAGTTCCTGAACATAGGATGCAGCGATACCGCTGGCAATAACTGCGGTCTTTCCACGGATTTCGAACCGGTTGTATCCCAGTTCTACCAGCCGTTTTTTAATAGCGGGCTGTTTCTCGTTGAGCTTTTTGTGGAGGATGCGAGTGTGGGCCGGAATCACGACATACTGGCGGGGATCCTTATGGAACTCTCCTAGCCTCGTACTGGGGACGACTTCTCCCAGCGCCACATCACTTTTCGAGTGGCAGATGCGGGTTGTCGGGCGGAAAATTACCGGAAGTCCGAACTCCTCAGAGAGCCTGAAGGCAGCAGGCATCATGTCGTGCGCTTCCTGCACGCTTTCCGGATCGAGGCAGGGCACCCGCGCGAATTTGGCATAGCAACGGGTATCCTGCTCGTTCTGGGAGCTGTGAGCGAAAGGATCATCCGCGCTCATGATCACAAGACCGCCTATAACACCCGTGTAGGCACTCGTCATCAGCGGATCTGCAGCAACATTGAGTCCCACATGCTTCATCGTGCAGAGTGCGCGGATGCCGCACCATGCAGCGGCAAGCGCATTCTCCAGCGCAACCTTCTCGTTCACTGACCATTCGATATAGTATGAAGGTTCCGGCTGTGCCCGCATCACATCGATTACTTCTGAAGAAGGCGTACCGGGGTAGCCGCTCACAAAATCCACACCGGATTCAATACAGGCGTGGGCAATTGCTTCATTCCCAAGGAGGTATTTTCGTTCCATAATTCTAATCCTTACTAATACCGTGATTTTTCTGCACATATCCCTATCTGAATATTTTTTTACGCTCCCAAGAGATTCACAACCTATAAAAACTCTGGTGGAGTAGTAATTAGGGTAAATTAAGGCAATCTTTTGGGCCCGTAGCATAGCCCGGTGGTGCGCCCGGCTGATAACCGGGAGGTCATGTGTTCGAATCACATCGGGCCCATCCGGCACTTTTTGTTTTAAAGTTTTTGTACATTTCGTCGCAGACCATACAGTGAACTTTACCGGATTACTTTACCGGATTGATGGATGAGAAAGGGATTGTAAACCCAGTGAGCAGAGACGCGGGCTTTTCATAAAAAAAGCAAAAAGAGATGATGATATTTTACACTTTTTTTGCAAAAACATACCCGATCACTTTTTCGAGGGCTTCAATCAGTGCCTCTTCCCCTTCGAGGTAATCGCGAAGTGCGCAGTAGAGCATGAACAGCACATCGTATCCATACTGGTCAATCGCAGTTTTTGCATCAATGGAGTTGAGATAAGAATCTGTAAGAAATCCATCATCGCTGTACATCAACTCAAAAAATTTGCCTTCTTCAGACAAGACACAGAACTGATCAGTGACCTGTTTTTGAGGATTATCAGGGCGGAATGCAGCGGATTCAGCTTTTCCTAAAATGATCATTTTTTTAGGATAATACATGGGATCATACAGTTCTCCCTTTGTATCCTGTTTGCCCATTTTGAGCATATTCAGACCAATTGTTTTTATCATAGGTGCTGCCGATTTTGCCATTCGGGAGAGGAGTTTTGCATCGTTTTCTTTGATCTGTTCTGAGAGTCCGGCAATTTTCTCCTGTGTTTTCTCACTCTGACTCTCTTCGATCTTCTGTTTCAGTTTTTCAAATCCGGCTTCAATTTCATCCATAGCATTCACCAGCACCCGTCACAAATATTGCAAAGGTTAAGATCTGTTTATACTGCGGCTATAAAACCACTCGTTTTTGGTCTTGTCAGCAGTTCTCTACCAACTAACAGACCCTTTTTCCGATAAAGAAATATTTTCGATCTTTTACAAGGATTGCCCGTCCCTTGTAACCTGCAGGAAGATTTTCGTTAAGAACAATGCCCGTGTAATTCGCTGCACGGGCCATCACCGATCCCTCCCTTATGATCTCTGTGACTATGAACGGTACAACCGTTCCAAGAAGTGGACGGTTGAGCAACCCATAGAGCAGTTCGGCACGGGAATTTAATATGCGGGAACGATCTTTTTTTACCGAATCAGGAAAATCTTTTTCTGAAGAGACAGGAGTAAACGGGCGGCAGGAATAGCGGGTGATATTTACTTTGTTCGGGCGCACCCGGTCAATGAGATCACACGACATGGAAAAATCGGTTTTTGTTTCTTTCGGAAAACCGACAATCATATCGGTTGCAATAGTGATGTCCGGATATCGTTTCCGGAATGCAGCAACGATTTTCTCACATTCCGCAACGGTATATTGCCTGCCCATCCGTGTGAGCACCGCATCAGATCCTGACTGGAAAGGGATATGAACGAATTTGAAAATGCGATCATAAGAAAATGCATCAACCAGATCATCCAGACAATCGTTCACAGTCGTTGGATTCATCATCCCTACCCGGACCATGAACCGGCCCGGAATTTTATTAATGGCCACGAGCAGTTCGGGAAATGTACGCCCGCAGTCACGACCCCATGCACTCACATCCTGCGCGGTCAGCTGGATCTCCGGAATGCCGGAACGGACAAAGTTCTGCACCTGCAAAAGAATCTCTTCTTTTGAAAAACTCTTAAGCGAACCACGCGCAAGGCGGGTAAGGCAGTACGTGCAGTGGCCCAGGCATCCCTGTGAAATCTGCACAATCCCCGGTTCCCCATCATCGACCGTCATCACTTTCCGGTATTCCTCACGAATTTTTTCAGGAGGGATGAGCGTAGGAGTACATACAGAAAAGATCGCTTCCCGCTGGACTTCTGGCATGCACCCGGTAACATAGAGTTCATGATCCCGGTACCGGCTGAGCTGCCTGAGCATACGACGCTCGGTCGGTCCAACCACCGTACATGTGTTGATAATCACAGCATCGGCAACATCGGCAGATCCGACAATGGTGCTTCCATTGTTTTTTAAGATCTCCACAAGTTTTGCCGTGTCACCGAAATTATAACGACACCCGTAGGTTTCGATAAATACGCACCGGTTTGAGAGCGCTGCTAACCACCCGGTACTTGCGGTGCTGCAACAATCGTTTCCTGATCCTTTTACCGGCATTTGACAACTACCAGATCCATTGAACGCATTTGAATATAAGGCCGGTTTTACCGTTGCACATCGATACACTCGTGCAAGCACAACGCTTAACCAATGGTATTCATAATCTGTTTACCATGATACGAATCGGGCTGCTCGGCTGTGGCAACATCGGCCATATCATCGCACAGCACGCGGGCAGTTTCGAGATCCGGGCGGTATACGATCAGGTGTTTGAACGGGCACAGGAGATCGCCACCCTGTCAGGTTCAAAAGCCTATGAAAATTTTGAAACGTTTATTGCTGCCGATATGGATATCGTTGTTGAGGCAGCCTCTGTCAGCGCTGTCAAAGTCTATGCAGCAGCAGTGCTTTCAGGCAACAAAGATCTGGTAATCATGAGTGTGGGAGCACTTGCTGACCCGGTATTCAGAGAAGATATCCAGAACACTGCCATTAAATCCGGTCAAAAAGTCCACATTCCCAGTGGGGCGATCTTCGGGCTCGATAACCTGAAGATCGGCAGGATCTCAAAGTTCAAAAAACTCCTGCTCAGGACAACAAAAAGCCCGGCGTCTCTGGGGATTGCTTCTGATTCCCGAAAGATGATCTTCTCAGGAAAAGCCAATGAATGCATAAAGGCATTTCCAAAAAATGTGAATGTCTCGGTTGCCATGAGCCTTGCAGCAGGACAGGATACGGATGTGGAACTCTGGGTTGATCCTGCGGTTGACCGGAACGTGCACGAATTGTTTGTGGAAGGGGATTTTGGTGAGACCTATGTCAAAGTGACAAATTTTCCAAGCCCGGACAACCCTGCCACAAGCTATCTGGCAGCCCTTTCGATCCTCTCACTTCTTGAAGATCTCAACAGTCCGATAGTTGTTGGAACATGATACAGGTATATTGGTGAAGAAATCTATGGTATCCCTTGAGTACCTGCTGCACTTTATCGACGAGGATGCACCATCAGGCGATTTGACATCGGAAGCCGTGATTCCCGACATCTGCTGTAGTGCAGAGATCGTTGCAGAGCAGGCGGGTATCATTGCAGGACTCTGCGAAACAACCATGCTCTTTTCCCATTACGGTATTGCAGTAAAACAGTTCGCACAGGATGGGCAAACTGTCAAAGCAGGGGATAAACTCCTATTGCTCCACGGAGATGCTAAAAAGATCCTGCTGGTTGAACGGACTGCACTTAACATCATCGGCAGAATGAGTGGTATTGCAACCCGGACTCAGGAGATGGTTGGAACCGTATCTGCAATAAACGGAAAATGCAGGATCGCAGCAACGCGAAAAACCTCTCCAGGATTCAGGGCACTTGACAAAAAAGCAGTCCAGCTCGGGGGTGGGGAACCCCATCGTAGTAGTTTAAGTGACGGGATTCTCATTAAAGACAACCATCTGGTGCTGGTCTCATTAAAAAAAGCCATTACTGCTGCAAGAAAGATCACGCAATACAAAAAGATCGAAGTGGAAGTCGAGACCCCCGCTGATGCCCTGCTGGCGGCATCCGCTGGTGCCGATATTATCCTGCTCGACAACATGAATCCCGGACAGGTGAAAAATACTCTCGATGCACTCAGGAAGAAGGGGCTTAGGGATCGCGTCATCATAGAACTCTCCGGAGGTATTACTCCCGACACACTCAGTGATTTTGCCACTTTGGATGTGGATGTGATCAGCATGGGTGCACTTACCCACACGGTTAAGAATTTTTCAGTGAAACTTGAAATTATACCAGGATAGTACTAATCCTTTTTTCATCACTGGATGTGGTGGAACTCGATTTTTTTTAAAATATTTCGGATAGTGAGATTCTCATGGTTTTATTTACATCATAAAAAAACACAGATAAAAAGCCAAAGGAAAAACTTAATCGTGCGAAACCACGTATCGATGGCTATTGAGGTTGTGTAATTGCCCGATGCTGAATTGCCAGTGACTGAAGATGAAGTCCCAAAAGAGGATCCGGTTGTAGTCGAAGAACAGCGTAAGGGGCGGGTAAAAGGATTTATTAACCTCTTACAGGATGAAAACCTTCATTACCGTTGGAAAGCAGCAGAGGCGCTGGGTGAAGAGGGGGATGTCTCGGCAGTTGAACCTCTCTTAAAAGCCCTTAACGATCCCTATGTAGAGGTCCAGTGGCTTGCCGCAAAATCATTGGGAAAAATTGGGGATATTCGCGCTCTTGAACCCCTGATTGCAACACTGAAATCTGATGATAAATGGCTCCGTCAAGGCGCGGCATGGGGACTGGGCAGACTTAAGGATCCACGGGCAGTTGAACCACTCCTTTTACTACTTGACGATCCGAAAAAAGGCGTCCGGAAGGACGCCGCATGGGCCCTTGGAAATATCGGTGACGAACGAGCCATTGAAGGACTCACACGCTTACTAAAAGATCCTATCAAAGATGTTTGTGAAGCTGCACAAAAAGCACTGGCATCTATCAGCAGGGCGAACCAAAAAAAGCGTGCTGACACTTCAGCCACAGAATAATCCCGCAACAGAACAAACGTTTGCACGACCAGAAGATTTACACAAACTTATCCAACCCGACTGCCATTACTCCGTAGATCGCAGGATAACAAAACAACCACCCATTCAGCTCCGTTTTTTTAAATCCGCAATAAGTCTGCGGTACAATATCTGCGATCCTTTCCCGTTATAAAAAGTGGATATCCTCGGCCGAACTCACAATAATTTCTTTCTTCCCGCGATAGGTCTCAACAATCCCATACACAGAAATATTTGCTCCTTTCTTAATCGTGAGATCACGGGCTGCCTGAGCCGGAATAAAAATCGCGAGTCCATTGATCTGCAGGTTCATATGCCCACCGGTTTTGGTCAGGGCAACCTGGTCGACGGTGCCTTCAACATGTACAAGTTCACCATCTGCCGAATTGTTTGTAAATGGCTTTGAAAACGGTTGTTTACCGAACGAACCAAGAAAAAGGTGCGCTGCAATCACTGCAACCGCAACGCCGATCAACAGCAGGATTGCCAACCGTTCCTGGCGCTCGAACATAAAGGAAGTATTGAAAATCTGGGTTTAAATGACCGACAGGTTAATGTGTTAACAGTGTTAACATATCGACCATGTATCCTACAACACTACCTCCGTCATCAAAGACGGTACTGGAGATACTGGATAACGGTGGGGCAATGACCCACAAAGATCTTGTATCGCGAACAAACCTTGCGCCGCGGACTGTGCGGTATGCCTTAAAGAAATTAAAAGAACGTCATCTCATCATCGAGAAGTTTAACTTCCGCGATGCACGCCAGATCATCTACCAGAACCGGACGGAACAGGCAGCTAAGCCCCAATCTGCGTGTGTATGACAAAGCATACCTGTACCCTGATGCACTGTGACACGATGGTGAGAAATCTCCTTCCCCCCATGAGAGCGGAGATGGTATTGAGACTTGTCCAGAGACAAGGGATCAGCCAGAGTGATGCGGCAAAACGGCTCGGGATTACACGGGCAGCAGTCTCCCAGTACATGAGCAGGAAGCGGGGTGCGGGCGAAGTTGTATTGTCAACAGAACTGGATTTGATTATTGATCGCTGGGCGCTTGCCGTAGTCACCGGAGAAAGCGACATCAACCTGTGTGACGTGTGCCAGTGTGCACTCAAAAAAATTTAATTAAACGTGTTCAGTGTGAACACCTGTTTTTTAAAAAGTGCAGAGTTTTTGCCTTTGCCCGGAATTTTTAAATCCACATCTTCGAGAGAACGTTTTTTTTTTCCTACCGGATATGTTTGCGATAGTAGATGACAAGCAGCAGCAGGATTACGACAACCACAATAGCGATTTTGGTATAATCGGTTTTCGATTGAGGAGATGTCACCGTATTATTCCAGTCATCTTCAAACACCGTAAGGAAATATTGGGCAACCCCCGTATGGTCAATGATAACTCCCGCCTCCCGGTTGAAATTGGGGGAGTTGCTGTTCCAGTTGATGCTGCTGACAAGCACGCGCTGCCCGTCCACGATTACACCCTTATTGTGGATCTTCTCAAGATTGCTTGCCGTAAGATCCGCACACCGCCCTTCGAGCGGGATCTTTTCCGTTGAACCGATATTGGTGATAAGGGCCGCCATCTCATCGTTGTCCTTCTCATCTTCGATATTATACCAGTACGAGTCCAGCAGCACCCTCACGTGAACACCGCGCCGGGATGCGTTGATTGCAGCAGCAAGATACGGGTTTAAGGTTAAAGGCGTCTCGTTGGTGATATATGCCTGCTCGATCTCAATGCTCGTCCGGGCGGACTGTATCAGATCGATTATCTGGCTGCTGGTGTCAGGAGAGAGAACGGGTCTGACCGTAGCGCCGGAAAATTGTGCCGGTGTAAATTTTACTGCATGTTTTCCTGCAGGAACTGTTTCGGGATTTCCCAAAGAGCCGTAGATAGGGATAACTGAAGGCCCGGTGGAATCGGTCTGGTATACTGTTGAAAAATATTTTGCAAGAGCAGGATCTTCAAGATACACCCCCCACCCCCGGTTACTGTTGAAACCCGCAGGGGGAAACCCGCTGTACTTGAAATTCTCACTCGTGAGAAAAACCGCCCTGTGATCGAGCACAAGATATTTGGCATGAACATAGCGGTAGGGTGGATGAACATCTTTACCTGCGGCCATCTGGAGAACGGGTATCCCGCCGGCATTCAACCTCCATATAGCAGCATTCTCTGCCGGACTGATACCCCCTACAGGCCCTCCCTCAACAAGAACCGAAACATTCACCCCCCGCCCCCGCGCGGCAATCAGGGAATCGGCCATCGAGGGGCTTGAAAATTCATAGACATTGAGAAGTATCTCATCCGATGCACGATCCACAGCATAGGTGAACATCTCACTTGAGCAGTCCGGTGAGACAAAAGTTGTTACGGTCACATTATGGAATGCTGCAGGTTCGAACCGGGACTGCCCGATCATGAGGGGGCGGGGATCCCATACCCCGTTTTTTAGATAATGAACCTGCCCCTCGCGGGGTTTGACATCCTTTGGCCATGCAACACGCTGGATCAGTTCAGAGCCTTTGTATAGCAGCAGTTCGTCTCCGGTATTTGCAAGACGAAGTGGATTACCGTTGATCACATCGGGAACAACCGGTGAGTAGTCCTGCCATTCAAAATCTGGAAGTTTTCCATGACTCTGCAAAAATGCCGGACCACTTCGGGCGATCGTCAGTGCTCCATTAATACGGGTGCCGGGAGGAAACCGGAATCCACCCCTCCCATCCGAGACAGTGATACCATCAAGTGAACCGGTGCCGGATAGCACCAGGTACTCATCCATATCATTGAAAAGATATGGATCAGGACAGAATTCTGTAATCCTGACATCAGTGGCTGCATACACCACACCGACGATGAGCAGGGAAAAAATGATGAACAGGCAGAATCGTCGCATTAAGACTGTATAGTATCTCCATTCCCCTTTTATAATCTGGCGATATAATTTTCCAGAGAGATGGTGCAGGCAGGAGATTCAATAAGAAACCCGCAGAATCCGCTTGTAGTGAAACTGGGAGGCAGCCTGCATCAGCAGATTCCGGAGATCGTCCCGGTATTGTGCAAATCCGGGCGTCCGCTGCTGGTTGTTCCCGGAGGGGGACTTTTTGCCGATGCCGTGAGGCAGGAACAGGTGGAGGGCAATGCCGCGCACTGGATGGCAATCGCTGCCATGGAGCAGTATGCATGGGTTATCGCATCCCATGGAATGAAGACAACAGATATCCTCGCCGCACCAGAAACAACCGCAGTCTTTCTTCCGTATATCAGCATGCGACAGCATGATCCGCTCCCCCATTCATGGGATGTCACCTCCGACACCATTGCTGCATGGATAGCAGCTGAACTGGGAACTGAACTCCTTGTTCTCAAATCGGTTGACGGGATCTCTTTTGAAGGAATACATCAGGAACGGGTAACAATACCCATAAAAAATGACGTGGTAGATCCGTTTTTCATTCCATTTGTCCTGAAACACCGGATGAAAACTACCATTATCAACGGGAAATTGGGCGGAAGTATTGAAAAATTTTTAAACGGTGAAGCGATCCTATGCACCAAAATCGGTACAACCTTTTAAAGGTTTTAAAAGAGATACAATAAGAATCCTTGGAGGAGCTATAATGTCAGATAAAAAGTGTACATCCTGCAGTGCACCGCTTGCAGAAGAGGGCGCAACGCAATTCGGGTGCCCCGCATGCGGTTTTGAGATTAACCGGTGTTACCGGTGCAGAGAACAGAGTATCCCCTACACCTGCCCTAAATGTGGATTTGGGGGACCGTAAAGCATGGGAAGTGTTGCGGTCATTATGCGGGTGATGCCGGAATCGCCCGAAGTCGATCTTGAACAACTAAAAAAGGCGCTCAAAGAAAAACTGCCCGGTATCCAGGACATGCAGACAGAGTCAATCGGATTTGGCTTAAAGGCGATCAAGCTTGCCGCAGTAATCAATGACTGTGGGGGCGAGACAGATGCAATCGAAATGTCCCTCAATGAGATTGCGGGCGTTGAGCGCGCAGAGATCATTGAAGTAACCCTGAACTAAAACAGTCAGTTCATCTCTTTTTTACTTATTGTTCAAGCGATGCCATAACATTCCGGGTGATTGTGCGTATCTTTTCAACGGATTCGCGGAATGCCATCACTTCCGATTCATCGATCTTAATCGAGATGGGAAAGACACCATGACAATTCACGCGGGCGGGTACACCAATGCATACATCCCCCTCGCTGACACCATGCACTTCCTCTTTGATATAGGCAGAGACGGTCAGGATACGGTTTTCATCGCTGAGTACGGTCTTTACCAGCGAAGCGATCGCCTCACCGGGACCATAGACCGTTGATCCCTTGTTTTTTATGATCTCACCACCGCTGCATTTTACAGAATTTATGATCTCCTGGACAGGCAGATGAGAAAATGTCGGCAGGTTTGAGATCTTGATACCCCCGATGGATGTTGCAGACCAGAGCGGAACAAGACTATCGCCATGCTCTCCTATAATGCGCGTGTGGACTTCACTCACATGCACTTTAAAGTATGCGGCGATTAGGGATTTTAAGCGCATTGAATCCAGGTGCGTGCCCAGTCCAAAAACCTGGCTGGGTGGAAGACCTGAGCATTTCAGGGCAACACAGGTCATTACATCGACGGGATTTGTTACAATCAGAATCTTTGTGTCCGGTGCAATGACACCGATTGTCAGAGCAAGCGGAGCAATGATCCTTGCATTTCCAACAGCAAGATCCATACGATTCTGGCCGGGTGTGCGCGGAGCGCCTGCAGTTATTACAACAACTGCGGATCCTGCCACGTCTTTTAAATTGGTTGTCCAGTTGATCTCGACGTCGGTTCCCCGTGCGGCGAACGAATCGACAAGGTCCTGGGTTATGCCCTTTAAAAGAGACTCACGTCCTTCCCTCCCGTAAAGCAGGATCTCACTTACGTGAGGGATCGACGAAATCGCATGTGCGGCAAACATCCCGACATTGCCGGTTGCACCGATAATGGTCACTTTTGCCATAATAATCGTAAATAGGGACGCGTTATCGGTCGACTGTACGTTACTACGTTTACCAAAGCATTCATCCTCCGCCCCGTTACCCCATGGGCGCCGAATGTCTACGGTAAGTCTGCTCCCTTCCGGGCCTGAACCGGTCCCCGCAGCAACAGGTCGCCATTCCCTCCGGAATATTGATACCTGGCCATCGACCTCATGGGACGAGGTTTCACAGTCAGAACGCACAAGCTCCCGCAGGCCGTTGCAGCCTTCCTCAAACTTCGCCCCCCGCGTAACGACGGTTTCAGGTTACAGGTGACGCCGAACCACCCGGGCTAGTCCCCATATACCTTTGTGCACAGCTCAATAAAGGTTTTTTACCCGGCCATTTTTACCCGGTCATAATAATCGCCTCTGCAATCAGTCAGCCAAAAAGAAGAAAGACTCATGGGACGAACAGATCCCCACCGATCTTTTCCTTCCACTCGCTTTCGATCTGCTGTAATCCCTGCTTGTCATTTTTATCAAAGAGATCCAGTGCAGTCACCATTGCGCTCTGAGGGGGGATTACCGTGTAAAGTCTCCGGAAATCCCCCTGGTAGACTTCAATTTTCTGCTCACCTTCGGTCTCGGCAATTTTTATTGGGTTTTTCACAACCGGGTGCTTTTCCATATCCTCCATCTGTTCAAATATTTTAACCCGGCTGATCCTGAAATACTCCCGGTTCACTTCGAGATTGAAGGCGGACCAGAACGCTGAGGCATACCATGCATCATTCATAATCACGTGCGGCACACCAAGGCATGCAGCGGTCAGCCCGAGTGTCCCTACACCTGAACAGGCATCGATAAAGATCTTTGCCGGTGGTATTCCCACATGCTGCTCCAATGCCCGGATCTTTGGCGCATATCCCCGTGAAAATTCGATGTGGACCAGTGACTGCTGTTTGTACATGACAAGCGGACCGGTTCTGAGCGGGAAGATATCTGCCCGGACATCGCACCCTGCCAGAAGATCATACACTTTTGGCACAGATTTTAAATCTGCCTTTGCTATCCCCGGCACAAAGTTTCCGGTCTTTACCACCCCCCGCAGTTCGGGCACTTCGTTCATCAGCCGCACGGCAGTTTTTTTTATTGCTTTCTGGGTTAACAGCACAAGGGATTTATCAGAAAGAAATGGCGGGCGTTCCATGGGAAATCCCGGGTGTATGAGCGGGGATCCCACCGCTATCAATGGTTCCGTGGGCTTCATATCCCCTTCTTCTACCATGATCACGTACAGGTGGGCAAAAACTTCATCAATAAACCGTTTCCCGCAGGAGCAGGGCTGGGCGTATTCGAGCGTTGGGAGCGGGGCACGTTTATTAAGCACGCGGGCACTGCAATTTCCACAGGGTTGGAACAATGACGGGAGTATAGTAAGAATATCTTTTGCTGATCTGACGCAGTCCGTCTGGCAGACAGGGCACTTCATTATGCTCCCTTTGTGCTTCTTTGTTAGAAACTTTTTCAATCGGTTTTAAAAAAACCAGTTTATCCGCTGAATAAAATCTTAAAAAACAGTGGGCCCGAAGGGATTCGAACCCATGACCGCCCGGTTATGAGCCGGGCGCTCTAACCGGACTGAGCTACGGGCCCAAAAACGCCCCCCACAGGGCTCGAACCTGTGACATTCGGATTAACAGTCCGACACTCTACCAACTGAGTTAGGGAGGCACACTCGTGCGCCTTATTAGATTCTTTTTGGGGACTTTTAAAGGTAACTATGAGGTTGATCGAAGTTAAAAATGAGAAAAATCAGAGATCTGGCCAAATCACTGTCGCTTCATCTCTGCGAGTAACCGTATCAGCTCATCCAGATCCCCATTGAGATGCTCGAATAATTCAGCAGTCCGGGACGTGGCAACTGCACCTTCAGGTGATGCGCGTATATACCCGAATTGTTCCAGCACATGGAGAGAGTAGCGAATCCTGTGTGAAGGGAGGTTAAGCAGCTCGGCAAGTTTCATGATACCGATCGGCTCGTGATCTGCCACGGCTTTTGCCACCTCAATATGGCGGCTCAGCAGTTCGATCTCATCCTTCATCTTCCTTAACATAATTCTCCTTTTAAAAAACTCTGACACCAGATTATTCAGTCTTCTCTTTTCTGTTTGGAGTCATCCCCTTCTTTACTCTTCTCCGGCTGCGCATAGAGCCAGCTTTTCGTTTTCCGGTATCTCTTTACAAAGTCAACGGAAAAAACCAGTGCAAGTATGAGCATTACGATGACTGTAGGCAGAGTATACGGAGAATGGATTATGAAAAAGATAGCAATTGACATGGCTACGAGCAGCACAATAATATTGAGCTCAACAGTGAGTCCATAAAATTTTAATTTGAACCGGGCTTTGGCATCCTCTTCCATCACTGGAATGTCAACTCCGGAATAAAAGTACTTGACGTTTCAGCGCATATATCAATCCAGATGGACCTCTTATCCAGTGCAGTCAGAAAAAGCGGTGCCAATGCATTTGTGATGTACGCATCCTCACGCGACGCAGATATGCGCTACCTGACACAATTTGTGACCAGCGACCCGTTTGTTTTTTTTAAAAAGGTGAACCGAGCAGGTGTGATCATTGTCTCCCAGATGGAGAGCGGCCGCGCATCGCGCGAGTCCACAGCATCTATTATAACCCGCACGCAGGCTGGGCTTCCCGATATCTTAAAAACCGAAAAAGATCCCTGGAAGGCAACCGCAAAGATGATTGCCGGGCAGGTAGGAAAAAAAGTGCTGGTTCCTCCAAACTTTCCGGTAGCACTGGCAAACGCGCTGGGTGAATTCTGCACAGTTGCAGTAGACAGCGGCACTGTTGCCTCAATTCGGGAAACCAAGAGCAGGGACGAGATAAAAGCAATGAAGCACGTCCAGAAAATAACAGAGACTGCAATGGGTGTGGCAGTCTCACTTATCCGTAGCTCCACGATAAAAAAAGGCATACTGCTTTCGGATGGAAAACCGCTGACATCTGAGATGATCAAATTCTCCATGCACTCCCTGCTCCTCGAACACGGGTGTACGGCAGTGGACTCAATTGTCTCATGCGGAGAAGACACCGCAGTGCCGCACATGACCGGCACCGGCCCCTTAAAAGCGCACGAACCGATCGTCATCGACCTGTTCCCTTGTGAAGAGAAAACAGGATATTACGCAGATATGACGCGCACTGTGGTAAAAGGTGAACCCTCCACTGAAATCCGCGATATGTACTCCACTTTGCGTGAAGCAAAACAAGTGGGTATCTCACAGGTAAAAGCCGGAACATCGGGATCCGATATTTACCAATCTGTGGTGGACTTTTTTAAGGATCACGGGTATGAAAGCGACACCCGTGGATTTGTCCATAACCTCGGTCACGGTGTAGGCCTTCAGGTACATGAACTGCCCACAGTTGGTCTGGCAGGAAAAGAACTCAAAGCAGGTAGTGTGATCACTATCGAACCGGGACTCTACTATCCGGGTATCGGGGGAGTGCGCCTCGAAGATATCGGTGAGGTCACCAAAAAAGGGTTTAACAATTTCACGAAATTTCCTGAGGATCTTATCGTATGAATGACGAGAGCTTTGAAAAATACGTAGAAGCCGGTGCCATCGCTTCAAGGATTCTCCGGGAGGGCGCACGGGGCATCAGGATAGGAGAATCCTATTTCGATCTCGTAGAGAGCATCGAATCGCGGGTCTTAGAAGAAGGTGTTTCCTTAGCGTTTCCTCTCAATCTCTCCTTAAACGAGGATGCGGCCCATGACACCGCTTCCCCAGCAGATACACGAATATTTGAGAGAGGGGATGTGGCAAAACTTGATCTCGGCGTCCACATTGACGGGTATATCGCAGACACGGCAACCACTGTTGATCTGGGCAGTAACTCGCTGCTCCTTGCAGCATCAGAACAGGCGCTCGAAGCGGCGATACGAAAGGTCCGGCCGGGCGCAACTAGTGGCGAACTCGGCGCCGCAGTCCAGAACGAGATCGAGAGCCGGGGCTACCGCCCGATCGCAAACCTGACCGGCCACGGGCTTGACCGGTATGTTCTTCACCGCGCACCCACGATTCCCAATGTCGGCATCAACGGCGGAATGGTTCTCGAAGAAGGAATGGTCTTTGCAATCGAGCCGTTTTCAACTACAGGTAGCGGCCATGTGGGGGAGAAATCCCGGATGGAGATCTATTCTCAGATCTCACAAAAACCTGTGCGTATCCCGGCAGCGCGTGCCATCCTTGAAACGGTTAAAGATCGTCACGGGCTCCCGTTTTCGCGCCGCTGGCTTAAGGAACGGAAACAAGACATTGTACTCCCCGCACTGGTCAGATCCCAAACGCTTCATGTCTACCCGGTTCTCTCAGATATCCCCGGTTCACTCGTATCCCAGCACGAGCATACGGTCATTGTGACTGCTGATGGCTGCGTCGTCACAACACGATGAGATAGCCTTATTCAATCTGAAAAAGAATAATTAAGGTTACACCCATGTCTGGAGATTCTGAAGCCCTGCGCATAATGGATGTTGTTCTGACCGCTGAAATTTTCAACCAGAACCCCCAGCTCGATATCAATGACCTGACGCCAGCCTGCCGCGATATTTTTAGCATCACCAGTGCCGCTGATGTCAAGCGGCCGGTCTACGTGAGCAACGGTGTGATCAAACGCACACTGTCAATTGCAGATGCTCATCTTAAGATGTCTGCAAACCCCTTTGTTGCATACGAGGATTTCGGCCAGCGCCTCCGTATCACCGCGCTAGAATCTGCTGCCCAGTGGTTCCTCAAACAAGGCGGAAAGGCATTTATTGAGAAAAATCCGACCCTTGCATTTTATTTTGAAAAACTGGATACCCCTGGTGTGGTCTATAAAACCGTACGTGCAGCAAACCCGCCCTATGAAGACACAAAGGCACATCTCGACGCACGCCTCTCAAAGATGATAGGGGAAGACGAGAAACTTCGTGGGGCACTGGATCTTGTAATGATCAGCGCACCGGAGGAAGTGGAACAGAGAATGGATGATCTTGTCTGCTCACCCTCGCAGCTTGCAGTCATCTCAAAGATCCAGCACGCTATCGAACACCGCGAGTATCTGCACCGTCACCGCATCCACGAAGTGGGAAAACTCCTCTTTGTCGGTCCGCCCGGTACGGGAAAAACCTCAATTGCGCTAGCCATGTCCAACACCATGCATATGCCGGTGCTGGAAGTCCGCCTCTCGATGATCACCTCCCAATACCTCGGGGAGACCTCAAAAAACATCGACCGTATCTTCGAACTGGCAAAAAAACTCTCCCCATCCATCCTGTTTGTAGATGAATTCGACTTTGTGGCAAAGAGCCGGGTAGCCGATGACCATGGGGCCATGAAGCGCGCAGTCAATTCCCTGTTAAAAAATATCGACCGGATAAACCTGGTCAAAAACGGCGTGATCCTGATCGGTGCTACCAACCATCCCCAGCTGCTCGATGAGGCCGCATGGCGACGTTTTGACGAAGTAGTGGAGTTCTCTTTACCGGATGAAGATATGCGGAAAAATATTCTGAAAAAAGTGACTGCATCTCTTGGCTGCACCATAGACTACCAGATGCTCGCTTCAAAAACAGAGGGTTTTTCCGGTTCTGATCTCCGCATGATGATCAAAGAAGCAGTCCTTTCCGCTCTCATGGACAACCGCCAGTCCCTTTCCCGTGATGATATTAAAAAAGGCATTCATATGGTAAAGAAGCGTGACGCAATCCGGCACATGAACTGGTTGTAACATGAAGATCACGCTGCTGGGAACCGGCGACGCGATCGGCACACCAAAGGTTGGCTGCGCCTGTCCCCAGTGCACTCATGCCAAAGCAACCGGCAGGATGCGATTGCGCACCTCTTTGCTTGTAGAAAATGAGGGGCATCATCTCCTGATCGATTCATCCCCGGATCTACGCCAGCAACTACTCTTAAACGGCTCGCCGCATATCGATGCCGTGATCTGGACGCATGGCCACTACGATCACTTCATCGGGTTTGGCGAGTTTTACCGTGTCCAGAACATTCCCCCGGTCTTTGCCGCACCACCGGTCCTGAACTACTGTGCAGAAGTATTCCGGTTTCTCACGTTTGACAAAGTCGCAATCCAGCCGTACGAACCGTTTGAGATTTTTGGGATTACTGCCACACTGTTTCTTGTCAGACATCCCACTGCCTACACCTGCGGCGTACTCTTTGAAAGCGGCCAGTCACGCGTGGCATTCACTTCAGATACAAACATCAATATTCCACAACAGAGTCTTGATCTCTTACAGGATCTCGAACTCCTGCTTTTAGATACCCTTGTGCCATCGGACATCTCGATTGGCAAACACATGAATTATCTCGAAGCCTGTTCCCTTGCCGAGCGCTTAAAACCCAAAGATTTTCGCTGTGTGCACATGAGCCACATGCTTCCGTGGGAGCTTCCCCACCTGGGTAGAGACGGGGAGACATTCGAATTTCCCTGATAATTTCCTGCCGCTTTTTTTACTATTCCGTAACAATGAGTATTTCCTGCAGCAATGCTGGCATGCTTCAGCACCCATACCTTAATGATTTTCAGGTGCCCAACCATAGGTGCATGATTGTAAAAATGCTCGAGCTCGAGAAGGACAAGGTGCGGCTCGTCATCCAGGGGCAGGGGCACACGTTCATGAACGCCCTTGTCGAGGAATTATTAACTGATTCCGATATTGATGTCGCCCGCTACGTGATTGAGTTTCAGTTCTCAGATCCGGAACTCTTCGTCACCACCAAAGATAAGAAAAATCCCCTCCCCATCATCAAAAAGGCCTGCAAGCGGATCTCCGGTAACTGCAATGATCTTATCAAGGGTTTAAAAAAGAAGTAATTTGAAAATTTTTTATATTTTTTTGCATGTAATGCACCAGCGCACTGCACTGACAATCCCTAAATGGATGTCCATGCAAACACCTTTGGGAGATGAACGTCCCGGCTGTTTTTATCAACCGTGTTCGATTGTCAATCTGACTCAAATGCCCGTCTGGCACAAAAAAAAGGATTTTTTTAAAATATGATGTGCTCCTGTAAAACAAGAGCAAAAAAATTATTCTTCAGCCCGCTCGGTAAATACGATCGAACCGGAGATGCGCGAGATTCTTATCTTCACTTTCATGCCGGGCTTGGAATTTGCCACATACATGATGTAACGTCCCATCTTTACAACCCCGTCGCCCCGCTTGGAGATCGACTGGATCTCAACATCCATGATCTGGCCCTCTTCAAGATTCTCTGAGACGGGTTCGGTGCGGGCCTTTCTCTTTCTCACCGGGCGGTGACCACCACACGCATCGCAGCGGAGCAGCATGACGCGATCATCCTTGACAAGACGGGTGTCAGGTTTGCCGCACTCAGAACAGATCACGTAATCTTCTACATAACTCTTGATGATCATCCTGATGAGCGTGATCTCAAACTTACCGTTAAAGATCGCGCGGTTACCATCGATCTTACCCGAAGTTCCCAGTTCGCCTAAGAGAAACTTCATCAGGTGATCCGGGTCACGGCGGACTTTACTGACAATATCGGTGAAATTTTCAAGGACTGTTGTCTTGCCCTCCACGTACGCTTTTGCCTCTGGAACTACAAAACGTTCCGAAGATTCGGATTTTTCCGTTATATTGGAATAGGCCTGTTTGAGGAGATTTTCATAAGAGTCCGTCATAGTTGTATAATATAAAGGCGCCCAGCATCCAAAAGACTTTCTCATGATGGTTCGCTCACGAGAGCTGACAGGTTTTTTTAATCGTGCAGCAGTTGAGTCGGGTTTTTCTGACAGATTCAGGAATGAATGTCCAACATTCACCGTTGGCAGGTTCGTGTGACAGACGAAAATAAAGGTTGTTTCATTTTTGGTTTTAAAAAAATTATACTTTTATTGCGAAAGACACGAGCGCGACCAGCTCTTCATTCTTTTTTACATTTTCTATATCTTTCTGGTTAATGTTAGTCACTGCAGCCAACACCATTCCACGGGCTTCGATCCATTTTTTAAACGTCTCATCAGTCTGACCTGGTTTGCCGCCATGCGTGGAAAATGCAACCGCGGGTTTTCCCATGCATCCTTTCAGATTCGCAATTGCCGTATGGATTGCGGGGGTTGGCTTGAACGCCCAGACCGGAGAACCAAATACGATCAGGTCGTATTCCGATACATCAATGGATTCAGGCTCCGTCTTTGTCAGCTCTTCACCGCGTGCCATCTTGCACCAGACAAGAAACTTTGTGAGTTGCATGTGGGGTGCAATGTCATTAATTTCCACAAGTTTTGAGTCGAATGCAGACGACAGGTGCTGGGCAACATGACGTGTGTTGCCGCTCTCGCTATGATAAATGATACAGATCTTCATCCACACATGTGTAAGCAGCCGGATGTAAAAAAAGATATGAGAAAAAAGGGAATTATTTCTTTTTGGCCGGTGCTTTTGCTGCTGTTTTCACTACCGTTTTTGCAGTGGATTTTACGGGTTTCTTTCCCTCGTTCTTCTGGAACTGGGGCATCAGGCCACGGACTTCCCTTCCAACTTCTTCGATTAGATGATCCTCATCTGCTGCGGTTAGCGCATTAAAGACCGGGCGGTTTACCAGATTCTCAAGCATCCACTCCCGTGCAAACGTGCCGTTCTGGATTTCTTCGAGGATCTCTTCCATTGCGATATAACTCTCCTCTCCTATCACGCGGGGGCCCCTTGTGAGATCGCCATACTGCGCGGTGTTGCTGACGTACTTACGCATATTTGTCAACCCGCCTTCATAGATCAGGTCAACAATAAGTTTTGTCTCGTGAAGCACTTCGAGATATGCCATCTCAGGTGCATAACCCGCATCAACCAGAGTTTCAAATCCCGCTTTGATAAGCGAGGTTATACCCCCGCAAAGAACGGCCTGCTCACCGAAAAGATCGGTCTCGGTCTCTTCGCGGAACGTTGTCTCTAACACAACTGCCCGTGTTGCCCCGATACCCTTTGCGTACGCGAGCGCGATCTTGTGCGCATTGCCTGAATGATCCTGGTGTATTGCGATAAGTGCAGGTACCCCTTTGCCTTCCTCGTACTGGCGCCGCACCATGAAGCCGGGGCCTTTTGGCGCGACCATGATCACGTCAATTGTGGAGGGAGGGACAATCTGGCCGAAGTGGATATTGAACCCGTGCGAGAACATCAGGCATTTGTTCGCAGTTAAGTACGGCAGGATCTCTGCCCGGAAGACTGCACCCTGGCTCTCATCCGGCAGGAGAATCTGGATGATGTCTGAACGCTTGACAGCCTCTGCAACCGTCATCACTTTCATGCCATCTTTGCTTGCCGCGTCCCAGCTCTTGCCTTTGCGCAGACCGATCACCACATCAAGCCCGCTGTCTTTTAAGTTCAGTGACTGTCCGCGTCCCTGGGAGCCATAGCCGATAACAGCGATGCGCTTGCCTTTCAGCACGCTAATATCTGCATCCGCCTCATAGTATTTTTCCATCATGATGATTCCCTTTGATATCTGTAACAAAGCACATAAATATTATATGAAAAAACTAAAGAAGCACACTAAAAAAAAAAGCGATAGGCTGCCATGACCATTACCACACCCACAGACCAGAATTCGGACAGATCATTTAACAGGGAACTGCCGGACGTACAGGCATCTTTTCCTGATGTCCGGATCAACCTCACCCGGGTCGGAGTGAAGAACGTAAAAAAACTTGTTGAAGTGCACAGGCATGAGAAACGTCCGGTTATTTTTATCTCCAATTTCGATGTCTACGTTGACCTGCCCGGTAGCTTAAAAGGGGCAAACCTTTCACGGAATTTTGAAGTGATCGATGAGGTGCTCCAGCAGGCGATCGATGGCGATGTGAACAAGATAGAAAAACTCTGCAGCGTGGTTGCAAGAAAACTGCTCGACCGTCACGAATATGCGGACAGGACAGAAGTGTTCATGCGCAGCGAGTTCATGGTAAAGCGTGAAACTCCGGTGAGTCATACCGTCTGCCATGAAGTAGTAAAAGTTCACGCACGGGCAATCGCACGCCGTACATTCAGAGAACCAATCGTAAGAAAGAGTATCGGTGCTGAAGTAACCGGCATGACTGCGTGTCCCTGCGCACAGAATATCATGAAAGAGCGGGCCATGCGGGTATTGCAGGGTCTCAACGTGGACAAGCACAGCATTGATGCGTTCTTCTCTGAAGTTCCCATGGCAACCCACAACCAGCGTGGTAAGGGTTTTCTCTGTATAGAAACGGACGATGACCAGCATGTGGATCTTGAAAAGATCATCAGCATCCTCAAAGACTCAATGAGCGCCGGGATATACGAACTCCTGAAACGAGGCGATGAAGGCCATGTCGTTCTTGCCGCGCACAAAAATCCCCGGTTTGTTGAAGACTGCGTCCGGCAGATGGCCAAAAAAGTCCTTGCGGAGTTTGAGTATCTCTCCGGGGATTCAGTTGTCATTATCAAGCAGACCAATGAAGAGAGCATTCACCAGCACGACGCCTATGCAGAACGAAGGGCAACCATTGCCGAACTGGTCGATGAAATGAACGGCGAAAACAGAAATGCTGACGAATAGATCAGAGTAATTAAAGAAAAATGGTAACTGTTCATATACACCCTGAAAATTTACAAAAAAGATTCATTGCAACGGTCGGCACCGCAACCAACAATAGTGCTTCCCGCCCGGCCTCTTCAATTCCTGATTGGTATGAGTGGGGGGGAGTTGAGATAAACGGGGTTTGTCGTGAAAGATGGATAAGATTTGATGTAAAAAGGTGTGGAAAAATGTTGAGGTCAGGAGTTTATTGAACCTGCGGGGGGAACGGATAATCCTTATCAATGATAGTGTACTGACTCCCTGAAGTCATCGTCATGACAACAATAACACGATCGGTCCGGGTTGTTCCCATAAGTGTCACGGTATCACCCATAACAGGATTGTTCCGGTTTTGCTGTTCCCTGACACAATCTGACCGTATAACAGTGACATTCATCTTCGTGACCATCCCCAGTCCCAACCCACCATTGAACACAATGGCAATCGTGGGATTTTCTGTTATCGTATTCCGGTTAACAGTCACACTTACGGATTCATACTCTGGCACGATCTGTATTGGACCGGGTATAAGTGAGCAGGCCTGTGGGGGCTGGGGGATTTGAGTTTGCTGGGGCGTGACGAACGCAACTGACGGTGTGGGTGCAGGAGTTGCAGGAGAAGGGGGTGAAGACTGAACACATCCCCCGATAAGAACACAGAGCATGAGGATTAAGGAAATAAAGACAAGAAAACATTTTTTCATATCAGGAAATCTGTTCCGGCGCGGATTAATTCTTCTCTCTTTTTTTACGATGTTTTTCTGGTAACAAAGATAGGATTACCTGCCCCTGTTAGTATGACCCACCCACCCCAAACACAGAAAATGTATATCAGACCACGGCAAAGATCAGTAACAAGTAAACCGTGGTGAATGAACGTGAACATGAGTGCAATGCGTACCGTAATTATAATATTCCTGCTTGCATGTATGGCAGTACCTGTTACGGCATCCGTATATTACACATCCAGCACCCACCAGATCATCACCAAAGGCGATACGTTCACAGTAAGCAGCACCGGTGCAAAGAATGGCCCGGTTGCCATCTGGATCATGGGAAGAGATTATTTTGATACCCTGTCAGTCACCCCGGACAGGAACGGGAATTTCTCGGTTGCCTTAAAACCCACAACAACAGAAAAATTCTCAAGCGGCCAGTATGCCATTGTAATTCAGGATCCCGGCCCAAATGGCCGGATGGAGATTGAACCCGGAACGGACGGCAGCGGAAATCTCACCATCATGAACCGCGGAAAAATAATTGAAAAGATCGGTGCCCGCAAGGATCTCAAAGGAAATGTCCAGCCGCTAGTTGCAGTCCTTTTAGATGCTGCAAACCTGCAGGGGGTTGATGACTC
The DNA here is from genome assembly GCA_030694985.1 of Methanoregula sp. Lineage (GTDB taxonomy): Archaea > Halobacteriota > Methanomicrobia > Methanomicrobiales > Methanospirillaceae > Methanoregula. The sequence continues at coordinate 74,147 of JAUYTV010000020.1, forward strand.
GTTCCTGCCAGAATATTTCTTTGTAGAAGAACCATCCTTGCAGTTCGATCAGATGAACTCCATCTCCAAATCCCAGCTCCCCAACCAGATCACCGGCGAACCACTCATCATTTCCGGCACAACCAACATGGGACCGGAAAATTCCCTCCGGACCCACATCTACAACCGGGATACCAACGGACTTGTCATATCAAATACTATTCCCATTACCAGATGCTTCCAGATAAACCGCTGGTCTTATCAGATCGAAGCTCCCGGACTGCCACAAGGGAATTATTACCTGACTGTCGGGTGGGCGAAATCGAACACTACCAGCAGAGGGATGGCAAACTTCGATGTGGTAAAACCAGTCATCCCCATACCACCTCCACCGGAAAGCCGTGGTATAGAAAAAGTCGTTCCGCATGAAGACTTCCCTACCTTCCTGTTCCTCACCATCAGCGGGGTGCTCATCATCATCCTGATCATCTTTGCTGTCGGGAAAAAATGAGCAGGCAAACAGGTGAATGAACAAAAAGGAACATCACGTACTTTTTTTTACGGTAACCATGTCGATAGCTGCATCATTCATCATGTCAAAGGAAACGGTATCCAGCCAACCGGCTTTCTCAAACAGGCTCATGAACCACAATACTTCCCAGACAAAAAATACATGCGGGCGAAATGCTATACCGCAGGGTAACAAAGATCTACGGTAATTGAGGAGAGCACAGTGTGAAGAGCGGATTTTTTTTTACAAAAGGGCAGGCAAATATCATCAACGAGGATCTCTTCACAACTAACGTTATTGCACCGGAAAGTATCGATCTCATCATCACATCACCACCCTACAATGTGGACATCCAGTACAACAGCCATGACGACCAGATCACTTATGAGAATTATCTCGAATTTTCACAGCGCTGGATGGAGCGCTGCTATGGCTGGCTGAAAGATGATGGCCGCTTCTGTCTCAATATCCCACTCGATAAGAACAAAGGCGGACAGCAGAGTGTTGGGGCTGATCTGACAACGATTGCAAAGAAATGCGGATTTTCGTACCATTCAACCATTATCTGGAACGAAGGAAATATTTCGCGCCGGACAGCATGGGGTTCGTGGCTGAGTGCATCGGCACCCTATGTGATCGCACCCGTTGAACTGATCGTGATCCTCTACAAAAAATCATGGAAGAAGACGAGCGGATCAAAGAAATCCGACATCAGCCGCGAGGATTTCATGGAGTGGACCAACGGGCTCTGGACATTCAATGGCGAGCGTAAGACAAAGATTGGCCACCCCGCCCCTTTTCCCATAGAACTCCCGCTCAGGTGCATGAAACTCTTCTCGTTTGTTGGAGACACCGTGCTCGATCCGTTCATGGGAAGTGGGTCAACGCTCGTTGCAACGTCCCTTTGCAACCGGAAAGGTATCGGGATAGAGGTTGATCCTCACTACTGCGAAATTGCAGCAGCAAGGATAGAAAAAGAGGGGCCTTAAGGATCGCAGGTATCCTGACAAGTGCCCCGCCAGTCATTCGTTACATGACCGCCACGCTTACCGCATACATAGACATGGAGTTTGCCGGCATCTACGGAACACACCAGCGGATGCAGATCCCAATCGAGATCGGCGTGGTGCTGCACGATCCAAAAACCGATGCCCTGTCGTTTGCCGGAAAACCTTTCCAGGCAGATGTCGAAGTGGAACTCTGGAAGAATATCTTAAACAATGTGGGAAAACGGGTGGATTCCCGCAGGAGAGTCTTTAATCTTGCCGACACTTCCCGTACACAGCAGTTTGATCACCGGTTCCACTTAAGTCCTGATGGTGCCAGAAAAGCCCGCACGGCAATTGCCGCAGCAAATGCCGATCTCCGCCTCTTCATGCAGGCGTTAAACAGGAGGAACATCGGGACACTGGTCTTTTTTGCCCGGCAGCGGGAGATGGTGGCGTTCCGGCAGGCACGCGTTCGGACAGACGGGTTTCTCACCCGCGATATCCAGCACGAGATCGCCCATGCAATGCAGCTCAAAGAACAGATCTCACTTGACCGCATGTCACTTATCATCGGGTTTGGCATCACCAGCACCACAATAAAGTCAGCGCATCTCTCTTATACGATCCCTCCGCAGTTCCAGTATGTCATAAAACCGCACAAGGCGATCGGTGATGCCGCCCGGATGTTTCTTGTGGACATGGAGTTTAAAAAGTTCCAAAATGAGACCAGTGCCGGGATAAAAGACCATATCCTGCAGTACGAAAAGGCAAGAGAAGATGCACGAATCCAGAGAGAAGCAGAGCCGGGCGCTGTTTTGGATGAACGGGATCCGGACATGCCATGATGAACTGGCGTTCCTGAAAACCGATCCCCTCGCAGCAATCACGGATACTACAAGTGAAACCATTGCACAAACGTGCTGATTGCAGGGGGTATGTGAAGAAAGGGTACCGGGCTTTTTTTCTCACGCGCAGTGCCGATCATGTATTTGTCCACCCATCGCCAATCTCAGACTATGACCCGTGCAGAAGGGCAACTCATTACAAAGGAACTTGCGGATGCAGCAAAGAACTGGCTGGCAATCGACGGGCTCTGGTTCCAGGCAATCGAGCAGGAATACGGGATAGAGACTGCACTTGAGATGGACCGCCGGGTCTGGGAGCAGTTCTCGGTGATCGAAGCGCGGAGGATCCTTACACGGCTGGATCTTCCAAGTGGGGGTGGACTGGATGCTCTTGAAACTGCACTGAAGAACCGGCTGTTTCACCTCATAAACGAGCTGCAGATTGTGCGCCCCGATAAAAATACCCTCATCCTCACTATGAAGACCTGCCGGGTGCATGAAGCCCGCAAACGGAAGAAGATGCCACTATTTCCCTGCAAATCCATCGGGCTTGTGGATTTCCCTCTCTTTGCCCGTGAGATCGATGCACGGATCACAACTGAATGCATTTCCTGTCCTCCGGAATCGCTGCCCGGCATTCCGTACTGTTCGTGGAAATTTACCATTTCTGACAGTAGGACCACCTGAATGAAACGGGCACGGGTTTTTTGTTTTTGAATCGCCAATCAGGTATTGGATACATACAGCAGGAGAAGTTCATGTCATTTAACTTCGCAGACAGGATCAAACAGGCACCGGTCTCATTTCTCTCTGAACTCTTTTTGGTATCAAACAATCCATCCATCATCTCGTTTGCCGGTGGCCTTCCGTCCTCTGCACTGATAGACACTAAAGGGATCGCACATGCAACACGTCAGGTGATGGAAGAAGAAGCCCACATCGCGCTTCAGTACACAACTACTGACGGATACCTGCCGCTGCGGGAGTCCATTGCAGACCGCTATCGTACTCGCCTCGGACTGCCGGCAACCGCAGCAGAGATCCAGATCGTCAACGGATCGCAGCAGTGCCTTGATCTCTTTGCCAAGATTTTTCTCAATAAAGGTGACCATGTCGGCATGGAGCGGCCCGGCTATCTTGGCGCGATTGAAGCCTTCTCGCTCTATGAACCGGTCATCGATACCGTTCCGCTGCAAGACGATGGCCCTGATCTTGCATTGTTCGAACAGTTCGTCAAAAAGACCAATGCGAAATTCTTCTACGGCATTCCCAACTCCCAAAACCCGTCCGGCAGAACGTACTCGCAGGAGAAACGCCGGGCGATTGCAGACATTCTCCAAAAGAGTAACACCGTATTTTACGAAGATGACGCATTCGGTGAACTCTTCTTTGATACAAAACCCCGTATGCCGGTTATGAAGTACCTGCCTGACCAGAGCGTCATCTCCGGATCATTTTCCAAGATCATCGCGCCAGGCATGCGAATCGGTTGGATCTATGCCAAAAAAGAGATCCTTGCACCGTTCAATGTCGCCAAGCAGGCAGCAGATCTGCATTCCAATTTCCTCTGCCAGAAGATCCTGCACCGGTACCTGACCACACATAATCTCGATGACCATATCGGGTATATTACCCGTGTGTACGGCAGGAAGTGCCGGCTGATGTGCGATTTGCTCGATGACCAGTTGCCGCAGCTCTCCCACACTACTCCGGAAGGTGGGATGTTCCTGATGGCAACCCTCCCGCCCGGCATCTCTTCCCGCAGAGTCTTTGATGAGGGCGTGAAGCAAAAAGTCGCCGTGCTCCCGGGCATGCCATTTTATGTGGATAGGGGAGGGGAAGATACCATAAGACTGAACTTTTCGAATCCGGATGAAGAGATGATAAAAGTCGGAATGTCGCGGCTCGCTGATGTGATTAAGGGGCTTGTTCATCAATAATTTGGACAAAACCACTCTGCCATTCCAGTTCAAATAAAGCGTATGCTATAAATAGCGTATTCACCTGAAATTAGAGTACAGGAAGAGATATAGTGAAAAGACAATTTTTTATGATAATCATCATCCTGGTACTGTGTGCAATATGTACCATCCCGGTATCAGCGGATTTTAGCGAAATTGAGGAGCCAACAGAACCAACGACAATGCCGACATTTGTCACCCAGCCCACAACCGTTCCCACAACTGAGCCCACTCGCATACCGACTACAGAACCAACAGCGATTCCAACAGAACCCCCAACCACCGTTCCCACTACGGTTCCAACGAAGGGACCCACTACAAACCCAACAACAATGCCGACATTTGTCACCCCGCCCACAACCGTCCACACCACTGAGCCCACACGCATACCGACTACAGAAATTACCATCACGATTGAACCAACATTCGGCGGAGGCAAAGGATGGATTGACACTTATTGCAATGTTGACGGCGCCACGGTCTATTTCGATGGTTCCCCACAAGGAAATATTGCTGGGGGCATCCTCTCTGTTGGGGTATCTCCAACCGGTTCACCGGTCAGGACAATCTCCGTATCAAAAACCGGATATACCACATGGTCAGGCCCGCTCTCCCACATGCCGGAGAGTGAGGAACATGTGGCAGTCTACGCCACCATAAACCCAATCGCAACACCGACTACCGTACCACCGGTCCAGAACGGAGCGATCTATGCCCAGTCGAGCCCGTCTGGAGCGGCTATCTATATGAACGGCAATTATTACGGGTATGCCCCGGTCACGATCCCAAACCTGCCACCGGGTTCTTACTCCATGAAAGCGACCCTGAACGGATACAGTCCCGACTCACAGTTGGTCAACGTGTATGCCGGTCAGACTGCGGCTTATTATCCCACACTCCAGCAGTCACCCCCGCCACCCCGCAGCACAGGAACCGTTTATGCAAGATCCAGCCCCAGCGGGGCATATGTATATGTTGACGGCACCTACAATGGCGTAACTCCGATAACACTCACACTCTTTCCCGGTAATCGCAATATCGTGCTGAAACTCTCCGGCTATAATGACTGGAGCACATCTGTTTATGTCAGTGCAGGAAGCTCACAAACGATCAATCCGGGCCTGACTTCGGCAATCTTTGGATCCCTCTCCATCGGTTCAGCGCCATCCGGTGCCAGCGTGTTTATGGACAGTGCCTACCAGGGGATCACAAACCCGTCAGGAGGTCTCACGCTCAACAACATACAGTCTGGAAGCCATATTATCAAAGTGACTGCCTCTGGGTACAACGATTGGATCGAGACTGTGTATGTCAAACCCAATGCCAACACGTACGTGCCCGTTGCCATGACCCGAATAGGTCCAAGCCCCACACCAGTACCGGCAGCTGGCGCAGTCAACATAGTATCGACACCGGCGGGAGCAGAGATCCTTATTGATAACATATTCCGTGGATATACACCGGCAACCATTACCGAGATCGATCCGGGTGTGCACAAGATCCTGCTGACTTATACCGGTTATACCGCTTATTCTGGCACTGTCACTGTGGTCTCGGGACAGACAACCCCGCTTGCTATTGGGATGACTCCTGTACCTACCCCCACACCGCAGAGTGCCACATCCCCGGCACTCCTGATCGGAGGATTGGTAACCATTCTGGGGATTGTAATCGGGATAAGGAGGCGAAGCTGAAATGACATGTACCTGTTCAAAATCAACTATACTCTGGGTGAGTGCGGTCGTAGTGATCATCATCATCGGAGCACTCACAGCACTTGCATACACAAGTTCGACTTCAGCAATCAAGACCTCAGTCCGTACAGGACTTGAGTCAACTGCAGGAGTTATGGCAACTCAGATCAATGGCAGTGATGTAGTCCTGTTCAAAGCCGGGGATGAAGGATCACCGAAATATCTGGCAGTAGTAAAGAAACTCCGCACGCTCCGCAGCATGGATGATCACATCCTCAACGCGTATATCTTAAAAGTGAACCCTGACCGGTCCGTTACGTTCCTTGTCGATGACCTGTATCCCGATGATCCGCAGGGTTCTGCAAAGATTGGTGAGCGGTCAACAGCCCCTGATTCATTGGAGATCTTTTCAGCACTCTCCCGCCCGACTTCATCCAGAGAGCCGTATACCACAAAATACGGATCGTTCATGTCCGCGTATGCACCGATCGATGATTCCATGGACGATTCAAACGGCAACACAAAAGCCGTGCTCGCCATTGATATGTCAGCTACCGATTACACGAATTCCATAGGTGGGAAGGGATACCTCATCCTCATTACCGGGCTGGTCTCGATGGTAATTGCAATTGGCCTGATCTTCTGGTTAGGACGCCGTAACGAGACGAAAGGCGAGTAAAGAACACTCATAACGCGGGGCTAATTGTCCCAAAACTTCTATTTTCTTATCATTCCAACACTTTACTATGTCATCACCAGTGCGCACCGTACTGCTGGTATGTATGCTCGTTGCGGCTCTTATTTTCGCTGCAGGGTGTACCCAGCAATCGGCATCACCAGTCAAGACCGAATCGGGAACCGGGAACATACCAGTAACACCCGTAATAACAGTGGCTGCTGCCACATCCCCTGCAACTGCCACAGTTTCTTTGGAGTCCTGGAAACGAGTACGGCTTTCAACTAATATGGGAGACATCGTTATCGCGCTCGATCCCGCTATGCCCATAACTGCGGGAAATTTCGAGACGCTCGTGAACAAAGGGTTCTACAACAACCTAACCTTCCAACGCGTCATCGATGGATTCATGCTACAGGGTGGCGATCCGACCGGCACCGGTCGTGGCGGCCCGGGGTACACGATCAAGGACGAATTTTCCACCAGTAACCGGAACAACCGGGGGACCATTTCAATGGCTAATGCCGGCCCCAACACTGGCGGGTCGCAGTTCTTTATCAACCTTGTAAACAACAATTACCTTGATACCAAGCACCCGGTCTTTGGCAAAGTGGTTGAAGGTATGGATGTTGTCGATAAGATCGGGAAAGTCCCAACTTCTGGCGGACAGGAAAACCGTCCGCTCCAGACCGTTATTATCATCAAGGCAGAGATGATCTAATATTCCTTTTTTTTCCCGCCAGCAAGGGACGGGAATTCACAACACAGAAGAATAAAAAGACCCAATATCTTACAGCATACCATGACAGCACAAGCAGGAAATACCGTGCGGCTCGAGACGAACATGGGTAATATCACCATAGCACTCGATCCCACTATGCCCGTCACTGCGGGCAACTTTGAATCGCTCGTGAAAAAAGGCTTCTATGACGGCGTAATTTTCCACAGGGTCATCAACGGGTTCATGTTGCAGGGCGGCGATCCGACCGGCACCGGCATGGGCGATCCCGGGTACATGATCAAGGACGAGTTCGGACCGCAAAACCGGAACAACCGCGGGACGATTTCGATGGCAAATGCCGGTCCTAATACCGGGGGCTCCCAGTTCTTCATCAACCTTGTTAACAACAACTTCCTTGACAGCAAGCACCCGGTCTTTGGAAAAGTGGTTGAAGGTATGGACGTTGTCGATAAGATCGGCAAAGTAAAGACCGGTGCGGGCGATCGCCCGGTCCAGAACGTGACGATCATCCGTGCAGTGATGGTCTGAAAAAATCTTTTTTTTCGGGCAGTGGGTATTTTTACTTTTACTGGGCTCATGCCGGGATGACCACAAAAATGGCCGGTGTGTTTGCGGTTTTCCGTTTGGGATCATACAGTTGGACAGGGTAGATCGCGTTCGCGTTCATAAGGTGCTGCGTTCTTTGTTCCTACCTAAGCTAAAGATGCTTGCGTTCGAAAATTCAAAAAAAAAATTCAGATGAGATGAAAAAGAGCAGATACCTTTACAGCTCCAGCATAGAGAAATATAAAAATCGGCCAGACTGGGATACCGTTTACCAACTCCCCGGATCTGCACCAGATTTTTCCCGGTGGGTGCAGATCGGGTTAAGATGCGGGTTAAGCAAATTCCCGCCCGGTGCTGATATTTTTTGATTATCTCCAAAAATTTTCGTTTTTCAAATAACTGCACCCATTGCACCCGGATCGCAGGAGCACACAATATCCTGCACACACAGCAGTATGTAATGAAGATCCACTCATGCTTTCTGATTTCCGGGTGCAGATAGTACCCATAGTACTACTATCTTCAATATTCAAAGCAGGATTATCGTTTGCGTTCATTTCCACATCTTTTGATCTTAACCCGTACCTGCACCCAATCAGCACCCGACCTGCACCCGCGGGTGCAGCACCATCAGACAATTCAGGATCAACTTTCAAACTCTGTGACAAAAGAGAAAGACCGGGCAACTTGACTACACCGCTTTGGGTCACAGAATTATTTTTTAAAATTGCCAGAATTTTCTTTGTGGGCAAAGGTTGGGCAAAGGTCATGGCAATTCTGAACTGCGCGTTGCATCGCGCGTTTTTTATTCCGGGCAATTTCATGCGTTTTTGGATCATCGTTGCCCATTTTGCCAGAACAGTAAGTGAGCAATTGAATATGATCACACGTAAAAGTACCCGTACTTAGTGGTCTTACGTTTTTATAATCTGGGCAAAGGTGGTACTTGTATTACTCTTATTCTAAGTATCTGAACCCGGATTGGAAGAAAAAACCCCAAAATCATTTTCCGAGAATTGCCAATTGCTTTGCCCAATCATTGCCCGACCATTGCCCATGGGCAAAGGTGCCGGCCCGGAATCACACCGCTCTGGTGCAATGGAGATTTCCCCGCATTTAATGGGGGTGGTGATGATGAGGTGATTCTTCCGGCGCTTAACCCGATCATGTTATCCTCATCGGTCGTTACTGTCTCCACAACATAAAGCATGGGGCACTTCAAAGCCCCCGCTGGATTGAACACAATTTAAAAAAAATGGGAAACTGGGGGTAAAAAATTATGCCGAAAGGTAATCTGCCGGGGTTGGCATCTGCTCTTTTAAACCCTTGCGCTTGCGGATTGCCACTACAACTTCCTTGACCATGTTGTTGGGCACGAGTTCAAATCCAGCAAACTCCGTGTTCCACATGGCACGGCCTTCAGTTGCAGAGCGGATATCGCCTGCAAACCCGAAGAGCTCGGCAACCGGTGCCTTACCAACTACGGTGATCGTGTCACCCTCGCTCTGCATATCAAAGACCTGACCGCGCCGACCCTGGATCTGGGAGGTTGCTGCCCCCATCTGGTCCATCGGGACTGTGATCTGGATCTTCTGGACGGGCTCGAGTAATGAGTCGCCGGCGATCAGCATACCTGCCTTGATCGCACTGCGCACCGCCGGGATAACCTGTGCCGGGCCGCGGTGAATTGCATCCTCGTGCAGCTTGACATCGACAAGCGTCATCTTGAGATTCTGGACCGGCTCATCTGCAAGGGGACCACCGGCAAGTGCCTCATGGATACCTTCGATGATCAGTTCCATAGTCTCATTGAGGTACTGGACACCTTTGGTCCGGTCAATGAGCATGTTGGTGGCCTTGATGTCCTTGATGCTCTTGGCGTCATCCTTCTCCATACCTGCTTTCATGAGGATGTCACGGCGCTCAAGCATCGGCTGGTTCATCGAAATCTCGCCTTTCTTGATCAGGTCAACAATCTCATCGGGCAGAATTTCGAGGTCGAAATAGAACCGGTTGTGACGGTTCGGGGACTTCCCTTCAACGGACTCAATCTTCTGGGTTACGGTCTCTCGGTAAACCACGATTGGCTCGGAGGTGATGATCTCAACACCCTTGTCACGCTTGATACGTCCGGTAACGATCTCGAGGTGCAGTTCGCCCATACCCGAGATCAGGTGCTCACCGGTCTCTTCGTTGATGGTGATGATAAGCGTCGGGTCTTCCTTTGCAACCTGCCGGAGCACTTCAACGAGCTTTGGCAGATCCTTCATGTTCTTTGCCTCTACTGCAACGGTCATGACCGGTTCAGAGTAGTGCTTGAGTGACTCAAACGGCGTGATTTCCAAAAGAGAAGTAACAGTTGAGCCGACCATTGCGTCCCGGAGGCCGGTAACTGCAGCGATATTTCCACCGACAATCTCTTCGACTTCGACACGCTTGGGGCCCATGAAGATACCTACCTGCTGGAGCCGGTTCTCTTTCATTGCCGAGCCTATGACATAGAGGCTGTCACCACGCTTGATGCGTCCTGAAAAGAGACGGCCGGTTGCAACTTCACCTGCATGGGGATCGAACGAAATATCAGTAACCATCAGGGTAACCGGACCGTTCGGATCGCAGGTGATCATGGCCTTGCCTTCCTTTGTCTCCTTATCCCCATGCCAGATGACCGGGATACGGCGCTTCTGGGCTTCGAGGGGGTTTGGAAGCTGGTTAACTACGATATCGAGAAGAACATCGGATAGTGGACTGTTCTTTGCCAGGTACTTCATATCGCCTGCACGGCACTTGTCGAACACGTCTTTAAATGAGATACCGCTCTTCTTCATGAAGGGGGCAGAGACTGCCCAGTTGTAGAGTGCAGAGCCAAACGCAACTGTGCCTTTTGCAGCATCGAGTTTCCAGCCATTGTTGTAGGCTTCCTCGTTCATACCCTTGATCAGCTTGTTGACCTTGTCGATCACTTTGCCGAGCCGGATCTGCATCTCCATCTCATCAACCTTAAGCTCGTTGACGAGACGATCCACTTTGTTGATGAAAAGAATGGGGCGCACCTGTTCCTTGAGTGCCTGACGGAGCACAGTCTCGGTCTGGGGCATGGTGCCTTCGACTGCATCGACAAGCACTACTGCACCGTCAACCGCACGCATTGCACGGGTCACATCACCACCAAAATCAACGTGACCGGGCGTGTCGATCATGTTGATTAAGTAATCCTGACCTTCATATTCGTGCACCATCGAGACGTTCGAAGCGTCTATCGTAATGCCACGTGCCTGTTCCTCGGCATCTGAATCCATGAAGAGCTGCTTTCCTGCGAGTTCTTCAGAGATGATACCGGCACCTGCGAGCAGGTTGTCGGAAAGGGTTGTCTTACCATGGTCGATGTGTGCCACAATACCGATGTTCCGAATGTGCTTCGGATCCTTCATGAGCTCAGTTACGCGCTCAACTGATTTTTTGCCGCGGGACATGAAATAACCTCAAAAAAAAGATGTTTAACGGGCGGATTTAGCAATGCGCTCGCGTTCTTCCTTTTTCCCTACCGAGTAACACTTCATGTCGCCTTTTGAGGCAGCGATGAGTTCGTCGGCGAGAACCGCACTTGCGCTCTTCTTGCTCGTGCTTGAGCCTTTAAGCGTTGCTTCTGCAAGGAAACCAATAGCCGTGTCAACCCTGCGCAGCGGTGCTGTGTCAACAGATTTCGGGACATTGATACCACCGTATTTCAGGCGGACGGTCTCTTCACGGGGACCAGAGTTTCCGATTGCTTCAACCAGCACTTCCACCGGGTTGCGCTTGGTCTTTCTGTTGATGATCTCGAATGCATCCCGGACAATCCGGATGGCAAGCTGCTTCTTTCCGGTGTTCTTCTCGGTCTGCATCAGGCGGTTGATCAACCGCTCGACGATCATCATATTGCTCTTATTGAACTCCTGCTTGGAAAATTTACCACAGGAGTGGGGGATGATTAATGAGGTGAGAGTCACATAGCGCATAAGGCTGGGATCGGTTACTTTGACTTCGGCAACGTCCCACTTGTTGAACAGCAGTTTCTGGCCTGCTGTCTTTGATTCGGTTTCTGTCATCTCAATCACCTGCGCGGTTTCTCTTTCCTGCCAATGACCATTTCATGGAGGCAGACATTATTCACTTTGGTAACTACGTACCGGACACCTGGGATATCTCCCATGGAACGCCCTAGACGACCGCCAATGCCTTCGATCTCAACTTCGTCGTGCTCATCGATGAAGTTAATCGCACCGTCGCCCACTGCAAACGCTGTGACCTGGCGTCCGTTCTTGATCAGCTGCACGCGCACGCACTTCCGGATAGCTGAGTTGGGCTGTTTTGCCTCAACACCGACCTTCTCCAGCACGATACCTCTCGCTTGCGGAGCCCCCTCACACGGGTCCGACTTCACATCGAGATTGAGCTCGCGGCGGGCGTAGTTCTTGTCTGCCCACCGGAACTTATTTGAGTCCCGAACCATCTTTCTGGCTGCAAATTTACCCTGTCCCATTAAATAACCTCATTTTAGTTGTTTTTGTGGTTATCGATAACCCACACTGAGATATATACAATCGCGGGGGTCCGATTTATAAATTGTGGCACTCCACCTGCCTGTCTTATACTATTATCCCGCACTCATAATAATATTATATCCTGCGAAGGCTAATGCATATGCAATGAAAATCGGGATCTATAAAGAGGTGCAGATCGATACAAGCCACCGTCTGCTCTATTACAAGGGAAAGTGCGCCAACCTCCATGGGCACCGGTGGAAGATAGAAGTCTGGATGGAAGGGGAGCCGGACCCGGTAACGCAAATACTGATCGATTACAGTCTGATCAAGCAGGTCATCAACAAGTACGATCACCAGATCATCCTGAACCGCAAAGACCCGATGGTTCCCCGCATTGAAGAGTTCCACCCGGTTATTACGACCCCCGGGGAACCAACCAGTGAATTGATGGCAGTCCTTATCCGGGATGATCTCCACGCGGTCTGCCGTGAGAGAGGAATAAAGGCAACTGTAACTAAGATCAGGGTCTGGGAATCCCCCACCGCTTTTGCTGAGCTTACTTAAATGAAAGTCACTGAAATTTTTAAGAGCCTTCAGGGGGAGGGGAAAAACCAGGGCAAAGGCTGCCTCTTTATCCGTCTTTCTGGCTGCAACCTGAACTGCCACTGGTGCGATACGGAATACGCCAGGACGGGCGGAAAGGAGATGAGCCTCGACGCAATCCTTGAGCAGGTCTGGCGTATCAACCCCCCGTACATCTGCATCACGGGCGGCGAACCACTCATGCAGGAAGAATCACTTGAGCCACTGCTCCAATCACTGCACAAGCGGGGCGCGCTGATCGATATTGAGACAAACGGCACCTATGCATTTACCCGTTTGCAGCCGTATGCCTCGATCTGCATGGATGTGAAATGCCCCTCCTCCGGAGAGCAGAGCGATCTTTTACTGCTCAATGCCATCCGCCCGCAGGACAGCGTGAAGTTTGTTCTCAAGGATGAAACGGATTGCCAATACGCACAGCAGGTAATGGAGTTGCATAAGATTGCCGGAGAGATATTCTTCTCTCCGGTTGCTGGCAGCAATTACGCCACGATTGCACAATTCATACTGGCCAACAACCTGCCTGTCAGGTTCCAGTTACAGCTGCATAAGATCATCGGAGTGAAATGAAAGCCGTATGTTTACTTTCAGGAGGCATGGACTCATCCACGCTCGCGTACCTTGCAAAAAGCGAGGGATACGATATCTGTGCCCTGCACCTGAACTACGGGCAGCGGACGGAATCAAAAGAACTGGCATGCGCACAAAAGATTGCCTCCCTTCTCCGAGCAAAAGATTTCATCGCAGTCAACGTAGGTTATTTTTCACAATTTGGGGAGAACAGCCTCACGGATAAAAAAATTACCGTAGAAAAATTTGATTCCGCGCGGGCGCACGTTCCCAACACGTACGTTCCGTTCCGGAATGCGAACCTGCTCTCGATTGCCACCAGTTTTGCCGAGGCAAAAGACGCAGAGGCGATCTTCATCGGGGTCCAGTCGCTCGATTACAGTGGTTACCCGGACTGCCGTCCGCAGTTTATCGAGGCGTTCCAGCGCGTGATTGATCTGGGTACAAAGGACACCACATCGATCACTCTCAAAACCCCCTTCATCAGGATGACCAAAACAGACATCTTAAACGTGGGATTGAAACTCGGAGTTCCGTACGAGCACACATGGTCCTGTTACCAGAATGAAGAAAAAGCCTGTGGAACCTGTGGATCGTGCCATTTCCGGAAGGATGCCTTTGCCGCAATCGGAAAACAAGATCCAATCGCGTACGAGGAATAAATGGAGATCTTTTCCGGAAGAAGCCTATGGATAGAGAGCCGTATGATCCGGCTCCCGAACGGAATTGAAAAAGAGAGGGTGATCGTCCACCCGAGCAATGCCGTGGCAATACTTCCCATTGCAGGAGAGCGGTGCAAACTGGTAAAACAATACCGGTATGCGATCGACCAGTATATACTAGAAGCCCCGGCAGGAACAATGGAACCGGGCGAAGACCCGTTGCAGACCGCTCACCGCGAACTGATCGAAGAGACGGGTTTTGCAGCGCAGAAGATGCTTGAAAAAGGGTTCATTTATACAACACCTGGCTATACTGATGAGAAGATCTTCTTGTTTGAGGCCAGGGATCTTTTTACCTCAACGGAGTTTGGGAAAGATGAGGATGAAGTGATCGAGGTGGTGGATGTGGCCATAAGCGATCTCAGTGAGATGATCCGCAATGGAACGATCGTTGATGCAAAGACCATCTGCCTGATCCACCACTGTTTCGGGTGCTGATCATGCGTTCATTGCTTACTATTGGAGTCATCATGGTCCTGCTCCTTGCATCTGCCGGATGTACGGGCACACCCGGTACTACAGGTACATCAGGTAATAGTGTGAAGCCTGCATACTCAGTAGATAACAAGGGTATCCTTTCTGTAGCCTGCGCTCCGGTGACGACAAGTGAAGAGATGATCTTCTCCAATGAATCATATACTAAAACCCGTATCGTCATGCACACCCAGAGCAGCGATGTGGTCACTTATCTTGCTGCACCTAAAAACCCGAAAGCAGCAATGGTGTATGCCCCAGGAGCGGGAGAGAAGATCACCGGCCATGATGAGCGGATGGTACGGTATGCAGCAGCCAGCTATGCGTTCATGTTTACCGATACACGGGGCAATGGTGCAGAAACCCCCGGCCTTCCATTCAGCCCGCAACTGGTCCAGCTGGATTACAGCCGGTTTGAAAACGGAGAATGGCCACAATATTATCTCTCGGTCTGCGATCTGGTCAATGCGCAGAAGATCGTTTCTGACCGGTTCTCTGTCCCGGTCTATGTGATGGGGTCGAGTAATGGGGGACGGTATGCAGCAGTTGCTGCCGGTGTTGAACCACAGTTCGCCGGGTACGTGGGAATCTCCACTTCCGATTGGGGATTGCTGGATTCAACGATTCAGCAGGGTTACACAAGAGACCCTGTACGATTCGCCACATCCGTTGAGCCCAGCACATATTTCACAAAAATTACCCCGCGCACGGTCTGGATCTTCCATGCGGTGAGTGACCCGTTCATCCCGTTTGCAAACGGAAAACAGTTCTTTGACTCGGCAAAGGAACCCAAGAAATTCATCGAATTTTATGGCGACCATGGCATCAACAGCGATGTTGATACACAGATCATTATGCACATGAGGCAAATTTATGCCACACGCGAGTGAATAAGTAATAGCTCAATAGAGAGGTTTGAGACCGGCAATGGCAGAAGAACGGGAGATGGACGACGCGCGAAAGCGTTATGAGTTCAAAAAGGCGCTCGAAAAGCTCGAGTTACAACAGGGAGACGGCACAGAACTTATCACGATCTACATTCCCCCTGACAAGCAGATCTACGATGTTACCAATCAGCTGAAAGACGAGTTTGGCCAGTGCGCAAACATCAAGAGCAAGCAGACCAAAACCAATGTCCAGAGTGCCATCTCCTCCATTCTCTCACGGCTCAAATACTACAAGCGCCCGCCACTGCATGGACTCGCAGTCTTCTGCGGTACGGTCAAAACCTATGGTGATCGCACTGATCTCCAGTGCACGATCGTAGAGCCCCCTGAACCTCTCAACCTCTACATGTACCGCTGCAGCTCGAACTTCGAACTCGAGCCGCTCAAGCAGATGCTCGAAGAAAAGTCCATCTACGGGCTTCTCGTTCTTGATCGCAGGGAAGCGTACTGGGGCTTTTTACGCGGCAACCGGATCGAACCTGTTGGCGGAACAACTTCAACAGTTCCGGGAAAAACCCGCAAAGGTGGCCAGTCCGCTGCCCGGTTCGGACGTCTCAGGGAGATTGCGATCGCCGAGTTCTATTCCAGAATAGGGGAGCGAGCCAGTGCGATATTCCTTGCAGAGAAGGATTTTTTCGAGCGCTTCAAGGGTGTGCTGATCGGGGGCCCCAGCCCGACAAAAGAGGAGTTTGAAGCCGGTAGCTTTCTCCACCACGAAGTCCAGAAACGGATCATCGGAATCTATGATGTAGCCTATACCAACGAAGACGGACTCTCCGAACTGGTGGATGCAGCAAAGGACGCGCTCAAAGGCATGGGCGTTATCAAAGAAAAAGCATTCATGGACCGATTCTTAAGAGAACTTGTCAAGGATGCCAGCATAGCTGCCTATGGAGAAGAGAGCATCAGGAAAAATCTTGAACTGGGCGCTGTCGATATCCTGCTTCTCTCAGCAAACCTCAGAAAATCCCGGCTCCGGATAAAATGCCAGAACTGTGATTTCACCGATGAGAAGACCGTTCACATCGATGCAGGAAAAACGGTCCGGGACATCCCCCTTGGTTCATGTCCGAAATGTACCGCACCGATCATCCTCGAAGAGGAGATAGATATCGTCGATGAACTAACCAAACTCGCTGAACAGAGCAGTGCCAAAGTCGAGCTCATATCCGATGATTTTGAAGAGGGGTCGATCCTCTTCTCTGCATTCGGAGGGATTGCCGCAATACTTCGCTACAGGACGGGGTGCTGATGCTCCTTGAGAAACGAAAATTTTTAGAACGCGTGCTTAAGGAGAGCACCGGCATGGATGATGTGCAGCTGGCCGAAGGTGGCGAGCACGCCGATCTTGCCACTACTGTCGCATTCGCACTTGCAAAACAGAAGAAACAGGCACCGGTCAAAATCGCACAGGATCTTGTGGCTGAACTTTTGAAACATCCTGATCTCGCGGGAATCCAAGTTGAAGCAAAAGGCCCCTATATCAATTTCATTTTCGGTAAGGAATACGTCAGCGATACCATAAAAGCAGCAGTGAAACCGGGATACGGTTCGCTTGAGAAAAAAACAACCCGCGTGGTGCTCGAACACACGAGCGCCAACCCAAACGGCCCCCTCCATGTAGGACATATCAGGAACTCGATCATCGGAGACACCCTTGCCCGGGCATTCCGAAAGGCTGGTTACCGGCTCGAAGTGCAGTACTATGTCAATGACATGGGCCGGCAGATCGCCATTGTGGTCTGGGGTTTTATTCACCTCGACAATACTCAGGAAAAGGGCGAGAAAGAGGATGCCCATATCGCCCGCATCTACATAGCCGCAAACCGTAAGATCGAGGAAGATCCGGAGATCACCCAGCAGGTCAATGAACTGATGCAACTGGTGGAGAAGGGTGATACAGCGACGGTCAAGAAGTTCAGGAACGAGGTCACACGCTGCCTTGAAGGATTTGAGGTCACTATGAAGAACCTCAATGTATCGCACGACCGGTTTGTCTGGGAGAGCGATTTCATCCGGAATGGCTACACCGAGCGGATCATCAACAGGATCAAAAAACTCCCGCAGGCAAGACAGGAAGAGACCCTGGCCCTTGATTTGTCAGAGTTCGGGTTCGAGAACAAGTATGTGATCCGGCGCAGTGACGGCACTTCAGTCTATGCAGCCCGTGACCTTGCGTTCCATGCATGGAAAGGGGCAAACTTTGACCGGATGATTGATGTGCTCGGAGCTGACCACAAGCTGATTGGCGCACAACTCCAGTGCACCCTGAAACTTCTTGGAGATAAGGTACCGGAGATTGTCCACTTCGAGTTCGTATCCCTGCCTGAAGGGGCGATGAGTACGAGGGCGGGCAAATTCGTTTCGGCCGACGACCTGATCACCGAGATCAACAAGCGGGCATTCGATGAAGTGACCGCTCGGAGACCGGAACTCGATGAACCGGCCCGCAGATCAATTGCCCGGTCGGTGGGTCTTGCAGCTGTACGGTATGATATCGTAAAAGTGTCTCCCGAAAAAAGCACGGTCTTTGACTGGAAGGAAGCACTGGATTTCGAACGCCAGAGCGGCCCGTACATCCAGTACTCCCATGCCCGTGCCTGTAGTATTTTAGACAAAGCAGGGCCGTTTGAGGAATGCTACGATCTCGAAACCCCGGCAGAGATCGCCCTTGCCAAACAGATCGCAAAGCTGCCCATGGTCATCGAGCGGGTGATCGCGGAGCTCCGCCCACATATCCTTGCCACGTACTCCCGCGAACTGGCAGACACCTTCAACTCGTTCTACCATTTCGATCCGGTACTGAAAAGCGAGGGAAAGGTTCGCAATCGCCGGCTTACACTTGTGAAAGCAGCGCAGAACACGCTCAAAGAATCGTTAGAGACGCTTGGGATCGATGCCATCCGCACCATGTGATGCCCTGCGGAAGCAGGGATACCAGTTTTTTTCAAAGACTTCGGGTGCCGCTCTTAAGCCCTGCATGTGGTGCAAACGGGCGCTCATGGGCGGCGACATGTGCTACAAGCACCAGTTCTACGGGATTGACAGCCACCGCTGCATCCAGATGACTCCTACCCTGCGCTGCAACCAGCGCTGTCTCTTCTGCTGGCGATCGTTTGAACATGAAGTGCCGGATGTGGAGGAATGCTCTCCTGAAACGATTATTGCCGGGGTACACAAGTTCCAGAAAAAGGCTCTTGCCGGGTATAATGCGGTTCTTTACAATACAGTCACTCCTGAACGGTGGCAGGAAGCGCTGGATCCAAAGCATGTCGCTATCTCGCTCTCCGGAGAGCCTACGCTCTACAGTCAGCTCCCTGCGCTAATCGATCTCTTCAACGATAAGGGCTACACCACATTTCTCGTGAGTAACGGTACCAATCCTGACATGCTTCGGCAATGCCACTCGTACCAGATGTATGTCTCGCTTGATGCACCGGATCGGGAGACCTACATGAAGATATGTCGTCCGCAGGAGGATTACTGGGAACGAGTGAACGAGAGCCTTGCCCTGCTGGGAACACGACGGTCCGCAGTGCGGATCACCCTTGTTAAGGGTCTCAACGATTTCGCACCGGAAAAATATGCTGCAATCCTGCAGGATTCGGGGGCGTCATTTGTGGAAGTGAAGGGATATATGTATCTGGGATACAGTAGAAACCGGTTGGCTAGAGAGAGTATGCCGGAGCATGTGCATGTGCGATCGTTTGCAGAGAAGATCGCAGCATCGTGCGATTACCGGCTCAAAGATGAGAATATACTGAGCAGAGTGGTCTGCCTGGAGCGTAAAACATGAGGTTCAATCCTGAAGAATGGAAACGAAAGTCGCATGAGAATTTTGAAGATGCATGGCACGAAGGCCCGTCTGTTGTAACACCCCCGGGACATGCGGCAACCTATCCGTGTCTCTCGTTCAAACGGGCTCAGGCACACCCGATCTTTGCAACGATAAACCGGCTTCGCGAGACCTACCTTTCACTGGGATTCGATGAGGCGGAGAACCCGGTCATCATCGAGGAACAGGACATCTACCGCCAGTTCGGCCCTGAAGCAATGGCTGTGCTTGACCGTGTCTTCTATCTCGGGGGTCTCCCTCGTCCGAACGTAGGGATTGCACGAAAACAGCTCGATGAGATCAACGAAATCCTGATGAGTCACCGGAGCCCGCTCGTCCACCACGATGCGGTTCCGGTTGCACAAGCCCATCACCATGAGCATTACCAGCCCATGACGACAGAGACCGAGGAGCACTTGCGGGAGACACTTCATGCATACAAAAAATCGGAGATTGACGGGGATGAACTGACCTTCGAACTCTCCAAGGTGTTGGGTGTGGATGATGCACTGGTTGTGCACATCCTTGACGCAGTCTTTCCGGAGTTCCGGGCGCTTGTCCCGGAATCCTCGCGTTCCACGCTGCGCAGTCACATGACGAGCGGCTGGTTCATGACGCTCGGTGCCATCTGGGAGAAAACAGCGCTTCCAATCCGTATGTTCTCGGTTGACCGGTGTTTCCGGCGCGAGCAGGCCGAAGGACCGACACGGCTCATGACCTACCACTCGGCATCGTGTATCATTGCCGGAGAAGATGTCACCATAGAAGACGGTAAAGCAGTGAGTGAGGCGCTCCTCTCCGCTTTCGGGTACACAGATTTCCGGTTCCAGCCTGACGAGAAACGGTCCAAGTATTATATGCCGGATTCCCAGACCGAAGTATACGCCCGCCACCCGGTGCACGGATGGGTCGAAGTGGCAACATTCGGTATGTACTCCCCATCTGCACTTGCTGAGTACGGCATCGGGGTACCGGTTATGAATCTCGGCTTGGGTGTTGAGCGGCTTGCGATGATCGCGTATAATTCCAACGATGTCCGGCAACTCTGTTTCCCCCAGTTCTTCCCAAAAACGATCACGGACAGGGAGATCGCCCGTGCAGTTCATGTGCGGGAAGAGCCGGTGTCCCCGGAAGGAAAACAGCTTGCAGCAGCGATCTTACGTGTCGCTACCGCAAATGGATCTGCAGCCGGGCCATGCTCGTTTGATGCATGGGAAGGCACTCTTGGGGGAGTGGCGATAAAAGTGGCTGTGGAAGAGCCGGAATCCAATGCAAAACTATGTGGTCCTGCCTGTGCCAATGAAATATTCGTCCACGAGGGATCAATTCTGGGAGTGCCGGATGTTGAGAAGTGGAAACAGGTGCGGACAGAGGGAGTGGCAACCGGCATCAGCTACCTGAGTGCAGTTGCAGCACTCGCTGCAGCCCGGATTGAAGAAGCAGCCCGATGCGGGAAGTCTACCACTGTGCAGGTGAAGATGGGAAAACTCCCCAGTGATATCAACTTGAAGATAGAGGAGTTTGCGATGCGAGCCGTGACAGACAATAACAAGAAAGTGGATGTGCGGGGGCCGGTGTTTCTTTCCGTTCGTTCTACAATCACGGAATAAATTCTTTTTTTTATCCGATCCTGTATTTTTATCAGATCCTGTATTTTTATCAGATCCTGTATGAGGACCCCGTGTGAGTGGGAACTCGAAATCCCTTCACCTCATTATCATGGACTTTCGTACTATCGCTATGAGAGAACTGCCCCACCAGCGTCAACGTATCCGGCAGAGTCACTTTTTTCCGGTTCTTTACAAAGATCGTTGAGGATCAAAACTGTCGCGATCTTATCTAGCGGCTGATTATCATTACCGCATTTGGGTGAGTAAATGCAGGATGGGCATCCCTCATCGCACCGGCAGTCCCGCACTAACGCATGGGCAGTGGCAAACAGATCGTTCAGGATCTCGTAGGCTTTCTCAGCAAGCCCGATACCCCCTTCATATCCATCGTACACAAATATTACAGGCTCTCTGTTTTCACCGTATGCGGCTGATGATAACCCGCCAATGTCCCAGCGATCGCACATCACATGCAGGGGCATGAGGGAAATGAGGGCATGCTCTGCACCATGCAGTCCGCCAGCGAAATCCAGATCCCTTTTTAAAACATTCTGTTCCGTATCGGAAGAGGGGATGAGCCAGAATGCTTTTGTCCTGAAGGTGAGCGGCGGGAGAGTGAGGGGCTCAATACCGAGGATGGTATCGCCGCGTTTGATCTTGTAACCAGTATATTGTTCGGTTACTTCCACCACCCCAAAGGCACATTTCACGCCATTCACTTCGCGGGTTTCGATCATCTCGATGACCGTTAAGTTCACCTCCTTTAATGGCTGTGTATAATAATCCACATCGGCCTCAGTAACGCGCACCGTATGGGTTTCCAGATCCATCTCTTTGACAAGGAACATCTCCCCCTGGTGGAGAAGAATCGCACCATTGTGTGCTTCCCGGTATGCCTGCGCACGGTCCATGGTTTCCAGCATTTTGCCGTGACACATGATCCGGAATGTTTCACCAGGTATGCCCCCAAGACTTACCAGTTCAGCTGCCCTGCCCCGCCCGGAGTACACCCAGCCACGGGCAGTCTTCCTGACAAGATCGGTGGATGCAAGTTCCGGAAGCAATTGCGGGAATGAATCCCCGAAAAAAACACGGTCTTTGTCTTCTCGCAGGGGAAGCTCAGCCGCAGCGCAGAGCAGGTGCCCGGATAGGATATAGGGATTTTCCGTATCAACAATTGCGTGCTCGTTTGAACGCGAAAAGAACTGTTCCGGATGGTTCATGAAGTACTGGTCGAGCGGATTTGCCTGCGCAACGAGGAGGGCAAGGGATACATCCCCCTTCCTCCCGGCCCTGCCGGCCTGCTGCCAGGTGGACATCATGGTACCCGGGTAACCGGAAATAATCACGGCATCGAGCGATCCGATATCGATGCCAAGCTCGAGCGCATTTGTTGATACAACGCCCTTCATTGCCCCATCCTTGAGATGTGCCTCGATTGCACGCCTGTCTTCAGGAAGATAGCCGGCCCGGTACGCGCAGATCGCATCTGCGAGCTGTGCACTCGAACGCCGTGCATCCTCCCGCGCCCAGAGAGTAACGAGTTCTGCCATCTTCCGTGAGCCGGTGAAACACAGGGTCTGAAGATCATTTTTCACGCAGGATACCAGAAGATCTTTTGTTTCCTCGTGAGCGGAACGTTCTCCTACGCCATCATAGAACGGGTTGTAGAGGACGAAGTGTTTCCTGCCATGAGGTGATCCATTACCGTCAACAAGCTCGAATTGATGACCGGTCAATCGACAGGAAAATTCCACCGGGTTTGCCAGAGTTGCAGTGGACAGGATGAACTGCGGACGTGAACCGTAATGAAGGCAAAGCCGTGACAACCTTCGAATCAGCATCGCGATGTGCGAACCGAATACCCCACGGTACCGGTGTGCCTCATCGATTACAATATACCGGAGATTTGCAAACAACAGACGCCATTTCATATGCCAGGACAAAACATGGTGAATCTCATAGGGATTTGATATGATGATCCGCGAGTTATCCCGTATCGCTGCTCGTCGCGACTGAGTTGTATCCCCGTCATAGATCGCAGGTTTAGCTGAAATACCGGTATAGTGTGCCATCTCCTCAAGGGTGCCAAGTTGATCATTTGACAGCGCTTTTGTCGGATATAGATACAGTGCACGGGCATCCGGGTCTGAGTTCAGCGCGGTAAATACCGGAATGTTAAACGCCAGTGTCTTACCGCTGGCTGTAGGTGTTGTGAGGATCACATTTTTACCGGCCCGGATGCGGTTGATGGCATCACACTGGTGCGTGTAGAGCCTGATGCCATGCTGATCAAGGTATGAAGTGATACTGTCGGGAAGGGATGTGTCAAGTGTGCCGTAGTGGGGAGTTTCGGATTCGAGAATATGGGTGTGCACCACTCGATCACGATAGACCGGATTGGTGGTAAGGAGCCGGAGTACATCCTCAACAGCCATAGGACTCACCCATCAGATGGAAGAACAACAGGGCAAGCGAGAGGATATCCTGCCGGTTGTGCTCAACAATAGGTACAAGAGGACCACAATTGCCGGTACGCAGGTATGTCTCATAAAATTCCGGCACCATCTGGCCGGGGATGTCATCTTCGCGGTAGATATGAAGGATTTCCCGTTCGAGTGCGGTGAGGCGCAAAGAGGGGAACTGGTTTCTCCACCTCCTGCGGCTGAAATGAAGGACATCAAAATGCGGTATACGGGTAATGGCAGGAATATTCATACCATAGTAGCCTAGCCGGTCATTGATGTAGGGAAGATCGAACGCTTTGCCGTTAAATGTCACCAGTGCTTTTCGCCCGCCCGACAAGTGGCTGATCGTCTCATATAGGGCTGCCTGCTCCTCATCGATATCGCTGAGCAGGTACTGATGAACATCCAGGGCTCTGTTTTTCATCACGCCAATGCCAAAGAGAATGATCGGCCGGGAGAACAGGCCCATTGTCTCGATATCAAGAAAGACATAATCTTCGTGTTCATGCAATCCTGCTGCCCCCAGCACCAAAGGGTGTGATTTTGCATGCCTTTTACCAACCAGATCGATGATATCATACGAATCCTCACGAGACGTGCAGTCAATGACAGGCTGGACATGCGATCTGTACTTAGGATGCCCGGCGAGATCATACAGGGTCTGGTAACCACGGGCACGGAGTTGTTTTTCCGTTTCCCGGCCAATCCCCCTTACAAGGGTTAAATCGCGGATAATCGTGTTCCTGTAGTAAGTGAGATCAAATGCGGGAGGGTGAATTGGGTGAGTGGTTGTTAACGAAAAGCAGGTTCCGCAATCATTGGAGATCTCTTTTCCTGAAAAAACTTTTTCAAAAGATCGATTCTGGTAACTGGAGAGCAGATGATCGAGCTGCTGCCGCGCCTGTTCATACTCTGATGAGAAAACAACACTGTTTGAAAAACCCGCCCCGAATATGTTACCGTCACGAACAACTTCGTATTCCTTCAGCGTCTGCATGCGCTGGTGCCAGAGGTCCCCGATGCGGGTAGGTGCATGTGTTGCAGTCATCGTCAGAATAGCAATCCAGAAATGAACATATAAATTTCCGGGCGTGCAGTGCGAAAGTTAAAAAAAACGTTCCTGTCCACTGGCCCAATGAGACGTTTAATCATTGCGGGGACACAATTCTTCTGGTATAGTGTGATGCCGTTAAACCGGGCATTTGGTTGAGACAATGATGCGGGTCGGGAAACCATGAAAGGAATAAAGGGCATTCTCATTGATCTTGACGGGGTTCTCTACGTGGGTGACCACCCTGTTGAGGGAGCGCAGGCCACTATCGAATCTCTTATGCAAAAAGACTACACCCTCCGGTTTGTCTCCAATACAACGCAGAAATGTAAAAAGTCCATTGCCAACCGGTTATCCGCCATGGGGTTTAGCATACCTGAGGAATTTATTTTCACTCCGCCCATTGCAGCCGTTGCTCATATGAAAAAAACCGGCAAACAGCATTGCTATCTTCTCACAACCGGTGACGTTGACCGGGATTTTGAGCAGGTTTGTGCGCAGGATACCTGTGCAAAGAAAGATTACGTGATTGTCGGGGATGCAGGAGAGACGATTACCTATGAACGTCTCAATGCTGCTTTCCGCTACCTCATGGAGGGAGCTGAACTGATTGCACTTGAAAAAGACCGGTACTGGATGGCACATGATGGTCTATCCCTTTCAGCCGGGCCATTTGTGCAGGCACTTGAATTTGCATCAGGAAAGACAGCAACGATTATGGGGAAACCATCAAGAGCGTTCTTTGATCTTGCCCTGCGTGACATGGGTTTACAATCCGAACAGGTTGCGATGATTGGAGACGACATTATCACTGACATTGGGGGAGCTCAAAATGCCGGGATGAGGAGCATTCTGGTCAGAACAGGAAAATTCCGTGAAGATACATTGAAGAATACGATGATAAAACCAACGCATATCATAGATTCCATTGCTAACCTGAAAAATTTTTTATGCCCGGCACTTATTATACACTAAAACAAGGACAGGCACATGACAAATAAAAATATAGTTTTTTTCATAGGTTTTTTATTTGTATTTGCAGTAGTCGTATCGGCAGCGTATATTGGAGGAATTCTTCTGCCCCGTGCGTCTGTTGTTTCACCACAGATTGTGCCTTTATCTTCTGATTTACCACCCATACTCTCAACGCACTCGTATCCTTTTTTGCAGGAGATCATTACGATCACGGTACCGGTCAGCGACTCTGTGTACCGTGGTGCAAAAAATACCGATAAAGAGGTTACCCTCTACGGAAACGTATCCGAAGAGATCTGGGTTGCAGAAAGTTACCGCTCCATGGTAAATGACCCGGCACAGGACGATTTTTACCGTACTCTGGCAGGAGGATTTAAAAATCTTAAAGACAGCAACGGACTTTCTGATGATGAATACCTTGAACTGATAACCACGTTTGTCCAGTCACTCCGGTACGAGACACTTACTGACAATCCCGCAAAATTTCCAATTGAGACTGTTGTTGATGGTTCGGGAGACTGTGATGACAAAAGCCTGCTTCTGGCCGGACTCCTTTCCCGTGAAGGTTACAGGGTTGCCCTGATGTCGTTTGGACCAGAGGCGCATATGGCAGTCGGTGTAGCCGCTGACGATTATCTCTATAAAAACACCGGTTACACCTACATCGAGACCACAAATATCTCTTTTGTCGGGGTCCCCGCTGAAACACTTAGAGGGGGTCTTACGCTGCAATCAAACCCGATTATTATTCCGATAGGTAATGGCACAAAGATCTATACCAGCGGTAAAGAAACACGTTATATAAACAATGCATATCTTCAATCTCAACAGAAATCAAATGAACTTGGACAACAGCTAAAGAGCCTTGGGTTGAATCTCAAGGAGCGGCAGGAAAGAATCACTCAACTCGAATCACAGATGCAGAGCATGAGGGGTTCAGGCAATATCCAGAATTATAATGCACAGGTATCAGTGCACAACGGGTTGGTTTCTGATTACAATACACATCTGAGCACGTACCGGGCACTCTTTGCCCAGTATGAAAAAACGGTTCAGGTACACAACTATATCCTCGCACATGAGTTTAACAGGCCAGGCGTTTATGAATATTTGAAACAGAATATGGAGGGATGACTGCAGATCTTCTGCTCATGTTTCTTTTTTCAGATCATTTATTGTGAGAATCGCTGGAATCGGATACCCTGCTGATGATTCCGTTACCACATCTGCCCAGTTCAAACGTTTAAGTGCCATGTTGCAGTACTGCTCCGAGATATCGATTCCAATAAAACGGCGCCCTAGTTTCCAGGCTACAAGACTTGTAGTGCCTGCACCGTTGAAAGGATCGAGTACGATATCATTTTTGTACGAGAAGAGTTTCATTAATCTCCGTGGGAGTTCTTCAGGAAACATGGCCGGATGTTCGTAATCCTTCATACGTATCTCTGAAGCAAAGGTCCATTTTCCGAGCACCCACTCCTTGAACTCCTCGCTTGTGATATCCATATCCTCACGTCTGCCGCTCTTCTTGTGAGTCTCCTTGTCAAAGACCTCGATGAATTCCCATGTGTATTTGATATAGGGCATAGATGGGGATTTCCAGCTTCCCCATGCAGTGAACTTTGCATTGTAGTTGTTCTTCTCCCAGAGAAACTCTGCTTTCCAGAGAAGCCCGAGCCGGGCAAGCTGTTGGGAGATGATGTGATGGGTAGGGACATAATCAGAAAAGAGTGGCTGGACGTTTACGGCCATACGACCACCCGGTTTGAGCACGCGCTCACATTCTTTCCAGACCAAAAGAAGCTTGTCAAAATATTTATTCCATTCATGCGTGTCATCGTGGGGATCCTGCGCATAGGTGTGCCCGAAGTTGTATGGCGGAGATGTGATGATCAGATCGATACTACGGTTCGGAATAAGGGAAAGAACCTCCTGTGCATCCCCGCGTATGATACGGTTCACAAACGGGTTGATCTCCGGTGATTCATCGGTTAGAAATTTCTTATTGGCATTCTTTGAACCCTGCCTGACTCTTGTCTTACCGCCCTTATTCTGAACTTTATCTACTCTCATAAAATTACAATCCCGTGTGTAAATTGCCATCCGAGAGGTTAAAAGATGCCGAAATACCAGATATCCCCCCATACCGGTTGATAGTAAGGTGAAAAGCGTTTAATGCAGCAATCGACATATTCTTACCGATTAACTTATGTTGCAGATCAAAAACCTGTATGTCAATGTCGGAGACAAAGAAGTTTTGCACGACATAAATCTCCATATTGACGATGGAGAAACACATGTTCTGCTGGGTCCTAATGGGTCAGGAAAGACAACACTTCTCATGACCCTGATGGGTTATTCCAACTACACGGTGACAAAAGGTACGATCACTTATAATGGTGAAGATGTAACGAACATGCATTCAAACGAACGGGCAAAACGCGGGATCGGCATGCTCTTCCAGCGCCCTCCCACGATTTCTGGATTAAAACTGGGAAAGATGCTCACCGCCATCTCCCGGACCAAGAAGGAAAATATTCCGGAACTGGCAAAATCAGTTCACATGGATAAATTCCTTGAGCGCGATATCAATAAGGGATTTTCCGGGGGCGAGATAAAGCGCAGCGAAGTGCTGCAGCTGATGATCCAGAACCCTGACTTTGTCATGCTCGATGAACCGGAGAGCGGCGTAGATCTGGAAAATATTTCACTTATCGGTACAACGATTGGCACGCTTCTCGAAAAAGACAAACACCGCGCCAACAGGAAAAAAAGCGGCCTTGTCATTACCCATACTGGATACATCCTAGATTACCTTGATGCAGATAAAGGTCATGTGATGTGCGACGGGCAGATCAGGTGTCATGGAAATCCCCGTGAAATCTTAAAAGATATTAAACAGCGCGGATACAAGGAGTGTCTAGAATGCCGTCACACATAACTACACCGGAACTCTCAAAGGTTGACCAGGAACGACTCACCCAGTCAGGAATAGATCTCGATATGAAGAACCGGTGCGGCAGCTTCCTCCAGATGGATCAGGACGTTGTACACGCAGAATGCTCACAAGAGGGGATTGAAGTCCTCTCGTATTCAAATGCATTTGAAAAATATGCATGGCTTAAAGATTACAACTGGAAGATGGTCTCTCCGGATAAAGATGATGTAACAAAATATGTTGCTGCACAAAAAAATCCTAAAGGGTATGTGATTATTGCCCATAAGGGTTCGAGCAATATCCTTCCCATACAGGCATGCCTGTATCTCGGCAAAGATCAGATCCAGCACGTCCATAATATCATTATCGCAGAAGAAGGCGCTGAGCTTCATATCATCTCCGGCTGCACTAGCGGGGCACACGTGGGTAAAGGCGGGGCACATTACGGTATATCTGAATTCTATGTAAAAAAGAATGCAAAGATCAGCTTTACCATGATCCACAACTGGAGTGAAAATATCGAAGTCTACCCCAGAAGCGCTTCAGTAGTTGAGGAGAACGGAGTGTTCCTGTCAAACTATGTCTGCATGCAACCGGTGAAAAAGGTGCAGATGTACCCGACTGCAACGCTCAAAGGTGCGAACTCGGTTGCCAGGTTCAGCAGCATTGTGATCGCTACTCCGGGTTCACTGATGGATCTCGGTTCCCGTGCGATACTCGAAGGTGTCGGTGCAAGCGCGGAATTGATAACGCGTGCCATCACCAAGGGTGGCACAATCATCTCGCGTGGTCATATCAACGGCAAGACTGCCGGCACCCGAGGGCATCTCGAATGCAAGGGGCTGATCCTGAAAGACGGGGTGATTTATGCAATTCCGGAGATTGAGGGATCTGTCGTGGGCACCGAACTTTCTCACGAGGCAGCAGTGGGAAAACTCGCAAAAGACGAGATTGAATACCTCATGTCCCGGGGGCTCGACGAGGATGAAGCAACCGCAACCATTATTCGTGGTTTTTTGGACGTGAAGATCACGGGTCTTCCCGAAGCATTACAAAAGCAGATCGATGCCTCCATTGATGAGGCGGAGAAGTCGGGGTTCTAATCGGGTAAACATGTCTCCCTATCCACGAGCAGAAGAGCGGCGCATGATGGTAAAACGCCAGATCGAAGCCCGTGGAATCCACAATCCCCGCGTTCTTGCAGCAATGCGGGAGATTCCCCGCCACGTTTTTATCCCTCCCCCCTATGATCAATCCGCATACGATGACAACCCGCTTCCCATTGGGAACGGACAGACCATTTCCCAACCCTATATCGTTGCGTTGATGACAGAACTCCTCTGTCCGAAACCTTCCGACAATGTCCTTGAGATCGGAGCGGGATACGGGTACCAGGCAGCTGTTCTGTCCCGGCTCGTACACCGG
The DNA here is from genome assembly GCA_030694985.1 of Methanoregula sp. Lineage (GTDB taxonomy): Archaea > Halobacteriota > Methanomicrobia > Methanomicrobiales > Methanospirillaceae > Methanoregula. Next base: position 104,234 of record JAUYTV010000020.1, read on the forward strand.
TTGACCACTATAGAACGGATACCGGCAGTCGCAACTCTTGCCCGGAATAACTTAACATCATCAGGGATTCAGAATGTTGAGGTCATTGACGGCGATGGAACTCAAGGGTATCCGCAAAATGCCCCTTATGATGGAATCATTGTCACTGCAGCGGCCCCTGAAATCCCTAAAGCCCTTACCGATCAGCTGGCGGATGGGGGCAGGTTGGTAGCCCCTGTGGGGGGACGTGATATTCAGGAACTGGTAACTCTTGAAAAACAGGGAGACCGAATGATCTCTGAATCCCATGGGGGCGTCAGGTTTGTTCCCCTCATTGGCAGGCATGGCTGGGAGAACTGATGATATGGAAATTTTTGATATAACCCGACCACTCTACGGTAAAACGCTGGTATACCCCGGGGATGTGAAACCGTCATTCAGGCAGCGGGATGAGGGCAAGTACCTGATCAGTGACCTGCACATGAGTACCCACACGGGTACCCACATCGATGCTCCGGTGCATTATCTTAAATCCGGTGATACGATTGATACCATTCCCCTCATCAACCTGATTGGAAGATGCCGGGTGGTGGATGTGAGCGGTGCGGGCAGTAACATCACTGCAGAACACCTGGCAGGAAAGACAGACAATACCCCCAGACTTCTGCTTAAAACATCATTTTCTGGACAAAACCATTTCATCGAGAATTATCCCTCCCTCTCGTTTGACGCGGCCCGCCTCATTACCGGTAAAGGGATTTGCTGTGTCGGGATTGACTCGCCCTCCATTGAATCCTATCTCTGCGATGGCACGGTTCACCAGGAACTTCTCGGGAAAGGCTGTATCATCATTGAACTTCTCGACCTGTCAGCAGTTCCTGAAGGAGATTACGATATGATTGCGCTCCCCCTGCGCCTTGAAGGACTTGACGGGTCCCCGGCCCGCGTTGTGCTTATAAAAAATTAACAAAAAGGAAAAATTATGGATATTCTCATCGACTCAGTCAACAAACTTGAAACGATCCTCAAACACAGCGGGTGTGAAGAGGTGGGCGTACTCCTTGATGTGAATCCGGATGCGGTGAACTGCCAGTTTGACCGGGGTGCATGCATGACGGCATCGTTTGGGGGAAGGAGTGCAGAATTTGTCACCAGCGATCCTATCCGGGCGCAGACAAAAATTTCGTTTATGTTCGGAGCTCCGCTTGACACTGCAGCAGTCAGGAGCGCAGCTTGTGCAATGATCAATGTGGCTACAGGTTTTTTCTGCCTCTCGCGTGTTCTTCATGCTTGTTCGGGTTCACAACACGCAGATTGTATGAGAGAACTCGGCACGGTGATTCAGGGAAAGAAAATCCTCTGCATTGGCAGCATTCCGACAATCGAAGATACTTTTTGCACATATATTGTCACTGATCCAAAGGAAGCGGATCTGATGCTTATCAATGCTGAAGGAATTATTGATGCAGGAGTAGGAGAACTGATAGCAGAATTCAAAGATACTAAAAGGATTATCTGTCTCGGACCTTCAACTGCCGGAGTTGCCCGGCTCCAGCAGCTCGAACACTGGTGTCTGTATGGAACGGGTGTGTAAGCACTGCACGCAGATGGATTCGTGACCCGCTATCGAACAAAAAAGGAACGGTAAAACTCTTGTTTACAGCATTCCAATAATTCCTCATGCTTTTTGGGTCATCGGGGATACGCAGAAAATTTGACCAGACGCTGGTTGATACTGCACTAAAAGTCGGGTCTGTACTGGCCGCTCACTCTTCAGATTGTATTGTCGGAATGGACACCCGCACAACAAGCCCCCTGCTTGCACATCTGGTTGTATCCGGCATAATGGGAAATGGTGGAACCGCACATGTTGCCGGCATTGTCCCCACTCCCACAGTTGCATTCAGCACCCGTACCGCAAAATCCGGCTGCATGATCACTGCTTCCCATAACCCGGAGGAATACAATGGCCTGAAACTGTTCAATCCCGATGGTTCATCCTTCACCCTTGCACAACAGGCAGAGATGGAGACACTCCTGCAAACACCGCACTGGGCAGACTGGCAGCACCAGGGAACCGAACAGACTTTTGATGCCATCACCCCACATAAAAATGCAATTCTCGATATGATCGACATCAAACGGAATCTCTCCGTTGTTGTTGACTGCGGTAACGGTGCGGGTTGCACACTTACCCCATCACTTCTTGCAGATGCAGGTGCAAAAACCACCTGTATCAATTGCAATACCTCCGGTCATTTCGCCCGACCCTCTGAGCCACTTAAAGAACATATCAGCTACATAGGGGAAATGGTTAAAAAAACTCAATCCGCCTGTGCGGTTGTTCACGATGGGGATGCTGACCGGATGATGGCATTTGATAACCGTGGAAGATATATTGACGGGGATCACCTGCTCATGCTCTTTACTCGCTATCTCAATGCAAAAAAGGTTGTCACAACAAGCGATGCCTCAATGATCATCGAGGGTATTGCTGAGGTCAGGCGCACTTCTGTCGGGGACTCCTATGTATCTGAAGAGCTCCTGAAGTGGGGGGATTTCGGGGGGGAACCATCCGGCGCATGGATCTTCCCAAAGATTTCACTATGTCCCGATGGCCCGTACGCAGCAGCACTCTTCTGCGAGATCGCATCAGAATGGGATGTTGCTTCCGAACTCGATGCAATGCCAACCTACCCGATACTCCGGGAATCGTTCGTGTATGAAAATGCACGAGAGATTGTTTCATCGCTTGGTGCATCAAGCCCGACGGACGGTATCCGGGTTGCCGATGAGAATGGATGGTACCTGATCCGGGCAAGTGGCACTGAACCAAAGATTCGTATAACAGCCGAAGGAAAAACCCTTGTGAAAGCAAAGGAGATGCTTTCAATGGGGCGTAACAGGATTCAACAGGGGAAAACTGCTTAAATGTTGTAAGAGGAGCTGTACGTATGGAATGTGTCGTGCTCGCCGCAGGGGAGGGGAAGCGGATGCGTCCTCTCACGGCGAAGCGCCCTAAGGTGATGCTCCCGCTCGCGAACCGCCCGATGATGGAGCACCTGGTTCTTGCAGCTCGTGATGCAGGAATCGCGGATTTTGTTTTTGTTGTCGGGTATGGAGAACGGGAGATCCGGAAATATTTTGGTAACGGGTCAGAATGGGGGATCCATATTTCCTATGCTGCACAACGACACCAGTATGGGACTGCGGATGCGGTTCGATCAGCCCGGGATCTTGTTACGGGACCATTTCTTCTCATGAACGGCGATATGATCCTGAAAACCGGTGATATCGCAAACCTGTGCAACCAGCAGGCCCCTTGTATGGGTATCAGCACAACCGATCATCCCGGGGATTACGGTGTGGTTTTAGAAAGAGAGGGTTTTGTAACTTCCCTTGAAGAGAAATCAAAACAGCCCAAATCCAACCTGATCAATGCCGGGGCATATCTTTTCACTCAGGAGATTTTCGATCTCATCGATCAGGTGCACCCGTCTCCAAGAGGTGAACTGGAACTCACTGATGCCCTTGCCGGGTTAATTGCGGAAAAGATGCTGAAAGCCTATCACCTGTCCTACTGGCTGGACGTAGGGCACCCGTGGGATATGCTTGATGCCAATACTACCTTAATGGGATCTCTTGATGCGAAAAATGCCGGCACGGTTGAAGAGGGCGTATTCATTCAGGGCTCAGTGGATATCGGAAAAGGAAGCGTAATAAAATCGGGAACGTATATTGAAGGGCCCTGTGTTATAGGGAAAAATTGCCGTATCGGACCTCACGCATATATCCGCGGGGCTTCAAGTATTGGCGATGATTGCCATATCGGGCATTGCTCTGAGATCAAAAATTCAATTATTATGAATGGAACAAAAATTCCCCATTTCAACTATATCGGGGATTCTGTGATTGGATCCGGGTGTAACTTTGGTGCAGGAACCAAACTTGCAAACCTCCGGCATGATCATCAGAACGTCAAAGTGTGCGGCAAAGATACACGAAGGAAAAAATTTGGGGCTGTCATTGGAGATGATGTTTCATTTGGAATCAATTGTTCCATCAACGTTGGCTCGATGATCGGGAGCGGGGCACAGTTTGCGCCAAATTCCTCAATTGAGGGATGTATCGGGGATAAAGCAACAATCCGTTAGGTGAGAAGATGCAGGCAGTCATTTTAGCAGCAGGAGAGGGAAAACGGGTGCGCCCGCTCACAAGGGGCCGACCCAAAGCAATGATCCCGGTAGCAAACCGGCCAATCATCGAATATGTGATTGAAGCACTATTGAAAAATGGTATACGAGATATTGTAGTTGTTGTCGGGTACAGAAAAGAGCAGGTAACCCGTTTTTTAAACCAGCTCGATATCCCCATAGAAGTGGTGGTTCAGACCAAGCAACTGGGCACTGCACATGCTCTTTTATGTGCGGAGTCCAAAATTTTTGGGGATTTTCTCGTCCTGCCGGGGGATAATTACATTGACCCCCAGTCAATTGCACATATCAAAAATATTCCCAATGCGATGCTGGTAAAAGAACATCCCAATCCCTCAAATTTCGGGGTTGTGATGTTGGAAGACGGTTGTGTATCACAGATTATTGAAAAACCTGAACATGCCCCCAGCTTCATTGTGAGTACCGGCATTTATTCCTTAAAAAAGGATTTCTTCTCCAAAATTCACGGAAATGACATCACGGATGCAATCTCCTTAATGATCGATGAAGGTGAGCATATTCGGGCAATCCCCGCTGATGACTGGCAGGATGCAATCTTTGCATGGGATCTCCTCAAGATGAACCGTCGCCTTTTGAGCACTCTAGCCCCCGCTAGGGAGGGGACTGTAAGCCGGCAGACTATCATTCAGGGTGCTGTAAAAATCGGGAAGGGTACATCAATAGGTCCCAACACCGTCATCGCCGGGCCGGTTATTATTGGAAATGATTGCACCATAGGTCCAAACTGTTGCATATTGCCCAACACAAGCATCGGTTCGCGGGTCACTATCGAACCATTCACATCCATTGGAAATACCTTAATCATGGATGATTCCATGATTGGATCACATTCCCTGATCAAGGATACTGTGCTGGGTGAGCGGTGTAATCTTGCGGATCACACCTCTGCAAGCACGGCGAATGGTCTTCTGGAGATTGAAGGTTGTGTGACACGATCGGAATTCGGAGCAATCTTTGGAGATGGTGTAAAAGCTGGATCGTTTTCCCTCTTTCACAACAGCATTATCGGAAACAATGTAACAATTGAGGAACAGGGCTGTCTGAAATCCCGGAATATCCCGGACGGCTCTGCGGTGATGTAACGTGTGCGGTATTGTCGGATATGTCGGCAGAAGAGAGGCAGCACCACTAATAGTTGAAGGATTGAAAAAACTTGAGTATCGGGGATACGATTCATTCGGAGTGGCAACGATCGGAAAGTCCCTTGAATTGGATAAACACAAGGGAAGAATCTCTGAAAATGCCCGATCGGCTATACGGTTAAAAGGAAAGATTGGCATAGGTCACACGCGATGGGCAACCCATGGTATCCCGAATGATGTAAACGCACATCCCCATCTGGACTGTTCAGGAAAGATCGCCGTTGTCCATAATGGGATCATTGAAAATTATGCAGAATTAAAAAGACAACTCAAGGCCAGTGGGCATACGTTTAGTTCGGACACGGATACTGAAGTTGTTGTTCACCTGATAGAAGAGGAATATGGAACGAAAAAAGACCTCCTACTTGCGGTCCAGACAGTTGTCCCAAAACTTGAAGGTTCCTATGCCCTGCTCGTTATCGCTGATAAGGAAGAACAGATGATCGTGGCACGAAACGCAAGTCCGCTTGTGATTGGCATTGGTGACGGGGAAATATTTGCTGCATCGGATATGACACCCATACTCGAACACACTGAACGCGCTATGTTTCTTGAAGATGGAGATGTTGCCGCCATAAGCCGGGGGGAGGTGACGATATTTAACAAGGGTACGGTTGTAAAACGGCCGCTGGAACTCATAGACTGGTCACTTGAAGATGTTAAAAAAGGCGGGTTTGCGCATTATATGCTCAAAGAGATCTACGAGCAGCCACAGGCATTCTATAATACCATCCGTGCAGTAAATCCAGAAACCGTTTCGGAGTTTGTCCGCCATCCCACATCAATCACCGTTGTGGCTTGTGGCTCCTCATATCACGCAGGGCTTATCTTCAAGTATCTCCTTGAAGAATCCTGCAGGGTTCCTGTCCGGCTTGAATTCGCATCTGAGTTCAAATATTATCCACCCCCAATCGAAGGGCTTGTGATTGGTATCACCCAGTCAGGAGAGACTGCCGATACACTCACTGCGCTTAAACAGGCAAAGACACACAACTGCAAAACTCTTGCAATCACAAATATTTTAGGAAGTAGTGTGAGCCGGCTTGCCGATGCAACCATATTCATGAGGGCAGGACCTGAGATCAGCGTAGCTGCAACAAAATCATTTATCGCTCAGCTTGCTGTGCTGATGCAGATCGTCAACAATATATCCGGCACAAAGTGCAATGATATGCTCCTGCATGCCCACCAGGCAATTGAGGAGATCCTGCTGATCGATCTAGCCGATGCCGTTACTGTTTGCACATCTGCAAAAGATATTTTTTATGTGGGTCGCGGTCCATTCTATGCAGTTGCACTTGAAGGGGCGCTGAAGATGAAGGAGATCTCGTACATCCATGCCGAAGGATATGCAGCCGGAGAACTCAAACACGGCCCGTTTGCCCTGCTCTCATCTGAAACACCGGTCATTGCACTCTGCACACCGGGTGATACCTACGGCGTGATGATCTCCAACATAAAAGAGATGAAGGCACGAGGTGCCCCGGTGATTGCTATTGGAGGCGAAGGGGATAGTGAACTTCTGGATATTGTTGATATTTTTATCCCAATTCCCAAAACTACCCCCTTTGTTCAGGTACTTACAAGCCTTGTGGTGCTCCAGCTTCTAGCTTATCATACAGCGGTTGCATTGGGGCGGGATGTTGATAAACCCAGAAATCTTGCAAAGAGCGTGACCGTTGAATGATTGAGTACGGCATCAATTCCGTTGGCCCTGATGCACAGATATTCGAACCGGTAACCCTTGGTTTTCCTTCACGGGACAAGATGCAGAAAAACGGTTTTACCGGAACTAAAATAGGAAAAAATTCTGTGATTCGATCAGGTACTATCCTCTATTGCGATGTGATCGCAGGTAATTTTTTTCAGACGGGTCATAACGTGGTGATCCGCGAAGAGACCCGGATCGGGGATCGTGTTTCCATTGGTACGGCAACAGTGATTGATGGTCACACCACCATAGGAAACGATGTAAACCTCCAGAGCCGGGTATACTTACCGACAAATACCCGAATAGGGAATCATGTTTTCATAGGACCAAATGCAATCTTCACAAACGACCGGTATCCTCCAAGCCGTATCGGTGGACTTGATGGACCCCATGTTATGGATGGTGCAGCAATCGGGGCAAATGCTACCTTATTACCCGGAGTGTGTATTGGAGAGGGCGCACTCGTTGCTGCAGGTGCTATCGTGACCCGTGATGTACCCGATCACATGATGGCGATTGGCGCACCGGCAAAGATCAGGGAATTACCAAAGACAATGAAACCTGATAAAAGGTAAAACGGTCAAACCGCTAATCACATCAATAAAATATAATCCCGGATGTCTCATGAAGATTCTTCTTGTATCAACACAGGACTATATTCACCATCCAATACCTTCACGCCACCATTACATATTCGAAGAACTGGCACGTTGCCATGAGGTGCACGTTGCCCACTTTCATGTCAGCCGTGGAAAAACCCGGCCTACCCGCCTCATCGTAGAAGAGGCAACACAATTCCCCTTTACCAGTCCACTATTGCATTATACTTGTAATACTCCGTATCATTTCCATATCTTCAAAAAAATTATCCGGGACAATGGGATCGAAGTAGTGGTTGCTGCCCATGTGCTTGCCGGCACAGCAGTCATACATGCAGCAAAAAAATACCAGGTACCAGTTGTATTTGATCTCAAGGACTGGTTCCCGGACTCTGCTGCTGCGTATTTTAAAAACAGTTTAGTACAGGAAGCAGTCAGAAGAAGTGTCTGGGAAATCACGAAAAGAAACCTGACTCACAGCAACAAAATTACCACCGTCTCACCTTCGCTTGTGGAAAAACTAAAAGGACACGGTTTTTCAGCAGATTTGATCACAAATGGCGTGGATACGGATATTTTCAAACCAATGGAGGGGAGTGAAAAAAGAAAGGAACTCGGTCTTCATGCTGATGATTTTGTCATCGGGTTCTGCGGGAGTGTTGAACGCTGGTATGCCATTGATGAGATGATTAAGGCTCTTCCGGAATTGATCCGATATCATCCATCCACAAAAATGCTGGTGGTTGGAGGTTCGCTGTTCACTAATTACGAAGCTGAACTAAAGAAACAGGCTATGGACCTTAAAGTTTCAGAACATGTAATTTTTACCGGGACCAAACCCTATGCCAAACTCCCGGGATACATCGCCTGCATGGATATCTGCACCATCCCCCTCTCTCCACCACAGTGGGGAGATATTGCACTCCCAAATAAATTCTTTGAATATTCTGCCTGTGGAAAACCGATCCTTATGCGACCGATTCCCGACGTTACCCGTATAGGGGGGCCAAATTTGTCAGTCTACCGAACGCAGGAAGATTACATAAAAGAGATTAAAAACCTGATGACTAACCCGGTCACTTTTTCCATTAATCTTGAAGAATACAGTTGGAAAGAAAAAGCACACCAGTTTGAAACTCTTTTGCAATCGATCCTATGAGAGGCATTAATCCAAATTTATTAATGATCACAACTTTAAATTTAATACCCACGAAAGGTTGGCCTTATGGTACTTTTAAATTTAAAAAACCGCCGAGCGTATCTGATCATCGGCCTTGTAACCCTGTTCTCACTCTTCGCCCTCTGGCTCCGTCTCATTCCTATGTTCATGATGGGAAACACAGATATCCTGATGATGGTCGGAAGCGATGACCCGCTCTATAGACTGCGTCAGGTTGAACAGATGCTTGCCAATAATCTCGGATATGCCTGGTTTGATCCAATGACCCTGTATCCCTCGGGTTCGACGATATACTGGGGTCCTCTCTTTCCCATGATTATCGCTATTGGCTGTATGATCACTGGTGCAACAACACGGCCGGAGATTATTGCAGTGGGTCTTGTGATTCCAGCTATTATGGCAGCAGCAATTGTTGTAATCATGTACTGGGTGGGAAAGACCTGCGGGGACTGGAAGACCGGACTGCTGGCATCCGGCTTTACAGCCATAGTTGCAGGACAGTTTTTTTATCGCTCGTTATATGGCTATATGGATCACCATATCGCAGAAGTCCTCTTTTCCACCCTCTTCTGCCTGTTCTACATGTATGCCCTCCTTTCAGAGAAAGAGAAGATAATTGATCTGAAAAATTTTCATACTTACAAAAAAACATTCGTATTCTCCGCATTAGCGGGCATTGCATACCTGCTAGGTCTCTTTGTGATGCCGACAATGATCCTTTTTGCGATGATTGCAGGAATATTTACAATAATACAGTTCGTCATCGATGTTCACAAAAAGCGGATGAGCGAGTATCTGGTAATCATCAACTTTGTTGTATTTGCCATTGCATCACTGGGACTCCTTTTATTTGGTTTCAGAGACTCCGGCATGGGTCTTTCCACCTACTCGATTGGGCACATATTCGCATATCTCAGCCTCATCATTGGTACAGTTGTGCTCTATGTTATTGCCCGCTACTTAAGAGGGAAAGAGTGGTACTTCTATCCCGCCACACTTCTTGGATGTGGAATCTTCTTTGCACTGGTACTGTTTGTAGTCAGCCCTGCTCTCTTTAACCTGATCATTGGTAATCTCTTCGCATTCTTCGGGCAGCAGGAGGTAACAAACACGGTCCAGGAAGCCCGTGGATGGGGATTGGGCATGGCATGGATGACCTTTAACTATGGTCTCGTTCTGATGGTTGGGGGAATTTTAGTCATGGCGTATAATAACCTGCGGGATGAACATCCTGAACAGGTATTTGCCCTTGTCTGGTCGCTTCTCATGCTGTTATCTACCTGGCAGCATGTCAGGTATGAATATTATCTTGCCATAAATGTCGCCCTGCTCTCGGCGGTCTGTGTAAGTTTTGTCTGGACAAGAGGGAAAGATGATCTCTGCCGGCTTGGATCCGGTATCTCCACAAACACTCGTCCCGAAGAACCAATAGATGATGCCCCTACACGGGGCAAAAAATCGAAAAAATCAATTAAAAAGAGTGCGGGCCATCCACGAACCAATTACCTGATGGTGGGATTGATTTTTATCATCGTTATTTTGGGTATATTATTTGCTTATACTTCGGTTTCATTTAGTTATTCCAATGCAGTAGCAAACCCAATAAGCATGAACCCGGACTGGCGTGAGTCCCTTGACTGGTTGGGGAATAACACACCAGATCCGGGAGTGAATTATTACACCATATTCGATCAAAAGACTTTCAAATTCCCGGAAGGGTCGTATGGAGTCATGTCCTGGTGGGACTATGGCCATATGATTACTTACATCTCTAAAAGGATTCCAAACGCCAATCCGTTCCAGCAGGGTGTTGCTGGTGATCCTGGATCTGCTGCATATTTCATGTCCATCTCTGAGGAAAAAGCAAATGTTATGCTCGATCATCTTGGCACCCGGTACGTAATCACCGATATCGAGATGGACACGGGGAAGTTCTGGGCAATGTCAACATGGTATAACAGCTCACTTGCCACTGCTCCTTACCAGATGACACTGCTTGCTCCCTCACAGAACAATCCCAGTAGTTATGACCCCGTCCTGATGAACAAGCAGGCCTATTATCTTACAACAGTATCCCGGCTCCATAACTTTGATGGTTCAATGACCCTTGCTTCTAATGTTTACTACATTGAGTATGCTGATCCGGAAATTACCCGGGTCACGATGCCTGTAATCACTGGAGCAGAAGCAATGAACGCCTCTGAAGCAAAACGTCGCGTTGATGCATATAATCTCAAAGCACCGGCCGGATATCATGCAGTCGCACTTAGCCCTGCAATCACACTCCCAATCGAAACCGTGCCGGCACTGCGTCACTACCGGCTCATCCATGAGTCCCCCACCAATGTCTTCAATGCAAAGACACCTGATGTAAAGTATGTGAAAGTCTTTGAATACGTCAAAGGAGCGCACATAAAAGGAGACGGAATTATCGAAGTCCCTGTGATCTCTAACACTGGAAGAGAGTATATCTACCGACAGGAGAGTATCAACGGTGAGTTTATTGTCCCCTACTCCACTTCAGGCAATCCTTATGATGTCAGGACTACCGGAAAATACAAGGTCATCAGCAGCGGGAAGCAATACGATGTACCGGAATCTGCGGTAATGCAGGGAACACTTATCCAGTGATTTCTTAATTCTTTTTCTCAATTTAAAAAAGCCAACCATTTTTAAAAGATTGGAAGTAAATTAACGATCAGCAATTATGGTAAAGTGTTCAGCAATTACCGGGGGTATTTTTTCCCGTCATGATTTTGAAAACCATGACGAGAGCAACTCCCGCCTCTATGCAGCATGTTCTGGTATACCTGATGGAGTACCAATCATTGAACCGGGAATTGCACAAGAAGAAGATCTGCTCCGCGTCCACACCCGTTCACACGTCCACATGATACGCGAGTTTTCCTCACATGGGGGACAACATTTTATTGACCAGAGCACCTATGTCAACGGCGAGTCATTCGAAGTTGCCTCCTTTGCGGCCGGTGCTGCAATTGATGCAGTGCACCGTTCAATCGATGGCGAACATAGTTTTGCTCTGGTCCGCCCGCCGGGACACCATGCAGAACCGGACAGGGCAATGGGATTCTGTCTTTTTAATAATGCTGCGATTGCAGCTGCAGAGGCACTTGATCGGGTAGACCGGGTTGCAATTATTGACTGGGATCTTCACCACGGAAACGGAACTCAGAAGATCTTTTACACAGATAACCGGGTGCTCTATTGTTCAATCCACCAGGGAAACACATTTCCCCACACCGGCTGGGTAGATGAGATCGGTATGGGGAAAGGAAAAGGCTACACCATCAATGCACCTCTGCGATCAGGATCCACTATTGCCGATTACAGGTTTGTCTTTGAGCGGGTGTTTGTTCCCGCACTGGAACAGTTCAGACCGGATGTCGTGATTATTTCAGCTGGTCAGGACACACTTACTGATGATCCAAAAAGTGGGATGTTGTTATTTCCCGGAGATTTCAGCACACTTACACAGATGGTGCAGGATGCAACAGATCATCCTCTCGCTCTTGTTCTTGAAGGGGGATATGGACCCTCGCATGGCGATGCGATCTCCGCGATATTCTCTGCACTCAAAGGGTCTTTTGATCTTCCGGAACATGAGGGAGAGCCACATAGGACAACCCAGGAAATTGTTGCTGCACTCAATAAACTGACAACCTGAGCTACGGATTGGGCGCACAAGAAAAATGTCTTTATAGATTGGGAGTTATCATTCTTCGGTATGTTACCTGAAGAGATTGTCCAGGGAATGCGAGTGAGGTACCCACGGACCGGGACATCAGGCACCATCCTTCGAATCGAAAACATTCGTGGGGATGTATTTGCCGAACTGGACAGTACTAATCTCATGTACCGTGTTGACCAGCTGATCACGGCATCCGGTTCTGACAAAGCATCAGTTGCCATCATTGAGGATGCAAAAAAAGTCATTGAGAGGGAAATGGCGTTTGCTGCGGGAAATGAAATGGCAGAAGCGCTAAAAAATATCGACCAGAGCTGCGAGGGCGGGGGTTAAGCAGCTCATCCATAAGTGAACATTTTCCGATTCAATCTTTTTTTGGATCTCTGGTTTTATCAGATTCATAAACGATTTCCTGATCTGCGGGATTGTATTTATGTATCAAGCGATCTATATGATGATCAGCTATGCGTCGATATTTGGTGGGATCTGGTAGTACTACGGTATCCCATGCGGCGCATAATTAAACATTCGTAATAAGGTGGTCAGGTTGGCAACTTTTTATAGAGTAAGGAGGTTTGATTTCATTTGCATGATGTAACAGTTCCCAGTGTCAATATAGGAGTTGTGGGTCATGTCGACCATGGCAAAACCACGCTCGTCAATGCGCTTACCGGTACATGGACAGACCGGCACAGCGAGGAGGTGAAGCGAGGCATCTCAATCCGACTCGGATATGCTGACGCGACATTTTACCGGTGCGACAAATGTGAAGGAGCGGGAGCCTTTTCCACAAACTCAGAATGCCCGGCCTGTGGTGGAACCGGCACACCATTCCGTTCCATATCATTTGTGGATGCACCCGGGCACGAGACACTCATGGCAACTATGTTGTCCGGCTCTGCTCTGATGGATGGGGCAATGCTTGTGATTGCTGCAAGCGAAAAATGTCCGCAGCCACAGACAAAAGAACATTTAATGGCACTGGAACTTGTCGGCATAAAAAATATCGTCATTGTCCAGAGCAAGATCGATGTGGTAAGCCAGAAAGAGGCCATCGATAACTACCACGAGATCAAGGCATTTATCAAGGGTACCATTGCAGAAAATGCACCCATTGTACCTGTATCGTCCCAGAAGGGGATCAATATGGGGGCGCTTGTACAGGCACTTGACGGTACAATTCCTGAACCGGTGCGGGATCCGGATGCAGAACCCTTAATGCTGATCGCACGTTCATTCGATGTAAATAAACCGGGCTGCAACTGGAAAGATGTGAAAGGCGGAGTCGTCGGAGGGTCTCTTATACGGGGCATCCTCCGCGCAGATGAGAAGATCGAGATCCGCCCCGGGAGACAGGTGCAGGTCGAAAACAAGATCAAATGGATTCCCATCACTACAACAATCACATCCATCAATGCAGGTTCCAGTCATGTGGAAGCAGCAACACCCGGAGGACTCCTCGGTGTTGGCACAAAACTCGACCCGGCACTGACCAAAAGCGATGCGCTTGCCGGTCAGGTGCTTGGACATGAGGGGAAACTTCCCCCGGTCTGGGAAAAGATCCGGTGCAGCGTCACCCTGATGGAGCGGGTTGTAGGAGCTACAAGTGAGCTTATCATCGAACCGCTCAAGCACAGCGAGCCACTGATGCTCTCTGTCGGTACAGCAGTTACCGTAGGAGTTGTGAGCAATACAAAGAAAGATCACGTTGAGATTGCGCTGAAGCGACCCGTATGTGCAGAAATCGGTTCGAGGATCGCTATCAGCCGGCAGGTGGGAGCACGCTGGCGGTTAATCGGGATGGGTGTGCTGGGAGAGTAAAGGTCCTCCTGGACGCAAACGCCCTCATGATGCCGGTACAGTTCCAGATCGATCTCTTCGATGAGCTTCGAATGCTCGTCGGGGGATTTGACCCGGTTGTACTCCCCGGAGTATTACAGGAGTTAAACGGACTTACCCGGGCAAAAGGCCGTAATGGTGCCGCTGCACGCTGTGCACTTACGCTTGCTGAAAAATGCACTATTGTACAGAATACAGATCTGAAAGCTGGAACGGTCGATGCACAGGTAATCGAATATGCAGCCCAGAACAAGTGTCTGGTAGTTACAAATGACCGGCGCGTGAGAGATGCGCTGTTTGCACAGGGTATTGGTGTAATTTCATTGAGGAATCAGAAAAAACTGGAGATATTAAGGAGGTAAAAAAATGTATCACAAATTGATGCTTGAGGACAAGGTGCGGGTTCCCCCCCAGAGGCTGGGCGAAAAACTCGAAAAAGTGATCCTTGAGGTTCTGCAGGAGCAGCTGGAAGGTAGCATCGATAAAGAGATCGGGATCTTTATCTGTGTAACAAAAGTGCAGGACGTAGGAGAGGGAGAACTCGTAGCAGGCGACGGCGGCGTCTATTATGATGTGAAGTTTGAGGCAATGGTACTCAGGCTCGGGTTACAAGAAGTCATCGAAGGGCTGGTTGTCGAAACCACAAGTTTCGGTGCATTCGTGAGTCTTGGGCCCATCGATGCAATGCTTCACGTGAGCCAGATTTCAGACGAGTATATCAACTACGATGAGAAGAATGCCCGTCTCATCTGCCAGGAGTCCAAAAGATTTATCGGTGTGGGCGATGTCGTCCGCGTTCGCGTTGTGACACTCTCCTTAAACGAGCGCGAACCGCGTGACAGCAAGATTGGTCTGACCATGCGGCAGGCAGGACTTGGCACCGCACTCTGGCTCGAAGAAGAGATGAACAAGGAAAAAGAGAGGGCAAACCAACCTGAAGGTGCAGTAAAAGAAACGCCGATGAAATCAAAAGGCAAGGGGAAGAAGCATGCCTCCGGCGAATAAGAAGAAGCAGGGAAAGGTCTGCCGCGACTGTCACCGTGTAGTTGACGGTGAGAGTTGTGTTATATGCGGTACAAACAACTTAAGCGAGGACTGGTCCGGTTACCTTGTTATCATTGATCCGGAAAATTCCGAAGTGGCAAAACGGATGAGCATCAAACTTCCGGGCCGCTACGCATTGAAGGTTCGTTAATGCTCACCCTTCCTAAAGAGCACAGGAAGCTCTTCAGGGAACCATTCGGGGAATTACACCAGAGTATTGAGGAGATCATTCCCCTCATTTCCAAAAGTTGCGTATACGCTGTGGGAGATGTGGTCACACACAATCTCCATAGGAACGGGATCACTCCTGCGATTGCCGTGATCGACGGGCATACCATGAGATCCCCGTGCAACCAGATGCCGGCACTCAGGGGTGAGTGTATCAATGTCAAAAACCCTGCCGGCACCCTCACTGATGAATTGATCCAGGCGCTCACTTATGCGGTTCTCCATCCCCCGGTAACAATCAATGTGGATGGTGAAGAAGATCTCGCGGTTATTCCGCTAATTCTCGTTGCACCTCTTGGGGCAATCGTACTCTATGGTCAACCGCATAAGGGTGTTGTAATGCGCACGGTGAACCGAAAAGCACAGCAGACTGCACAGCATTTTCTTAACCATTTTATACGCTCCGATGCATAAATTCTCATTTTAACCACAAAGCGGGCATTTTTCTTTTTTTAGTATCGTTTATAACGAAGAATTGTCATTCTCCAAAAAAGGTCATAGTTTAAATAAACCGGTTTCCAATAATTACAGGATATCGATGGACTTTGAGATCACCAATGATAAAAGAAATGAGCTTTTATCCAGAAGAGAGGTTCAGTTTACCCTCAAATACGAAGGAGCAACGCCCTCCCGCATGCAGATCATTGGAAAACTCTGCGCACTGCTCAACATGAAGGAGCACCAGATCACCCTTGATACGCTGCACAGCAGCTTCGGTAAAACTGAAATCAGCGGTTCAGCCCGCATCTACGAGACCGAAGAGGTCAGGAACAAGACCGAGCGACCGCACCTTGCCGCGCGCGGTATGCCAAAGCCCAAGGAAGAGGCATAACAATGGCAGCACCAAAGAAAGGAGCAAAAGCCAAAGGACCGCAGAGGGGTGCACACTTCAAGGTTGAAGGAGCAAAGGTCACCACCGCAAAGAAATACTGCCCTCGCTGCGGACCCGGTATCATGATGGCGGACCACAAGGATCGCCTTACCTGCGGTAAGTGCGGATACACTGAATTCAGAAAATAGATCAATGCCTGTTTTTGGGCAGATACTCGGAATTGAGGGCACGGCCTGGAACCTCAGTGCCGCTCTTTTTGATCGCGATCTTATCGCGCTGGTTTCCCGACCCTATAGCCCGGCAACGGGAGGCATTCACCCAAGGGAAGCAGCCCAGCATCATGCCTCGGTGATGAAAGAACTGATCGGTTCAGTACTCACTGAGCCAGATAAAATTACCGGCATTGCTTTTTCCCAGGGGCCAGGGCTTGGTCCCTGCCTGCGGACGGTGGCAACAGCAGCCCGGTCCCTTGCGCTTGCTCTTAATGTCCCCCTGATTGGAGTCAATCACTGTGTTGCCCATATTGAGATAGGGTGTTTTGCTACAGGCTGCCGCGATCCTATTGTGCTGTACGCAAGCGGGGCAAATACACAAGTGATTGGTTACCTTAACGGGCGGTACCGGATCTTTGGAGAGACGCTCGATATCGGGATTGGTAATGCGCTCGATAAATTTGCCCGTTCAAAAAACCTTCCGCATCCCGGCGGTCCAATCATTGAGACGCAGGGAAAGCAGGGGCAGTACATCGAACTCCCGTACACCGTAAAGGGAATGGATCTTGCCTTCTCCGGCCTGGTCTCTGCTGCTAAGGATAGTAAAGCACCGCTGCCGGATGTCTGCTACAGCCTGCAGGAGACCGCATTTGCAATGTGCGTGGAAGTCACAGAACGGGCACTCTCACTTGCCGGGAAAAATGAGGTGCTCCTTGTGGGAGGTGTCGGGGCAAACAGGCGCCTACAGGAAATGATCCGGATAATGTGCGAGGATCGCGGTGCAGAGTTCTTTGTACCTGAGCAGAAATATCTTGGTGACAACGGCGCGATGATCGCCTATACAGGAAAACTGATGCTGGAAAGCGGAATCACAATCCCCGTTGAAGCTTCCCAGATCAATCCCTCATTCCGCTCAGATGAGGTTGCGGTGACCTGGAAGCATGAAACCCCCTCTGCTCCAGTTCGGGTTCAGCCTGGTGATAGCACACAGAAACGGGGTGCAGAGGCAATCATCACATTCCATAAAGGTGTTGCAGAGAAACGCCGTATCCCAAAACGCTACCGGGTGCCTGCACTGGATAGAAGGCTTATTGCTGAACGGACACGAGCAGAAGCACGCCTTATCCATACCGCAAGAAAGGGAGGTGTACCCACACCGATAATAAGCGACATCACTGCTGATACCATTGTGATGGAGGAAGTGCAGGGAACGCTTCTTACTCATGCACTGATTGAGTCCAATGTTCTGGAAGCGGGCAGGATGATTGGCAGGCTGCATAAGGCGGGGATTATGCATGGCGATCTCACGACAAGCAACCTTATACTGCGAAATGGCGATGGGAAATGTGTTCTAATAGACTTCGGACTGGCACAGGCAACGAGCGAGATCGAGCAGCGGGGCGTGGATATTCATGTGCTGTTCCAGACACTTAAAAGCACAGCACCAGACCATGCCGATGCCCTTAAGACATCATTCACAACAGGATACACAGAAACATTTGATGGCGCGGCTGATGTCATCCATCGTGAACATGAGATCGAGCTGAGAGGAAGATACTTATGAAACTGACGATGGTCACCAGTAACACAAACAAAGCAGTGGAAGTTGCTGCCTTTTTTGGAGGTATAATTGATGTAACGCACATATCGCTCGATATACCGGAGCACCGCTCCGATGATGTCGGTGAGATTGCGAGAGGCAAGGCACAGTATGCGTATGAACATCTCCATACGCCACTCATTGTGGACGATACCGGTTTTTCCATCGATGCCCTGAACGGATTTCCCGGGCCCTATGCGGCATATGTCCTGCACTCGATCGGCAATGCCGGTATCCTGAAACTTATGGACGGTGTAAAAAACCGGGGTGCACACTTCACCACTGCTATCGCATTTGCAGATGATGCCGGTATTCACGTATTCACCGGAACAATACATGGTAATGTCATCTCCACTCCACGGGGCGATAATGGGTTTGGCTACGATCCGATCGTTGACATTAACGGGAGGACTCTTGCAGAGATGTCCCTTGAAGAGAAGAGCATTATCTCGCACCGTGCTCTTGCCCTGTCAAAATTCCGCGACTGGTATCTTAAAAAATCCAATCCGGCAGCCAATAACGCAAATGGTTAATATGTCTTACAGCTTTGTTATAAGGGCATACAGGAGTGTATTTCAATGGCAAAATTTCCAGAAGCCGAAGCCCGGTTACTCAATGTAAAGATATGTATGCATTGCAACGCCCGCAATGCAATCCGCGCAACCAGCTGCCGCAAGTGCGGTTACCAGAACCTGCGCCCCAAGAACAAAGAGCGAAAAGCGTAATTGAAATTTTCAATATTTTTTTCTCTCTTTTTTGGTTTTCTTAATGAAAACTGAAATTTAAAAAATGGTATAAAAGTCACCATGACTTTCATGCACGTTTGATGAACGGACCTTGTGTATCTACAGGTCAAAATTATGCGGTGTAATACGTGACCCGTTTTCCTTTCTTTGCGTATTCTCCCGCAAATGTTTCGATGTTGCGCTTGTAACCAATCCGGTCGACAAAACCCAGTTCGCGCAGTTTCTCGCGCACCCGTAAAACATCCTCTTCATCAGCCCAGTCCTTTGTATATATGTAGACTACCTTGCGGTTATCGCGCGAGTCCGGGTTGGGTTTTGCCGTGCTCACCTTAGCCGAGATCCCCAGTTCGAGCGCTACTGTTGCATTGCGCACTTTTGTCCAGACCGCATCTACCAGATCCGGTTCCTGGAAGATCAACCACTTGCCTGCTTTCTCATCCTCGATTGCTTCGGGTGCACTCCCCGGTGCATCCTGAACAATCCAGTACATCTGCGTAGTTTTTGTAGGAACCACACCTTCACCTTTGCAGAGCTGCTGGTATATGGTGTCAAGACTGGAAAAATGGGAGAGCATTGCCTCAGCCAGCTGCGGGTATTCTTCCGAGAATTTTAAAAAAATTGCCGCAAGATCCGGTTTGAAGTCAATACCTCCTTCGACAAGCGCATAAAGATATTTACCCTGTGCCTGGAGGCTCCTGTTTAAGAGGTGCTCGAAGATGCCATATGCCACATCAGCCAGCGCTTCGGGATCGACTTCCGCCATGCGTACCTTTCAGATGTTACAAAATATAAGCTTGTGTTATTGATTTTTGGTTTGTCGGGCGGTTTTGTCTGGCAACAATGTTTTTTTAGGGTCTCTTTCTTTTACACTACTCCACAAATATCAGGAATACAAAAACAGGTTCAGATTAAAGCCTGATTTTTGTAACTGTCGAATACTATAAGAGCGCCACCATCGAAAATGTACCAATTATGGAATGGAAACGTGACTGGGGTCTAACCTCACGGGTCTGGCTGACAGGCCTGCTATTATTATTTCTATACCTTGTCTTCATGGCGATCCTCATATTCATATTCCCAAGTGCCAGCATCTGGTTATTTGTCATCCTGGCAGTTGGTATGGGATCAGTCCAATACTTTTTCTCTGATAAAATGGTGCTCTGGTCAACCGGGGCACGTGTCATAGAAGAGGATGAATATCCTGAACTCCACAGAACCGTAGAAAAACTCTGTAGGGAAGCTGATCTCCCAAAGCCAAGAATTGCCATCATGCAGAGTCCTGTGCCAAACGCATTTGCAACCGGCAGGAGCCCGAAGCACGCAGTGGTTGCCTGCACAGATTCGATCATGCGACTGCTCACGCGGGATGAACTGGAAGCAGTACTTGCCCACGAACTTGCACATATAAAGAACCGGGATATCCTTACCATGACCCTTGCCAGTTTTATTGCTATGATCGCTTCGATGATCATGCAGAGCTTCTTCTTTTCCGCAATGTTTGGCGGACGTGATCGCGAAGGGGGCAGTTGGATCATCATCTGGGTAGTCTCGATCGTTGTGTATGCTGTAAGTACGCTGCTCATTCTCGCTCTTTCAAGGTACCGCGAGTTTGCAGCAGATCGCGGCAGTGCGCTCATCACGAAAAATCCCCGGGCACTCATCTCTGCGCTCAGCAAGATCAGCGGACGGATGGACGCGGTTCCACCGGAATTCAAGGCAAAGATCGAGAGTGCAAATGCATTTTTTATCATCCCTGCAATCTCTGGCAAATCCTTCATGGAACTCTTATCCACGCACCCGCCACTCGAAAAGCGGATAGCCAATCTCGAAAAAGTCGAATCCGAGATGCGGGGATATTAAAACCATCTCATTTTTCCCATACGGTATTCCTGTTCCGTTCGATGAACTGAGTTTTTTGCTACGGTTGTTTCACAGCACTACAAGTGAACGGTTCAATTTATATCATCAGGGGCTTATTTTGATCATGAGGAGAGGATATTCCATTGCTATCAGTGCTTCTCATAGATGACGAATCCAGCCTGCTGGAAATTATCAAACTCGTCTCCGAACAGTCGAATGAGATGACCGTTCAGACTGTACTGTCTGCGCAAGAGGCCCTCAATATCCTGCAGGGAAAAACGTTCGATGCTATCATTGTTGATTACGCGATGCCTGATATCAACGGCATTGAGTTTTTAAAAATTCTTCGCTCGAAGGGCAATGCAACACCAATCATCATCTTTACAGCTGTTGGACATGAGCAGGCAGCGATAGATGCACTAAACAATGGTGCAAACTTTTTCTTAAAAAAAGGAGATTCGCCGCGGATGCAGTTCCGCGAACTGGTCACTATCGTTAAGCAGACCATTGAGCAGAATTATATCGGGCGATCAATGGGAACAACCCAGCGGATCATATCTGATATTATCAACTTTTCATCAGATCCCAGCTTTGCCATCGATCGTGATGGAAAAGTGATGGCATGGAACGATTCTATGGAGCAACTCACCGGTGTTCCTGCAAGTTTCATCATGGGCAAGGGGGATCTTGCGTACTCAGAACCGTTCTTTGGAGTCCGGAAAAAGATGCTGGTGGATCTGCTCTTTGAACCGGATGATGAGATCAAGCGGTTGGAGTACATGCTGGTCAGCCGGGTTACAAAAGGTATGGTCATTGCAGTGACACGGGGACAGAAAAAAAATGGGGGCAGCTGGACCATCTGGGCAAAGGCAAAACCCGTATATGACGGTCGCGGAGAGTTCATTGCGGCTATCAGCTCAGTGCGCGATGTCACTGCAACGTTTGAGGATGTCACCATTCGGGCTTCACCGGTCGATGAACCCGTACAGACTCGGGACGATGAGACCGTTATCCCGCCACCGGGAGGTGGATCTCTCAAAAAGATGCTGGGCCGGGCCCTGACACACTATAAAGAGGGAGTCCGCCTGTATGTGCGGGAAAAGAAATTTACTGCAGCAATTGCAGCCTTTGACCAGGCACTCTCAATCGATGAAAAACTCCCGTACGCCTGGAACGACCGCGGCATCTGTTACCGTGAAACGGGAGATTATACATCAGCGCTCAAATCACACCTGCGGGCAGTTGATCTTGTACCGGACAACCCAGAGTTTCTATTCAACCTCGGAGAGACACTCGAATTAATTGGCTTGCTCAATATGGACAACAAATATCTTGACTCTGCGATCCAGACATTAAGGATGGTAGTAAACATCCTGCCCAATAATGCAGAGGCCTGGGACCACCTGGGAATTTGCCACAAGGAGATGGGAAAAGACAAAGAGTCCAAATTTTATTTTGATCGCGCAATGGAAATCAAACACGCTATGAAGGATACCCCCATTCTGCGCAGGCGCGATGAGTATCTCTGATTTTAAGACCCAAATTATTATAAGAGAACATTTCCTACCCATAGCTCTCTCTCCCTTTTCATCAACCGCTTGAAGTCTGCAAGAACTAATATAATCTCACAGACGATGCTGATGTAATGAATCTGCGATGGCAGCTTGCCATATTGCTCGTGCTAATCCTGTGCTTTGCTTTTCCAGTGAATGCCCATGTGCCGGTCAGTATTGACGGCAATTATGATATCATTACTGCGCTTCTTGTGGAAAAACCAACCAGGTCCTTCGTGGTCTATGGCGATCTGCACAAAGCGGGGGATGTTGCCTGGTACCAGCTTCAAATGAACCCAGGCGATCGCCTTGTTGTCTCGCTTATGGTTCCTAGTTACAATACACCAATTCCGGATATGATAGTAATGAGCCCCGGAGTTACCTCATACTCTGAAGGATTCCCCAAAACTGTCAGCGTCCCGCAAGGATACTCAGCTGAGATCATAAAGGGGCAACCCCCTCATAAAGCAGAGTACGAGCCATTCACTCCGGCTGCGGTTTTTGAGGTTGCATCCTATTCAAAGGAGATCACTGGACCGGGACTTTATTATCTGGCAGTCTTCAGCCCGGCAGATGATACCCGTTACAGCATTGCAACAGGATACGCTGAAGAGTTCACTCCGTCAGAATGGATATTCGTTCCTCTCAATGTGATATCCACACATCTCTGGGAGAGGCAATCGATCATAACGATTCTCACGCCATTTCTTGCTGTGGTGGTTCTTGGGTTTGTTATGATCTCACGGCGCGAGAAGCGCAAGGGTTCGCACCTCACCTGTTCCTGCTGGCTTGCAACTATTGCCGGCTTATGCTATATTGGAGGTGCGGCGATCACGCTGGTGCAGTTGGTGCGGGCGATCGCAGTTACGGGCCCTTCTTCTTCTATTGTTCTCACTCTTATCTTTGCCATCATTCCCATTGCACTGGGTATATGGGCACTGCGCATGGGACGAACATCATCAAAGAGGACAATGAAGGAACGGGCCTCCCTTGCGCTGATAGCCATACTCGGACTGATATTCTGGGCAGGACTTGTAATTGGACCGTTACTTGCAATCGGTGCAGCAGTAATACCATACCAATCAAAATCTTTTCAAACAAAAATTCAGTAATCCAATTTTGTTCAGACTTCCATCATCAACTTTGCAACTTTGCAATCACCGGCGCTCAATTTTACACAACCACCATTTGCTTTTTTTACGTTCGATAACCTCTGAAAAGTTCGACATTATATTTTTTTGTGCAGACGACAAGTCAAACAAGTTTGTGCCCACATATTATCCTGATGGATACGGGCAGGGACCTGCACAAGCAAGAACCACAGTGACAATTATAAATACAACTCCCCACCAAAATTGTAGAGCACAGTGCATCGATGGTCTAGTGGTATGACTTAAGCCTTCCAAGCTTATAGCCCGGGTTCAATTCCCGGTCGATGCATCGGGCTCGTGGTCTAGTTGGCTATGACGTCGCCTTCACACGGCGAAGATCTCGTGTTCGAATCACGACGGGCCCACTGTTTTTTTAAAATTTTCCAACAACGGATACATCTCTCTTGTAACAGATTGAATGCAAAAATTAAGTTTCAAATCTTTCAATTTCCACTGGAAATGAAGGGGTCAATATAGAGGGGTATGTGCCCCCAATATATTGACTGTGCGTTGCACAAGCGATGTGGTGCAGTCGATGCGATTTCCGGCCCGGAGGGATCACGACCAATAAATTATTTGTTGAGTTGACTAAAACAGGAGATATGGGATCCTGATGATCACATTGTCGTTCGTACCGTCTCTAACCAGCTGCTGAACTCCCTGCTGAACAATCGTGAACGCTCTACCTCATCAGAGGTGCGCAGGGAAATCTTTTCAGAGTAATACCGGGCCCGGTCTTCTTCTTGCCAGTGATTCTTCTCACCATCAACGGACTTAAGTATAGTCTCATCCTTCCCGCGGCACGGCTCGTTTGTGACCGTGCGACAGAACGCAGTCCTCACAGGAGACTTAAGCGATTTCACTGCACATTTCGTATCTGAGTACCCGTCCCAGTTCCCGTTGACTGGAAACCCGACCTTTGCAAGGGGCAGATCCCACGTTGCATCCACCAGAATCCAGCTGCATCCAATCTGGACACGGCAGGCGAGATGGTGGGCAACCGGAAGCGTTGAGGCAAGTTTCCGGAGCTGCGGGGAATAATGGAGATCCGGATCGTTCCAGAGAAACGGAAATGTTGCATATACTACCGAGAGGTTCAGTTTCCGGAACATCTCTGCGAGCAGGTAATGCTTAGCGCCACAGGATCCTTTACCCGCCACGAGAATCTGTTCCTGCGGGGTGTATGAATCGTTTACCGGAACGACAAGCGAGTACGGGATATCGCGTATGTGTGAGAAGATCGAACACATACTCTTTCGGGTATCAAGACCATGCGTCCACTCATGAAATGCCGACAGGACCAGAGGGGTGTGTGGCTGGGCACGGTTCACAATACTATTTCTCTCCACCGCACTGCACATCAAGTTTTTCAATAACAAAGTCTGCAAGATCGTACGGAGATTGGCTTTTTGATTCCACTACTGGGAAAAACTTAGCGGATTATGCATTGATAGCGAGAAACTCCCCCGTCCGGGAAAAAAGTGTGCAGTTCCGCCATCCGGATTACTCCGGATAGCAGGTGACCGCGTGCAAAAAATATTGATGAAGATTATGCGTTCTTCATCTTGGCTTTTGCTACAAAGCCGTCTTTACCAATGTAATACATGTGGCCTTTTTCTTTAGCGATCTTTTCAGTACCGACTTTCTTCTTCTTGCCGGTCTTGTTGTGCTTCATCGGAGCTGCCCAGACGTACCCATCCTTACCGATGAAGTACAGGTAACCCTTTTCGCGATTGATTTTTTCCTTTCCAATTTTGGTTCCCATTTAAACACCTCAAAACCACAATTGGGTTTTGATAATGAAAGGTGCCGCCTGATAATATAAAAGGTTTCCGTCGGAGCCCGTCGAAGTCTGGATTTTTGCCACATATTTGCGCGTATTTTTGGCTTTGAGGCGCACTATTCACCCCGTTTAAATAACCCCATAAAACCGTTGGTTTTGGCCAATTCAAGGCTAAATCTGGCAAATTCCAGATCTTCGGGGTAACAAATAATGGATGCAGAAGCGCAGTCCGAGGAGGATACCGGGGGTACCTGACGGCAGGGTGCCGCAGGGTTACTTAAGATTTATGACGGGCATATTCCGCGGGGACTATTGAAAAGACCATGAGAGGTATTAAAAAAAACCATCCGCGTGTTGTGTGCATCTTATGAATGCACAGAACCCCTCACGTTTTCTGATTTCGTTCATTGTCCCTGCCAGACATTTCAGCCCGGATTTTTTCATTGCTCCTGCACAAACATCATCAATGAACACCAGCACCGTTACCCAATGTTCGCATAGGGTGTAATGATGAACGGGACCGTGCGGGTCAGGGGAAGTATCTCCCCATTCTCCGGCGCGATGGTCAGCGTGAACTGCTGGTAAGGAGCTGCATGACCCGCAGGACAGACAAGGAGCGTGAACTGTTCGGTATCTTCAAGGAACAGATCCTGGTCTGCAACTTTATTCGGTACAAAATTTCCCTTATTCGTGATCGTCCAGTTCGGGCAGATCAATACGGGGGTCTGCACATGTGAGAGTTTTTCCTGATCAGTCCCACACACCCAGAGCACCGATGCATGACCCATATCGATATACCCGGTTGTCATCATGAACGGCTGGATCGTAAGTACATACGCACCCACCATTGCCGGGTTTTGTGTTTTAAACCGGACCGGAACACCGTTTATTGTCCCATCAACCGCAGGATACCCCGTTATGCCACCGGGATCGGTGATCAGATTGCTCGTAGCCACCACGGTATTAGTAATAATACCCTGTTTTTGTTTTTGCTGCGCACCCAAGGGGGGTGTTTTGCCATGAGATAACTCCCCGTACCCGAGATATCCGATAATCAATACCGCAACAACCAGCAGTATGACGATTTCAAGTCCTGTCAACGCTTTTTCTTTATCATGTAATTGCCCCTTGTATCGTATCATAAAATTCCCTCCAAATCAGTGCACCCGCTGGTCAACCAAACGTTTCGGACGACCTTTCATTGTATAGAATTCAAGCCCACGAAGTCCGGTAAAATTGAATTCGATCCGGAATGATCCATCGTAGTAGTGCTCCGCAATCAGTGATTTGTATTTGAGGAACCGGGAAACGAACCGATCTTCTACGAGTTTGCGATCACAACGTGCCGGATCAAAGCACTCAAGATTCACCCGCAACACAACTTCTTCTGGTACATCCCCGTTATGTACAAACCCTTCATATTCACCGGTAATATATGCCATACTATCGTGCTGGAAAACTGCTGCTTCTATGTCAGTGCGGTTAAAGGGATTCCCAAATGCCCAGATAGTTTCTGCTTCACGTTCAGGATTGACAATCCGCATGTGGGTTCTCCCGCACCCGCACCGCTCCCGAGAGAGGACTACTGTAGTATCCTCCGTATCATAATTGATCAGCAGCATCCCGCATTTACCGCCAACCGGCAACAATGTGGTGAGCACACCCCTTCCGCACTCACCATCTTTTACAAACGACTTCATCTGAGGGTCGTAGACATCAAGGTGGACGAGATCTTCTGGAACATGCAGTCCTGAAATCTGCGTACATTCTCCGCACATTGTTCCTTCTGTTGAGCCATAGGTATTGTAGACAGGTACTCCCCACATTTCTGACAGGTAAACACGGGACTCAGGGGCAAATCCTTCACCCCCGGCAACAAGTTTGTCTATCGTTGTGTCAGAGGTTTTTACCCCCTCGGCAGAAAGACGTCGAGCGAGCCTGAGCAGTTTGAACACGCTTCCCACAATTGCGGTGGGTTTGTAACTTTTCAGGATACGGGATTCAAAGGTACATTTCCCTATGGGAATGATTCCCATGCCGATTTTCTGTGCAGCGATCGTCATGGTGTTTGCCCCTACATTCATCCCGTACGAGGCGCAGACCACGATCCGGTCCTTCTCAGAAAAACCCTGCGAGACGAAACTTCTTGCATACTTCTCCGCATAGCGTTTCCAGTCATCCCACATGAGGAAAAATCCTTTGGGCGTACCGCTCGTGCCGCTTGTCTCCTGTATAGAGAACACATTGTTCCAGTCTGTGGACAGGAACTCAAAATCCGGCGTGAACGGGGGCTGGTGTTCACGTATGGCCTTTCCGGAAATTATCGGCAGTTCGAGAAGGTCTTGATGTTCCCGGAGATCGGCAGGATTGATAGCGTTCTCTTTAAACCAGTGCCGGTAGAAGGGGGAATATTCGGCAGCGTACTGAACGGTATAACGCATACGTTCATCGATGAGAGCGTCGAGATCGCTACGATCCAGTGTTTCAACTTCCGGAGAAAAGAATGAGCCCGTTGGCATGATAGAGAATTATTCATAGGCAGGGTTTATAGATTGCGAAGAATCTCCGGATTACCATGTACCATCATTTTTTTGGGGCACATCGCCAAATCAAGCTTCTATCTTTGTGTTCCGCGAGAGGGGGTGAGTGATATGCCGGATGCTGGAGGACCGAAAGATTGAGACCATGCTCTGATTTTATCGTCTGCAACAACCCATGTGAAAGGGCATTGCATGTATTTCCACCTCATCCTCACTGACGAATGTAACCTCTGCTGCAGGTACTGCCGGGCAAAGGCATTTGAGGTACTGGAAGAGAGCGATGATGAAACCGCCCCCCGGATTAATATCGATCCCAATCTCCCCCGCGATCTTGATTTCGATCTTGGTCTTCTCTATACATTCCTAAAAAAAGATCCTTTACCCACCCTCACGTTCTATGGTGGAGAACCCCTCATGCGTGCGGATTTGATCGAAAAAATTGTGCACGAAGCACCGGTAAAGCAGTTCATGATCCAGACCAACGGGATGCTACTGGACCGGCTCGAACCTGAGGTTGTGAACCGGTTCTCCACCATCCTTGTCTCACTGGACGGGGATGAGACACTTACTGATGGTAACCGCGGTGCGGGCGTTTATCGGAAAGTGATGGATAATGTCAGACTATTACAAGAAAGAGGATATGCCGGTGAGCTCATCGCACGGATGGCAGTTACTGAGAGAACCGATATCGCAAAAGCAGTCCACTGGCTTTTTAATAACCCTGACCATTCCTTCTCCTCCATCCACTGGCAGCTGGATGCAAATTTTGCCGGGGATTTTTCAAGGCGCCAGTTTGCTGACTGGGTGACTGTGAGTTATAATCCCGGCATCTGCACACTGGTTACAGACTGGATCGATCATATGGAATCAGATGGAGAAGTACTGCGGTGGTATCCATTCCTTGATCCGATGGAAGACCTACTGCTGGGGAAAAAAAGCCTGCTGCGATGTGGTTCCGGGCACGCGAACTACAGTATCATGACTGACGGACACATCGCACCCTGCCCGGTGATGATCGGTATGAAGGAATACTATGTAGGAGATATCCGTTCTGCTGATCCAAAAAACCTTGACCGGATATATGTGGGAGGGGAGTGTAAAGGGTGTAGAATTTATGATTTCTGCGGGGGACGGTGCCTGTACTCCAATATCACAAAACCCTGGAGCATCACGGAACGAAAAACTGTCTGCGGGACTGTTGAAAACCTCCACTCCGCACTCACAAAAGCCGTTCCCCGAATACGGGCTCTAATCGAGGGAGGGACGATCTCTTTAAACGATTTTTCCCATGAAAAGTTCAATGGGTGCGAGATCATTCCGTGATTGTAGCCTAAAAAAAACGGTTCGGATCTCAACTCTTTTTGCCGGTTTTGTTTTTTGTGACAGGTGTTATCCCAGAATCCGTAAGGTGTGGTATCCCGAATTAATTTTACACATATAACCATTTCTTCGCATAATCCAAAATCCTCTCTGGGGGCAATCTGTACCAGAAGACGTTACATGGTTCATCCCAATCGAGACTCATGTGAGGCTTGATGACGTTGTACCACCGAACGACTTTGTCAATCGAACCGAATCTGACAATTTTGCGTTCAACCTCTCCGAAGAACTGTTCGATCTTTCCGTTAGTCTGCGGATGTTTTACCCGTGCAACGATATGTTTGATTCCATGTTGATCCAGAAACTCTCCAAAAGTGTGTCTGGCATTTTCTCGGTTACGGGCTGATACAAACTGGGTCCCATGGTCTGTCAGGATCTCCCGTGGGGTTCCGTACTCCGCGAACCCTAGGTTAAGGACGGTGATAGTGTTCAGAGTCGTGGGAGAATCGAAGACACCGAAACACGTGACAAGCCGGGATGAATCGTCAATGAATGCAACAACCCATTTCTTCGTTCTGTCAATTTCAAATTCCTTCCAGTCTCCTTGCCACATCGACATCGAATGAGCTCGTTCATAACGGACGTACTTCCGCTGCTTTCGTTTTTTCATATTCACCTCAACGAGTCCATGCAAGAGAAGGACCTGATAAATCCTGTTATGAGGGATATGTTTTCTGTGAAGTTCCTCGATCTTCTTTTCCAGATGTACGGGCCCGAGGTTGTTCTCGAAATACGAGTTTAAGATGATTCGTTCAGTTTCGGGATCAATTGGTTCCGGCTTCTTTCCAGGTTGCCGAAGTTCTGGAAATTTCTGGTCTCGTTCGAATTGGCTGATCAACTGGTAGACCCGCTGGCGAGTGACCTGAAAATCACGAGCAATCTCGACAACCGGCTTCCCTTTCAGCCTTTGCTTGATTATTCTCGCGATGTCGCGATCTGATAATTTACTCACATCGATATTTAGATTTGATGTCAAATGATTTCGGGATACTACACCAGAATCCGTAAGGGAAAAACCTCATCTCTGTATTGCGCCAATACTAAAATCCATGGCCGAATCCTGGAAAGAGGCAAAAGATTGTGCTCAAAAAGAAGCACTCCCGCAGGTCTATCACGATTGCGATGCGAATACTTACGGCGCCTGCAATGCCGGAGAGCGGCAAGGCACATTCAAAGGCGGAGTCTTTATCGAGCATCGCTGTCTTTGTATGCCTGCGCACCTGAGCCCTGAAGATCTCGAAGCAAAAGAGAAGAAATTTCGTTCTGAAAACCCGGACTGGTAAAAAATTATTTTTTTCTGGCTCTGTTGAAATCCTATTTTCCTGTGATTCGCTTCATCTTATCAGCGGTTTGGAGGGTGACCCCCGATCTCCCCCAGAGGGGGAGGCAGCCCAAGGGGTGGATCCTAAGCTCCCGACGAAGTTAGGCACATGAGGTTAAGTGCCTCCAAAATGAGACGCTGCTTCTTGGTCATCTCAGTCATCATTATCCGTCCATCTGCAAGGGTAATCTTCCGCAACTTCTCCAGTTCAAGTAACATCCC
>JAUYTV010000022.1 GCA_030694985.1 Methanoregula sp.
AAGCGAGATCGTCAAGCCAATTGAGCCTATTTGCGCACATTTGACTCTCCGACGTTATTTTTTCTAATCCGGGCTCACATCGATGAGATAAAATTGAATTTACATCCATTTGCCCTGAATTCCGCACATCTCCCTATCCCGGGTAAGACTCACCCAATATTGAAAACTCTAAAATGACCTCCATTTGCCGAAAGGAGCCCGATTTGAAATATGACATCTATACCGTAAGTCACATCCACAAAAGAGTTTTGTCATCGACGGTGACCGACGGAACCCGGAGGGGGGACTCCCGAAACAGGGGTTCCTTTCGTTTTGCCTGCTTGAGCCTGATCCAAAGCGAGATCGTCAAGCCAATTGAGCCTATTTGCGCACATTTGACTCTCCGACGTTATTTTTTCTAATCCGGGCTCACAGGAATGAGATAAAAATGAATTTACATCCATTTGCCCTGAATTCCGCACTTATCCCAATCTTGGGTAAGACACACCCAATATTGAAAACTCTAAAATGACCTCCATTTGCCGAAAAGAGGCTGATTTGAAATATCGCATAACTCCCGTAAGTCGCATCTCCCAAAGAGGGTTTGTCATCGACGATGAACTACGGAGCCCGGAGGGGGATTTACATACAATAGCGGATGTCCCAGATATTCGCGAGTCAATAGCTGATAATATGGTACCTCTTTAGACGGTCCCCTTTTACTTAATCCGGATTATGGCGATGCAAAAAAACCGTAAACTTGCTGCGGGAGAATGCGATTAAGAAACGAACAGATGGTCGGCAAAGTATGAGTAAGTCTGTCCTGTCGATCGGAATTGCCCGATAATACCGTAACTGGAAAGGCTCACCGCATGAGTACCCCAAAAAAGCTCAGCCCATGGGTACCCTCAAATGGTCAAATATGGCTCAGCCCATAGGTACCCCTTTGAATTATTCATTATAAAAAAATGTGATCACCGAAATCGTGCACCTTTCCCTGGGAGAACTTCTGAGCATTTCTGCGTTTGTCAGGTTTCCATTTGTTGCACATTGGAGATCCGCCACGCACCTTTTGGCACCAGAATCTCAAACCGTGCACCTTTACCGGGCTCACCGGTTTCGCGGATGGAAAAATTCGTCATGGCAAGGATCTCCTGTGCAAGAAAGAGCCCCAGACCTGCATTTTTATAGAACTGTCGTTTGAATATTGCGTCCTTTTCTTCTGCGGGTATTCCAATACCGTCATCTTCAATAATTAAAATAATACCGGCACCTGATCTCTCGTAATACCCATGGATCATTGTTAATGTCTGGCCATACTGGATTGAATTATCGATAAGGTGATGGAATACTCTTTCTAAAAGCGGGTTTGCAAAAATTTCGAGATTGCCAAAATCAATAGTAATCGTGATTTCGGTTTTACCAGACACGGGAACTACCTGCGTAACTATCTTCTGGACATTTAGCCATTGCGGCATGGAAAGACCAAGATTCTGGTAATCCCGTGTAAATGTTATTTGTTGCTGGATCTTTTCTGTAAGAGCCGTAATTGTTATCAGTTTTTTCTGGACTTCGGGCATCGTATCGGTTTGCTGTGCCATTTCCTCATACCCAATCAGCGCAGTTAACGTGTTGAAGATATCATGTCTTATAATATTATTCAGGATATTAAGTTTCACAATTGCCTGCTCAATCATTGTTTCTACACGGGTGCGGTGCAGATCGGTAAGGATTGCACCTACTAAAAAGAATACAAGGATGATGAGTAACAATGCATAGTTTGTCAGGCTGATATACTGAAGCCTCCCTACCACCTTCTGGCTATCCATATCCACGCCCACAAGACCAACCACCCGACCACTGCCATCCCGTATCGGGGCATAACCTGACAGGGTAGTTCCCCACTTATCCGTGATAAATTCGGTTCCGGCTGAGGGTTGCAGGAATCCTGTCAGCAGGTTTGGTGCAAAATTCGGGTAGACTTCTCCGATAATTGCTGCATCTGTTTCAATCCCGTAATCGGCATCAACAACAAATTCAACAGCGCTCCCATTCTGGCGCATGGTATAGATATACCGGATAGACGGGTCAGATTGCCTGATCGTTTCAAGCGTGCTTCGCAGGGAAGTGAATTGCGGGGTTGATTCATCGCCGGGTTGGATCTGTACAAAAGTATCGCCGTTTATCTGTGAGGCGATGATCGATGCAGTTCCTTTCAGATCATTTCGTGTTGCATCAAGAATGGCATCTTTTGCTGTAATATCAATAAGGATGAATGAAAAGCCAGTTACAAAAAACATCAGAAAAATGAACAGGATGGTGAGTATCCGGGCATTTCTAAAACGGCTTTTCATGCACTTTTCCCGCGGCTTATATCTGTAGTCTTTTCAATGGATGGATTACAAATAAGCAAATTGATATTGAATGTTATGCAATAAACCTGATAACGATATCTCTTTACAACGGAGATGCAATGACACAAGCCAAAGTATTTTTTGTTGAAGACGATGAAATCCTTGCAAAAGTGATTGAATGGAGACTGGGTAAGCTTGGATATACTATCTGCGGGTCAGCTGCTACGGGTGTTGAAGCCATTGAGTTGATCAAAGAAAAAGAGCCGGATATCGTGTTGCTTGATATTGAATTAAAAGGACATATGGATGGTATAAGTGTAGGAGAGTTTCTCTCGTTAAAAACCAAAATTCCCTTTATCTACCTGACCTCTCATACTGAAGATGATATCGTAAAACGTGCGGTAAATACAAAACCCAAAGGATACATAAAAAAGCCTTTTTCTGATAATGACCTTCGCATTGCTATTGAACTTGCACTATAATCCGAGATAAAAAAGTCGTTTTTTCTTAAGTATAATATTACCAAACCGTTGGTCAGAACTAAAAAAAATCTGGCTCTTTGCTGTTTGATATGGGTAGATCCATAACATTGATTGTAGAAAATGGGCTTTTTCTCTCTTGTACGTGTGCTCAGTAAATCGATTCAATATCCCAGATTTGAGTTCAGAATCGCCAATAGGGCGACATTTGCGAGATACACTGCGAATATATCCAAGAGTCTGGACGGTGCAGAAACGCTGGGAAGACGCGGGCGGAGTAAGGTTGACCGGCAGTTCCTCTGGGAGCCGGTTGCCCGGAAGATGGAAGTTACGTACTCCTGTGTGAACGCGTAGACGGGTTTATTAAAAATTGTAGAGTTGTTGAACAAAAAAGTCAGATGGCAGGATAAATTATGTCTGTAATAAAAAGTCTGCAAAAACCAGCATCACACCGAAACAAACTATCGGCACGAAGACAAAGGCCTTTGACCAAATCAGTAAACCTCCTGAAATTCAATTCAGGAAACCATCTTTATGCTGTTGAAATGAGTTAACTAAAAAAAGTGATCATGGATCTGATCTCAATCCAGAACGTTGCCTCCCGAACATTAACAACACAATTTATTAAGAGGAACCGGGGGGAGACAATAATTTTTAATCTCGAATCGTGTATCAGTATCCAGCAGTCCACAAAGAAAAATAAAGGAAACACCAGTATACTCATTTTCAATGAAACAATTCACGACTCCCAAGTAGGGGTACTGGTCCCCGGAATACCGGAGATATTGAAATCAAATGACTTGTGGTCAGAATCTGATGGAAATTCCTATGACGGGGATGCCCTGCCGGTCCGGGGAATTATCAGGAATTGTAAGTCTGTCACCAGAAATGCTGTTGACGATATATCCTTGATTGATATCAGGAATCTTGTCGAGAATTGTATAGTCCGGTTGAAGTATTGGGAAACGGAAGGGATCGCGGTACTGGCCGCATGATCCGAAATGTAAATCGGTATTTTTATTTTTATGAGAGAAACTGTCACTCCCGTTCATAATGTGTAGTTGCTTTTGTAGAAATGAACGGGTCATAAAAAAATTCTGGACCTTTTTTAAAGTGATGTTTTCGCCAACTCAAAAGTGATCCAGATCGCCAATCCGAAATTGATCCACCCTCTTTAACAAAAAAGGGGATTTAGGAAATCGTCATTTCAGATCCTGTTTGCCGAAAGGAGCCCGATTTGAAATATCACATCTATACCGTAAGTCACATCCCCAAAAGACTTTTGTCTTCGACGGTGACCGACGAAACCTGGAGGGGGGACTCCAAAAAAGGGGTTCCTTTCGTTTTGCCTGCTGTAACCTGATCCAAAGCGAGATCGTCAAGCCAATTGAGCCTATTTGCGCACATTTGACTCTCCGACGTTATTTTTTAAAATCCGGGCTCACAGGAATGAGATAAAAATGAATTTACATCCATTTTCCCTGAATTCCGCACATCTCCTGATCCCGGGTAAGACACACTCCGGATTGAAAACGCTAAAATGACCTCCATTTGCCGAAAGGAGCCCGATTTAAAATATCGCATCACTCCCGTAAGTCGCATCCCCCAAAGAGTTTTGTCATCGACGGTGACCGACAGAACCCGGAGGGGGTACTCGGTAAAACATTGTGATTTGTTTTTGTGAGTGGTAATTAGAACCAGTCCAATCAAGGGTTTAGCACATAAACCCTCCACTCATTTTAGTGAAGCAGTGATCCCACGGGCAGCAATAATCACTCTGACGATACAAACCGGCAGATTTATATAATCAGTTAAGTTGACTGCATAATGTTCCTTTCCGAGCTGGAACTCCACCACAGGGATGGCTTTTCCTGTTGGATCTGCTGCCGGCAGTTGCCTTGCCATGGGCCAATACATTTGTCTGGGCTGGCTGGCCAACTGCATTTTCGGTTCCTTCTGTTGCTGTGATGGCCATACTTGTCCGCTCCTCTTTTTTTTGTTTTTTATGTCAGAGACATTCCTTCACCAATATCCTTGAGCAGGTACTTGATATCGATCCATATGATCAGTTCATTCTTTTCCTGATCCTTATCCTTGACCTTCTTCTTGATAATACCGAGGATAGCAGTATCCCCATGATTATCAGAAGTGGAAGTCTTGTCGATATCGCTCATATCAAAAGTTGAAACAGAGGTAACATCGTCGACCATGATCCCGGTTTTTGCCCGTGTGATCTTCTCGTCTAGTACAATAATCCTGCTGTTTTCATCTTTAGTGTCGGCACTCGAAGCAATATGGAGTCGGTCTTTTAAGTCTACAATCGTAGTGATCTCGCCACGGAGATCAATGATGCCTTTCATATAGGAGGCGCTGTTTGGGAGTTTTGTTATGGTCGTGTACTCAACGACTTCCTTGACTTCGAAGAGGTCAACCGCATAGTGCTCGTTTCCGAGCAGGAACTCAACGACCTGCATAGTCCCTGTGTCGTGTTTTTCTGATTTTGACACTTTGATAGACTGGTTTTTCTCAAGCAACTCCGTGCCCATGGGGACATGAGGAGATGATATCTCCTTCTCCTCTGTTGGCTTTGTAGATTTTGCCATTTCTGTACACCTTGATCAGCACTTGAACCGCGAGACTTCTTTAGTCACTTTGTCAACGATGTTGTTCACATTGCCAATCACCTTTGTGATCTGGTCAATTGCTGCTGCCGACTCTTCACTTGCTGCCGCCGCATCCGTTGACTCCTTGGATGTATTCTGCATCAGTCCGCCCACTTCATTGACACTGGCAGTCACTTCTTCAACGGAAGCTGCCTGTTCTTCAGCTGCTGCAGCTACATCACTGATGTTCTTGCTAATCTGGTCGATCGACTCAACGATCTTGGAAAAGCTGCTCAAGGTGTCATGCAGGGCTTCGCTTCCCTGTTTTACCCCATTGTTAGCTGCAGTTACTGCATCCACAGCACTATTGGTCTGTGTCTGGAGGCTGTTTATCATATCAGAGATCTTCTCGGCAGACGCCCGTGATTCTACGGCAAGCGACTTGACTTCAGTTGCAACAACTGCAAACCCGCGTCCTGCATCTCCGGCTCTCGCTGCTTCAATGGCTGCATTGAGTGCGAGCAGGTTGGTCTGGTTCGCAAGGTCGGTGATGAGGTTAACGATCTCACTGATCTTGTCCATCTGTCCCTTGATCTCGAGGATGATGACATTGACATCGTTTGAAGATTTGGTGATGCCCTGCATACCATTCTCGGTCTTTCGGGCAAGGTCCATGCCCTCCTTGCTGTATAATGTAGTGTCCTGCACGAGTTTTGCGGTCATATCTGCACGGGTTGCAACTTCCTGGATGGTGCGGGATAGATCTTCCATGGCTTTCTGCACCTGTTCGATCCCTCCCATTGATTTCTCGACATTGACACTTACTGCACTCGTGTTCTTTGCAACCTGTCCTGCACCGGCAGAGACTTCCTCAACACTGGCGTTGGCCTCTTCGGCACCAGCGGCAAGGTCGGTCACCTGGGCACTGATATTTGTCATCGCATCAGAGACTGAGATACCGATGTTGTTCAACGCTTCTTTGAACGCTAACCAGTCGCCAGGAACTTTGAGGTTCGGATCTACACGGGTGGTGAAGTCCTGCGTTGCATATCCCTTCGAGACCCGGAGAGCTTCATTGACCGGTTCTATGACCGAGTCAAGTGTCTGGTTGACCCCTTCTACGATCTTCTGGTAATCTCCCTGGTGCTTGCTCGTATCTGCCCTAGTGTTGAGTTTTCCCTGCACAGCAGCAGTAGAAAGCTGATTTGTATCCTTAATGAGATTGTTTATCGCTGTTGTACATTGGCCCAGTGATTTGTAGATCTGGGCAAATGTTGCATGCACTTGAGCGGTCTCTTCATCCCCTTTTGCCTGAGTCAGATCTATGGTCAGGTCACCTACTGCCAGTTTATCGAGAGCTATTGTGAGTTTATCGGTCTCACCTGTCTGGTAGGCGACAATTTTTGATGCAAGTTTCCCGGCATTTGTGGCTTGCTTTTCTGCTTCAATTGCCTGCCTTTCTTTTGTCTTTACTTCGGTCTGGTCATTTAGCAGTTCGAAGGCACCGATAACATCGCCGTTTTTGTCCCGGAGAGGGATTGACTGGTACGAGATATCAAGGATATTTTTCCCGGGTCGTGCATCCGTGGCACCCTGGGCATTATTCCCGGTCTTCATTGCAAGGCAACTGGCGCACCTGTCGGTCTTACAGTCTCCGGTCCTGAAATGGGTATAACAATAGGTTTTTTCCTTTAACAGTCCATCAAGCGTGGTGCCGCCAAGCTGTGTTCCAGCCTTGTTCATAAACCGTATCTGGTAATTTTTATCAATGATCATACAGGGGACCGGCATATCGTCAATGAACCCTACAAGGCGTTCGATTGTGTCATTGACGCCTTCGATAATTTTCCTGTAATCTCCACGGTGTTTTTTAGTATCGGCCCGTGTATTTAACTTTCCTTCAACCGCAGCATCTGCAAGCATATTTGCATCGGTAGTGAGGGCATTGATGTTGTCAATACAGTTGTTTAAATTGATCTTGATTGCGTTGAAGTCGCCGTTGTAGTTGTCGGTGATCTTCTTTGGCATGTCCCCTTTGGAGATGCGGTCCATATATTCAGCTGACACTTTGAGTGGTCCTATGACTGAGTCGAGAGTTTTATTTAACCCCGTGATCATGACCGCATATTCTCCTTTAAATTTACCGGAATCGCCCCGTGAATCGAGCCGCCCTTCAATAGCTGCATTACTCAGCGAGGTAATGTCATTGCTGAATTGCTGGATGGTATTGACTACGCCGCTGAAAGCTTCAGAAACCTGACCGATCTCATCCCCTCCACTTACCATCCGTGCGTTTGAGTCAATTTCCTTTGAAGCACCCGAGATATCCCCGTCCATTACCCGCCTGCCAAGGGTGACAAGGTCTCCCATTCTCCGGGCGATTGACCTGCCAAACAGGGTTGCAATCGCGGCTCCCGCTCCAATGCTGATGATAAGGATGAGGAGTATGGCGTTTCTCAAGGTATCAACAGGTCCGCTGAAATCCGCAGGATCAACGCGTGTGGTGATGACCCAGTCCATTGGTGCGAAATAAGTGTAATAGGCAACGGCATCCTTTCCCTGGTACACGTATGGCATGCGGTCGCTGCTGGTCATTACATTCGCCTTGTTCTGTATCATCTGCTGGACAAAGGGCAAATCTGCAATACTGGACCCTATTGCAAGTGACGGGTGGGAGATTACGGTACCTTTGCTATCAAACACATAGACATAACCATTTGCCCCGATCTTAGTATTCTGCATCTCCTGTTTTAACGGGCCGTAGACTACATCTTCAGGTACTCCTACAAAGAGGATTCCGATGATCTCGCCTTTTGCGTTCTTGATCGGTTCGTAGGCCGCAAAGAACGGTTTTCCGACAACAACTGCTGAACCGTAATAGGTTTGTCCGTTTACAACAACAGCATTATAGACTGCATCAGATACCGCGGTACCAATGGCACGTTTCCCATCGGCACCGATGACATTGGTTGAAACACGTATCGCTTTATCACCAATTTTCTGAAAGACAGTGGCTTTAACATCCATGTCTTTTTCTATGGAGTCAACAACGCCGAAATTATCGTTAATGATCTGCCCCCCATAAGCAATCTTCCCGTCAACAATCTGGGGCGAACCGGAAACGGCGAACCGGTTCCTTAATAAGTTTAAGTCTCCGTTAAGTTTGGATTTTGAGAGATCGTACGAATTCGAAGTCATTCCCCGGAAATCTGTTACCTGTGTATTCAGGGTCATATCGAGTTGGTTGTTGATCGCATTGCTCGCCGTCACATATGACACGATTCCCAATACTAGGGTTGGGACTATGACAAGGATAAGGCAGATGATCAGGATTTTTGTGCCGATCTTCATGCGGTTGAACTTATCTGAAATTTTTTCGCTCATGATACTCTTCTCCGTTGCCCGTTCGGGCTGATGTGAATGATATTTAAAATGTTATGGAAATCCGAAATTGCAATTCCTGTTTTTCTTCCAGTTATTGAATTTTCATAACTATAACTTTTTTTTTAATTTTGATTAAATTCAGGAAATTTATACGAATATTCTGTGGAAAAATTTTCTCTCTAAACCCGGAACTTTGTCATCTCCGAACTCACATTCACAACAATTGAATTCACTTTTCCCACAACTTTTGTGATCTCATCAAGCGCAGCAGACGCCTCTTGTGTTGCTGCTGCAGCATCACCAGCTTCTTTTGTTGTGCCCTGGATAAGCCCGCTGACTTCATGCACACTTGCAGTGATCTCTTCTACACTTGCTGCCTGCTCTTCAGTTGCTGCTGCCACATCTGAGCTGCTCTGGGAGATCTTTGCTACAGATTCTACGATCTTGTTAAAGACTGTAAGGGTATCTTCAACGTCCTTACTACCCTGTGTCACCTGCTCTGTTGCCTGCACAACTGCTTCTGCTGATTTCTGGCTCCTCTTCTGGAGTTCTGAAATCATTGCTGCAATGTTCTCGGCTGAACTTCGGGATTCCTGTGCAAGTGATTTGACTTCGGCTGCAACAACTGCAAACCCTCTTCCCGCATCCCCAGCCCGTGCAGCTTCGATGGCTGCGTTGAGTGCAAGAAGGTTGGTCTGATTGGCGATATCACGGATGAGTTTGACAATTTTTCCTATCTCTTTCATCTGGTTGTTGATCTCTAAGATGTTTGTATCAACGATCTTTGTCGAGTCATTGATCCTTAACATACTTTGGTTTGCCTTGCCAGCAAGTTTGACCCCGTCAGCGCTGAGAGTATCAGCATTCTTTGCCAGTCCGGCAACCGATTCCATGGATGTGGCCACTTCTTCAACGGTTGATGAGAGATCAGACATTGCTTTTAAGACCTGCTCTATCCCGAGATCGCTCTTCTCAGCATTTTGGCTTACCTGCCCGGTATTCTTTGCGATCTGGGCGGCTCCAGCAGAGATATCATTCACCCCACTGTCAGCTGCATGGGCAGAATCGGCAAGCTCAGCAACCTGAAGGTTTATTAAGACAACTGCTTTTGACACCTCTATCCCGATGCTGTTCATGGCATCTTTGAGCTGCTGGAAATCGCCGGATACTTTTAGATTCTCATCCATACGGGCAGTAAAGTTGCAGTGGGCATATTCTAAAGAGATCCGAAGCGTCTCGTTGACCGGTGCTATTACTGAGTCGAGTGTTGAGTTTACCCCTTCGACAATCTTCCGGTAATCGCCGTGGTGTTTTCCTGCATCAGCACGGGTTTTGAGTTTTCCTTCCACTGCCGCTTTTGAGAGTTTATCCGTATCGGAAATAAGTAAGGAGAGCGCGTCTTTTACTTCAGCGAGATTTTTATTTATGCCAAGGAACCATTCCCGTGCCTCTTGAGTTGTTTTCGAAGCCGGGGTTATCTCTAAGTTAAAATCGAGATTTCCTTTGGAGAGTTTGGTTAAGTTGTCTGCCATTGAGGAGAGATATGCAGTGATGTAGTTGGCCAGTTCTTCACGTTTTGCTTCCTCAGCGAGTTTCTCGGTGAGATCATTGTACACCGCCATGATGCTTACGATTCCTCCTTCCTTATCGAGAAGAGGTATCGTGTGCTGTTCCAGACTGTGTGTGGCTTTGGGGAACTGCACGGTAACTTCGCCGGTCACACCTTTCTTGGATTCTAAAGCTTCCTTTAAGTTGTGCCCGCTCTTTGCAAGGATCTTGAATTCCCGGATATTCATCTTCTGCAACGCGTCTTCAGTATACCCGCTCATGGTGAGGAACGCCTCGTTTGCCAGCTTGATATTGAATTTTGTGTCGATGATGAGGAGCGGCTGGGGATTTTGCATGATCATGGTAAAGGCGAGCTGGCGCTGTTTTCCCGCCTCTTGTTTCTGCTTTGCAGCCTCTGCCTCCCGTGCTTTGCGTTCTATATATTCCTCAATCTCCCTTCTTACCGCAGGGACAAGACGCGCATAATTGCCTTTGACAATGAAGTCTTGGGCTCCAGCCCGCATCGCCATAACTGCGGTTTCTTCACCGATAACACCTGAAGTGATGATAACCGGTAAGTCACAGTTCATCTCTTTTAATAAGGCGAGAGCGGGCATTGCCCCAAAACCGGGAATTGAATAATCGCACAGGATAATGTCCCAGGCATCCTTTGTTATTGCCTCTCTCATATCACGGGCAGTATCCACTCTTCGTTGCTGAATTTTAAGACCGCCCTTTTCGAGCTCGTCTGTCACAAAGACTGCATCATCTGCAGAGTCTTCAACCAATAATACTCGTATCTCGTCTTTCATTTTGTTTCTCTCCTCTTCAGTTCCTGTTTATTATATTTCGGTTCATTCTCGATCCTGTTCATGGCAATTTTAAGATTTGTGGCGTGTTTAGTCATCCAGGCCTCCGTGGAGGTCCGAGGCCTCCGTCATTAAGTGTGAAAAAAACAGTTGTTCCGCCTCCGGTTGTGCTTTTAAGCCAGACGCTTCCCTCATGCCGGCTGATAATTTTATGAACAATCGCAAGACCGATACCGGTGCCGGGGAATTGCGATTCCGGATGGAACCGTTTAAACGGCGTGAACAGGTCTTTTGCATTCGCTGAATCGAATCCTTCTCCATTGTCCCGGACGAAACAAACAGATCTGCCATCGATCTGCTTCCTGCCAAATTCTATACTGATCCGGGACCGGTTCTTTGAAAATTTACAGGAATTATCAAGGATCTGTTGCATTGCGCGTTCGAGCAGTGCCCGGTCACCCTGCACGATCACATCTTTTTCTATCTCCTGCACAAACTGCGAGGACTGCGTGGGGTGCGGGAGTTCCTGCAGTATGGAGGTTGCCAATGATGACAGGTTCACCTGCTCGTTTTTCATGGGAAGGCGGCCGGCCCGGGAGAGCTGGAGCAAATCCTCAAAATATGCATCCATCCTGGCTGAAGAAGCCCGAAGACGGCTGATGTGCTGCTGAGCATCTGCCGGCAGGTTAGCACTATATTTGTCAGAGAGGATCTTGCAATAGCCGTCAATGATCCTTAAAGGGGCCCTGAGGTCATGGGAGACTGAATAGGAAAATGACTCGAACTCTTTTTTTGTTACTACAAGCGCCTGCTCTGCGTGCCTGCATCGGTGCAGGTGCATAATCAGGTTCTTTAACTCTGCATACTGCACATCAGGCTGGGCAGATTTCTGGCAATAGAATGCGGCTCCGTTTTTTATGGCTTCTGCGGCATGTTCTTCTCGCGCAAATCCTGAAAACACAATGAGCGGGATATCGATACCCTTAGCCTTTAAGGCTTTGAGTAAACCGGTACTGTCCATGCCCGGTGGCATCCGGTAATCACAAATGATTACATCGAATGGCTGCACGGTGATCTTTTGAAGAGCATCTTCAGCAGAAAGCGAGGTTTCAACCGCGATGCTCTTGTCATCTTCGAGAAACATTTTACCAATATTTAAAAAATCCTTATCATCATCGACAAGGAGTACGGGTATTTTATTCATGGTAAAGTCTCTTTGCTCCCGTGCAATGGAGCAATTTTTTTATCCGCGTTATCCGTAAATGGGAAGGTGATGTCCATCATCATATACCTCTATAAGCGTCGTGTAGTTGTCTTGCATGATTTTTTGGGAGACTGGGGATATACTGGATACGTTTTTTTGACTGATTCTGCGTAAAAAATGAATTTGTCATTATCTCTACGCAACCTTCTTTTTTTCATCCAGGCTTTGGGTAAGTTGCCTTAGATCAATCCAGATGATGAGGTCAGTTTTTTCCTTTTCGTGCTCTTTTGTTTTTCTTCGGATGGTGCCAAGGATAGCGGGATCTCCCCAGTTTGAACCATCCTTGTTTGTATCAATATCGCTGTGTTCAAACATGGATACTGCGAGGACATCATCGACAAGCACACCGGTTTTGACCCGTGTTATCTTCTCATCAAGTACCATAATCCGGGAGGTTTCTTTTACCAGATTTTCCTGCAAAGCGATGTTTAACCGCTGCCGCAGGTCAAGGATGGTTGTGATCTCTCCGCGTAAATCGATGATACCCTGAACAACCGGAGGTGCATTGGGAAGCGGGGTGATGGCAGTATATTCAACAACTTCCCGGATATCGGTTAAGTTGACTGCATAATGTTCCTTTCCGAGCAGGAACTCCACCACATGGATGGCTTTTCCTGTTGGATCTGCTGCCGGGGCAGTTGCCTTGCCATAGGCCGGTCCATTTGTCCGGGCTGGCTGGCCAACTGCATTTCCGGTTCCTTCTGTTGCTGTGATGCTCATACGTGTTTCAGTCCTCTTTTTTTTAGTTTTTATGCCAGGGACATTCCCTCGCCGATATCTTTGAGAAGGTACTTGATGTCGATCCAGATGATCAGTTCATTCTTCTCATGGTCTTTGTCCTTGACCTTCTTTTTGATGATTCCTAAGATCGCTGTGTCATCGTTTGCATCGCCGGCAGATGTCTTGTCGATGTCGTTCATGTTGAACGTTGAAACCGAAGTTACGTCATCGACCATGATCCCGGTCTTGCCGTTTGTGATCTTTTCATCGAGTACAATGATCCTGCTGTTCTCATCCTTAGTTTCTGCGCCCGCTGTTATGTGAAGACGTTCTTTTAAGTCCACAATCGTGGTGATCTCACCACGGAGATCGATGATGCCTTTCATGTAGGAGGCACTGTTTGGAAGTTTTGTGATGGTTGTGTACTCCACCACCTCCTTGACATCGAAGAGATCCACTGCATAGTGCTCGTTTCCGAGCAGGAACTCAACGACCTGCATAGTCCCTTTCTCGTGCTTTCCTGCCTTTGTCTCCATGACAGACTGATTTTTATCAGAAGACTCTATGACCGGAGCAACGGAAGAAGGGGAGGTTTTTTCCACTTCTGCTGGCTTTGTAGATTTTGCCATGACCGTTCCTCCTCCACT
This sequence comes from Methanoregula sp., assembly GCA_030694985.1. Classification (GTDB taxonomy): domain Archaea; phylum Halobacteriota; class Methanomicrobia; order Methanomicrobiales; family Methanospirillaceae; genus Methanoregula. Next base: position 13,788 of record JAUYTV010000022.1, read on the forward strand.
TAGCATTTGAACTTCGAGACTTCTTTGGTCACCTTATCGACAATCGAGTTTACATTGCCGACAACTTTTGTGATCTGGTCAATTGCGGCTGCCGATTCTTCGCTTGCTGCAGCGGCATCTGTTGACTCTTTTGCCGTGCTCACCATCAATCCGTTGACTTCGTTTACACTTGCCGTTACTTCCTCAACAGAAGCTGCCTGTTCTTCTGCCGCAGCTGCCACATCGCTGACGTTCTTGCTCACCTGGTCGATCGATTCGACAATCTTTGTAAAGCTGCTCAGCGTGTCATGCAGGGCTTCACTACCCTGTTTGACTCCGGTGTTGGCGGAGGCGACTGCGTCTACTGCACTGTTGGTCTTGGACTGGAGGTTGTTGATCATCTCAGAGATCTTCTCTGCTGATGCCCGTGATTCTACTGCAAGCGATTTGACTTCGGTTGCAACCACGGCAAATCCGCGTCCTGCATCTCCTGCCCTTGCAGCTTCAATCGCTGCGTTGAGGGCTAACAGGTTTGTCTGGTTTGCCAGATCGGTGATGAGGTTGACGATCTCGCTGATCTTGTCCATCTGTCCCTTGATCTCAAGGATGATGACATTGACTTCATTTGAAGACTTGGTAATGCCCTGCATACCGTTTTCAGTCTTCCTTGCAAGGTCCATTCCCTCCTTGCTGTAGGTGGTTGTGTCCTGCACGAGTTTTGCGGTCACATCCGCACGGGTAGCCACTTCCTGGATCGTGCGCGAGAGATCTTCCATGGCTTTCTGTACCTGTTCGATACCTGCCATCGATTTCTCGACATTGGTGCTGACTGCACTCGTGTTCTTTGCTACCTGTCCTGCACCCGCAGAGACTTCCTCGACACTGGCATTGGCCTCTTCGGCTCCGGCTGCAAGGTCGGTGACCTGTGCACTGATGTTGATTACTGCTGCAGAGACTGCAATACCGATATTGTTGAGCGCCTCTTTGAAGGCTAACCAGTCGCCGGGCACCTTGAGGTTTGGATCCACGCGGGTGGTAAAGTCCTGTGTTGCATAGCCTTTCGATACGCGTAGGGCTTCGTTAACCGGCTCGATAACCGAGTCGAGCGTCTGGTTAACACCGACTACGATCTTCTTGAAGTCGCCGTTGTGTTTGGTTGCATCCGCACGCGTCTTTAGCTTACCTTCATCCGCTGCCTTTGCGAGCATGACTGCATCAGAGACGAGCATATTGACCGCGTCGATACAGTTGTTTAAGTTGTTTTTGATCTCGTTGAAGTCGCCGTTGTAGTTGTCAGTGATCTTCTTTGGTATGTCACCTTTGGAGATCCGGTCTACATATTCGGCTGCAACATTGAGCGGGCCGATCACAGAGTCGAGACAATCGTTGACGCCTTTTACGATCTTCTGGTAGTCACCATTGTGCTTGGTTGCGTCGGCTCGCGTGTCGAGTTTCCCTTCAATTGCAGCTGTCCGGAGCATTCCTGCATCAGCAACAAGTGCATTGACCGCATCGATACAGTTGTTTAAGTTGTTCTTGATCTCATTGAAATCACCGTTGTAAGTGTCGGAGATCTTCTTTGGGATGTCGCCTTTGGATATCCGGTCAACATATTCAGCTGCCACATTTAAGGGGCCGATAACCGAGTCAAGCGTTGCGTTGACGCCTTCGACAATCTTCTTGTAGTCGCCCATGTGTTTGCTGGCATCGGCACGGGTGTCTAACTTACCTTCAACTGCGGCTTTTGCGAGCATCGCAGCGTCCGCATTGAGGGCATTTAAGTTGTCGATACAGCTGTTTAAGTTGTTCTTTATCTCGTTAAAGTCGCCGTTGTAGTTGTCGGTGATCTTCTTTGGGATGTCGCCTTTGGAGATCCGATCAACATATTCAGCTGCTACATTCAGCGGCCCGATGACGGCATCGAGACAGTTGTTCACACCGACAACGATCTTCTGGTAATCGCCTTTCTGTTTTGAAGCGTCAGCACGGGTGTCGAGTTTTCCTTCCACTGCCGCCTTTGCAAGCATGTTTGCATCGGCAACAAGTCCCCGTAGTGCAACGGTTGTGGATATGAGCGCGGGTGCTATCTCATCCTGGGCATCCATTGCCTTAACATCAGTTGTGAGATCCCCTTCTGCGATCTTCTTCAATGTGCCGACTACATTAGTCTGCAAATTGTCGGAGAACGAATCCATGACAGTAGCCATCTCACCGATCTCGTCCTTCCGGGTCATCTTCATCCGGTTGCCGAGGTGACCCATGCCCATCTCTTTTAAGTTCCTGCTGGTAAGGTCAAGTGGTCCGGTGATGCTTTTGGAAAGGTACAATGCAATGCCTACTCCAGCGATTACAGCAATGATTGTTGCAATAATCATAATGATTGTTGCTGATGCAGTTGCTGCATTAGTTGCTTTGTTCAGGCTTTCGGCATCGGAAAACGAACTGGTAACGAGCGTCTTGACTGCACCCAGACATTCTGTCCGTGAGGTGACGGCCGGACTCCCTGCTGCAAGACCCGCGTCTACCGCTTTTGTATCACCTTTATCGGTATCCGTCTCGAGTTTTTTGTAGTTTACCTGCATCGATGCCCACGCCGTATCGAACTTATCCAAACTGGCTTTATCCACTGCAGATAATGGGCGGGAGCGGAATTCTTTCATATTATCATTGATTACTCCAACTTGTGCGGCGAGCGAAGTACTTGTGGCAGCACGATCAGCAGGAACCGCAATATACCGGTAGATATCTCCCCGCATCTTCTCCAACGCTGCATTGGTCAGCGCAAGGTTCTCTGTACCCTGCATTTTTTCATAGAGCGCATTCTGACGGTCTGCTGCTTCCTGCAGGTTCATATACCCGAGTCCTGCAACTGCCACTAGGATAAGCAGGACAATCAGGAATCCGCCGATAAGCTTCTTCCCGATTTTCATATCATCAATGAAACTCATTTCTTATAACCTCACTTTTCCTCAATCATTTACCGGATTTCCCGCATTCTTCTGATTGTTGAGCAGGGATGCAGGGCCACAATGTACCCTGCCCCGCACCCCGTGTTGTGTTGGGGCACACCCCGGCGCATACCGTTGGCGTGCCGTCGAAATACCCGGAACTCCGGGCGGAATGTGGGCGAAACAATCTTTTGTCCAGCATGGTATATAAATGTAGTGTGTTATGATGATGATAAGCGATGATTAAAATAGGTGAACAGATATGATAACTATTACCAATCGCTGCAAGCTAAAAATTGCGGATTCAATAGGTGGGAGCATGACGAGAGCATGGTAAAAGACAATGAAATCCTGCGCATCCGAGATGAGCTCGAGCGCAACCCGAAGGGGATGACCATTGAAGATGTCTCCCAGAAACTATCGATGAACCGGGGCACTGCGGCAAAATACCTCAACCTTTTAGTGGTTTCGGGTCAGGCAGAGATGCGCACGCTGGGTCCTGCTAAGCTCTTCTCCATCTCACAAAGGGTACCGCTCTCCCAGATGCTCAGCGTCTGGACTGATTTGATCCTGATCCTTGATGCCGATCTCTTCATCCAGCAGGTAAACGATGCTCTCCTTTCCTATTTCCAGCTCGATCGCAACCAACTCATGGGCGTGCAGCTCACCCACTCACCGCTGTCCCAGTACTTTACAGATGAACATCTCGACACACTAAAATCCGCACTCGATGGTGAAGAAAAAATCTTTGAAGAAGAGATCGAGATCCACGGAAAGATCCATTCGTTCCGGATAAAAGTCCTCCCCCTTGTCTTTGACCAGGGAGGCAAGGGGATCGGCACGATCCTCATTGACATCACCGGTATCAAAGCTTACCAGAATGATCTTGAAAGCAAAGTTAAGGAGCGAACCGATCTTTTAAATGAAACAAATGTTGAACTGGAACGCCGGATCCGGGAATATAAGAAGATCGAAAAAGCTCTGGTAGAATCAGAAGAAAAGTACCGGGCGCTTGTGGATAATATCACTGAAGTGATCTTTACTATCAATGACCATGGCGTAATTACCTATATCTCTCCGGCAATTACTCCAATCTGTGGATTTTTACCCAATGAATTGCTCGGCCGGCCGATTGCAGACTTTGTTCTTAGCGAGGATCTGGTCTCGTTTACCAAAGGTCTTGATAAGAGTCAGAGCGGAAATATCAGCCCGTTTGAATTTCGTATCGTTGCAAAAGATGGCGGACTCCGCTGGGTACATGCATCAGGAAAACCGGTTGAACACCCTGGAGCTCCGGACGGATACCAGGGCATGATTACCGATATCCATGAACAGAAGCGTGCCGAAGATACGCTGCGCAGGGCAAACAAACAGATTGTGCTTTTAAACAGCATCACGCGCCATGATATCTTAAACGGCATCACAAAGCTTCTTGCCTATCTCGATATCACAAAGCGCCAGACAAAAGATGCAAAACTCTTAGAACTGCTCGACAAAGAAAAAGAGATCACAAACACCATCCAGCGCCAGATCACCTTCACCCGCGACTACCAGAACATCGGCATCCGTCCCCCGCAGTGGAAGGACCTTAACACCAGCATAAGGGACGCAGCAACCGAAGTGAATCTTGGAAAAATTACCCTGTCAGTAACAGTTGACAAGACAAAAATATTTGCAGACGATCTTATTGAAAAAGTCTTTTGCAACCTGATGGAAAATTCAGTGCAGCACGGGGGAAAGGTTACTGCGATCACCTTCTCTTCCAAAAAGAAAGGAAAGGTGCTCGTACTTACCTGTGAAGATAATGGAATTGGTATCGCAAAAGAAGAAAAAGAACTCATCTTTGAGCACAGCCGGGGCGGCAGGATCAACTACGGGCTCTTCTTCGCACGCGAAGTGCTCGCCATCACCGGTCTCACCATCAAAGAGACCGGTACGGCAGGCAGCGGAGCCCGGTTTGAAATTACTGTTCCAGAAGAGATGTTTAAGGGGGCATAAGCAGTGATTAACACTATGAGAAAAAATTGGCAGAAGCAAAAAAATATTCAGAGCGAGGAAACATAAAAAATGGCAGAAGCTGAAATATCGCATCAGGTGAGCGGAGGAACCGGAATGGACGAATTGATTGAAGTAGTAGAATTCACGCTTGGCGGTAAACGGTATGCGCTTGACATCCAGCTGGTAAGGGAAATTGTGGTGATGATGCCTATCACCCCCATCCCGCGTGCCCCGGAATTCATATCGGGCGTGCTCAACCTTCGTGGTGAGATCACCTACATCATCAACCTAAACAAACTTCTGGATGTAGAAGATAAGGAGATTAGAAAGGACCAGAAAATTATCGTCTTTGTACCGGGGGCTGCCAAGAAAAACAATGTCGGGATCATTGTTGATAACGTGAGCAGTGTCTTTCAGGTGCCAGAAGAAGATATTGAAAAGATGCAGGACAATGCATCATCAAAGATATCAGGCTTTGTAAAAGGGATTATCAAATTAAAGAGCGATGATCACGAGAAGAAGAGCAAAGGACTGCTCATCTGGATTGATATGGAAAAGATATTTTCCGGTATGATACCCCAGTAAATCCTAAAAAACTTTTAAGAACAGCGAAATCATTGGTGATGCTTACAAAGCATCCTGAGGCGGACATGGACGATTTTGAAACCCTGAAGCGATACATTGAACAGACGTTAAAGATCCAGTGCTCGAGTTACAAAGAGGATTATATCAAGCGTCGTCTCTTATCCAGGATGCGCTCTACCAATTCAGCAGACTACGGGGCGTATCTCCGGTACCTCAAGGTAACTACCCCTGAACTCGAACTCCTGAGAAACGCACTTACTGTCAATGTCACAGAATTTTTCCGCGACACTGAAGTGTATGATGCGATCAAAAAAGAAGTTCTGCCCGATCTTTTCAAACAGCGAAAACGTCTCAGGATCTGGAGCGCCGGTTGTTCAACCGGAGAAGAACCCTACTCTCTTGCCATGATCCTCCACGAAATGATGGCGCTGCACAAGGATTTGTCCGCCCAGATCCTTGCAACAGATATCGATCTGGTAGTGCTGGGGAAAGCCAAAGAGGGTATCTTCTCTCCAAAAGCCATGGTCAAACTCACAGAGACCCAGGCTCACCGGCATTTCGACAAACTTCCCAATGGCGATTTCAAAGCCAAACAACATTTGAAAGATTTAATCAAGTTCACCCCAAACGATCTGATGTCGGGTATCCCTGTCTCACGGTACTTAGATCTCATCACCTGCCGTAATGTGACCATCTACTTCAATGAAAAGCAAAAAGATGAACTCGCACGCACGTTCCATGGCGCACTGGTGGCTGATGGTTACTATATCATGGGTAAGACCGAATATCTCGGACGGTCAGTAGACGGGCTCTTTACTGCAAAAAATTCTGCACAGAAAATTTTTGTGAGAAAGGAACCTGCTAAGACGGTTTGAGGAGTTTTTTTGGATTTCCTTTTTTTTGTTTTTTTATTGGGTGAAATCCTGATTTTGCAATCATCCATATCATCACTTTCACCCCACCAACCCGTACGTTAATACCCCTAAAAAAAAAAAAAACAATTGCAGAAGCATTGAAGATCACCGCTCGTACATAATAACAGGAAAGGAATTTGCAAATGGAGTTTTCAATTAAGGATATTGTTGAGGATCTTACCGATTTGGACCTCGCAATATTACAGTTGCTGCATGCCGGCAACGATGATCCCCTGAAGGGAAGAGTGGCATTCCAGAAAGAGATGTTCCTAATCGCAGATTATATAAAAAAGATACGGGAGAAAACGGAATTCATCCCGCACACCTTTGGCCCCTACAGTGAGGCTGCCGAAAATGAGATGGGGAATCTGAAATCCCTGGGGCTCGTGAAGGAACAGGGTCATAAATATCACATCACTCCCACCGGAATTGCAGCACTAAGTGAGGCAAAACCCGCGTTTACCGATGAAGAAATCGAAGCGATTCAGGATTATAAAGAATTCCTCAATGACCTGTCGCGTGATGAAATACTCCTTTTTGTTTATGTCTCATACCCGGATTTCATAGAGGAATCGGCAGTATATGAGCAAGTGATAAGAAAGCGGATTCCCACCGCAACCTCTCTTTTTAAGAAAGGAAAAATCAGCCTGGAGAAAGCCGCATTTTTAGCCGGGCTCCCGGTTGAGAAATTCCTTGATCGGGCACGAGGATAATATGAAAATATTCGATACCTCGTCCATCATCTGCATCTTCCGTGAAATCAGGTTTGCCAAAGCGCTGGATACCTGCATGAAACAAGGATATCGGCTGACAACTACGCAGCAGGTATTCGATGAGATTAAAAGAAACCCGGACACGTTCCGGGAATTTACTGCGTATGGAAAATTTTCCATTGTACCGGTAAATGATAATCCGTGTTTTAATAAATTATCAAAACGGTATCCGTATCTCCATTCCGGAGAGATCAGCGTTCTCTGTTTTAGCTTGCAATCACAATCGGGCATCGGGTTCTAAATCGTTTTGCTTCATTTAAGGGGCTTGGGCTTGCAAGAGAAACTTATATGAAAAAGATAGCTGATTGTTTGACAATATCAAATTTTCACCTCTCTGGTGCAAAGCCTTTGGCTTCATTTGAGGTTCTTTTTACGAAAAAGATTTTAAAATTTCAAACTATAGTTTATCGTTATGCCAAAAACAGCCAGGATGATCCAGTTACAGGATAGTAAAAATCATCAGACTCCTGTAAAATCTGCCGGGCGTAAGAAAAATCCTGTAATAATTCCCAAAACCACCATCCAGATCAATCAGATGACAAAAATAATTCTTGAACAGGTCAAAGAGATGGAACATCTGGAAACCTACGATGATGTCATAAATTTCCTGTTCAAAGAACGAAGAAAAAGTTTGCCTTCAACCTTCGGGTGTATGCCAGAATGCGGACCATTCCAGCGGGAAGAGGAGGATGATCCCTATCGCTTACCTGATGTTGTGTTCATCGGTGACACCTGATTCTCTTTTGCGCGTCCCGGTTTTTTAATCCCGATGCTTTTTTTATTCATATCTTATCCGATACAACCGGAGTAATCACGGACGCAGATGCGGCTATCTGGATATTTTTTTTAAACCCGGTTCGAGAAAATTTTCAAAAAATGGTTCATTGCTATGACCGGGCATCGTGCGGGTCCGGGCTTTGACCGGATTACTGTTCACTACTGTATCAGGGTTTTTTGTTACAGTAAGCAATTACCGTAACAATTTTTAAGACATGCGGGTAAACAGTAACTATCGATCTCGGCACACTGCTCTCTATCATCCGGGACGGGGAGTCCGGGCAAGCTGAATTCAAACGCGAGCCAACAAAAACACTCCAAAAGGAGATCGCTGCATTTGCAAATGCTGATGGAGGGCACATCCTAATCGGGGTAAACGATCAGGGTTCAGTAGTTGGAACTGACCGGAAGCTGGCTCAGGAATCATTAGCTTCTGCTCTCCAGTCCATCATCCCATCACCGGAGATTTCCACTAATACATTTACCCTTGAGGGAAAGGAAATTTTTGTTATCACCGTAAAAAAAGGTGAATACCTCTGTTCGGTTGGCGGGGTAGTATACATCCGGATCGGAAACGGAGTCCGCCCGCTCTCCATTCAGGAAGTACTCATGCTTGCATCCGAACTTGGAACAGTGAACTGGGACCAGTCTCCTCTCGCACCTATAAGCGAGGCAAAAAAAGAATACATAGACGGGTTCTTTGAGCGAGTCAGCGAGAGCCGGGGCAAGACCGTTAAAAAAATTGACCGGGACCGGTATTTAAGGAGTGCAAAAGCAGTAAAGGACGGTAAACTTACAAACGCTGGCGTCCTCTTTCTCACTGATGCAACAGAGTTTCTCCCTCAGGCAAAGATACGACTCATTTCAATGGAGCAGGACACACCGCAATGGAATAAGGAGTTTGAAGGTCCGGTCTGGAAGAGCATCGAATCAGCATATGCAGCACTACTATTAGAGATACAAAAGATTGATGTGGTATCCGGAACCCGCCGGATCAAACTGGAGGAGTATCCGCCACGGGCTATCCGTGAGGCACTCATCAATGCAGTCGCGCACCGGAACTACACAATCGAGGCAGATATCCGTATCTTTCTCTACCCTGATCATCTCATCATCCGGAATCCGGGCTGCCTGCTTCCCGGAGTAGATCTTACCGATCCTGAACATATCCCCCGCAATCCGGCGCTCTGCAACCTTCTCCATAATTGCGGATACATCGAGCGATATGGATTAGGCATCCGCCTCATCCGTGAAACAACAAAAGTGCATGGGCTCTGCACAGTTGATTTTGTCACATCCTCTGGCAAATTCGAAGTTGTATTCCGGAAGAATCCCCGTACCGATATTAACGGCATCGATAAGAGAATTTTATCCCTCATCACAACTCCGAAAAAGAGCAGCGAGATCGCAAAAGAAACAAACATGGCAAAAGTATCGGTCCTCAGACGACTCATGGTGCTTGACCAGTTCGGGCTCGTAAAAAAGATCGGAAGAGGCCCTCAGACCCGGTATGTGTTACGCTCCGGTAATCTGATCACGATGAAATAGTGCTGGAAATCTAAAAAAGATCTCAGGGAATAATAACTTCCGGCAACTTGTTCCTCCGTGTGCAGCGCTCCCAGTCTGTCCCCGCTGCCGCTACTATTTTAGTTCATGATCAATCCTTTTTAAGCGGGCTGCAACATTGAATTCATCTCACGGACACTTACCAGATTACTGTTCACTACTGTATCAGGTTTTTTGTTACAGTAAGCAATTACCAAAAAAAAATTTAAGACCTGCGGGTAAACAGTAATTTTTATAATTCTGTTCATTCGTTATCGGTAAAACAACACCTAATCCGGGTGTCATTGAGAGATGGGAAAACAAGCCCGATTTGGACTCCGATTACCGGTTTCAGGGCCGGAAAACCCCCTCTAAAACCATCCGGTTCCGGAATGTGAAAATAAGTGCCGAAATCTCACCCCGTTTGCCAAAATACAGCTATATTGGGCTTGAAAAACGAGGGGCGCCAAGGCACTTTAAAGCGAGGTTTGTTTTTCCCGTAGGTTTTCCTGTTTTAGGAGAGATCTGCCCTGCAAAGGGTCGTTAACGAGGTCGTTTTTTCCGGGGGGTGGCCGGGAAAAATGGTGATGATACCCCGATATCGTTTTTCATCGGACATTACCTATTGCAAAGATATTTTACTGATACGAATATCGCTTGGAAAAATCCATATCAGTCACTCTCCAACTCCCTTTGTTATCATCCGTTTTTATTCAGAAGATGATTGGTGAACTGTCCTTTTCTATTAAGAAAGTTTCCATAGTAACGAATCGGATTTCTCCGGAGTGCACACGAAGTATGACAATCTCCTTATCATCAGGACCGCTATAACCAACGGAAATTAAGGACGGTCGCTCATTAAACAATCGTGCTTTTAAGTTTTTATCCTCCACATATTCACAGAATCCGGTCACCCGCATCATCCTGGCAGGATGGGGTGGTAATGGCGGAGCAAAAAAGCAGATCTCCACTTTTGGGTTCTTTTTTATTTCTTTTGCCAGATGTGTGGAAGCGCCGGTATGGAAATAGAAGGCGTCATTCATCACACACCAAAGTAACAATGTTCTGACGTGTGGTTGAGAACCTGCTGCTGTTGCAAATGAACAAAGCGGGAAATTTCCGGCAAATCGCCAACACTCATTTAGTTCCATTTTCTATCGTCTCACTTAATTTTTTTTATATTCCTGAAATAGATTTCTGAACAAAGACAGTTGTTGGTGTGAGGAACAATTACCCTTTATGGTCGAATGTAAGGATCCGCGATCCTACAATTATCGGATAAATCTCTCACGATCTGCATGTACAAACAACCAAATTTTTATTTCTCTGGTTTGACACAACCAAAAAAATATCATGGACATTTTTAAAAAAAAACGGAACTGTTCAGCCTTGAGACGGTCATCGCATGCCGATTGACAATTCTCCGGAACATGAACGGGCACCGGAAGGGATAGCCACCAAAAGTGTGTCACTTATGTCACATTGAGTCATTTCCGGGATCTTTTTTCTGTAATATTTTCGCGTAGGACTTATCAGGAAATGGGGTTAATGTGACACAATTGACACAAGACTGATGATGACTTCACCACGACGCGGGAGAACACTGCACCGGGTCTGATTGTTGTCGGCAACTTTGCTATCAGTGAGATCTTAGCTGATTGTTTGACACGACCAAATAATTGCAAAAGACCCCCCAATTAAAAACTTCCTTATTTCTCACATCTCACATCTGAATAATTCTCTGCATTTCATATATGCCGTGCATTATCGTTTTGCAAATATTCAATATATACCCCCAGATATTATGATTCATCCCAAAAGGGTGGGACTGGAGAAGAAAAAATGGAAAAGACATTCAATCAGTTAAAAGACAAGAGCAGACCCGAGCGCTGGATGTCTGTTGTTGCTCTTGGAAATTTTGGTACACCAGCTGTTGATTACCTTCACAAGGCATTACATGATGACGACAAGTGGGTACGCTACATGGCTGCCGACGCATTGGGTAACATTGGCGATGTGCGTTCCATTGATCCGCTTGTAAAACTCTTAAATGACAATGATCAGGATGTACGGTTTGCAACAGTGTATGCACTTGGAACAATTGGACATCCTTCTGCCGGAACAGCACTCCAACAGACGTGTGAGAAGGATAATTGCTTTGTTAAGATTGCCGCTGAAGAAGCGCTCTTGAAACTCGGAGCACCGGATAAAAAATCTGCCGCAGGAAAAGCAGAAGCACCCCTGTCATCTAACAAACGGTAACAATAATCAAACTATATACTTTTCAACAATTATTTTGCATTTTTTTAAGGATCTTAAAGAATATATTTTTTTTCGGGATGCACAATTGCAGTATAATCCCCGGCAGGTTTTTTTTCTCGCCAGACAAATACAGAAATTGTTCCGTATCTCTTAAACATATGGAAACTATCCGCCATATCAAGAGGTTCCCCTTTTTCTACTCTTACGACGGTTTCATTTTGTGCATTTCATATATGCCATGCAATAACTACTGGCAAATGTTGATAATATTACTTGTATGACTACTCATCATCCCCAAGCAGGGAGGAGTAGTTCTATGCAGAATATAGTAGCAGCACTTGCAAAAAAGGATAATCTTGAAAGATGGAAAAACGTTGTGGATCTGGAAAAGTTTGGCCAACCGGCAACAGAGTTTCTCGTACAGGCACTGGCCGATAATGATCGCTGGGTCAGGTACCTTGCTGCTGATGCACTGGCAAATATTGGAGCTACCAATTCCGTTGACTCCATTGTATCACTCTTAAGGGATCCGGATCAGGACGTGCGTTTTGCTGCAGCAGCAGCACTTGGAAAACTTGGAGATCCAAAGGCGATAAAGAGCCTGCAGGAAGTTCTCAAACGAGATAACGGTTATGTGAAGATTGCTGCAGAAGAATCATTGATGAAATTATCACCAATGGGTGATGAATCTCCTTCACACTGACAATTGACCACACCTCAAAATATGATTTCATAAATTTTCTTTTTTTTGAATAATCCAGACAGGGCTGAATTCGAACCTGCTATAAAGAGACATAACTATTTAGAGACGTGCCACAGTATTTTTTTTTACAACCGCTACTCCGTAATGTCACGGTAAAAAAACAGACTATATTACATCTTCTAGCGGCGATGAAGTACCTGCTGCCTGAAAATACGGTTGACTTCAAACTTTTTCCTTTCGGCAATGTTCTGGGCAATTGTAGAAATACCGACAATCTGACCGTCTTCATTTCGGATAGGTGAAAGGGTGACACAGACTTCAATCCGGGATCCGTCTTTTCGTATCCGGATAGTATCAAATCGATCAATGGTTTCACCAGCTCCTACCCTGCGGAGGATAAGGGGAATCTGATCGTGCAATTCCTGGGGAATAATGAGGGATATGTGTTTTCCTATCACCTCTTCTGCGAGATAGCCGTAATAACGCTCCGCAGATTTATTCCAACTCTGGATAGTGCCGTCTAGTTTTTTTCCGATAATCGCATCATTTGAAGAATTCACAATCGATGCAAGTATAGAGCGCAGCCGGTCGGATTCTGTTTTGTCTGTTAAATCTTCATACACAACAAACTGTTCACCGCTTTTAAGGGTAATCGGACAGAAATGGATCTGGCGGACAGACCCGTCTTTGCAGGTAATCGGATATAAGCGGGATTTTGCCATATCCCAATCTTCACAACGATCATGTTTCCAGGTATGGATTGCTTTCTTGCGATCAGTAATGTCGGGAAATGCCTTTAAAAACCAGTCTTTCTCTGTGGGAATATCAGTAATTGTGTACCCGAAAAGTTGCTCGAATTTTTTGTTCAGGTACTGGAAATTTCCTGAACTGTCGAGTATTGAGATAGGAAATGGGGAGAGTTCGGTGATCATCCGGAAGCGTTCTTCATTATCGCGGATTTTTTGTGTCTGTTCATGCTTTTGTGTGGTATCAATGCCAACAGACTGGTATTCTGTTAACTTTCCGTCAGCATTAAAACATGCACGATCCGTCCAGAAGTGCCATCGCATTTTACCGTCTGGCAGATATATCCGGTGTTCGATCGTACCTGTGGGATTTTCATGGGTGAGGGACGCTAGGTGCTGTTTCATTAATCCGGCATCTTCGTCCGGCAAAAGCACCTTATTAGGGCTTCCGATACACACTTTTTTATTCAATCCAAAATGCCGGCAATATGCATCATTGGCAAACGTAATGATTCCACCAGGTGTGAAACGGCAGATAAATTCAGTCTGGTCCTCTACCACATTCCGGTACCGCTCTTCACTCTCTCGGATTTTTTGGATCAGTTCCTGCTTTTCCGTGGTTTCGAAACCAACTAAAGGGAATTCAATCATATTTCGATCGGTATCGAAACATGCGTGATCCATCCCAAAGTTCCCCTGTATTTTTCTATCAGAGCAGATTACCTGAGATTTGATCGTTCCCAATGGGTTTTCCAAGTGACGGGATGCCTGGGTATTTTCATTAGCTCGCAACAACTTTTCAACTGTCTGCTGCAGATTTTCGTTTATAGCTGCAAGACTTTCATTTGCTTCCTGCAATTCCGCATTTTTCCTTATTGCAAGATCATAGGAAGAGAGAAGGATTGCGGGTTTGCAAAGCTGGCTTGCGGGGATGAGGTGCATCTTGCCATCTAACGACACTTCAAGGGCAGCCCTTGCATCATCTGAATCCGGATGGGACTGTTGCAGGGTGCTTCTTATCCGGGACATCACTTGTTCGGGCTCATACGGCTTGATGATAATGTTATTTGCTCCAGCGTCCAGACCTTTTACCAGATCAGCAGGGTCGAAGAGTTGGGTAACAAGGATAACGGGAATGTCTGCTAAATTCTCGTTTTCTTTGATGGCACGGCAAAGTTCAAAACCGTCCATCTCCGGCATCATAATATCGGTCAGTACGATTGCGGGACGGCTAATTTTAATCTGCTCCAATGCATCATTCCCATTTCCGGCAATGACAACCAGATATCCCTCATTTTTCAGGATATGACTAAGATATTCAGCCTGGGTCTTACTATCCTCGACTACCAGAATTTTTATCCCGCGATTTTCATTTTGAATCTTCATCAGTGCACCGTTATTATCATCTATCCGAGACTTCTTTTGTTCAGCATTGAGAGCTGTAATTAAATTTGGATACCCACTTCCTGAAGATGAATGAAACGCCATATTATGTTAAGGGGAATTGCCCTTTTTTTAAATCACTCTTCAATCCCTGTGCGTCTGCCTTTTTTCAGTACCCAAGTACCTGATCCTGATATAGATCGAGGTAAACTACCCAAACCACCAGTATATTTGCCTAATGGGAATCCGAAATGTGTCTTTTTGTCAGGGTAAAACCGTTCATCTACGGAATAACCCAATCTGATACGACAATATCATACTCAAGCACCTTAAACATTACGAATATATTTTTCCCGCGATCGTCATGTGTCAATGGCGGAATGATGGGGGACAGGTTTATTGAGATTTCGGTATAGTGTGATAGCATCGTTTGAAGAATTCACAATTGAGGCTAAGACGGATTGGAGCCGTTCTGATTCTTTTTTCGGGGTAAGATCTTCATAAACAACGAATTGCTCACCGCTCTGGAGAGTGGCCCTGAAAAAATTTATCGGGCGAACAGTTCCGTCTTTGCAGGTGACCGGAAACACACAGGATCTGATTTCGCCCGATATTGAGTGTGAAGGATCTTCTCCCATGTTGAGCATCGCTTCCTTATGATCAGAAATTTCAGGAAATGCCAACTCGAACCAATCTTTTTCAGTTGGAATATCTTCGATTTTGTACCCGAAAAGTTGTGTGAAAAATTTATTTATGTACAGATAGTTCCCCAATGCATCTATAATGGAGATGGGGAACGGGGAGTGATCGGTAATCATGTGGAAACGCTCTTCACTTTCACGGATCTTTTTTGCCTGCTGCCGCTCAGTGTTGATATCACGTCCGACCGATTGGCATTCTACCAGGATTCCCGCATTGTCATATATCCCCCGCGTATTCCATTGGTACCAGTGGTAATTTCCTTGATTATCGATTAATCTTATTTCTATAGAGTGGATTGAGTGAACAGGAGTGATAGTGGCAATCTGTTCCTTTATAATGGGGATATCTTCTGGTAATATATATGAAAAGATGCTCTCCCCTAGTATATCACTGCCTGAAATTCCAATTAAACGGCTTAATGACTCGTTTATGAACGTAATATTTCCATCCGGGCGCCACCGGCAGATCACATCAGTCTGTTCCTGCAATATAGCACGATACCGCGCTTCTGAGATCATCAGAGATTCTTCGAACCGGATCTGTTTTGTGATATCTTCTCCTATGATCGTCAAACCCTCATCCAGATTATTAAATACAGTTGGAATGATGCGCATCCTGTAATGGTGGTCATCGTTCTGCTGGGAAATACTAAACTCCCGTTGTATTTCCCCAGCTGTCTGGATATCTTCAAACACATTGGGAATAGCAAGGCGGGCAATGAGAGGTGACTTTACAGTGTCAATGGGATTACCTATCAGATTCTCACGAGATACCCCCAGAATATTTAGTGCGTTCTCATTAGCATCGAGCACATGCATTTCGTTATCAATCAGGAGAATGATGTCAGCAGAAAATTTTAGCATTGCTGATATCGGCATTTTCTGTGAAAATGTGTAGACCTTCGCAGGACCATAAGTATTAAGATTGACATCCCCGGAAATGAGAAGAATTTCAAGATATTTTGCAGTTGAGTTCCGATTCAACCGGAGTTTTTCGGCAATGTCGGTTATGGTGAGTCCATTACGATGAATACGAAGAAGACTTTTTATTTTTTTTATTGTTTCTTGGCGAGTATCCATTAATAAAAACACTGTGCAAAACAATAAAAAATATGCGTTAAATAAAATAAAATAAAATATTCAATAATTAAAACAATGTACTTTACTATTAAAATTTTCATGAAATTCTGCTATGAAAAATATTGGTTTAAATTCCCACCATTCAATGAACGAATACTATTCTTTGATCTGTAAAAAACCAAAAATATTGAACAACTATCAAATAATTCGGGGTTTCTGCAAATATAAAGGAATTACCAAATATATTTTCACGGGTTTTGCAATGCAGAACTGCAATGCAGAACTGCAATGCATATATGCACGAATGCGAAGATTTGGGCATTTTTTCTGAAAATACGTATGCGTTGCTCGCGATTTTGATTGACTGAAATCTCTGAAAATAATTAATTTACATTAATTTTTATAGCATGTAAATTTCTTGACAATTCTAAAAAAGGCAATTTGAATCAAATCCTCCCATTTAAAACAGAAAGTTTAACTTCGGTTGGCCAGATTTTCAGTTGTAATAGGTGTGTGAATGGAAGTAAAATATGTACCAACTACATGTCCGTACTGCGGAACCGGGTGCGGCT
The DNA here is from genome assembly GCA_030694985.1 of Methanoregula sp. Lineage (GTDB taxonomy): Archaea > Halobacteriota > Methanomicrobia > Methanomicrobiales > Methanospirillaceae > Methanoregula. The sequence goes on from JAUYTV010000022.1 coordinate 30,754, forward strand.
TTAACCTTGTTGTCAAGGACAAGAAGGTCATCGGTGTCGCCCCATGGAATCGTAACCCTATCAATGAGGGCAAGCTCTGCCCCAAAGGTAACTATGCATGGGAATTTGTGAATGCTCCTGACCGGCTCACCAAACCGCTGATCAGGAAGAACGGCAAGTTAGAACCCGCAAGCTGGGACGAGGCTTACAAGCTTATCGCATCCAAGCTCAAGGGTTTCAAGCCCGAGGAAGTCGGTTTCTTCTCATCAGCCCGTATCTCCAATGAAGAGAACTATCTCGTTGCCAAGTTCGCCCGTGCGGTTGTCAAGACTCCGCACATCGACCACTGCGCCCGGCTCTGCCACGCTTCAACCGTAGCTGGCCTTGCGGCAGTGTTCGGATCCGGTGCCATGACCAACTCGATTGGTGACATTGCCGAGTCCAAGTGTATCTTTGTGATCGGATCAAACACCTTCGAGCAGCACCCGCTCATTGCCCGCAACATGATGATTGCCCAGAAGAACGGGGCAAAGCTCATTGTTGCAGACCCGCGGGTTACTCCAACGGCAAAGCAGGCTGACCTCTACATGCCATTCTATTCTGGTACGGATGTCCAGATCTTCAACGGCATGATGCACCAGATCATCAAGAACGGCTGGGAGAATAAGGACTTCATCAAGAACCGCACGAAGGACTACGATAAGCTCAAGGAAGTTGTTATGAAAGAGGCGTACAACCTTGAGAACACCGCAAAGATCAGCGGCATCCCTGCAGAAAAGATTGCCCAGGCTGCCGAATGGTTCGCCAAGTCCGGCGCTTCGTGTGTCTGCTACTCGATGGGTATCACCCAGCACACGACCGGTGTTGACAATGTCAAGTCGATTGCAAACCTGCAGATGATTACCGGAAACCTCGGAAGGCCCGGCACTGGTGTGAATGCACTGCGTGGCCAGAACAATGTGCAGGGCGCCTGCGACATGGGCTGCCTGCCGAATGTTTACTCGGGTTACCAGCAGGTCATCAACCCCGACATGCAGAAGAAGATGAAGGATGCATGGGGTGTCTCTGAGATTGCCGAAGGAAAGGTCGGCTACACCATCACTGACATGATCAATGTCGCTGCCGACAAGCCCGGAACCCTCAAGTGCCTGTATATCGTGGGTGAGAACCCGATGCTCTCCGACCCCGACCTCCACCATGTCAAGAAAGCCTTCGACAACCTTGACTTCGTCATCGTGCAGGATATATTCCCGACAGAAACTACTGCTGTAGCAGATGTTGTACTGCCCGGCTCCTGTTATGCCGAAAAGGACGGAACCCAGTCCAACACCGAGCGCCGTGTCCAGAAGTGGCGCAAGGCCCAGGATGCACCCGGCGAGGCCAAGTATGACTGGCAGATCATCTGCGACCTGGCAAAGGCCATGGGATATGAAAAGCAGTTCGCGTTCAAGAATGCAGAAGAGATCTTCAATGAGATCGCAAAGGTCACCCCGTCTTACGGAGGCATGAACTATGCACGGCTTGAAAAAGCAGAAGCCCTCCAGTGGCCCTGCCCGACAGCAGACCACCCCGGCTCTGCAGTCCTGCACAAGGAGAAGTTTGGGACCCCCGACGGTCTTGGTATCCTGTCTGCGATCGAGTTCAAGTACCCGGCAGAAGTCCCGGACAAGGACTATCCCCTGATCCTGACCACCGGACGCTGTCTCTGGCAGTTCCACACCGGCTCCATGACCCGCCGCTCGGGGAATCTCGAGCGTGAGGCACCCACCGGCTGGGTCGAGATCTGCCCCGAGGATGCCAAGGCACTCGGTATCATAAACGGTGAGAAGGTAAAGGCAGTCACCCGCCGTGGGGAAATCCCAATAACGGCAAAGGTGACCAAGGACATCAAGAAGGGTATGGCCTTTATCCCGTTCCACTTTGCAGAATGTGCAGCAAACATCCTTACCAACAATGCACTGGATCCGATTGCCAAGATCCCCGAGTATAAGGCCTGTGCTGTAAGAATTGAAAAGATCAAGGAGGCCTGATCATGGCAATGAAAGGCGATATGCTCTACGCATGGACAAATGACGAAGATATCAAGAAGAAAGCAGAACTTGGTGGCGCAGTCACGGCACTCTGGAAATTCGCGCTTGAGTCAAAAGCAGTTGATGCAGTCCTTGTTATCTCTAAGGGTGTTGACCTCTACGATGCAGTGCCAGTCCTGATTAAGGATCCAAAGGAACTTGCAAAAACTGCCGGTTCGCTCCACTGCGGCACCCTCCTGCTGCCAAAATATGTCAAGAAATTCCTTGACGGCGCAAAAAACATGAAGATTGGCGTTACCGTCAAGGGATGCGACACAATGGGCTTTATCGAGCTTGCCCGTCGCAAACAGATCAACTTGGACAACATCATCATGATCGGTGTCAACTGCGGTGGCTCGGTCAGCCCGATCTCTGCACGAAAAATGATTGCCGACAAATTCGGTGTTGACCCGGACAAAGTCCACAAGGAAGAGATTGACAAGGGCCAGTTCATCATCGAATACGAGGGTGGCCACAAGGGCATCTCCATTGATGAACTTGAAGAAGCAGGTTACGGCCGGCGCAGCAACTGCCGCCGCTGCAAGTATAAGATCCCAAGGCAGGCAGACCTCGCCTGCGGTAACTGGGGTGTCATTGGCGAGAAGGCCGGAAAAGCTACCTTTGTTGAGGTCTGCTCCGACAAGGGTGCAAAACTCATTGAAGGCGCGGTAAAATCCGGAGTCCTTGCAGCCGAAACAGCAAACCCTAAAGGTCTTGAGATAAGGGCAAAAGTCGAAGGTGCCATGCTCAAGCTCGGTGAGAAATGGCGAAAGAAGGATTTCACTGCTCTTGGAGCCAACCTGTGGGAGACCATCAATAAAGAGACCTCCCGGTGCATCAAGTGTTATTCCTGTATTGAGAACTGCCCGGTCTGTTTCACCGCAGCTGATGAACTGACAAAGGGTTCTATCATGATCAAGCCCGGGGAGGTTCCGCCAAACCCGATGTTCCACATGAGGCGGTTTGCCCATATCTCGGATTCGTGTATCAACTGCGGCCAGTGCGAAGAGCTTTGTGCAATGGATATTCCGCTTGCACTCTTCTCGCATGCAATCCGGGTGGAAGGAGACGCAACCTTCGAACCGAAGCTGGGGAAAGCAACCTACAGCAATTAATTTTTTTACCCGGTGTGAAATCAGAAAAGATCCATTTCCGAAAAAAAAATTAACGCGGTTCTGTAAATGAACCATTTAGAACCACAAAAGAATTCCAGATAAGGAGAGTGATAAAACCATGAAAACAGATGATGCAAAGAAGATAATTTCTACAGCTATCGACAAGGAAGTCGAGGCGTACACGTTTTACCGTGGCGTAGCTGACAAGGTAAAGAATCCCGCACTGAAATCGCTCTTTTCCGAGCTTGCCGGAGAAGAGAAGAAGCACCGCGAGTTCCTGCAGGGTATGCTCAATAAGGATGTCTCAAAGATGAACTTTGATAAATCCCATGACTATAAGATTGCAGATGCACTCCCGTCACCAGCCCTTACAGTTGACATGAAACCTCTCGAAGGCATAGTAATTTCTATCCAGAGGGAACTGGAAGCCATGCAGATGTACACCCAGCTTGCAAACCTGTCAAAAGACACTGAGACGCAGTTTCTCTTTTCCCAGCTGGCAAACATGGAACGCGGCCACAAAGCCCGGTTAGAGGATATCTACACTAACATGGCGTTTCCAGAGGTCTGGTAAATTAAAATCCACACGACATAAAAAAAGAAAAAACGGGTGTGCAGGACATATCATACTCAAGAACAATATGCTGTATAAGGGTTAAGTGCCAGGACATTATTCGCCTCTTGTCCCAACCAAAAAAAACCCTGCCTCACCCATTTTTTTAAAAAGACGGCAGCTTAAAAAAATAAAAAAATGACCGCTAATGTTTTGGCCGGTCATCCGTTATCAGTTTTTCGCCACGGACAAAATCTTTAGTCAGGTCATGCTGCATCTGCTTGCGGGATGTCTGAAGCTTGAGCTGGATAAACACTACATAAAAATTAATCCCTACAATCACAATGACAAGCATCAGGCTCACCCAGAGCATGATACCCTTTGCTGAGAGAAACGCTGCCCATAAAAGAACGACAAACGAGATCAGGTAAAAAACGATCCACGTCCGAATTCCCGGCAGCTCCATATACATCAGTTATTCACCAAATGCATAAAAAATATCCGTGTTTTTTTTATTTGTGCAATCATAAATACCAAAAACTACCAAAAAAACTGCACTGTAATTCCGGATGTAATTTTTTAATTAAGAAAACATCACCATAATTTTTATAGAGTATCGCACAGTACTTTGTGTGGAAAAAGGCGACATAATCACTCTTGCTGTCGGTCTTGTCATCGTGCTGGTGATAGCCGTACTTGCAAACCCCCAGTACCTCTCTTCCATCAAGAGTATTGGTGAAAAGCCAACTCCAGTCCCAACACCAACCCCGCTTCCGGTTCCAACTGTCGTATACCAGACACCGACCCCAACCATTGTCAAACCAACACCCATACCGGTAGTAACTGATGCACCACTGTACAGGATCACTTATACAGACAATCCCTTCCGTTACCCGGTCTTTAAACTTCCCGAAAATATGCAGAGATACGGTGCATCAGATATTATCTCTCAAAAAACAGAGTGGGTTCCCTTTGCTTACATAGAAGGAAAACAGGGGGGTCTGACAAATAATTTTTCCGTACCTTACCCACTATGGCTAATCAATACCACCGTTACAGCAAATACAAATCCACAATATGGCAAATTCCAGTTGGCCCTCTGCTATACATCAACTGGCATCATCATTGAAGGAGAAGAGATCTTTAACCGCGGCACTTCATACCGTCTTGTACAAGTGTCCAATGCTGATATGTATATGATCATCAGCACTGCCTATATCGATAGTTATCATATCCGTCTGGAAGCCCCACGGCATTACTATGATCTGTACCGGCCACTTTAATGGTTTTTGTTTTCTGGCTCTTTTTTGTTTTATTGCCGTTTGTTGACACGATACACTGCACGATTTGATGAGCCTGTTCTGTATGATGGACGACCGGATCAAATGCTGAATTGGGGTTTGTGGGTTTATAAAAATCAGAGATTTGTTTTTTTTACGGAAGAATAACTAAAAAATACTCACTTAAAAATTTTCCTGGTCAGCCCTTTTTTTTAAAGACTTCCAGCACGCTGACCGGTAAATATCTCTGATAATTAAAAAAAGCAGTTATTTTTTTAACCGCACTTCCATCTGCGGGAAAGGGATCAAAATTCCTTCAGCAGCAAAGCGTTCTGCAATTTGCGTGTTGATGGAATCTTTTACTTCATCGGGAAGGTTATATTTCCGGGCCCATACGTAGAGGATAAACTTCAGGCTTGAGTCCTGGAACTCTAAAAAAAATGCTTTTGGAGCAGGTTCTTCTAAAAGGTATTCGGTATTTTTAATAGTATTTTGTGCAATGTCAAGCAGGATCTCTTTTACCTTTTTTGGATCGGTCCCATAGGCTACAGAAACCGGGATAATAATTCTGAGTTTTTGATCCGGTTCTGCAAAATTTACAATTACATTGGTAGTAATTTTGTTGTTGGGTATCGTGACAATCTGGTAATCCAGGGTTTTTAAGCGGGTACTTCTCGGTCCGATACTTATGACATCCCCATAATACTGGTCAACTTTTATCCTGTCGCCAATCCTGAACGGTTTATCAACCGTTATTATTGCACCACCAAAGAAGTTGGAGATGAGATCCTGCGCTGCCAGGGCAACAGCCAACCCGGCGATACCAGCACCAGCAAGGAACGGGGTAATATTTATTTCAAAGATGGACAGGACAGCCATTATAGCTGCAAACCACACCACATATTTGACCACGAGTTCAAGCAGCTCAATTAACCTGTCATCCCAATCACCTTCCGAGTTTTTAGCCAGTTCGTGGCCATAGATGGCAATGATATCGTGCAGGAATGAAGAGATGATCCATCCGCCGATCAAAACATAAAATGCAGTAACGTACCTCGGATCAAGCAGCCATTGCAGGTTTGATGGCAGGATGCCGAAATGACTGATCGCTAAATAAACTGCAACAACAACAATAGCGATCTGAACCGGGGTACCAATCGCTGCAATAATGATATCGTCCCAATTCGTTTCCGTTTCGCCGGCTTTTGTTTTAAGCCAGTTGACAACTGCCCGTACGATGAGGGCAATAAGCACGCCAGATACAACCGTTGCAGCTGCATACGCGTTATTGATATCTGAGATCCCTATATCCATGTACGTAGACTTATGTGACCTAACGTAAATAATATTAAGATTACATGGCGACGGGAACTGATATTGCCAAAACACTTGCAGAGTTAGTGGACCGGGATATGACCTTTATGCATATCTGCGGTACGCATGAAGCAGCCATAGCACGTTGTGGACTGCGCAGTATCCTGCCAAAACAATTAAAGATCGTAATGGGTCCGGGATGCCCGGTCTGTATCACCCCACAAGGAGAGATTGATGCAGCACTTGATCTGGTTGACAAAAACTGTATTATCGCTACCTATGGTGACCTGCTCCGCGTTCCCGGATCAAAAGGCTCACTCGAATCCTGCGGGGGAGATGTCAGGGTGGTGCAGGGCGTTCATAAAGCTGTCGAGATTGCCCAGAAGACCGATAAAGAAGTGGTATTCATCTCTGTAGGTTTTGAGACAACCGCACCAACTGTTGCTGCAACCATTCTCACAAAACCCCCGAAAAATTTCTCTATTCTTTCCTGTCATCGCATTGTTCCTCCGGCAATGAAATGGTTACTGGAACAAGGAGAAGCAAAACTTCATGGGTTCATGCTTCCCGGTCACGTCTGCACGATCATGGGATATGATGAGTATGAGCAATTTCCGGTGCCGCAGGTGGTTGCAGGGTTTGAACCAGAAGATATTCTTCTCGGTCTGCTCATGCTGGTAAAACAACTAAAAGAAGGAACACACCGTGTGGACAATGCGTATCCAAGAGCAGTTTCACGCGAAGGGAACGTAAAAGCCAAAAAAGTAATGTATGAAGTTTTTGAAACTTCCGATGTCGAATGGCGGGGTTTTCCGGTAATTCCAGGCTCCGGATTACGGTTGAAAAAAGAGTATGAGCAGTACGATGCCCAGAAAAAATTTGGAATTGTCTTTAAACACATCAGCAAGCACTCGGCCTGTGTCTGCGATAAAGTGCTAAGAGGAATTGCCACTCCAGAAGACTGTAAGCTTTATGGAAAGGTCTGCACCCCAAGAAACCCGGTCGGTCCGTGTATGGTCAGTCATGAAGGTGCCTGCAAGATCTGGCACATGTATCATGCAAAAAAAGTGTAATTCCTCTGAACCATCCTTGCATTTATATGGGTAGGGGAGAGAATAAGTAAGGTAAATTTTTGCCTCGGTAGGGTAGCGGACATCCTAGAAGCCTCCGGAGCTTTTGACCCGGGTTCAAGTCCCGGCCGAGGCGCTTCAGATTTTGTTTTAATCTTGTGCACCAGAAACACAAAGTTTCAAAAAAAGTAAGATCTAAAATTATAATGCCGGCTTTTTCTTCAGCGCAGCTACAAGAATTTTTACACCGGCTTCAATATCCTGGCAATCCAGCACTTCTACAGGTGAATGAATATACCGCGAAGGGATGCTGACTGTTGTACTAGGGATCCCGCCTTTTGTCAGGTGTA
>JAUYTV010000023.1 GCA_030694985.1 Methanoregula sp.
TTCCCCGGGAAGTCCATAATGATACGTGACAGCCCGATCAGAAGACTCCAGGGAAGATTGTGCTGGCATACTATGTGATCAACCTGCCAGAAGAAAAAAGGGCGGGATTTATTCCAGGAACTTATCGAGGGGAATGTTCTCTATCCTTTCTTTTGTCACTGCCGTCACATCGATCTCGCGGGCCTCGGCTTCCTTTGTAATCACCCTGACATCGTGCTCAAGCTCCTTGATCGGGATGAGTTTCTTGCGCTTCTCCATCGGGGGATTCATCTTCTCTGCTTTCTCGTAGTCCACCACCTTCTTAAGAATCTCGTCAGGAAGGGATTCGCAGCTCTTGAGAAGACCAAGGAATTCATTGAAGAAGTAGGTGTCAATCTGCATCCGGCGTTTCGTTGCATGGGCGAACTTGCCGATCACATGGCAGATCTTCTCCCGGTCTTCAGGGCTCAGCTGATCGACAAACTGGTAATCCTCGATCTTTCTCAGAGCAAGAACAACCGGTTCAAGACATTCGTGGGTGACAATATACACCTGGTACTCAGCCATATCAAGGTGGTACTCGGTCAGGAACCCGAGCGTGTTTGACGGCACGACGAGGAAGATATCCTTCTTGACAGTCTCTTCTTTGGTATACTTCTTTGCCGCCTCTGCCTGATTTTTAATATAGAGGGGGAAATTTCCAAGTTCATCGGAATTCTTCGGGCTCTTTGCATCGAAGATCACATACTGGTCTGCGATGATGACCGAGTTATCCGGCTTCTTGCCGGACACGGGGAATTTTTCTTTGTCACAATATTCTATGGTGTGCCGCTGGCAGATCGACCGCAGGGATTGTTCAACAACATCCTCGTGCTTCTTCCATGTTTTTTCCATATCAGCAAATTCCGAACGGATCTCTGCGTCCCGTTCGGCCTGAACCCGGAGCCGGTCATCCTCTAACTGCTTTTTAAGAGACATCAGTTCCGTGACACGGGCATCGTGTTCGCGGGTACGCTCCTCTTCTTTCTGCCGGAGTTCTGCAAGTGTTTTCTGCGCTTCTATCCACTGGGAATTCAGCTGATCGTATTTTCCTGATGACGCAGATAAGTCCTCTTTTAACTGGTTTATTGCCTGCTGGTTTTTCTTATCGGCAGCAACTAATCCCCCGGCAATATTTTCTTTTTCATTGATCTTTACTTGCAGATCCTCGTTCTTTGCGGCAAGCATGACCATATCACTCTTAAGCCGGAGAATGTGATCCTCGCTGTTGACCTGTGCTTCTGCAACCGTTGCTCGTTCCCGTTCTTTTTCAATAATCTTTTCATTCAGGGACTGGACGCGAATTTGTTCCGATGAATGATCCTGCTGGAGACGGGTTACCTGCTGCTGCTGGTACTCAAGGCGCTGGGAGAGATCCCGGTTCTTTGAAGCAAGACCGGCAATCTCCTGATCCTTTTCCTGAACATTATTCTGGAGCCGCTGGTATTCAGAGAACGCATCGTATCCCTGCGACACGATTCCCTGCCACGAAAAAATCCGTTCAAAAAAGCCGACATTCTTTATTCGTTCAAAAAACCTGCGGAGATGTTCGAAAGGGGGAGCGTCCATGGATTACACCTGAAGGAAAATATTCTCTCAACAATTGAAGAGTTCTTGGAGAGTACTGCTTATTAACATACTGGGCGAGGAATGAAAATGAGGTTTTCTAAAAACACCCGAATAATTGAATTTTCATTTCATCCGGATTCCATGGTAATAAGAGGATATTTTATCTCAATCCGGAGTAAACCTACACTATATATTCCTTGAAAAGATCGGGAACAACTGTCATGTGCATCTATTACTTTTTTGGCAGTCCTGCCAGCCAGGTTTCCGACCGCAGAAATTTTGTCTCCCTTGATTCCGATATCTGCCATAGTGGGCACATTGAGGCTTCCATCATACACGGTACCGCCCCTGATAATGATATCATAGTCCGGCTGAGACACCGGCAGCAGGCTGGTGTAACTCAAAAGGATAAATCCCACAATCATCGTCGCCATAACGGCAAGCACAATGATGAAGACCACGAGGTCTTTCAGTGCATTGGATTGTGGATGACTCGCCATACAATGCACTGGGAAACGGGAGTGTTAAAGGGTTGGGAATGGCAAACCGGAAAAACTTGGCGGCAGTCACGAAATATTTCAGGATACGGGGAAAACACCTTCCATTGAGCCGGCGTACGGTATCATAATGACTACAGATCCGCCCTATCGCGGGGATACCAGAGGAGTTTGCCCACATACTCATCGTAGGGCTGGGCACTGACAATGCGGATAAAAATGGGAATTTTTTAATAACTTGCCAGAACCAGATCATCCCAGGAAGAGATACCATGCCCCCCTGTCCGTTATGTGGAAGCGATATGGTGTACCCGCTCCTCAATACCCTGCGGTGCAAACGGTGCAAGCACATATGGAAGGTAGGCGAGGAGGAATACAGTACTTCCCGCTGCCCGGACCTTGTCCCTTCCTTGCGGGTCCGGAAAAAGACCGACCCCTTGCTGTGTATGATTGTCTCACTGGCGGGGTGTAATGATGAGCTCCCAGATATATGAGCGGGTTCATAACAACCTGAAACGCTTGAAACTGATAACCATTGACTCCCACATCGCCGAGATGCAGGGCGAGTTTGCCGGCACGCTCGTGATCGAACCGGACACCGGCAACGCGGAGCCGGGTCCAAGAAGCGTAAAGAGAGCGGGAAAGCCCTGCAGCGGATCCTGCCGGGGCCTTACCCGTGCGGGAGGATAGTCATTATTACCAATGAACTCAATTTTCAGTATGAAGTTTCCGGTTTTGCTCCTTTGTATCGCTCTTTCTCTTCTTGTGATCTTTGTAAGTCCCCCTGCGTGGGGGGCCGGCATACCGGTCAGCGAAAGCCCGCCTGAGGGTCAGGCCAGGGTTTTTGCGGATGCAATCCCTCCTCACGGCCCGTCAGATCCCGCGGAGGTGGAGGCGTTCCTTGATGAGATCATGCCGGCAGCCATTGCCCGCTACAACGTACCCGGGGCCACGGTTGTTGTGGTGAAGGATGGCAGGGTGGTTGTGGCCAAAGGATACGGGTACCGTAATCTCGCCAACCGTACAATGGTGAATGCAGATACCACCACGTTCCGCATCGGCTCGATATCCAAGCTCTTCACGTGGACGTCGGTCATGCAGCTGGCTGAAGAGGGTAAGATCGACCTTGACGCTGATGTCAACACGTACTTACACGACATGAAGATCCCGGACACGTACGCGGGGCAGCCGGTGACCATGCGCCACCTCATGACCCACACGGCCGGGTTTGAGGACTCGAGCCTCCACATGACCGGTGTGGATCCCGAAGATCTCATCTCCATCCGAACGTATTGCAAAGAGAATATTCCGGCGCGTGTCAACCCCCCGGGAAAAGTATCCCGGTACTCCAATTACGGTACCACCCTTGCGGCGGTCGTGGTGGAGGACGTTTCCGGGATGTCCTTTGAGCAGTACCTCCAGTCCCGGATTTTAACGCCGCTTGCCATGGAAAATACCAGCATCCGGGAGAAACTGCCGCCGCATCTTGCAGCGAAACTTACACAAGGGTACTCGTTTGCAAACAGTGAGAACAAACCCACCGATGACTTCATCCTGGTGATCGGTCCTGCGGGAAGCATCACCTCAACAGCACCCGACATGGCAAAATTCATGATTGCCCACCTGCAGAACGGGACGTACAGCAATGCAACCATCCTCGCTCCAAAAACCGCAGAACTGATGCATGCCCGTTCGTTTGCAAACGATCCCCGCATCACCGGGATGTGCCTCGGGTTCTACGAACAGTATTACAATGGCCGGCGCGCGATCGTCCACGGTGGCGACACGGACACGTTCCATTCCCTCCTCTTCCTCCTGCCCGAAGAACAGACCGGGTTCTTTGTCTCCGGCAGCAGCGCCGGCGGAAGGGGCGTGCGCAATGCACTCTTTACGGCATTCATGGACCACTATTACCCGGGCAAACCCCATGTGCTTCCCCTGCCAGACCCGTCTGCATCCGCCAGGCTGCAGCAGTTTGATGGATCGTATATGTCAAACCGGCACAACTATGCCCGGTTCGAGAGATATTTCTCCTTACCGGACCCCCTGGAAGTCACTGCTTCACCACACGGTACACTCATCATCTCAGGAAGCTCCGGCCCGGTAGCGTATGCTGAGGTCGGGCCGGGGGTCTTTTCCCCGGCCGACGGGACCCGCCCGGCCGATGGCGATGTTGTCTTCCATACGGCGGCCGATGGCTCGCATGATTTTTTCATGTACCGGAACAACCCGGCCATGGTCTATGATCGTGTGCCGTGGTACGCGATGACCTCCTTTGGGGACGGTCTCACAACCGTGGCCGGGCTCGTCCTTGCAAGTGTCCTTCTCTGGCCCCTGCTCGCCCTCTTCCGTCGCATGAACCGAATCCCGGATCCATCAGTGCCAAACCCGGCAGGGATCGCACGGTGGATCGCCGGTTTGGCAGGACTAATGCTCCTTGTCTTTGTCTTTGTTCTCGTCCCATGGATTTCCAGTGATGTGAAAATTCTCACCATGTACATGACAACGCAGGCTGTCCCCGCAGCCCTGACCGCAGTCCTTACGCTGCCGGTTATTGCCCTTGTCCTCTCCCTGGCAGCCGCCCTCTTCGTTATCCCGGCCTGGAAATCTGCGTACTGGACGCTCCCGCACCGCCTGCATTACACTGCCGTCATTGTTGCGCTCATTGCGATGCTCTGGTGGGTGAACCAGAACAACCTCTGGGTATTCTGCCTGTGATCAGAAGACCGGCCCGGTTCCCGTACCGGGCCCGCACGGGTTCCTGCCTGGGGGAAGCAGGGTGAACCCGCAACCATCTCCTCCTGCCCGGTCGGGAAATTTTTTTAATAAGCACGGCGGGGAGCGCAGGGTGCTGCCGTAAACCCGGTGGAGATACGAAGCAGAACGATTTCAGGGGTATGCATATTTTTTGTAAAAATCACGCATTGAGTAATTTCAGCACAAACGCCTGGCACGCCAGCAGGTGGGGGCGATCAGCTTCTGAATTAGTCCATGCTACACTGAAAAGTAAGAGCAGGGCATTATCCAGCGCGATAAAAAATTCATGATCATCATCCAGTGCCAGGAGCTGGGGTTTTGCAAGCAGACCGTACTCTTCCGGCCGGAATACCTCATAGGTTAACGGACGGGGTAGTGACTTGTCAATGAGTAAGGAATGTTCTTTTACTATACTAAAAGCCCGCACCAGAGTTGCTACCTCGCCCACATCATCCACCTGCCCGATAACAGCAGCGACAGCTCTTCGCGCGGCTTCCCTGTACTCTCCATGCGCAAACTGGACAAAGACAACCGCAGCATCATGCGCAGTATCCGGACTTATACCGGCAAATGAACCACTGGCCTTTTCAATATAGATTTTGAGTGGGGATGCCAGTTCTTTTCTTAAGGATACTTCCGTATGGGCCGAGCCAAACCGGTATTTCAGGCGTAAAAGCAACAGGGTGATACTTACCGCATACAATATCTGCAGGGTCAACCCGGAAACATAGTCCGTAGGCACAACAAAGAAAATAAAAGCATAAATCGGTGTTGATAATGCCACAATGTCTTTTTTTGGTCGGATCCAGGCAAGGTAAGCCAAAATACAGGAACTGATTACACAACCAAAAGCAAAAAACTGGAAATTTATCTCAAAGCCCATCATCCATACAAGGACACCAATCAGTGTTACACCAAAAGAAAAAATGGGGATGGCAAGCTCCAGATATCGCTGTTTTTTACGATCTGACTGGATAGTTGTTTTTATACGGGTCATGATTAAAAGATCCTGACTGCAAAATTTTTGTAATTCATGTATCGATTACAGGTGATGCATAAAGAGAAGGAGGGTTCATTCATCCGTTGTGCTATCAGCACTTTTTTTACGGATAGACACGCAGTTGACCACGGGATCTCCCGTCGCAATATACCGGCGAATAACCTGACCGAGCACTACAACCAGATCGTTTACTTTTATATTCTCATCCGGGCTGGTAAACATCTTGACCGATATCGCACCGGAACGATCAGCAACTGAATACTGGGGACGGTTCAGGAACTGAAAATGGACGCGTTCAACCACTCCTTCGATCCGCACAATTTTTCCAATCATATTTTCATTGATCAGTTTAATACGCACGGTCTTTGCCTGGCGTTCATACTCCGGTTCAAGTTCCGCATACTGGCTGCGGCTCATATAGTTAAGAGCAACGGGGATGACAAGAAGCATGAACAAGACGGGGATCATCCAGATGAGGTTTGATCGTACGTCCGGACTGTACACGGAAGCAACAATAAGAAAAAATGTGAAGAAAACAAACACCCCGATTGAGAGGATTGAAACCTTCACTTCAACATTTCCGATCTTCATTAAGAAAAAATATTGGATGTTAATCTACTTCAGTGCTGCGATCTCTTTGCGGAACGCAACCCAGTAGATGATACCAACAAATAACAGGCCACCGACTACGTTACCGATAGTTACTGGTATAACGTTTGCCGTCCACATGTTGACCCAGTTTGCAGTGGTAGCGGTACCTGTTAAGCCCGCAGTCATGATGCCCGCAGGAATAAAGTACATGTTCGCGATAGAGTGTTCGAATCCGCTGGAAACGAAGGCCATAATCGGGAACCAGATACCAAAGAACTTGCCGACCATGTCATCTGAACAAATTCCGAGGAGGATAGCGAGGTTGACAAGCCAGTTGCAGGCAACGGCCTTTAAGAATGCGGACCACATGCCCATCATTCCAACATAACTAACCTTAGCACTGGCAATTGCAACAGCCCTTGTACCGAAAGCAGTGATTGAAGCTGCACCTGCTTCATTGAAGGTAACAAACGGACCGTTTGCACAGATATAGGCAAACACGACAGATCCGATGAAGTTGCCGATATATACCCAAATCCACAGGTTGATGACCTGTCCCCAGGTGATCTTGTGGATAAATGCAGCCATCGGGGCGAGCATTGCGTCGCCAGTGAAGAGCTCAGCACCCGTAAGAACGGTGATGATAAGCCCAACCGGGAACACTGCACCAAGAATCAACTGTGCCATACCGGCAGATGCAAAACCACCGGGAACTGCGCCCGCGGTAATTTGCGCTGCCGAATAGACTATACCGGTACTGCACACTGTTGCGAGAGCAGCACCCATGGCGATGTATGCGCCTGACATGAATCCACGAAGGATCATGTTCCAGGCAGGCAAGCCGACTTTGTACTTACCGGCATCGCCAGCTTTAGCGACGATTGCTACCGGAGGATGAAACACCATTTTTTAACACACCTCAATTGTCCACCTATACCAGCAACGTATTAAATCACTTTTTCGTATAGGTCAATTTACACTCTCTTGTGTGGATATTAATAATTTTCGAATTGTTTGTCGATTGGACACGTGTACAGCAATGGATAGTAAAAGGAAATCCTTTTATGAGTTAATGAAAACTGTTGTACCAAATAGATTTATTAATAAACTTGTTGAATAACAGTAAATTGGAAAGGAAATAAAAAAACCGGTTGATAAAGAAAAAAAATGATTTTTATTATTACGCGCAGTCAGGAGAAAACAAAGGAATGTATCACTGCGGTCTGCTTTGTCAGGCGGATTTTTTTTGTTCTGTCGTAAAAAAATACCTGAAAAATTACCGTACAGTTTTTTCACACAACCTTTTCCACAGTCTGTCTTTTTTTTTTAAGAAAGATAAACCGTTAAACAAAAAAGGAGATATGAACAACTATGAAGTATGGATAAAAAATCTCAGATCGTTTTAGTTTTGGGCATTGCCTTAACTATCATCATCTATTTTATTTTCGATATCTATCTGGCAGGAATCTTCTTTGTACTGGCAATTACGTTATTTATGTCCATGCTGATTATGCAGGATAGTAAATATCTTCCTGAGGTTGCGGCAACTCTGGCAGATGATGCCAAATCAATTATCTTAAAAAATACAGGTAACTCAACAGCGTTACATATCCATGTGGCCCTTGTCCCCATGAATACCGAGTATGATGTCCCGTCCCTTGCAGTCGACGAAACACATGCATACCCATTCGATTCGATGATTGAGGAAGTCAAAGTCGTTGTAACATTTCAAAATGAAAAAAATGGCGGATTTTCGCAGACATACCCATTATCCTCGCTGGGAAAAGTGTATGATCCACTTAAACCGGTAATTCCCATGTTCAAATGGAAATAATTTGAAACCGTAAAAATATCTCAGTTTCCCGGTATTTTTTTTATATCCCATGAACAATTTGATGATTGAGCGGGGGCATTTATAGGATTATAGAATAAATCTCCGCAAAAGCAGTTCATCAGCACACGGCATTAATACAATAGCACAAGTAGATCAAAAAAAGAGGAACAATACCCATGAGAAAACCCCGGTTCCCCCCGATGGTAATTGATATTGTAGAGACCGCACTGTCAGCCTGCGATGGGATCGAATTCTCAACCCTGGCAGCCTGCCCGTCATGTGGTGGGACAGTACGGGGATATGACAACAGGAAAAAGCAGTTTGCCATAATTATTGAAAATGATAAGAAGCGTATCATTCACATCCGGGTAAAACGTTTTTACTGTAAATCCTGTAAGAAACTCTTTGAAGCAGACGCACCATTTTATCCGGATACACGCATCGGATCGCCTGTTATCGATCTCTGCGTAACCCTTGCAGCAACAATTCCTTTTACCCGCACAGCCACCTACCTCTCAATGATGGGGATCGTTATCGATCGCGGCAGTGTCCGGAACTATGCCAACAGGGATTTTGGTAAGATTCCAACTGCGGATATGTTCGGCATGCACCTTCCGTTATCCATCCTCTCCATCTCTGCGCTTGCTGCCAGCGCAGGTGAGGGGCGTGGCATCATAGGGGCAGAAGTTCTCGCTGCCTGTGGTTTCCCATACGCACGAAGGGCACCTCTTCACCCGCTGTCGACCGGGAAAAATGGGGAGCAGGGGCAGGAAGAGAAAGAGAAAAAAGAACAGGAGACCTGGCGCCCATAATACAGCGGTGATGAATATCGATCCGATGAACAGGATCCGGCTCAATTTCGACCGAGTTCATGGCATCACTTCTTTTTTTTCGGACTGGAAGATGATGGATTTTTAAAACTGATAGCCAGTTCCCGCACCGCATATGCAGGAAGGGCATCGGCAACCGGACCTAAAATCCTGGTTAAGTCAGTCCCGCCAAGTTCGTCAGAAAATAGTTGTGCGCCGATGCCTGCAACAATAATCTGCCGGGCACCGCTTTCTGCAGTCACCTTACGAACCTGATCGCATATGAGTTTCCTCTGCACGTCCCAGAATTGTTCTGCTACCAGCATGGCTCCGTGTTTCCCAATCTCTTCAAGATCGGCACAGACCACACGGGCGAGCCTGCGCAGGGATGCCGCTTTTGTTTTTTCTTTCTTATCCGGAGTATCGCAGGAGTACTGGTCGGGGCTGATATGATTAAGGACCAGGTGCGCATCGGCACTTGCGGCAAAATATTCTGAGCTGACCGGTGTTTTCACTCCATTGATAAGAACGAATTGGAGCTGGGTTGCAACATTACCCCGGAGCATACCGGTATAGATGAGATACCCTTTCTGGAGACGCAAAAGATCTGTAAGACCGGGCAGCGATTCAAAACAGGCAAGCGGTATGATGTCTGCTGTGGTGCTACCAATATCAAGAAGGACTGCATCAGGATATTCCTTACAGAGGCAGGCTGCCGAGGCAAGCCAGTTTGCAGCTGCCAGCTGGGGCACAGCCCGGTGATGGAATTTTGCATCCATGCCGTAAAAACAGGCGCGCGGAAAGGCTCTCTTCACTGCATCCACAATAAAGGAGATGCCCTCCATCTTGTTTGAAAAACTGTCCGCAAGTTCGCCGCTCATGACCACAGCTGCCGGATCATCGGGTGAAGTTACGTACTGTTCGAGTATTGATGTGATCTGTGCATGCTCCCAGAGCGGGCAGTAATGGATGTGGGCACCCTTCGCATTGACAATTTTGAGATTTGCCCCGCCCACATCAATGCCGATCATTTTAACGTGACCTTCCCGTGCGTATCAAAACGAACACTTCCTTTGAAGTGTACCTGTTTCGGACCTCCCCCTTTTGAAGCCTCTACAAGAATCTCTGCTATCTCTTCTTTCATGCAGGCAGCAATACCGACAAGACTGGTGGTGATCCGGGGATTTATATCGATTACATATACTTTATCGGCAACAACCACATCAACGCCACAATACCCCTGTCCCCCGAGCACAATGATCGCCTTTTTGGCAACTTCAATGATCTCTTCTTCCCTTGCAGGATGGACGGGTGTCTCTCCACCAAGGTATTGAATCGCGCCATCCTGTGCATACCCGATATGCTGCCGGTTCACGGCAAGGACCAGCGGAGGATTGCCGGTAAAATAGAGGCACGCATCGCCAATTACCCGGCTTGCTACAATACTCACCGAGAAATGTTCGCCATCGATAAACGGTTGTGAAAATTCCCCGTCCCCAACCGGACCCTCTGAAATCCTTACCCCCAGAGCGCCGCAGCCTTTTATCGGTTTTATCACTCGCTTTACTGAAGAAACTTCTGATGGTACAGGCACGCCATGCGAGCGCAGGATCTTTTCTGTCTGCACCTTGTTGGCACAGAGGGCAACGGTCATAAAACCCCATCCGAGATTGTGCGTGTGCTGCTCAAGAATCTGCGTATATCGTGCAAGCAGGTGGTCAGGTGCGATCACAAGCCCCATTGCACACTGGGGCGCGAGACGTTCAATCTCGGCGGCAAAATCCCCGGTGCCGGGCAGGATCACTTCATACCCGCAGCGTTCAAAACTCTGCTTTAATGTCTCTAACATTGCTGCACCCTCAGGGGCGAGCATGGGATCATGAGATGTGGCATATTCTGCGAGCAGGACTTTCATCTAAATGATGTACGCGCTTTAAGAAAATTACCCTATCCGATCGGTGAACTATTTGTGGAGCGGAATCAAAAAGAAGATGCACATGAGACCTTCAATCCTGCTCACAAATGATGATGGCGTAAGTTCAATCGGGCTTTGGGCTGCGTATGATGCACTCACCCCCATTGCCGATGTCACAGTTGTTGCCCCGGCAACCCAGCAGAGTGCTGTAGGCAGGTCCATCTCAATCTTTGAACCCCTGCGGGCAAATAAAATAACCATCAACGGTCTTCCCGCCTGGTCAGTTGCCGGCAAACCAACAGATGCGGTGATCATCGGACTGTATGCACTCAAACTCGCCCCCACCTTGATTGTCAGTGGAATAAATATCGGGGAGAATCTCTCAACAGAGTCGATCATGACTTCCGGAACAGTAGGAGCAGCACTCGAAGGTTCCAACCAGGGCACGAAAGGTATTGCATTCTCTTTACAGGTTGAAGACCAGGGAGACAAATTCGATGATCCGCGCAACCTTGGGCATAGCTTTGATGCTTCAAAAAAAGTGGTGCGCGATGTGGTCTCCCGTGTACTCAAACATGGATTCTCTCCGCATACTGATGTTATAAATGTGAACATTCCCTCGGTTGTAAAAGGCGGGTACGAGATCACCTGTCTTGCTCCCAAACTGTTTCAAACGGGAGTGGAAAAGCGACTGGACCCACGCGGGCGGTCGTATTTCTGGATCAATGGTCCGCTCCATGATGATGCAAAAGAAGGTACCGATGTGCATGCAATCCGTAAAGGAAATGTGTCAATCACACCAATTACACTTGATTGCACCTCCTATGCGGCAGTAGAAGATACAAAAAAAGTTTTTAAGAATTAATTTTAAGGAATTGGTTACAATCCACCCAGCAGTCTACCCTGTTTTTATTGATTACGTAGAATATTTTTTTATCAGCGCCATTGCGACTGTCCATATGCAATACGCCCGGACAATGAAATCTGCATACATTTTTCTCTCTAATCCTGCATACACTATCCCATGAAGTGGGCATTGCTTTCCGTCTGGGACAAGACGGATATTGTAAAACTTGCGCGGGATCTCTCCGAACAAAAATACAGTATTATGAGCTCCGGGGGTACCGGAAAAACGCTGGCAGAAGCCGGGATAAAATTTACTGAAGTATCAAGTTACACAGGTTTTCCAGAAATGATGGACGGACGGGTCAAGACACTGCACCCAAAGGTTCACGGGGGACTGCTCGGACGAAGACAGATTGATGATGTTGTTATGGCAAAACACGGGATCAACCGGATCGATCTTCTGGTTGTCAATCTCTATCCGTTTGAGAAGATGTCTGCAAAAAAGATGGAACTCGAAGAGCTCATTGAATATATCGATGTCGGGGGTCCTGCCATGATACGGGCAGCTGCAAAAAATTACAAGGATGTGGCAGTT
The DNA here is from genome assembly GCA_030694985.1 of Methanoregula sp. GTDB lineage: Archaea > Halobacteriota > Methanomicrobia > Methanomicrobiales > Methanospirillaceae > Methanoregula. Next base: position 12,432 of record JAUYTV010000023.1, read on the forward strand.
GTAGTTGATCCAGCGGATTATCCATGGATCATAAAATCCATCAAAGAAAACGGAATTAGTCCTGATGAGCGCCTGATGCTTGCAAAGAAAGCCTTTGCCCGGACTGCTGCCTACGATGCAGCAATCAGTAATCATCTCTATAAACTCGATGCGGATTTCCCAACAACCTTTACCATCCAGTATACTCAGGGCAGGACATTACGATATGGTGAAAACCCCCACCAGAAAGCTGCTGTGTATGGGACTTGTGGAATTGCCGGACTCGAACCCATCCAGGGAAAACAGATGTCATACAATAATTACCTTGACGTCAATGCCGGAGTCGGACTCCTGCGGGAATTTGATGAACCTGCAGCTGTCATTGTAAAGCACAACAACCCTTGTGGTGTGGCTGTTGATTCTGAAATTTTTTTAGCCTATGAAACTGCCCGCGATGTTGATCCGGTATCTGCCTATGGATCTGTAGTCTCATTCAACCGCGAAGTGGATGTGAAGCTGGCAGAAGAGATCTGTAAAACATTTGTCGAAGTGATTGTTGCCCCATCGTTTTCAATAGAGGCTCTTGCAATTATGAAAAAGAAAGATACCATGCGAGTGCTGGTGCTTCCCAAAAAAGAAAATGCTGACGAGGTCAGGACAATTGACGGCGGTATTTTAGTACAACATACTCCGAAATACCAGGAGCACTGGGAAGTTATAACCGACCGGGATCCAACACCCGATGAGATGAAAGCTCTCCAGCTGGCATGGAAAGTCTGTAAACATACAAAGAGCAACACGATTATTTTTGCCGACCAGAAACGCACGCTCGGAATCGGTGCCGGACAGATGAGCCGCGTTGATTCGGCAAAGATCGCCATCGAAAAAGCCTGTGCTTCACTCAAAGGTTCATCTGTAGCTTCCGATGCTTTTTTGCCATTCCCAGACACGCTCGAAGTTGCAGCCCAGGCAGGAGCTACTGCACTTGTTCAGCCGGGTGGATCGATTAGGGATAAGGAAGTGATTGAAGCAGCAGACCGCTTGCAGATGGCAATGGTTTTTACGGGCGTCCGGTACTTCAGGCACTGATTATCCGAATTATTTTTCAGATTGGACTCAGAATTTAAGATAAATTTTTATTCTGCGAAGATATCATAGCATATTAAATCGTTTGTGGTTGAAGAAGCCACGGGGGATTTTGGAGTTTGATGAATTTATGGCAACTACAGCGTATTTAGTTAAGAACCTGGGCATAATGAGTGTCGCAAAGTTTGGAGCAATCCTTGGTTTGATTTATGGAATTATTATGGGACTTGTCGGGGCCATGGTTAGCGGGGCCATGATGGGTTCAATTCTCGGTGCTATTGGAGCAGCCATCGGAACGCTCATTGTTGCGGCTATCGCAGGTGTGATTGGCGGGTTCATCACCGGTGCAATTGTCTCATTCATTTACAACTTCGTTCTCGGGGCTATGGGTGGAATCGAAGTAGAACTCGAAGTAAAGCAATAAATTTTTTTAATTTTTTAAAAACTTCAATGGCAATTGATATCCTTCACGATGTCATGAAAAAAAGTCATCGAAACTAAAGACCACTTGCATATGGCAATGGTTTTTTTAAAAGCGTGCGGTAATTCAGGCACTGAGTATTGTGAATTATTTTCCTGATTCGGTCCAGAATTTAAGAAAAATTTATAATCTGCGAAGATATCATACCATAATAATCGTTTGTGACTGAAGAGAGCACGGGTGATTATTAAAAAATATATTGTGGTGAAAAAAATGGATTACGGAATTATGGTTGGAGAATCCTTTGAGTATGCAAAGGAAGCAGTTGTTGGGAAGTGGAACAAGTGGATAATGCTTATTATTGCAACAATTATTCTTGGCATCCCGCTTGCAGGTTATTCTTTAAAAGTTCTCAGGGGAGACAAGCCCGCACCTGAAGTCAGTGACTGGGGTACCCTGTTCATTGACGGTATCAAGTATATGATTATCATGTTGATCTACATGATACCCGCAATGATTGTCCTTTTCGTTGTTGTTGGTGCATCAGTTCTCGCCACAATGAGCAGCAACCCTTCAGCAGCAATGGCCGCAGTCGGGGGTATACTGTTTGGATTGCTGCTATTTTTTGTCGTTGCGCTGATTACTGCAATCTTTGCCATCATTGGAGCAGTCCGCTTTGCACGGACAGGAAAAATGGGAGAGGCATTCAACTTCTCAGAAATTCTTGTTACCATTGGAAAAATCGGGTGGGGTTCATACATTATTGCTCTTATAGTCCTCTTTGTAGTTCAGATGATCATTGCATTCATTCTCTCGATAATTATGATGATCCCGTACCTGGGCTTTATTATCTATATCTGTTTAATGTCGCCTATCATGCTCTTCCAGACACGCTACATCTGCCAGCTCTACGACGGTGCCGGTGCAGCCTAACCAGACAACTCTTTTTTTAAGATTTAAAGTTACAAACCAAAAATGCCTGATTTTAAAAAAGCACACTGATTATTCCACAGGTTTTCTTCCGCTCACGCAGATATTATACGCCAGCTGCGGAACCCTTTTTTCAATGAATGGTTCAACCTTTCGGGCGAAGTTAAAAAACGGATCAATCATATCGATATGGGCAAAAGAGCACCAGGACACACCCACATCTGAAAACCCGGAATCAGAAAAGAGACTGATCATCTCGTTCTTATCGTAATATTTCTCACCAAAATCCTTCATTAAAAGATGTGTAATTCTCATCATCTCGCTGAGTTGGTACATAGCCGGAATTCCCCGGGTAATAAATTTTTTTCCTAATGTGCAAATTGAGATGACACCACCGGGTTTTAACACCCGTAAGGATTCTTTTAGCATCGCATGCGGATCCTTTACATAACTAAACACAAGAAGACTGGCAATGGCTTCAAATGAATTGTCAGAAAACGGGATCTTTTCACCGGTTCCTACAATAAAGTCACTTGTCGGGCACCTCCACTGGGCTCGCGAGATCATCTTTCTGCTGATATCAAGTCCAACAGCTGTTCCACCGGTCTTAATATATTTCTCTACAAAGAGTCCGGTTCCGCAGCCAATTTCTAATAATCTTCCACCGCGGGGTAACGGGCGCATGATCTGGCTGCTGACGTGCGTGTGGTAACTTCTTCCACGGCGATGATCATAGTGATGATCGTACACATCGGCTATGGAATCATAGTGGTGCTGGACTTTGTCATGTCTTGTTGTGCTCATGACAGCACCGTATGGACTTTTGTAGCAAATGCCCCAATCTGGACAAATTCATTGTTGCCGTGTAGCATGCGCAGTTCGGCATCGGCAAGTGCAATCGCAAGTGCCGGGTGATTGTATTCCCTTTTTGTGATGATTCTGATTTGTTCGAGAACTTCACTGCCGGACAATCCGTAATCGATCATCAGGGATTCAAGTCTTCTGACAGCGTTACGAATATCTCCGTCTTTAATAGCCTTAACAGCCAAAGCCGACACGTTTGCAGTTTCAGATTGATCAATTTCAAAGAGACTGTGGCATTTTCCGGTCTCTAAAGCAACCTGCAGGAGTAGCATTGCCCTGCGCATATCTCCGTGAGCTGCCTGGACAATCAACTCCAGATCATCTTCTGAACAACCCTGTTTATCAGTTGGCTCATTTTCCTTTATCATGCGAAGGTATTGAAGCATCACGTCTTGATCAAGCGGGGCAAAGAACAGCGGAAGGCAGCGGGATGCAATGGCAGGAATTATTGAACTCTGGTTGGTTGTAGTAAAGATAAACCGGCAGGTACCGCTCGAACGTTCCATAATCCTTCGTAATGCCTGCTGGGCATCGAACGTGAGCGTGTGGGCATCTTCAAAAACCATCAGTTTAAACTCTGTATCCAGTGGTCGCAGGGAGGCATACCATTTGATAATATATTTGAAATTGTTGATCAATGACAGGTTTTTCTGGTAGAGGTGGGCATATCGCTCATCCTGTTCAAGAAACGCTTTTCCCTGGGAAAAAAGGTCTGCGGTCTGGAATACAGATGTATTGAGTTCCCGGTTTTCCCCGTACAATGTTCTTGCAAAACACTCGACTGCAACACTTTTTCCCGTACCATGCGGCCCGGTTAAAATAAGGTGTGGCAGGGTGCGATTTTTTGCAAACGAGGATAAAAGACGGATTGATGGCTCCTGTCCGAGAATTTCTCTAAATTCTTTCGGGCGGTATCTCTCAATCCATAGCATGGCAAAGCCTCAGGGTTATCTCACGTATTGCTTCTGACAAAAGATAATGATTGTCAACTGATTCGATGAGTTGCCTGCATTCGGGTTCGGATATTTCTTTGCAGGCACTGGATATACCTGGAATTGCACGGGTGAGTTCATCAACAATCGTAAGTGTTGCAAAACGGGCAGTGCGGGAAAGTGGATTTAAGTCAATTGCAATGACAGTTTTTCCCATGCGCACAAGCGCTTCGCACCGGTCCCCGTCTTCTAATGGAACCAGCACAACATCAGCAGAGTACATTCCATCACGCCTGCACCACGCCCGGTCATGGGAGAGTGGCAGTAACTTTTCTGCCTCTCCGGAAAACACATCGCATCCGTTATCGCGGAGCAGTTCTTCGATCTGCTGCACCCGTTCTTCTGTCCGGTGGAAGAGGTTTACTTCTACTATTGCCCCGCTGGCTTTCTGGAGCGCTGCAATCTGTTGTGCAGCGAGTGCTGCTGTGTTGCCGTTTACTGAAATCACCGGGTGACGTGCAGAAATCAGCATTGCTGCAGCGATTCGTTCAGCAAGCTTAGCACTCTCTGTTGTCCTCTCCCCAATCAGGTAATCAAAAGCTTCTCCCCTGCCATGAGCGGTGAGCCCTTCTAAAGATAAAATGCCGGTGCGGGCGTACTGTGCAAGTTTTTCACGGGTGACCAGTGAGTGATACCGTGGGTGATCCTCTGGAATCATATATTTTCCTCCACGATTCCTGGGCCGGTGGGGGATACATGGAACTCGTAGACTTTGCCAAAAGGTAAAAGTACTTCCCGGGCTTTTTTTCCATAAGCAAATACTCCATCTCCAAGCATGGTCATGCCTGACGGAACATTTTTCTGATCACATAAAAGAAAAACTTTTTTTACCGAATCCGTGATGAGTCCGCTCCGTTCTGCAAACTGTTTTGATTTAGTAAAAAAATCATGTGCATCACAAGGAGATGCTGACGGAAATGCTGATGAAACTTTTTCCATCTGTGACGGAGAACCAAGAACTGTTGGCGTATGAATCGGTCCAAAACTTACCGAGTACAAAGGGTCGGGCAGATCAAATTTCCGTTCAATCCCCGCATCGATTCCCGGACCATGCCTGATCACACGCCCGCCTCCCTGGGCAGCTGCAACATCGCCAAGCCCGGTCCGGTGTTCAACCTCAATCACATGAGAGTGACGGGCAATATCCCATGGGGTTAGCCCGAGCGTAAAGAGATGGTTCAAGGCAGTAGCAGATGCAAGAAGGGCGGCAGCAGAAAGTCCGAATCCTGCACCGATAGGGAGGTGACATTCTGTTGTAATGGATGCAGTCACTCCCAATCGTTCCATGATTGAGGTGAGGGGGGGCGATGCGTGTGAGATGGTAGTGATTGTTCCATCCACTGCCCGTTGTCTGATAATGACCGAAGGAGTCTCTGCGTGCCGGACAGTTGCTGTCACTCCTTCTGTTATGACAATTCCCGCACCAATACTTCCCGTAGTCATTGATGTGCTCCCCACTATTTTTTTAAAATAGCCGGATATGTGGCCCGGGCAGAATGCTACAACACGGTTTTGTCTGATGGGGAGCCCTCCATGGATATATGAAAGGGTTTGGTGTTTTTCCTCATTAATGGTGCCTGTCTGGGAGCACGGGAAAACATTCTCATTTTAAATTTTCCCAGTTTAAACCTCAAAAGGATTGATTCTTTTGAGCCACGGAATCTTGTTAAAACGCAAATCTTCAGTATAAATCGCGCTGATATTGTGCTTTTTCATGGTCGCAGCAAGCAAGGCGTCCCAAAAGTTAAAGGAGAACGTGCGCCGGATATTAACAGCATCCATAATCGTCTCCGGGTCATAACCGATAACCCTCCAGCCCTCAAATGCGACAATATCCCGGATAAACCGAGTAATAATTTCGTCCGGTAATGGCTGTTTGACTTTCTCTGTCATAACAACAGAGAACTCTGCAAGGTTTTGAACTGACACAGCAAGAGCGAGTTCAGATCGCCAGCATCGGGAGAGAAGTTCTGCTGCTATCGCCCGCTTCTCTAGCTCTCCGGCATCAAAGGCATAGCAGAGGACATTTGTATCAATAAGAGCCGGTTGTGCGGTCATAGAGATCTTTTCGTTCTGTATAGAGATGCTTGCCAAGATGATGTCACGTTTTTAAAAGAGCCAGTGCATCGTGTGCGATCTCTTCTTGTGTCTGCTGCTTCACCCAGTGTTCCAGGGCTTCAGTTGTTGCCTTGCCGAGGTACCCTTTCCACTCGCCCAGTTTCTTCTTTGCCGCCGCTCGGAAACGTTTCTCGGTCTCATCATCAATGCAGATAGTGATTGTGCCCATATTGAATATACTTGAATAGTTTTAACTTTTGATATTATGATAATCTAAAAGTATAAGTATGGTCACAACTCTCATCGCCGCGTATGCGGATTATGATCTCAACTGCACAGTCATAAACGTTGGCAATAACCGTGTGAATTTCAGGACCGCAGAGAATTGTAAAAAACTAATTCCAACGTGATGCAATACCTGATGACGTATTACGGGTACATTATTTGATTAATTTTTTTAAAATTTTTTATCCGGAGAGAGACTTATGCCTGACCCTGTGCACAATGAGATTGCAAAGATAAAATACAAGCTGGATATTAAAGAGCGAAATGAAGATGAGGTGCTACGAGCGTTTATCGAAGGAGAGGAATTTTTAGTTCTCGAAATACAGGTCGTAGGAACTGTGGATGATGCCAAGGACAAAGATCCGCTGACTATCGAGTATCTCGCTGTGTGTAATACAAAAGTGCTTACATCTCCCTGGATGCAGGACAAGATCAGAAAACTCACGACAATCTGCAAAAAGACTGTCATGAATTTAAAACCTCAAAGAATTGCCGGGCTTATCCCTTTGATCAAGATACACGATAAACAAGAGGTATGTTTGTACCGATTATCTGCATTGGTGTTTATGGATGAGGATGGTACAAAAAAGTGGAACATCAAGGATAAGATCGATCCGGCACTTATAGAAGTGGACGCATTCGCGCTCCAAAAAGCGGAATCAGCACGGGAATGGGCTAAGGAAGTGCTGGTGGAATCTCCTGTGGAGTTGGACTGATTTTTTTTGCGGGATCCATCTCATTCCAACAGTCATCTATGTCACCATCGGTAATCCAGGACGGTTCACAGCGGATTCGTGCCGCAAGCAAGTAGTGTGAGTTCTAAAACCCGACCAAATATTTATTGCAACAATTTTTCCCAGACGGCAACCGCAATCTCTTCTTTTGTCCCGCTTACTGAAGACTTCTCCCGGCGCGTCACTATCACATACTCGCCGCATTCGCTTCCCATGGTTTCGGGGGCATTTGTCAGGACCATCTCGATACCCCCACCAGAGATCATTGCATCCGCTATTTTTTCCTGATCCCTGCCCAGTTTGAATGCAACAGTCATGGGAGAATATTTTTTTATCACTTCATCGAGCAGTTTGGGGAGAGGGTCAAGATCAATATGAACCTTCTTTCCGCTGGGAATTTTTCCGTCAATTTTCCGTGGAGCAAAATCTGATATCGCTGCGGCACTGATATACACATCTGCACCTTTTTTAACAAAACATTCATGCACCGCAGTGCGCATCTGATCAGCAGTCTCAACATAAACATTGTCAACGCACGGAAAAGTATCCCGGTGAACAACAGTCACATCTGCACCCAGACGATATGCCTGAAGTGCAAGTGATCTTCCCATCAGTCCGCTCGATCGGGTGGTCAGAACACGGATGTCATCCACCGGTTCCCGGCAGGCACCGCTGGTGATAAGAACACGCTTTCCTTTGAGTGGCTTATCTAATACTGCCCGCTCGCAACAGAGAACAATTTCTTCAGTACCAGCAATCTTGGCCTTTCCCTCTTCAATTTTAGGTCCGGCAAATTCCACTCCCCAGAGTTTCATGCGTGCAATATTTTCAACAACTGCCGGGTGACGATACATACTGTGGTGCATGGCCGGAACAATGATTACCGGTTTCCTGCTGCCAATTGCAGTTGTGGCAAATGTTGTAACGGTGGTGTCATCGATACCAGTTGCAATTTTTCCAAGGGTGTTTGCCGTGCACGGAGCGATGAGCAAAAGATCCGCACACCCTTCATCCCCACAATACTGCACATGTTCAACCATGCCGGATAACCGCTGGACAGTCTCCCTCCCGCTGGCATAGGTGAGCGCATCAGGGTGAAGGATACCGGTTGCCGCAGCGCTCATCACCGGCTGGACTATTGCGCCACGACGTCGCAGTGCGTGGATGAGTTTTACTATTTCAACAGCAGCGATACTTCCGGTGACTGCGACAACAATCTGTTTTCCGGTAAGAGTCTGAACAAGTGTCATTGGAGAGTCACATCCTGAACCACATGCCAGTCATGTGGCCGGTATTTCTTCACTTTATGTACAATAATGGTGGCAGAAAAACCTGCGCCCTCACATATCTTACGGATTTGTTTTTCTACACTCCCGATACTGTGGACATGGATGGTGCTTCCTGTCTCTACATACTCCAATGCAGCAGGCAGAAATTTAATTGCGTCAAAATGCCCCATGAGGATCCGGTTGTAAATCCCAGAGAGAAGATCCTTGCAATCACCATATGATGCAACCACATAATCGGATAACCCATTAACTGAAATATTTTTTTTAAGGTAATCAAATGCCACCGGATTGATCTCCATTGCATGAACGTGCCCCCCGCTCCCCGCAATGGGTATCGTGAAGTAACCGATGCCGGCAAACATGTCAGCTACCCGTTCTTCAAAATCACTGTTCCGGACAAGTGTTGCCATCCGCATTTTCTCAACACGGTTTCCCTGCGAAAACATCACTTTTCCAGGGTCTAAAAGATAGATATACCCGTTCTCCTGGTGCCGGACTTCTCCTACATCTCCCCAGAGAACTTCTGTTGAGGGAGTCCTTGTCACCTCATTGAGGGATTCTATCCAGAGCACCCCTTGCGGCTGGCGGAATTGCACGATCTCTTCAACTTCAGAGCGAGCAGGCTTTTTTCCATGAATCACGGCAATTTCACCGATCATGAAAAACCCTCTACCCTTGTACCGTTCTCGTTTGGGAATCACGCAGTCAAACGCAGCATCGTCTTTGACCGGCACCCAGAGGGTCTCGCCCTCTGCATAAGGACTCCGGGTCCGGTCAATCCAGTCTTCTTCCTGAATAGATCGGATCTTTTCTTTTGGCACCGCTCTGACGCGCATTTCTTACCTGACTACTACGATCTGCTCTCCATCGCGTAAAATATTGAGATGAACACCGGGTCGGGCGCACATCCATGCAAATTTTTTAAATTCAATCGTATGACCAGTGTCTGGATCGAGAATCCCAATGATATCCTTGTCAGAAAAAACTACCTGTGCCGGGATGGCATTCCGGGCATTACCAATAATTCGTTCCACATCCACATCTTTTACCGCACGGAAGCTGCCATCAGCTAGATCCATAACCCGGATATGATTGGACTCAACCCGGTCAACCTCTGCATATCGTCCACGGGATAAGATTACATCCTGCTTCTGGAAACGGGGAATGCGTAGAGCGTAAGTTATGCGGAAAAGTTGCCTCCCGCTCTTTTCTCCAACCAGTTTAGGATGGGTGGTGTACCGGCCCCCCAACTGGGCGATGATTGCCTTGCAGATCAGGGTTCCGATATGTTGCGATCCGATGATGATGTCAAGACCATCATGAATCTCATTCATGTCATTGATAAACGACAGGCGCTCTCCTCCGGCCTGGAGATTATCTTCAACCTGTTGTGCAATTAAGGACGCCTGCTGGATCTCGTACTTACTGGGAATCCTCCCATCAGCGCGAACCTGCACAACACCCTCATAGTAACTTCCACTGATCCGGTTGCAGCGATCGCATTGCTCTTTATGCCAGACAAGTTCTACCGTGCATTTCTCTTCAACAGGTTTGTTATACAGCTGACCGCGGATGACAAGATATGCTCGTGAACGGTTCACGGTCATATCCACAACGGTGACATCGATAACTGCTTTTTTTACATCCGGGTGCAGGTGCACAGCGGATCTCGCCAGGTCCGGTGCAAGATCGGACCGCTCCTTTAAAGAATCCGTCCAGGTATTTCCGATTTTAATTGCATCGCAGCTCGGGCAATGAGTGCTCTGTGCACGTTTGTCGCAGGAGAACCATTTGGTACTTTTAACCTGGCACTCACTGCAAAGCCCTTCGTTATCTGTTGTTTTGCCACATTTCGGGCAGAATTGATCCAAAATACTCATAGTTAAATCCGGTAGATTTGTGCGTGAGGCACTTTTCCTATCATGATACACTCTGAACGGGTGACAAGGTTCAAAGAAATTGCTATATTAACCGCACGCTCGCCCATTATGTTAATATTTCCCGCTTTTTTAAGCGCCGTCCGCACTTCTTCTTCGCTTGCCAGGGTAGTGCCATAAAATGAGTCGTGGACTGTGACTGTAATTTTCTCATGGGTAATTGTTGTATTGAGAAGTTCACGGTCGCAGACCGCAACCACATCCGCTGACCCTGGGAAGTGATGAATTTTTAAAAACATTGTTCATTTAATGGGCATTATGGCATGAAAAAGGTAAGCAGTGGAATTACGCAAGCGTGATTGCAACACCGTATACTTTCTCAATCGTTTCTGCATGAATGCGGAAACAATCTTCCTCAGATATCATGCCGTTTTTGAGCAGCAGGTTTGTATACCGTGGCACTGATTTAGGTCCAATCACTGCACCCGGCCGGGAATTTTCATCCATAAAATCGCTCTCAAGGGTAAACGGTCGTTTGTCCCGCGCAAGCTGGGAGATTGCTTCGTGTTTAGCGATAAGTGAAGGATGCAATGGGGTATCCGGAGAACCGTAATGTTTTACCACCCGCTCTATTGGCACCTTTGCTGCTTGTGCCATCGCCACGACATCATGACACGGCCCACTTTCAGCATGAATCTGGAGTGCGCAATTGCATTCCGCAGCGAGACTGAGCGCGTGCGCAAGCACATCATTTGAAGCTGCAAGAATCTCCGGGTCCACCTCATAATGCGGTCTCCCGCTCTTGAGGGCAACGGCTTTTCCTTCATGGACATACCGGGCAGCACAGTTAAGACCGGCTTTCATTACAGTTACTGCCTGTTCAAGGTTCATGCGTTCAGTAAGGCGGCTGATCTCTGCCGGGTGAACTCCCAGCACCGTAAAGACAACAAGCCCGGTACCAGAAACAAGATCTGCAACCCGTAAGGTTTCATCAAAGACTCCAGAATAGTCAGCACCGCATGTGGGATGAACAGATAGTGACCACGAGGGTTTTGATACAAGGAACATATGAGTTCCGCCAGCCCTCAGAAAATCCTTTGCAGCTTCAAGGCCACGCCCGTTCACAGGATCGATATGGATATGATCGTCAGTGATGGGAAACGATATGGATCTCATTGCACTCCACAATCTTCATGAGGGGATAACCGGCTTCTGGTGATAGTCGTGCCCGACAATAAGTAAACCCGACACGAGTGATAATTTCCACCTCAAACATCAGCCCGGAAAGTTCACTATAACCAAAAACATTCTCAGTCATCAGGCTGCAATTGAGATGAACGGTTATCTCTTCTACAAAAGGCTGGAGTATCACTGCTTTTTCTATCGCTGTCTCTACACTCGATGCGGAATTCCGGGAAACAGGAGTGCCCACCCACTGGTGGTACAGCGCACCGAGTTTGATCCCCGCTTCAAAGACTGCCTGTTCCCTGTCAGTTTTCATACTAACCCTCAGATCAACTGGATGATTCCCTGCTTGGGCTCCATTGCTTCTCCGTTTCGCAGGAGCATTTCTACACTTTCTCTCGCTTTATCCCTGCCAAATCCTTTGGAAGCAACCGCATCGATCACCTGCTCAATTCCGGCACGTTTTCCTTCACCGCCAATGTCACGTATCGCATCCTTGATCGTGCGGACGAGATCCCTCTTTTCTTTTGAGATGCCGGTAGTAACCTTGTCTATATCAAAGGTGCCGGTCTTTGCATCATAGGCAACCTGGCGCAGGCAGGTATCCATAATATGGATGACTCGTTCTGCATCAGAAATCTCAATGTCTTTTGAGAGCCGGATGCGGGCACTTGCCTCAGCAAGCCTGACCAGCGCTTCGAGTTGTCGTGCAGTTACCGGAACTGCTTTATTTGGTTCGGCAAGTCCCCTGAGACTGAGATAATACTTTATGATGGCATCCTTTGCCTCAATCGAGAGAATGGGAAAGCAGGTGCGTTTTGCATAGGCAATATATTTCCGGAACAGGGCTGGTTCAATATCCGGCATCACCGGTTTGAGCTGCTGCTGGATATATTCCGGTGTCACACCGGGAATAGGTGTTTTCTTGTTCTGTTCGATCTTTTCGCCGATCGTATGCGTTTTTAAGATGTGCTCGGCAATGGCCAGATCCCGCTTCTGTTCAGGTTGATCGGGCATAATAAAGATCAGATCGAAACGTGAGAGCAGGGAGGGGGGCATATTGATCTGGTCAGAGATATCGCCAAACATATCAAATCTTCCTAACTTCGGGTTTGCCGCACCAAGAAGTGCACACCGTGACCGTAAGGTTGCCGTGATACCGGCCTTTGCAACGCTGATGGTCTGCTGCTCCATTGCTTCGTGCAGGGCGGAACGATCCTCCTTTTGCATCTTGTCCATCTCATCGACAGCTGCAATACCCATGTCGGCAAGCACGAGTGCGCCAGCTTCAAGCGTCCAGCGCCCTTCTCCGAATTCATCCTTGACAGCAGTTGCGGTCAATCCGGCAGATGTTGATGACTGCCCGCTCGTGTAGATGGCACGAGGGGAGAGTTTTACTACATACCTGAGCAGCTGACTTTTTGCAATACCCGGGTCACCTACGAGCAGGACATGGATATCCCCACGCAGACTGGTCCCGTCAGGCATCTCCTTTCTTATCCCTCCAAACATCTGCAGCACAATTGCCTGTTTCACATCATTGCTGCCGTAAATGGTCGGAGCAACCGATTGGGTGACCATATGGTAGATTCTCGGATCCTTGCTAAGAGCCATTATCTGATCTTCGGCTTCTTCGTCGATATCTACTTCATCAAACTCTTTTTCTGCTCTCTCAAAAGAGTTGCATTCCAAAAAGATATCAAAGACGGTACTTTTTTCACCTTTGTTCATCCGCTGCACTGAACGGAGAATGCCATTCACAGTAACCCGTTCACCCGGCGATAATTGGCCTGAAATATCATCGGTTATGTCGACATCCAGGGTCTGGGGCTGTTCGCCTCCCCTGAGTCCTTCGGGAGATTCCTGTATCCTGAGTTTCTGGGAGTCTACAAACTTTGAGCGCTTGGGTAAGAGTTCGAGCTTTTTGAATGCACAGCCATCTGTGGCGCACCCATCAGGTTCAATGTATTTTCCAAACTTCTGTTTTTTGACCGTGAAATGACCGGCCGGGCATTTAAAAACGGCTTCAAACATGCGCGGGCGGACTTCGGTGGTCTTTCGCAGGGTACCTTCAATTGAGACAAATGTATTGATATCATCCGATCGGATCTTGCGGATTCCGGTCTTTACCGGGAGATTTTTAAACCGGATATTGATGCCCTTTGGCTCTTTGCCATCCTTTGTTCGTATGAGCTGGCCGCTTTTTACTGCCTCTCCAACATCTTCTAATACTTTTCCGGGATTTTCGAGCAGCTCATCGGCCATTGCAATGCCGGCTTTACCGAATCGTTCGATATCCTTGTAGTCAATGTAAAGAGAGCGCTTATGAGGATATTCACGCGATATCTCACCCAGTTCTTTTTTATACCGGCTTTTAAGTAACCGGCTCCAGTCGCCGGTCTTATCGGATTCTTGCAGATCAGGAGTTTTGTCCATGTTTTCTCACTGTTTTTTCTGTGCTGTGAGCACAAATCGTGCAAGGAGCGCTTCTAACTGGATATCGCTGTTTGCACCTTCAGAAAGCCTAAAGTCGGTCTCACCGATATGGTCGATCAACTGCACTTTTAAACTCCGGTCCATGTCCCGCTTGACAAGCGCACGATAACACTGGTTGATGAGTTCGTTCGGTGCGATCCCGCGTTCATGCAGGAGTTGGTTGAGCAGCGATTCAGCGGCATCAAAATCCCCTCCCAGTGAGAGAACCAGCAGTTCATTGATCTCATCAGGACGGGCAGTTGAGGTGATCGCATAGATCATCTTCTCATCGATCGTAGCACTGATGATAGCTCCACCCTGCAGCGCGTTGATTGCCTTTCGCATATCCCCCTGTGCAATATACACAATTGCATCCATTGCACCGGGTGTTATGCTGAGTCCTTCTTTACCGGCAATTCTTCGCACTTCTTCCTTTACTGCTTCTGCGCCAAGAGGTTTGAACCGGTAGATCGCGCACCTGCTCTGGATCGGATCGATGATCTTTGAGGAATAATTACAAGAGAGGATGAACCGGCAGGTCTGGGCATACGTTTCCATCGTCCTTCTCAGTGCAGCCTGCGCATCAGTTGTCAGGGCATCGGCTTCATCCAGAAAAAGGATCTTGAAGCTTGCGTCTCCAAGGGGGGTAGTGCGGGCAAACTGCTTGATCTGGTTTCGCACCACATCGATGCCGCGCTCGTCAGATGCATTCATCTCACGGAAGTTCATCTGGAATGAATCCTTGTAAAACTCCTTTGCAAGTGTGACTGCCGCAGTAGTCTTTCCCACACCGGCACTTCCAGTAAACAGGAGATGGGGAAGATTTTTGCTCTTTACATAAGATGACAATCGCTCCACGACCTCATCCTGACCTACAATATCGGCAAGTCTGGACGGGCGGTATTTTTCTATCCAGATGGTGTGGCTCTCCTCCATGGTGTCTCCTCATCTGCTGTTATTTTATTATGAGTTGATGTATTTTTTATTGTTATACTCATTTTCATGCACAGGAAAATGAAGTATTCTTTTTATGAATGTCATAACGTTTATCATAATGGTTTTGAAATTACATTCATGCAAGGAAAATATCTTTTTATCACTTTTTGCGTAATTTTTCTGCTTATTGCCCCCGCTGCTGCAAGCCTGAACAAAATTGCGGCCGGTTCGCCCGTATTCATTGGTGAAAAAAACATTGATATTTCGTCTTCCTTATATGGCTGCCGGATTATCGCATGGTGGCAAAACGGCACTTCTCCGAGTGGATCCCCCGCAAAAAATGTTACCCTTTTTGAGATCAATACCGAACCTTATCCTATTTATCACTTTGATTTCAGCCCGGAAATATTTGCCGGCCACACCGGTACATGGTATTGCGATGATAAGAAACCCAATTTCCCGGTCTTTGATGTCCGGGATCCTCAGATCTCGCTTAAAGTCTGGGATACTGATAAGGATCAGGATGTTACGGGAATGACGATCCCGCGCGCAACAAATATCACCTACCGCATTGATACCAATCTCTACCCCGCGCTCAATTACGGCAATCGCCCCAACTTCAATCCGTCCGATGGTTTTTTCACAATGAAACTGACCGATCCAATGAATCGGAACGTTCCAAACATCTATACCGGAACTTATGGACTTGCAAATACCCAGATCCTGCCCTTTGAAAACAATCCCTTTTTTACGTGTTCTACCTATCTCTGGAAAAACGGAAATGCATGGGATCGTGCTGCGCGAAACATCCAGGGAGACCCGATCTATCCCCCCGGTACCTATTCATTTACCTTAACCCAGAACCTCAATAATATGCAGGAGAGTTATGGGATCGTTGGAGGAAACGGATCGATAGGAAAGACAAGTTCCTTAGCAACAGTTACGTTCCTTCCAGGAGAACCATTGGTAATGACCACCTCTTTTGTCACTGTCGCAACCACATTACCCGAGGTAACCATTTTTACACCAGCAACGACCGTCACTGCAATGGCAATACAGACTTCACCCACTGTTGCAAAAAAGACCACATATACTCCACTTCCGGCATGGATTGCAATGCTCGGAATTGGTATTGCAGGATTCCTTGCAATAGTACGGCGCAATAGATAAAGCGGCCTTCAAACTATTTTTATCATATCTGAAGTCAAACTATAGATGAGGTTTATTCAGATGAATTTTCGTTTTGTTACAGCATGTGTCCTTGTCCTGCTTTTTGTTTCCGGTCTTGTGAATGCAGCAGAAACTCCTGCAGGACTTCAGTCTGCCGGTGCGCTCTACGATAAAAGCGTTGATCTTGCAAATGCAGGAAAATATAATGAAGCTTTGCTGGCAGCCGATCAGGCTCTAGCGCTCAATGTAAGCTCCCTAATGCCGGTCATTCAGGCAAATCGTGCGGGGATACTCACGGTAATCGGCAGATATAATGATGCAATCGTGGCCGCTGATGCCGCATTGGCATCGGAAGGCAACCTGACTACCACGCATTCCATTGCCTGGTATAACAAGGGAGACGCGCTCCGGCATCTCGGCAGGGCTGATGAGGCAAAGACGGCATTTGCCAAAGCACAGTCTTTGGACCCGACACTTCTGCCTCCAAAAAATCTGCCTGTTGTGGTTAATCCGGTTACAACAACGGCAAAAACCCCACTCCCATGGACTCTTGCTGCTGGTGCACTCGTACTGGTTTTTGTTATTGGGGTCGTGTTCTCTCGATGCAAAAAGTAATATTTTTTCTTTTTTTATGGTCTCCTACCTCAATATTGAAGTAAAAATCCCTCCAATAGCGTGTACATGCAGCGCGATGACACCTTCTCGTGTTTTGTATTTTTTTTAATCCTGATTCTCCTTTGCACTGCGGGATGCCTGTCATCTCCTCTTCATCCCTTTATCCCTGTCACAACATCCCCTGCACCAATAACCGGTCCTGCCGTAACTCCCCAAGTAAAGGAGACTTCATATGTCATTGTGGAAACACCAGAGCCGGCCCCTGCAAATGTTACTGATAAATCCCCGCAGTCTTACCAGGATCTTGTCATTATTCCCGGCCCAACGGATTCCACTGCATACCGGCGATTTGATTTCCGCTATCGTTCCGACAATTATGTTGTCAATATACCGGTCAATACTTCACTTTACCGTGCCGCTACCATCTCTCCTAATAAACTGCAAGTGTTTGGGTCTGAAGATTTCGGGTTCCTGTATCGCGAGATGATGGAAGATCCGGCTCTTGACTCATTTTATACTGATATGCTAAAAGAGATACGAAGAACCCGGTATAAAGGCGGATATAACCTGACCGATGATGAATATCTTGAGATGGTCACCAGTTTTGTCCAGCAGATCCCATACGATAATACCACAGCAGGAAACCCGCGCTACCCGGTGGAAGTGATCTTTGAGGGTAAGGGAGACTGCGATGAAAAAGCGCTTCTCTTAAACGGTCTCCTTTCCCGAGAAGGTTACGATGTTGCCCTGCTGGCGTTTCCCTCGCTTAAGCATGTAGCTTCAGGAATCCGGATTAATATCGCTTCGAACAAGCCATCGTTTCGTGTATTTTCGGATGGGAAACGGGATTACGTCTATATCGAGACGACCGCCACCCGGCTCATTGGTTTTTATTCTGATGACTACATTCAAGTGCCCCAGCCCATTGTTGTTCCTGTCGGGACTGGCACACTCCAGTATACCAAGATCAATTATTTGATGAAGATCTTTTTCGATATCCAGACTATGGAAGATCAGCTGGCGATACTGGATGAAAAAGCTGGCACATCCCGTACCCTTGGGGGAGAGGATTACAAGGCTGCAATTTCGTATGTTAAAACCTACACATTTGTCATGTCCACAAATGATGTTGACGCGGCATGGACTGCAATCAGAAATAGTGAGCTGCGCCATCATACCACGTGTGTGTCGTGTGGCTGAATATTTGCAATTGTAATGACTATATCTTGAATAACTCATCCTGACTATTTTAATAGGAATTATGGAAGGGGCATCAAGGGTATTTGCCGGGGATTTTTCCGGTTCAACCCTATCAGTTCAGGCAGATGACGGGCAGAGCACTGCATTTGTAGTAACACCCTGCGGAATCTGGTGCCGGTTTGTGTATATTTCCGGGGCAATGACAGAAATTACTGAGACCGGGGATATGCTGCGATTACGGCTTGCAGATCCAACCGGAGCATTTAACCTTATTATCGGGGGGAGAAATTCACCTCTTGCTGAGCAATTCAGAAAAATTCCCGTACCTTCATTTGTGACTGTAACCGGTCGTGCACAGTTGTACCGCAGGAACGAAATAGTCGATCTCTCCGTTCGTCCAGATCATGTGGTTGTTGTGGATCGTACGGTCCGGGATCAATGGACCCTTGCAACTGCAAAAGCAACACTTGAACAACTTGAACAGATCCATCTTGCCCGTAAGGGCCGGTGTAATGATGAACATGTCCTCACTTCATACCGCCACTATGCTCAAACTGCTGAACAACTTCAGGCACTCGCTGACATGATCGGCAGTGCAGTGCAGAGCATCAAACCTACAGGGCCCGGTTCACCCGATACCCCCCTCCAGTCTGAGGTTACCCGGTCACATGTCCGTGAACTGGTAATGAATATCATGAAAAGTACCAATAGTCCCCGTGGCATTGCCATAGAAGAGATCATCTGTCTGGCGGGTGAACAGGGAATTGTTAAAGCTGAAGTGCTCTTTGCAATAGAATCGTTAATTGTAGACGATGAGTGCTACCAGCCCCAGAAAGGATTTGTAAAACCATTATGAAGATGGAATTTATCGAAGAGGGCCCTGCACTTGTTATCGAAGGCGAGCAGCGTATGCTCATTGTTGCAGACCTCCACTTCGGGATAGAGGCAGACCTTGCTGCACACGGCCTCCATTTTAAAAGCCGTAGTGAACGCAGGCTTGAGCGCCTGCATAAAGTTATTGACTCGACAAAACCGGATGAACTGGTGTTGCTGGGTGATGTCAAGCACAGCATTCCATCACTCACATGGCAGGAGTATCATGAGATGCCAAAGATTCTCGATTCATTGAGGACAAGATTACCGCTCCATGTGTTTCCGGGTAACCATGATGTCGGCATCGAACGGTTCTTACACGGGGGAGAGAGCCGACCCAAAGACGGGGCGGTTTTGGATGGTGTGGGATACCTGCACGGGCATATGATCCCTTCTCCTGAACTTGCCGGGCATCTTGTGGTTATTGGTCATCACCATCCTTTGCTCTCGCTCAGGGATGAGGTTGGCTGTGCACTCCAGTCTCCGGCATATCTCCGGGCAGGAGTTGATACCGGAGATCCCAGAAAGGAACAATCCGTAAAAAGCAGTTTACCATCCCGCGTCCTGTTCATGCCTTCGTTTAATGAGATTGCCGGGTACGACATTCTCCAGATCATAAAAAAACCCTTCTCTCCGCTCTCGCGGCTGATGAAAAAGGAAGAGTGCGAGATCATCCTTGCCGATGGGACGTACATCGGACCTTTGCGGGCACTGATCACCGATGAAACAGGTTGAGTCACTGAATCCAAAAGTGCAGGAATGCATAAAAAAACGCGGGTTTACTCATCTTTCAGAAGCCCAGAACAAAGCAATTCCCCTAATTCTTCATGGAAAACATCTCGTCCTGATTGCTCCAACGGGTACCGGAAAAACCGAGAGCGCAATGTTTCCGGTCTTCAATGGCCTGCTGTCACTACCTGCCGGGGGAGGTTTCAAGGCGCTCTATATCACTCCTCTCCGAGCACTCAACCGGGACATCCTTTCCCGGATGCAATGGTGGTGCGGGGAACTCGGCCTCACTGTCGGAGTGCGGCATGGGGACACCCCTATGGGAGAGCGTCGCAAGCAGGCGCTTTCTCCCCCAGATCTCCTCATCACTACACCCGAAACAGTGCAGGCCCTTTTTATGGGTAAGCGCCTGAGGCAGCATCTAAAGCAGATCAGGTACGTGATTGTGGATGAAGTCCATGATCTGGCAGGCAGCAAACGCGGTGCACAACTTTCAGTTGCACTCGAACGCCTTCATGTATATGCCGGTGAATTCCAGCGCATCGGTCTCTCGGCAACGGTAGGAAATCCTGATGAGATTGCCCGCTTCCTCTGCGGTGCCCGGCCGTGTTCTGTTGTGCAGGTACCAGTAGCAAAACACCTTGAGATCTCGGTAAAGTACGTAGGCGATGATTTCAAACACCAGACAGAAGTGCTCTCAAAAGCGTTAAAGCGCGAAGGTTCAACACTCGTCTTTGTCAATACCCGGGTGACTGCCGAGGCGCTGGGACACGCACTCTTTGAGCACGGGGATGTGGAAGTGCATCACGGCTCACTCTCAAAAGAGGTGCGAATCGATGCAGAAGAGCGTTTTAAAAGAGGTGAGATCCGGACCCTCATATGCACTTCATCTATGGAACTGGGGATCGATATCGGCAGGGTCGACCACGTGATCCAGTTTGGTTCCCCCAGAGAAGTAGCACGACTGGTGCAGAGAGTGGGACGTGCCGGTCACCAGCTCAATACTATCTCCCGTGGCACAATTTTTGCAACCGGTTTTGACGATCTGCTCGAATCCCTTGTTATCGCAAAGAAAGCCAAAGGAAATGAGATCGAGCCGGTGGTGCTTTCGAAGATGGCTGCTGATGTACTCGCCAACCAGGTAGCCGCAATCGCAGTTGAGTACGGTGAGATCGAGCGGTCGGCCGTTCTTGAGATTCTTGAGCGCACTGCTCTCTTTTCCGGGTGCGAAACCCTGCTCACAGATGTGTGTCATCAGATGGAAGAACATCGTCTCATCCGGAATGATGGCGGGCGTATCATTACTACTGCAAGGGCGCGACGTTACCTTTCCTCCAATCTTTCGATGATCCACGATGAACGGAAAGTGCCGGTCTTTGATATGGTTTCCAGGAGGACGGTGGGCACGCTCGATGAGTCGTTTGTGGTTGGCTGGGTACACACCGGTGCTGTGTTCATCACAAAGGGCCAACTCTGGCGCGTGCTTGAGATTGCTGATGGAAAACTTATTGTCGAGCCGACAAAAAAGGCACAGGGGGAGTTGCCTTCATGGGAAGGAGAACAGATCCCGGTGCCGTTTAATGTTGCACGGGAAGTAGGCGTTATACGCAGAACCCGAAAGATTTCTGATTACACTCAAGGACATGAGGGAATTGCTTTTGCAAAAGCGTTCCTTTCAGAGATGGATAAGAACCGTTCGCTTATACCAACAGATCATCTCATCACGCTTGAAAATTCTGATGAAGGTGTTGTCTGTAATGTCTGTGCAGGGCATAAGGCAAACGAAGCGCTCGGGCGAGTGCTTTCCATCCTGATCTCTGCCCGTTACGGTACAACCGTTGGCCTCGACCTGGATGCCTACCGGATGCTCCTTCGTCTTCCGTCATCTATCCGGGCCGCAGATGTGCGGGATCTTCTTCTCACCCTTGACCCGACTCATATGTCCGGTATTCTCCGGCTCGCACTAAAACGCACTGCGCTTTTCAAATGGAAACTGGTGCAGATTGCAAAGAAATTCGGGGCAATCGATACCGATGCGGATTACGAGAAGATCAGTATTCACCGTCTTTTGGATTTCTTTGATAACACGGTTGTGCAACAGGAAGCATACCGCGAGCTGCTCTCCGATTACATGGATGTTGAAACCGCAGCAGCAATAGTTGCCCTGATAAAAGAGGAGAAGATACGCGTGGAACTGGGTCCCCATTCCCTGATAGGAGCAGGGGGTCTGCTCTCGTCCCGGGATCAGATTCCTCCGCCAACGGCAGACCATGCGGTGATTGCAACATTGAAGCGACGACTTGAACAGGATGATGTGGTACTTGCCTGTATGAACTGCAGGGACTGGAAGAGCAGGACCGTAGTCTCGCGTGTTCCGGAAGTACCCCAGTGCCCGAAATGCGGTGCCCGCCTGATTGCAGCTCTCAAACCCTTTGATGAAGAACAGTATGCAATGATTCGTAAGCCAAAGAAGAACGCAGAGGAACGTGCAATTGAACAGCGGCTTATTAAAAGTGCAAATATCGTGCTCTCCAGCGGGAAAAAAGCAGTGATTGCACTTTCAGCGAGGGGGGTTGGTCCGGAAAATGCTTCCCGCATCCTTGGAACGCAGGCTGAAGGTGATGCGTTCTACCGCGAGATCTTAAAAGCCGAACGGACATTTATCCAGACTCACCGGTACTGGTCATGAGGAGTGTGAAATAAAGGAAATTCAAAAAAAAAGTGCGGGAATAAAGTTCCGTGGATTAACCGGTGAGTATCTCAATGAATTCTTCCCACGTAAACTTTCCCTATCCAATAATAGAGAGGAGAGTATCGATTGACAGGAGACCCTTGCTTTTGAGACAACATTGATGATCCGTCATCAGCCGTTATACCGATACCTCCATCTCCACACGCAAATGAAATCCTGATGACTGCGATTTTAAAATGAACTTTGATATCAATATCACTGTTTTTATGTGGTTGAACCCCCAACAGTACAGGTTAGATAATTTAAAGAGGATCATCGATGTGTGTTGCAGTTCCCGCAGAAGTGCTTGAAATAAAAGAGGGAAATATCGGTCTTGTAGATTATGGCGATCTCAAACAGGAGGTCAGGCTCGATCTCGTTGATGTGAAAATCGGTGAGTTCGTCCTTGTCCATGTAGGATTTGCCATCCAGCGTCTATCCCGTGAAGAAGGTCTTGAGACCCGGGAAATATTCAAACAGGTCTATGCTGCGCTGGAGGATTGATGCACGAGTTATCCATTGCCTATGACCTGTACGCTACCGCACGCAAGGCAGCCATTGAGAATAATGCGAAATATGTAAAACGAGTCAGCGTTGAAGTCGGAAAGATGGCAATGGTAAACCCGGAGCAGGTAACTTTTTTATTTGGAACAATCAAAGAAGACGATCCTCTTTTTGAAAAAACAGTGCTTGTCTGCACTGACGTAACTCCCCAGACTACCTGCACCTGCGGATATTCTGGTGAAGAAATATATATCTGCCCCGGGTGTGGGGCGTTACCGAAAATGGTAAAAGGCAGGGAAATTGTAGTCACAAATATTGAGATCGAGGTTGAGGACTAAAATGAAAGTCAATATGATGCACGGAGCCGGCGGAGAAGTCATGGGCGAACTTTTACAAACGCTCACTAAGTTTACGCATAACAATGCCGGAGGTATTGGACTTGAGGCAATGGATGATGGGGCAGTCATCCCTTTTAATGGAAAAAATCTTGTCTTTACAACAGACTCTCATGTAGTCCGCCCGATTTTTTTTCCCGGTGGAGATATCGGGAAAATCTCTGTCTGTGGAACCATCAATGATCTCGCAATGATGGGTGGTCAGCCAATCGCGCTTTCCTGTGGCATGATCATTGAAGAGGGATTTGAGATCGATGATCTTGCAAAGATTGTTGCGTCAATGGATGAAGCCCTTGGTGAATGCGGAGCAAACCTTGTCTGCGGAGATACTAAAGTGATGGAGAAAGGGGCGCTTGACGGTATAGCTATCAATACTTCCGGTATCGGCATTGCAAAAACGGTTGTAAGGGACAATGGTCTTGTTCCCGGTGATGTGATCATTGTTTCTGGCACACTCGGGGATCATGGCCTTGCCATTATGGCACACCGTGAGGGTTTTGATCTTGGTGAGCAGATAAAATCTGATGTGGCTCCGCTCTGGAATATGGTTAAAAAAGCGCTTGATGCCGGCACCATTCATGCAATGAAGGATCCAACACGGGGGGGGTTTGCAAGTGCTATCAATGAAATGGCAAGAAAAAGTGGTGTCTGCGTACGAATAGAGGAAGATAAAGTGCCAATACGAAAGAACGTAAGGAGTGCCGGAGCTATGCTGGGTATCGATCCGCTCGAAGTGGCAAATGAAGGAAAAGTAGTAATGGGGGTTCCGGCATCCTGCGCTGATGCGATACTCACTGCTCTTCGCTCAGATAAATACGGATATGAAGCTACCATTATCGGAAACGTCACAAAAGGTGCCCATGTCATTATGGAAACATCCATTGGCGGTGAGCGATTCATTGAGCCACCGATGGGGGATCCAGTACCAAGAGTGTGCTGATTTTTCCTTTCCGGATTTTTCAATCCTGATTTTTGTCACAAAGGGTAAAAAACAACATTTGGAGACCAGTATTTTTTAGCAGATAATGTGACACGAACTTTTATCCGGCGATACGCTCTTATCAGAGCCGGACAAATATTTTAAAGCATACAGGAATTGAACCATATTTTTGTTGCTGATAAATCCTGTACAAACAAGAAAAAACCGGAATAAAAAACGCGTGGATATCCGAGTCTGGTCAAAGGAGCGGGATTTAGGGTCCCGTCGCGCAGGCGTTCGCAGGTTCAACTCCTGCTCCACGCATTTGTGTTTTTCTTAACAACCCCTGATTGGATTCGTGTATTTGTAACGATCTTATTTAAATTGAGAAAAGTCCCTGAACAGGTTTATCTTTGAATTAAAAATACAGCCCATTCCACCATTTTTTTATAGATAGCACGTTAATATTTGGTTAGTTCACAACATAAAAAATGATCATAATAAAAAGATTTAAAATATTTTGTTGGTTGTATTTTTTATGTTCGACAAAACTCTTAAACGAATAAAAAATAATCCACACATTGTTTCTTACGCTATTTCCTGTACGCTAATTATCGCTGTTGTTTTGAATTTTTACATGCTCTTTTTTAGCCAGACGATTATATTTGATCCACTGTTTTATTTTCCCATTATCCTTATTGCATATTATTATCCCCAACGGGGTGTAGTTGCTTCTGTAAGCATCGCTGTATTGTATCTTGCAATGGTACTGGTGTTACTTCAGGATCCTGCAAAAATTATACTTACCTGTATTGGACATGCAGGATTCTTTATTATCGTTGGGTTCGTCATTTCGTATCTAATTACCACATTCCCGCATGAATTTGCAATCTATAACCTGCTTGTAGAAACCGTTGAGCGATCAAGAATAAAAATTACAGTAATTCCATCTCTTATTGTCATTTTCACATCCGTAATCTTCCTCCTGAATTTTATGGCAATCCAGGCAAGCCACACGGTCATCTTCGATCCCCTGTTTTATTTCCCCATTATCCTAATCGCATATTTTTATCCCCGAAGGGGAGTTATTGCATCTGTAATTATTGCAGTGCTGTATATTGTAATGGTCAATGTTATACCCAATTTACCTGAAGAAATTACGATTACCTGTATCGGACATGCAGGATTTTTTGTTATCATTGGGTTTGTCGTATCGCATCTCAATATATGTTTTTCACGGGAAGGGCCAATCCATGAACGATTTGCAAATATTGTGGAGTCCTCCGGGTACGAAGCATACCTGGGAGTGACACCCGATGGTATGGTTACGGACTGGAACAAAGGTTCTGAACTATTGTACGGGTACAAAGCGCTTGAGATCGTTAACAGATCAATTTTCATGCTAATGTCTCCTGACCGTCCAGATGACATCAAGCACCTGCTTAAAAAGATACAAGAAGGCACCGGTCTCGAAGAATATGAAACGGAACTGATGACAAAAGATCGGCAGCGGGTTCAGATCTCACTTATGGTCTCTCTCATTACAAATTATCGTAACGATGTAATTGGTGCCCTTGTTCTCGCACATAACATTACTGAACGAAAACTAAGGGAACAGGCGTTGCAGAAGAATGAAGCCAAACAGCGTGCAATGATTGCAAATATTGCAGATGTTATTGCAATTATCGACATTAAGGGAAAAATCCGATATATAAGCGAAAATATCGAAAAACTATTCGGTTGGAAGCCTGTAGAACTTATGGGACTCTCACACACTGAAATTGCACACCATGAAGATGTTGAACGGATCACAAAAGTTTTTCATAAACTATTAGAAGAAGAGAATTCCTCAACAACTATTGAATATCGCTATCAATTAAAAGATGGAATCTTCCACACCATCCAGCTTACAGCAAAGAATCTTGTTCATGATCCCAATATCAACGGAGTTTTAGTAAATTTCCATGACATTTCGGAACGAAAACTGCTAGAAGACACATTAATACACGTGAACCAGAAGTTAAACGTGCTCTCCCAACTGACACGAAAAGACTTAACCAACCAGATATTTGTCCTGAGCAGTTACCTGGAACTGGCAGTACAGGATGCAGAAGGACAGGATAAAGTGATTGAGAGAATCCAAAATGGTCAACAGGCAGCCCGGTTGATCAATGAGATTGCAGAATTTACCAAAGATTATCAGGATATGGGTGCAAAACCCCCAAAATGGCAGAACGTAAAGATAGTATCGTTACTTGGGCTCTCACATATATCGATTGGAAAGATACAGCACAGCCTCGAAACAGAAAATCTAGAGATCTTTGCCGATCCCTTGCTTGAAAATGTATACCAGCGGATCTTTGAAAACTCAGTTGCACATGGCAACCGTGTCACGACTATCCGGGTTCATTACAAAATTTCCACCGGAAGTGTTACCATCTACTTTGAAGACAACGGCATAGGTATCCCAAAAGTGCACAAGGAACAGATCTTTTTGCGCGGGGCAACTGCCCGTTCAGCTATGCGGAGCCTGATATTTGCAAAGGAAATTCTCGATATTACCGGTATCACCATTAAAGAGACCGGAGAATACGGAGCAGGTGTACGGTTCGAGATGACGGTGCCTGAAGGTATATGGCGCTTTTCCCGGAATGGTGAATAATGACAGAAAAAATCCTCGTCCTCTATGTAGATGATGAACCTGCCCTTCGTGATATCGGCAAACTGTTCCTTGAGCGTACCGGGCATTTTTCTGTTGTAACCATTGACTCGGCATCAGCTGCCTTTACACTCATCAAAAAAAATCATTTCGATGCCATTGTATCTGATTATCAGATGCCCGGTATAGATGGTATAGGATTTCTAAAATCTGTCAGGGCACTGGGAGACAAAATATCATTTGTTATATTCACCGGGAGGGGCAGAGAAGAGATTGCCATCGAAGCTCTCAACAATGGTGCAGATTTCTACATCCAGAAAGGTGGTGATCCAAAATCCCAGTTTGTGGAACTTGCCCACAAAATCCGGACTGCGGTAGAGAGACGCCGGACGGAGGATGCGCTTGCAGAGAGCGAGGAACGGTTCCGTGGCATCACTGAGAGAATTTCTGATCTGATCATTGTTGTAGACCCACAAGGATACTCAACTTTTGTTTCTCCATCCATTATCAGTATCCTTGGAAATCCCCCGGAATTTTATTTCAAAAAAATGGTAGATTCGATTAATATTCCGGCAGAAGATGCAGAGAAGCTGGGGAATGCTTTTGAGCGGTTGAATAATGGAAGTTTAGCAGAGCATCTGGATTTCCGTATGAAAAAGAGCGATGGATCCTATGCTGTTTTCGATGGAAGGGCACTACCCATTTTTAAGGAGGGTGTCTATGCCGGAATCCAGTTGGTAGCCCGGGATATTACAGATCGCAAGCATGCAGAAGAGGCATTACAGCAGGCAAACCGGAAACTCCACCTTCTCTCTGGTATCACCCGGCACGACATCAAAAACCAGCTCATGGTATTACGGGAGTATATCCGGACCCTGCAAGAAATGGTTCCTGAACCTGCTCTTGAGGGGAATTTTACCCGTATAATTAATACGAGCGAGCGGATTGCAGCAATGATCCAGATTACCAAAACCTATGAGAATATCGGTGTCAAAGCTCCTGTCTGGCAGGATATCCGCTCACTATTTGATACCGCTGTCCATGATACTCCGGTTGGAAAGATCAAGTGTAACAACGATATTCCAACCGGAACCGAAGTTTTTGCCGACCCGCTGATAGTCAATGTATGTTATAACCTGATCGATAATGCAGTCCGGTATGGCAATAAGATCACAACCCTCCGGTTCTCGGTTCTGAAACAAAACGATGATACGATTATAATCTGCGAGGATGATGGGGTTGGTGTTCCTGCTGAAGTTAAAGAAAAGATCTTTGAGCGGGGATTTGGGATTAATACCGGGCTTGGTTTAGCCCTTTCACGGGAGATTCTCGATATTTCTGGCATCACTTTAAAAGAGACCGGAGAACCAGGGAAAGGAGCACGTTTTGAGATGATGGTGCCAAAAGGGGTGTACCGGTTCGGTACGCCCCGATAAATTCAATAAAAAAGGTTCTTCGCTGTTTCATGGGGGTAAGATCGTTATTAAAAATTTGTTGGGGAGGTTCCCCCGCCTCAGGGCCTCTCCGAGGCACGGCGGGGCATGGAGGTTTCAACATTTTAGTCATCAAAACCGCCGCGGGGGCGTCCCCTCGGGGGCGGCGGCGTTCATCGTATTTTGGGGTATAATGGCATCAGCCACCATCTTTGTAATTTACTCACTTCAAGCTTTACCCATTCAAAATAGCTATGAGCCATAAAAAAATCTTAACGTTCGATCCTAATCTCCAACGTGCTTTTTTAACCAAATCCATAATAATTCTTGTAAGCATAAAAACCGGTTAATGAAACAG
>JAUYTV010000027.1 GCA_030694985.1 Methanoregula sp.
GTGCCTAATAATATATAGGCACATTAAACTATAAAATAATTCCGGTTAGAAGCAGGTATTAGTCATGAAATTCGATTGGGGACTACTATTGGAGAGAAAAATATGAGCGAGCGCCTAAAAAGTTCGGGAGCTTAGGTTATACGGTTCTCTTCGAGGACTTCCCGTTCTACAAGCGTGTCCGTGCAAGGGGATATGTCAACGATCTCCGGCTGGAGTTCGAGTTCAAATCTGAAGTCACGCGGAGGGCATGGGCAGAATATAACAAGGCGGGAATACGACCGCCGTCGTTTGTCCCCCCGAATGCCGATATAAGCGGGTCGTCCCCGGTTAAGAAATCATAATCCTGCCGGTTATTCCATCTTTTCCCGGCCCTCCCCCCATGGAATTTTTATACTTAAAAAAGAATATGAACTGGATTTCCCTCATCTGCCTGTTCCTCATTGCAATATGCATTGCCGCACCTGTTTCGGCATTTGTCGATCGTAACGGTGTGACATCGGTTGCACAGTTCAGGGACAATGTCCCAGCTTCGTACCTGGCAAAAGCCGGGGTTACCGATGCAGCAGGACAGGTAATGTGGCGGCAGTTTGCACACTTGGATGAGCACGGGCGGAATGACCCGGCTCGCAGGATCACTGTCTGGTTGGACAGTTTTTTACCCAAGAATTAAGGGCAGTTTTTCGGCATGGCTTCGTAAGGGAAAACTATTAACTTACGACAATTAAAACGAGAAATATGAGAATCTTTGGTTTCTGCGCCATAGTACTGATCTTCATATCTCTTGTCCTTTCCGGATGTGTGTACGATCCAACGGGTGTTGTCCTAGGGAAAAATGCTGAACAGACACTCTCCGGAACCCCGGTCCAGTCATCAACAGCAAGAATGGTATCGCCGGTATCCACTCCTACAACACCATCTTCCGGTGTTGCAATCCCGCCCGTGTTAACCATAACCAAACAGACACAAGCACCCGCTTCAGGCACGAGCTGGATCTTATGGCGGGAAATTCCACTGGATCAACCAAAAGGCTGGACATACTCCATGAACCGTCCCAACCTTGATCAGAGATATTTCCGAAATCTCAAGGTCGATCTCTCAGCTGATGCACCGGTCAATGTCCGGTTTGTCACTTTGAAACAGTACGATGCGTATATGGAGGAGTACAGTAAGGTCTATGAATACCGGACCTCCCCCTCATTTAACCGGGACAGCGTTGGATATGTGAAATTTTTCCAGGCTGTCACTGACACAAGTGTCGAAGCGCACGGTACCGAAGAGATTGTCTTCTTCCTTGAACCGTTCTCGAATATGCCGGTAAAAGGGACTATGAAGGTCTATTACCAACCCTGATTTTTTTAAAAATTCTGTGATGGGAATAACTGGTTTTTGTTACACCCGCAGAACGCGAGCCAAAAGGTATTTTATATCTGATTTGAAATAAAGAATATGAACTGGATTTCCCTCATCTGCCTGTTCCTCATTGCAATATGCGTTGCCGCACCTGTTTCGGCATTTGTCGATCGCAACGGTGTGACATCGGCTGCACAGTTCAGGGACAATGTCCCAGCTTCGTACCTGGCAAAAGCAGGAGTTACCGATGGCATGACGGTTGACCGGGCCCTTGACGCATACATCACCTACGCGCTCAGTTTCTCTTCCCCCACGGCGTACGCGTACATTGCCCAGCTAACCAACCCTTCGGATGTGAAGATCCGTGCCGGAGGAAGTACTGCCCCAGCATCGCGGGGGGACGTGGTAGCAGAGGGATGGAACATTGAGGTTGGTGACGGTACGCTTGTTGCCATCCGGTACCCGGGCGGTGTGATGCACACGATTACCGGGCCGTACACCTACACGGTTCCTGCCTATCAGAAGTGGGGGGCCAGCGCCACGTTCGGGACAGCTCCGGTCGGAACAAACAGCAAGGCATTTGCAACATTACCGGACACAAGCGGGTATGCGGTCGTGACACGGCAGATAGAGTGCCGGGGAATGCAACTGCGCCAGGCATATACTGTAATAGTAAACAAGGGCACGGTGTATGCGGTTCATTATACGAGGGACCCGACGTTGCCGGAGTATGTCGCATTCCAGATCAGAGAGGGGGGAAAAACCCCTCTGGGTGACTCTTCTTCAATCATCACCGCTCCCGGTTCATCCGTTACGATCGAAATGGGATTTGATCTCATCAAGATTCCTGAGAAGACGATATTTGAGCTCATCCCAAAATCGAAGGAATGTATCCGTGAGGGGGGGATTGAGGGGGGGATACGGGAGAAGACAATTTTTGATACGTTTAAATTCGACGTCGTAAAACCGATACATGAATTCCTAGTCGGTGATTTGACTGAATGGGATGTTCCTAGCTGGATGGAATTTTGGGATCTTCCGAAAAAACTGAGAACTACAGTTACCGCGGGAGTCAGGGGCTGATTTTCCAGGAACAACTTTTTACAGGATGATCCACAGCAGTCACTCCACAATGAGATCCTTTTTTTAAGATCCTGATGATTCATCTTTTTGGCAGAATATTTTCTGAACAGAGAAAAAGATTATCAGAGCAAAAAAATATCGGTTCAGCCTCCGCCACACACCCGCGCCCCAATCTCTACAGGAAGAATCCCGTTAACACAGAGATGCGTGAGGATAGCATCGGACCCCAGCGCAATGCCAAAACACCCGATTAAGGATCCGAGAAGGATCGCAAAGAAGATGAGCACGTTATTGATTCCCAGTATTTTTCCTGCAATGGTACCTCGTATCCCTCCGCTACCCAGGAAGGGAACACCCACCATCAGCACGATAGCAAAGAACCAGAGGCCGGCAAACCAGCAGTGGTTAGTAATAAACTGCCGGGTCTTTTTCGTGAGATCCGAAAGCATAGGGCCGAGTAAGGGGATGCGGTAGGTGAGGTCAAAGTTCAGCGCCATGAAGAGCCCGGTCTCAACATCGATCATGACAATGGAAAGGGCCATGTACCACCAGGGGATTCCAAGGGCAATCCCGATAGGGATGACCGTCTCTTTTCCGGCTGGCGGAAGGAGGTAGGTGACCATCAGCCCAATCATAGTATAAAACTGAGTTTGCGGAAGGGTGACAGCCATTATGCTGATGTGAACAATGACAACAATGACTGGTATGAGCAGGGCAAAAATCCGGTAGGAAAGACGCGGATCAAGGATGTTTTTTGGGATTTTGATCACCATGTCGCTGTCTAACAATCTATGGAATTCGATCGGATTTATAGCAAAAGGATTCGCCGGAAGATTAAAATGGATGATATCTTTTTTCCGGATCACATCACGACCCGTGTCACGACCCCGTGGATCTTCTCAGGGGGAAGGGCATAGAACTGGATGAATGGCGGTGAGACCTTTTTGATAATCCCATACAGTCGCCAGATGGGTTGATCGCTCACAATATTTTCGATGCCATAGAAGATCGTCTTTTCATCAATTCCCCGCTCTTTTAGCAGTCCTACCACATTGACAATTTCCATATATCCGTGCGTAACAGTGAAGAGGTGGAGACCGTCTCCGATACCGGAATCGAACATTGTGCTGATGCCAAACGGTTTGTCAGTGACTTTGATTGATACGAGGATATTATTCTCGTACAGGATCTCGTTCTGGAAAAAAACCTGCGACAGGTAGGGAGAGATGTTCTTTACATCCCCAGTAAAGTAAAGCGCGGTACCCCGGATCTTCGGGCAGCTCGCATAACTTTGCTGGTACCGTGGGAGAAACTCCATAAAGGGGACCGGTTTGAGCATAGTATGGAGCTTCTCCTGCCCCAGGATGAATGTGACAATGATGATGAGCGGGATAGAAGCCATGATGAATGACCAGTAGGCCCCGTGCGGGATCTTGAGGATTGTAGAGATGAAGAACAACCCGTCAATGATGATGAGTGCCCCTGATAAGATCATCTCAACCGGTTTGCGCCGGTGCAGGAAGATGATCGCCATCATGATAGCGGAGATCAGCATCGAACCCGAAACGGCAAGACCATATGCGGAGACAAGATTTTCCGACGATTTGAATTCGAACATCACGACCAGCACCGCGAAAAGCAGCATCCAGTTGATACTATCGATATAAATCTGGGACCGGAGTTCGGATGAGGTATACTCAATCTTCATCTTGGGGAGAATGCGGGTGGTCATGCCCTGGTAGACGATCGAGAACATGCCGGAGATCATCGCCTGCGATGCGATGACCGTGGCACAGATGCTCAGAATAAGAAAGGGGACATAGACGATCGGGCTGATGTGGTTGATCATGGAGAAGAGGACGTTATGGGTATTTTCGGTCTGGAGGACGTATGCACCCTGCCCGAGATAGCTGAGCACGAGTGCCGGGAATACAACGATCCAGCCTTTGACTATCGGTTCCCGGCCGAGGTGTCCCATATCGGCATAGAGCGCTTCTCCCCCGGTGACGCAGAGAATCACAGCGGACATGACGATGAGCGAGGCCCAGCCGTTTTCGAGGATGAATGCCAGGGCAAACATCGGGCTTAACGCATATAGCACCTGGGGGGCGCCGATGATCGATATAACACCGGATACCGCAAGAGTTCCGAACCAGATCACCATAACCGGTCCAAACGCAAATGCCACCCGGTCGGCCCCCCGTCGCTGGAAGAGGAACAGCCCGATGGCAATGAGGGCAGCGATGAGGAGGATTCCGGTCTGGCTGGTCTCTTCAAACCCGGGGATCAGCAGGATGCCTTCAACTGCCGAGAGGATACTGATGGCCGGGGTGATCACACTGTCCCCGATGAAAAGCGCGATCCCGATGATCGTAAGCACGGATACGGCAGATGCGGTGATACCGGGCTTCAGCAGGGAGTTAAGGAGCGTTTTGAGAACGATCGTCCCCCCTTCTCCCTTGTCGGAGAGCGACATTGCAAGCCAGACGTACTGGATGGTGATGATGGTAAACAGCGTCCAGGTGATCAGGGAGAGGAGTCCAAAGATGTTCTGGACCGTGGGCAGCAGGAAGAGCAGGATGGCCCCGACCGTGTAGATCGGGCTTGTGCCGATATCCCCGAACACCAGACCGAGAGCTTTGACGATCTTTGAAGAAGAAGTCCCTGTCACTGTCATTAATTTAATCTGGAATTGAAAATGGGAAAACCTTTTGGATTTTATCTTACGTATTTTTCATAGGCGATCAGGTCTATTAAAAAAAATGATTATCGCAGATGTCAGAGAATTTGGAGAAAGCGGAGAATTATCCAGACCAGTGCAAACGCTGCGATAATTCCTCCCCCCCATTGAAGAGCCTGCAGAAAATCGATTCCTTGTTTATCATCGCTAGGTTCCTTTACAGAATCGCGATCGGATTTCTTGATGGGATCACTGCCGGGTTTCATGACAGGTAATAGGAGTAAATCCCATATCTCTTTTCTGTATCGGCCGACGTATTTTTTTTAGAACAAAGATTTCCTTTGGACCTGTTTTTTTAAAAACATATAATTTCCATTCGGATCAACATGTAATAAATGGATGCAGCAGTAACCGTACTATTTCTCGGTATTCTCATATTCCTTGGAAATATTCTCTCGCGGTTTTTTACGCTCACCAAGATTCCTGACGTACTCTTTCTTATCGCCATTGGTATCATCATCGGCCCGTTTCTTAGCCTTGTTGCCCCATCAGCATTCGGAGTTGTCGGACCGCTCTTTACTATGGTCACGCTGGCCATCATCCTGTTCGAGGGCGGTCTGCATATCACTCTTGAAACCTTAAAAAAGTCCATCAACGGGACGATGGCCATTACTATCGCGAATTTCGTAATTGTCACCGGAATCTGTATTGTTGTCATGCACTACTTTGCCGGCTTTACACTGATCGAATCATTCATGCTCGGGGCAATTCTTGGCGGAACATCTTCGGCAGTTGTCATCCCGTTCACAAATTACCTCAATATAAAAAATGACACAAAAGCAATCCTTGCCCTGGAATCCGCTATCAGCGATGTGCTCTGTATCGTCGTCCTGCTCGCCTTTCTTGATGTTGTGAAACTACATGAATTCAATATCGGTCACCTTGTCGGCAACCTCATGGCCTCGTTCCTCATCGCGATCATTATCGGCATCGCTGCCGGGGTCTGGTGGTCTTCGGTATATCACCGTCTCGCCAGTATCAAGAGTATCTTCATCACACCTGCGTTTGTCTTCATCGTCTTTGGATTTGTGAACCTGCTCGGTTTCTCCGGAGCGATTGCTGCGCTGGCACTTGGCCTGACGCTCGGAAACCTCTATTATTTCAAGGCAGAGAAGATCCTCCCGTTCCTTGGAGACAATATCACACAGGTTGAACTCACCCCCATAGAAAAAGAATTTTTCGCCCAACTCGTATCACTGCTAAAAACGTTCTTCTTCATCTATATCGGGATCTCGATCCAATTCGGCAATATGAATATCATCTATCTCGGGGCTATAATCACAATCATCATCTATCTTGCCCGTATCGTCATGGTCTGGTTTACGATACCACGAAGCATTCCTGCATCGGACGCAGCAATTGTGTCGGTAATGGAGCCTAAAGGGCTGGCAGCAGCAGTGCTCGCTTCCCTGCCATTAGGAGCAGGGATCGCAGCTGGGCAGGCTATTCAGGACATTACCTACATTATCATCTTCTTCAGCATCCTTGTCTGCTCGGTAATGGTCTTTTTGCTCGAGAGAACTTCATTTGCCGGAGCATACCGGAGACTGTTCTGGATGTTTGAAAAAGAGACACCCAAAACCTGATTTCCCGCATTGTTTTTTCCCAATCGTTACAAAGGAACTATCATTATTAAAAAGTCGTTTGATAAAGCGCAATCGCGTTTTTTTTTTAAACCCCATTTATCACCCGTTCCAACTCTGCAATCGAAGTCCGGGTCTTGCAGTCCTTGCGGGTGATAACATAATTCCCTGCTGATCGTGTAAAAAGGATGATTCCAAAGTCCATTAATTTACGGAATTAAAACAGATCCCCCAGTACATCTGAATCCTCTAATCGATACAGGATTCCTTCCCTTTCGATAGATATTTTCTAATCAGGGGAATTATGAAAGGCACTAAGCAGAAATATACCGGTTCACATCATAGATCAGGGCTTGTCAGGCATCATCTCGTATATTTAAAAAATCCCTTTAAAAAAGAGCGGGATATATTGGAAAAAGGCTTAAAAAAAAGCCCGTGAAAGACTGAAGCATATCACGAATGTGCCGGATACCTCTAATTCCAACAATGATAAAAACAAAAAAAGCCAGAAAAACCGTCAGATATCGGCTCCTGAGATCATTTTTTTTATAAAAGATTGCAGGATACAAAGGAGAGGTTTTTCAATCAGTTTTTCTGCCCGGTAAACAAGCCGGCACTTTTTGCAATAGCTTCGGGCGTTGCATAGATGATTGCACTATCCCCTGCTTCAATCCGGGTCTCGCCGCTAAGACCGGTGAGCACCTCTTCGCCCCGCCGGATTGCCAGCACGAGAAGATTATACCGTTTCCGCAAATTGATCTCCCCAAGCGTAGTACCGGCAAGCGATGATCCGGGCTCAACGGTCAGTGCAGTAATGGAAATATTTGGGATGTGTCGCACAAGGTCAGGCAGGGTTCCAAGAGCAGTATTCCTGCTGCGAAGCATCTGGTATCCATTAGCCCGGACATCAGTAATAAACAACTCAATCTGGTCACGCGGGACAAAAAATTTGTTTAAGACCACCGTAAAAATCTCAACGGAGGTCTCGAACTCTTCTGCAATAACCTCGTTGGCTCCTATGGCGTGCAGGGATTCGACTTCACTGACATACCGTGTCCTTACGATGATTGTTAAAGAAAGATTGACGCTGTGGCAGATGCTGACAATCTTGCGGGTCGCAACAGGATCATTGATTGCGACAACCACGATCCGGGCATGTTTAATGCCGGCATGAGTTAACACTCCCTCTCCAGTAGCATCACCAAATATTACCGGCTCGCCTCCCTTCCTTGCTTCGATGACAAGGTCAGGATTGAGTTCGATAATACTATACATAATCCCTGCCCTTCTTGCCGTAAGGGCAAGATTCTTTCCCGTGATCCCATAGCCGATAATAACCAGATGATCTTTATGCTTCTCGCGCGACCGTTCATCATCGATACGGCACGTGCCTTGTGCAACCCGGGACAAGGCCGGCACTGCACAGAGCCGTCCGGTAACGGGTTGGCCAATCGCGATTACAAAGGGTGTTGCAGCCATCGTGACCAGGGCGACAACAAGGAATGTCTGGTACATTTCAAACGGCAGGATGCCGGTTACAAATCCGGTCTGGGCGATGATGAATGAAAATTCCCCAACCTGTGCAAGGGCAAGTCCCGTCATCACCGCAGTCCTGAGAGGGTACCCGAGTGCAAGGGGAGCGGCAGTTGCGAGCAGGGCTTTTGCCACGATTGCAAGGAGGATTAAGAAAAGAACCATCCAGAAATTTGCCAGCAGGAACCGGACATCCACAAGCATCCCGACTGAGATGAAGAAGAAACTGGTAAAAATATCCCGAAACGGAAGGACAATACTCGCTGCCTGGTGGCTGTATTCCGAGCCCGAGATGATAAGCCCGGCAAGCAGGGCGCCAATTGCAATAGAGATACCGGTGAACGAGACCAGCCACGCAACCCCAAAACAGGTCAGGATGACTACAAGCAGGAAAAGTTCCTGGTTGCGGGTCCGGGCAATCTCGTGCATGACCCGGGGGATGATCCATTTGGCACATGCAATGAGGATGAGCACGATAAGCAGATCCTGGACTACCAGTATGGTGAGCGCCTGTCCTGAGAGAAAGGGAGTGGAATCCAGCTGGGGAATGCTTGCCAGGAACGGGATTGCCATGATCATGGGAATTGCCATAAGATCCTGGAAGATCAGAATTCCCAGTGCAATGTTGCCATGGGGGGAGTCCATCTCGCCCCGCTGGTGCAGGATTTTAAGCACGATTGCGGTACTGGAGAGAGCAAAGAGAAATCCCATCAGTATAGCTACGTTTGCCGAAAGACCGAACAGGAAGGCAAGACCGCAGAAGAACACAAACGACAGTCCGACCTGGAGTGCACCCCCAATAACGGCAATAAGCCGGATCTTCCAGAGATCCTTAAACGAGAACTCAAGGCCGATGGTGAAGAGCAGCAGGATGATGCCGATCTCTGCAAGGCTTGTGACCTGTTCCTGACCCTTGATGATACTGAACCCATAGGGGCCGACAATAATGCCGGTCAGGATGAACGCGACCAGCGGGGGAACCTTGATCCGGTTGAAGATCATCCCGACAATGAGCGCAATGGCAAAAACGATCAGGATATCTGTAAGGAGTCCTACAACCATGGAGATGCTCTGGTATTTACCATTATTTGGAGTGGTGGAAAAAAAGCATTTGCTTAAACCTTCGACAGGAAAAATACGATTGAAAAGAATGACTTATGGGATCTGCTCTACGATGACCGGGTTGTGGGTATCACCCTGACAATGAAAACGGATATCTTTTCTCACGGAAATCTTACATAATTGGAGCTGAATGAACGGCAATGATTGGCACTATCGTATGTACTTGAACACCAGGAGATCGCAACTATACCTCTCCAGCAGCTTGCATCCATTTTACGGCGAACAGCTGCTTATGTTTCTTTCTCCTCCGGGTCTCAACCCCATTGACCCCACAGACAAAGCCTGCTATGATCGCATGGTTGCGCCCGTTACGCAGATACCGGAGTTGAACAAGCCCCAACAATAAAAAACTAGGAGCGGGATATACTTCATCAGAGTTCATATGGAAGCACGGAGCGAGAGAAAAGACGGGGTAGTGATCTTTTATGTATCGGGTAGACTCGATGCATTCGGGGCCCAGCAGCTGGATAGCTGGGCGCGTGAAGCACTCCACGATGACGACAAGGAACTGGTTGTGGATTTGTCGGGAACAGGATACTTAAGCAGCGGTGGGATTCGGATCTTTAATGGCTTAAAAAAAGAGATGAAGCGCAGGAACGGGCGGTTTGCTGTCGCAGCTATTGGCGAGTACCCAAAAAAAGTGCTCGACATGGCCGGGTTCACCTCAGTCTTTGATATGTTTCCGACCGTTGATCTCGCGGTTGAAGATATTGTCCATAAACGAAAGAACCTGACACTCTTTAATGAAATATTTTACAAAAAGATCATGGGAGAGGGCGTTTTACTTACCGTAGAACCGGGCTGGATGACTACGCCACCCGTACTGCGGGTACTGGGGGACTTAAACAAGGTACTCTATTCTCAGATCACACAATCCGACATCAAATCTAAAAAGTTCTCAGAGATCACCTACTCGCTGGGACTTGGGGCCCTCGGTGCTGATGTAAAAGAAGCAATGCCCCTGATGGGCGAGATGATTACACTCTATGGATCAATGGTCTGGCTCCCGACCGATGGAAATAATACACCGGATTTCTTAACTCCGCTGGATCACGACAGCGATGTTTCAGTCTATACCGGGTTCAATGTCACTCTCGATGGTCCATTTAACGAGTACTTTACGCTCGAAACAAACCGGCCCGACGGCATAAGTATCTCAGATATCTACAAGACAATATTCTCATCTTCTAAAGAAAGGGTGAAGAGTTATCATGGCGTTGTTGCTGTGACCATCTGGGGTGTGCTTACAGGACTTTCAAGTTCGGGTCTGAAAAAATCCCCGGTTGCCGAAGCAGCACCTCCCGGAGGAGTATCAATCATGGACCCCTCACAGATTCACGAATGGATTGCATCCGATACCGGCTCAACGCACAAAGGCGATACGCTCGTGAGTTTTGGAATCGGCGTCGATCTAACAGCAAATCTCTCACATTTCCCCGCAGACAAACTCTCATCGCTCTACTACTCTAACCCGTTGAAAAAAGGTGCAGCAAAAACAATGTACCTGCACAATCATGGGGTAGTCTTTAAAAATATCCCCTACGATGCATCGCTGGACTTAAACACACAGGTAAAAAAGATTGTAACTGATGGGGAATTTTGCGATATGCGGCACCTGTTGGACAGCACCCGGCTGAGCAAGGCTAAAATTGGTATTGCCTATATACAGGACATTGTCAGGGATGCCTGAAGGGTTCACTTATACTTTCTTCTTTTTTACCATCACAAGGATATTTTTCCCATCTTCATAACGGTAGACGATATCGTCCATGACCTGACGGATCAAAAAAATACCCAGCCCACCAATCTTCCGTTCTTCGATATTTACTGAAATATCCGGATTAGGAATGGACAGGGGATTAAATGGCGGGGCAGAATCTTCAATCTGCACCTCAGCAAACCCGTGGGTGATGCGGCAGGTAATCACAATCTTTCCTGCTTTTTTTTCATACCCATGCACGATCACGTTTGTTATTGCCTCTTCGACTGCAAGTTGGGAATCTAAAATATCCTCCTCTGAAAACCCATGAACCCGTAACTCCCGGTCAAGAGCAATGGATACCTTTGGGATTTCAAGGATATCTGAATCGATCGTAAAGGAATTTGAATTTTCCATAACTATTTCTCCCGTATGATCCTTAAACCGGGTTCACGCACAGATAAAAGCGCGCCCAACATTTTTCCATCACTTAATGTGCCGTAGATTGATAGGATGCTAAAAACAAGACAGGGGGTGAACTGCGTTTTTGTGGCAGGGCGGTCACCAGGCATATCGATTGCGAATCTGCACCATGTCAGGATGCACGCGACAACAATAATCCCACAGATCAACTGGCGCAGGACCCGGTAGGGTGAGAGAATTGTTGCATACATAATTATTCTCAAATATGTTATTGAACACCAGCACTTTTAATAGTCACTTCCTCAACGGTTTTAATAAAATAAAAGATGCAGTTATTTTCCGCTACTGTCAAGAAACCGTAATGCACCATTTTTGTTTCCTGCAAGTCTGATCACAAATCCTTTGTAAAGCGGCATAATGGGACAATAGCATTATCTTTTAAAAACACCAAAAAATTACCAGAACTATTTCTCTTGTAAAAAAACACCAGAAATTGGGGGAAATACTATGGAGATTACAACTGCAAACCGTGACGGCACAATAATACTTTCTGTTGCCGGGCGGATCGATACCGCCACTGCACCAGCACTTGAACAGGCAATAAACAAGGAGATCGACGGTGGGAACCGTAAGATCCTGCTCAATTTTTTCGCAGTTACCTACATAAGCAGCGGTGGACTGCGGGTGTTGCTTGCAACTGCAAAAAAATTAAAAAATCCCGGTGACAAGTATGCTCTCTGTGCATTGACCGCAGAAGTGAACAAGATCTTAAAACTTGCCGGATTCACCTCAATCTTCTCTATCTATCCTTCAGAGGGCGAAGCGCTTGCAGGGTGGTGACACACCCCTCAATTCCCTGTCTTGGCAACCGGTACCGGGTGCCAAAAGGGCGCTGATCTACCCACTTATAAGAAAGATTGACACCACTTCTTCTAATTCATACCTGTTCCAGACGGATGATGTAATACTCTTAATCGATCCTGGTGGACTTGCCGAACAGTCAGCACAACTGGCACTGGTGATCAAAGAGATCCGTGAGGAACGGGACCGGCCGCTCTTTGTCTTTCTCACTCATGCCCATCTCGATCATTTCATCGGCACACAGAGCACACCTGCGTTTGCACACCCTGATGTTGCAGTCTTTGCGGTTCAGGAAGCCGGAGCTCTCGCGCTGGAACGCGGGGATGGGAAACTGACACAGGCGGATCTGCTGGGTCTGAATATCTCACCTGTCAGGATCGCGCTCCCCCTTATAACAGAAGAACGATCCGGTTTTTTTTCCGTTCCCATATCACTGGCATTTTCAAACGGTGCAACGGTCACAATCACAAGGGAAAAGACCCGTGGTGGCCTGGTTACGGAACTAATTCAGTTCGGTTGTGGTCCTTCTCTTGAAGTGTATCATACTCCGGGTCACAGCCCGGACAGCATCTGCATACGGATGGGCGGGCTGTTATGTATCGGTGATGTTCTCTTTGCTGCAAACCCGGGTATTGCCGGTCTATGTGGATGGGATCAGTCAGCCCTTATCAGTTCTCTATATGGTATTGAATCACTCATAGCCGAAGGCGGGATAGATTTTGTCCTGCCGGGCCACGGGCGGGTGATCACAGCTGCCGATATTGGACGGATGTTTGCTGCCATCCGCACCGATGCGCTGGAGCTTGAAAATATTGCAGAGCTGAACCAGGAGCGATCGGTCGAAACCGCTGCGTTTGCAGTGGACTGCATGGAGCAGGTCAACGAGCTCTTCACGATCATGGCAGGACGGCTTTACTATGTCTCGTATGTGATGGAGGAGCTTGGAGAAGAGGATGTGGCAGCAGAAGTCAGTTGCCTGATAAAAGGAGACGTAATCGATGAACTGCTCGAAGCGTTCCGTTCCTTTGCCGATGAGCACCATAAAAGAAGTGGCGTTTCTATCCATCTGGCCCTCAAGGCAGGTCAGGTGATTGCAAAACTCGAACGATCGTTTGACGGGGCAGAGCTTGCGCACATCATCGACCCGGCACTTGCCCGAAGAGCGGCACGGCTGCTATCGGATTACACCACCATGCTCCGCGGATTCTGTCCCCCCCGCGAACTGGCTGAATATGATCTTGTCCGGCACCTTGAGGCACTGGTAACAGGGCTTTCGATTCCTTCCTGTTCTGATGACGATCTTCTGTCTTCCGATGACGAAGATTCAACGTTTACCCGTCTGCTCCTGAGACGGATCGGTATGCAGCCACTCCTGTCTGATGTTGCGTTTACATTCTCTTCAGCAGAGAAACATCTTGTAGCTGCATTTGATCATGATGATCTTACGGATCTCGTCACCTATATCCTTGAAGATCTCGTGGGTACCAATGCCGACACAATCACTTTGCAGATAAACCGTGATGACAACAACGCCATCATCATACTCGGTGGAACCGGGTGCACTGCTTCTGATACAATAAAAACGGGTGCGGGATTTCTCAAAAGACTCTGCGATCGTGCAGGGGGAACGCTCTCCTATGTGACTGATAGCAAAGGGCGGGAGTATACGATCAGGATTGCCGGAGTTTTTTAAAAAGTCAACGGATGATATTGCCACCTCCGGATTGTCCTCCCACCCAAATATGCCACCCTTGTTGTTCAAACTTTTTTTTTGGAAATGCCTGAAATGACTAAAAAAAACTCCTGTAAAAGAACTCGCAATGCCCCGCTTCTCGAATTTGAAAATGTCACTGTCATAAAAGGTGACAGGAATGTGCTAAAATCCCTCACGGTTACCATTCATGAAGGTGAGCATATTGCAATCCTCGGTCCAAACGGCGCAGGCAAATCCTCGTTCATCAAAGCGGTAAACCGGGAATACTACCCCCAGCTCCACGATGATGTGGTGTTCCGGATCCGTGGTGAGGAAGTCTGGGATGTCTTTGCGATGCGATCCTTTTTTGGAATCGTATCCAATGATCTGCAATTCGCTTACACGCGGGAAGTGTCGGGCCGGGAAGTGATCCTGTCAGGGTTTTTTTCAAGCATCGGGCTCTTCAATCACACAGTTACTCCGGAAATGGAAGAGAGGACTGATGAGATCTTAAAATTTTTAGAGATCGAACACCTGCAGGCACGCCCGATGACCGAAATGTCATCCGGAGAAGCCCGCAGGTTCCTGATCGGAAGAGCGCTCGTGCACCGCCCGGCAGCGCTCATTCTCGATGAACCCACCAACAGTCTTGACCTGCACGCCCTTCACACGTTCCGGAACCTGTTACGAAAGATTGCACAGTCCGGAACCGGACTCATCCTGGTGACGCACAACCTGCATGATATTATTCCCGAGATAACCCGTATCATTCTCATGAGTGACGGGAGGTTTGTACACGATGGCAAAAAGAAAGATATGTTAACCTATAAGAAAATTGGTCAGTTGTTCAATGTACCCGTCCATGTCAGGGAAGAGGGTGGCTGGTATTATGCTACCGGGTACTGAGTGATTCCTGCGTTTAGAATTGTTAAAAACAAAAGAATACCCCGCAATTGAGCATAAACATCATGCACAAAAAAATCTAAAAAAAGTTTGTGACTGAGAGTTGTTCCAACGGTCTGCTCAAATGATTGCTGTTTTTTCCTGATACCAGAAACCGGTGGCTATTTTTCTATACCCTGCAAAAGGTTACTCCCGCATTTCCCAATTCATCGTTCCTCATACATTAACAGCCCGTTACAATGTAAACGGTTTCTGACTGAACCAGCTAAAAAGCATATTGCCCCGGACAGCACACATGTATACTAACCTGCTGAGGAATTATGGGCGACCCGTACTTATCCAAAGACGAATCTCTTATCCTGTCCACGCAAAACATCCGCATCGATGGCAAGTCTCTGGACCTGATGCTTACAAGCCGGCGTCTCATACTAATCGATAATTCCGTCAACCCATTCCATCTCCGGACAATCCCGCTTGATTCTATCATCACTGTCGTGGCCGGCATGGATGTAAAAGGTGAACCGGTTTTTACCCTCTCTCACATGGATCCATCAGGGTCTGGTGCACCGCAACCAATGGACTTCATCTTCGTTCGACAAAAAGGTAAATCGAGATCAAAGGAATGCAATGAGTGGGCAGCAACACTCAATATTCATGCAGCCGGAGCCAGGAATGGGGCACTTTCCTCAGGCACTCTTCCCTATGATCCGGTAAAGACCATCCAGCCGAGGATGTCAGCTACATATATGATTGAGACATTCAGCCCCCGTAAACCAGTCATTGAGGCATACCCGGAGAAGGCTGGAGTGGTAACAACACCAGTGCCTGT
This sequence comes from Methanoregula sp., assembly GCA_030694985.1. GTDB lineage: Archaea > Halobacteriota > Methanomicrobia > Methanomicrobiales > Methanospirillaceae > Methanoregula. Next base: position 15,820 of record JAUYTV010000027.1, read on the forward strand.
AAAATTTCCTGTAGTTGAGGGAATCCTTTCAGGGATTGATCAATCTGCACCGTTAAAAAATGTTGAAATGGTTGAACCATTTGACTCTCCATATCTTCTTTCACAAGAACCGGAAAAAATGGAGATGCCAGATAAAGAAGAACCGATATCTCAGCCGGATGTAATTGCAATTGAGGCAGATGAAAAAGCGTCAATTACGGATAGTGAAGAACCTGCATCTACCCCACAGGAAATTGCAACCGGACCACATGAAACTCCGGAGATTACTGATAGTGAAGAACCTGCATCTACCCCACAGGAAATTGCCACCGGACCACATGAAACTCCGGAGATTACCGATAGTGAAGAACCTGCATCTACCCCACAGGAAATTGCCACCGGACCACATGAAACTCCGGAGATTACCGATAGTAAAGCACCGGTATCTCCCCCACAGGAAATTGCCACCGGAACAAATGATAACCCGACTATTTCGGATGCCGCACAGATATGGGCAGATGCCGTCCGCACTGCAACAACTCCTTTACCGGTCAATCCTGTGATCAACACCACAGCGACTCTCTCTGACGGGAAAAATACTGATGAAAAATCAATGGCAGAACCGATCAATAAGAATGTTGAAGATCAATTGTCAGAAATTAACAAAGATGACCGCGCTGCAGATCATGGACGTGTAGGATCACCCGCCCCCAATGCAGATCCTGTTCCTGCTGCAATCTCTCCACCGGTTCCCATAATTCCAAAGTGTCCATACTGCACCATCCAGAACGCCGCAATTGTCATTATCATCCTTGTGGTAATTGGGGTTGCAGCCATCGGCTCATTTTACCTGCTGAACTCCTCTCAAACACCACCACCCGTTGTTGTTCCGATTGTGACTGTTCAGCCAACTCCTACGCCGGTTCCGACTCTGGTGCCTGCTGACGGGGTATGGGTGCGCATAGAATATCCGGGAACTTTTATTGGCGAAGTGGGAAACCCTGAAATCATGCATCCTGCCTATGGCTCCGGTGTAAGGATCTATAAAATTCTCTGGAGTGATCGGCTAGTCCATGCATTTGCACAAAAGCAGGAAAACACTGGCGATACGCTCACTATCGAAATCTACAACAACGGGACCCTGATTAAAAGCAGCTCAACCCGTGCCCCCAAGGGGAGTGTAGATCTGCTTATTGATCCAACCACCGGTCAACCTCCGGGTGTCAAACCCAAAAATTCCCCCTAGATATCATGGTTCATTCAGCAAAATTTTCAGCTGATTCACTGGTCTTTAAATTTCCCGTGCCAGATGAGATCCCGGTAAGCGGAGCCCTTTTTGTGATTGTCACTAAATGCAGTGTTGCCGTAACAAACGGAGATAAACCAACCATCTTCTCAAAAACAAATCCTGCTGATGTCGTGTGCCCGGTGTTGAGAGTGCAGTATCTGGGACACCGGAATGCAACCGCATGTTACGCAGTCGAGATTGCTGCTGGTACAACACTTCCTGCTGACTGGCAGCATTCCGGTATCAGGGAACTCTTCGGGCGGGTGCCGGATGAGGAAATGGCGATTGCTGCACTTGCAATCCAGATCATGGACTTTCACCGCACCACGCAGTTCTGCGGACAGTGCGGTGCAAAAACCCGGCAGCTGCGAACCGAACGGGCGAAATTCTGTTCGGACTGCAACCAGATCACCTATCCACGACTTTCACCAGCAATCATCGTGCTGGTTGAAAAAGAGGATCAGATCCTTCTTGCCCGCTCCCCCCGCTTCCCACCCGATTTCCACAGTGTAATCTCCGGCTTTGTGGAGCCGGGGGAAAATTGCGAAGATGCAGTAAAACGGGAGGTAAGAGAAGAAGTGGGAATTGCAGTAAAAAATATCCGCTATTTCGGAAGTGAACCGTGGCCATTTCCCCACTCGCTCATGATCGGGTTTGTGGCAGATTATGACAGAGGCGAGATCACAATTGACAATAATGAGATCATTTCTGCGGGATGGTTCAGCCGCGATAATCTTCCCCAGATCCCGTCACCCATAAGCATATCGCGGGCACTCATTGACTGCTGGGTGGAACGGCGCAACCCGTTCACCTGATCCGGGCATTGTGTGATTAGGACTCTTCCCCGCAGCAGACTGCGACACAATTGTATTTTTTTTAAAAGGGGCAAAAAAAGGTGTAACAATGGCAATCGATCACGCAGCCATTGATGTACTGCAGAGTTTATGTGCAATCCCCCATTTTTGCAGATTATTTTTTGTAAATTTTGCTTGTTTTTGCCGCAGTAAGGCCCAAGGCATCTCTTTTAGACCAGAAGTGCTATAATGCAGTATATAAAATCATATATTAAGGCATAAGAGTACCGTGAGAGTTTAACCGTGCGAGAGATTGCGATGAATAATCCTCTATCAGATGGAAACGAAAGTATCATTGATATTTTTGTTTTGGGTCGGAGTGAAGCAGGGACACAGCAGCTCACCGAACAGCTTGAGCACCAGGAGTACCGGGTAACCCTCTTTACCGATGGGACTGATCTCATCGATACCCTTCACTCAGGAAAACCCAATCTTATTATCTGCGACACTATCTCCTTTGGTCAGGAGGCGTATGACTGCTGCCGGCAGATCAAGTCTGATGACAACCTCTGGATGATTCCGGTCATGATCCTGACACGCGCATCCTCTTTGGCTGATCTGTTGTACGTACTTGACAGCAATGGGGACAATTTTATTGCCCAGCCATATGACTCTTCTTACCTTATCTCGCAGGTCGAAACATTGCTCCTGACACCAGTTGAGCGGCAGACCATTGACGAGATCAAAACTCAGTTCAAGATCCAGCATGACGAGCAGATCTTTGTTGTCACTGCTGATCGCAGGAAACTTTTGGAATTTCTCCTGTCTGCATTTGAGATCGCAGTTAAGAATTCTGAAGACCTTTCTTCAGCCAATATAGAAATACAGATCCTCTCCTCACGGTTAACAACGCTTGAAGATGCAGGCATTGAAAACGCCCGGCTTATTGAAATGCTCAGTGCAAGTGTGAAGAAAAAAGAACATGATGAACGCACACTCAAAGGAGAACTTGAAGAGATCGAACAGGCTCATGATGAAAAAACCGCTGAAATCGGTCACCTCTCGCTGGAGTTGGGAGAGACAAAAAAACTCCTCATTACCGCAGAAGAACATATCCGCATCCTGTTAGAGGAAAGAGAAAAAATTACCCAGTCTTTCCAGTCTGAAAACTCCGAATTAGCCGAACAGGTATCGAGCCTTACGCAGAAGATCAATGCAAAAACACGAGAACTTGATGAGAAAACAAAAGAGTCTGATGGAAAAGCGCTGGCACTAAAAGAAGAAACAGCCCGTTCTGCCAGGCTTGATCTCGCAGTAAAAGAGTCAGATGTGCAGATCGGACAACTCAAAACATCACTTCAGATACTCACGGTTGAAAAAGAACAACAGGCATTGCAATTATCTTCAGAGAAAAACCGGGCGCGTGTGGCAGAAGAAGGGATACAGTCGGTGCAACAGGCAAAAACCCTGTCTGAAAAGGATCTGACACGTCTTATCAATGAGCAAAAGGATGCAGTCCGGCAGCAGAACGATGAGATTCTCCGGTTAAAAACCGAACTTGAAGCCGAACGCGGGCGGTGCACATCGACTGAAAAGGAACTGGAAAATCTCAGGCATGAGCTGGAACAATTAATTGCAACTCACGATGCTGATGAGAAGTCAAAAAGTCAGCAGTTAGATGATTTGCAGACCCGGTTTGACTCTGCTGCTGGCACAATGTTTTCACAGGAACGGGAATTAAAAATTCTCAGAGATGAGCTTTTAGTGGCTCACGCGAACAATAAAAAATCCGCAGCTTCTACGGCATCAGTTACTGCCGCATTCAATGAGACCCGGGTAGAGATCGAAGAGCGTGAATGGAAGGTCCAATCCCTTGAAAAACAGATATCTGATGCCAGCATACTCAATGAAAAAAGTAATGAAAAAGTCCTGACTCTCACTGCTTTGCTCGAAACTTTACAGTCGGCACTGAACACTGAAAAAGAACAGCATGCTACTGCTGAAAAACGGTTAAATGAAGCGATCCGCGAGCGGGATGAAAACCTGCAATCAGTTCGCGGTGCGCACGAAGATGTAAAGACCGATCTCGATCAGCATAAAAATGATCTTTTACGGATGAACCGCGATCTTGAGGCTGCAACATTACTCCGGTCAACACTCCAGGGAGACATTACCGCAGCATCTTCAAAGATCAAAGAGCTGGAACATGAGTTAAAATCAACCGTGCAGGTAAAGGACCAGAACAGTGAGCAGGCCCGTTCACTTGCAGAAGAGCTGGGAAAGATAAAATCTGCACTCAATGAAGCGCGCACTGCACTCGATGGTGAGAAAGAACAGCGTGCTGCTGCTGAAGCACAGTTGAATGCGGCGATCCGGGTGCGCGACGATAACCTGCAATCGGTTCGCGGTGCACATGACCAGACCAAATCGGATCTCGATGTTCACAGGAATGATCTCATGAGGCTGAACCGGGATCTTGAGGCAGCCACTCATCTCACTTCAGTTCTTTTGGCAGATTTCAATGCTGCATCTGTAAGGATCGATCAACTGGAACATGATCTGAACGCTGTTGTTCAGGGAAAGGAGCAGACCGGTCAGCAGGCCCGGTCGCTCTCAGATGATCTCGAACGGACAAAAGCCGAACTTGAGACCGAGCGGAGGATCCGTCGCACCGCAGAAGTGAACCTGCAAAAATCTACGCAGGTCAGCAGCAAGCTTGAAGGAGACATTGCCCGGTCCGCAGCAGAGAAAGAAGGGTTAATAGCTGCCCTTGAAAGGGAGAGACTGCTGCACACTGAAACGGCTGAGAAGGCGAGAGCTGCTGCCCATGCAAAGGAACATGTTGAGCTTAAATTTAAGACAGTAAAAGAGGATCATGAACGGCACGATGACCTGCATGCAGCAAAGATAGACAAACTCAACCAGGATTTCGAGCAGGCGCTCGCCCGGCAGCGGGACCTTGAACAGAAGGTAAAGACACTCGAATCAGACAAAGCAGCAGCAGAAGCACGGGCAGAAGCTCTCGCAAATGAGATCGAGCAGGCGCGAACGGCTCTTGCTGATGAGTGGGAAGACCACATGAATGACGAGGAGCGACTTTTTGCTACTGAAAAAAGAGCAGCTCAGATGGCGCAGTCCCTGTCTGGCATAGAAAAAGCCGCATCGGAGCGGGAACGCAAATGGGCAGTTGTTGTCAAACAGACCGATCTGCCAGCAGAGATAAGGCCCACTCCAAAAGCCGTGATTACCACCATACTTCCCAAAACACAAGGCACGGTCATTCCTGACAAAAATCAGGAAGGTTTGATGTCTCCGGGAATTGAGGATTTGTTTGAAGACGATACTCCTCATGCACCCGTAGAACAAGTACCTGTTCCTGTTCATCCCCATGCAGCACCGGCAACAGAAACTCCGGTTGTGATCAATGAGGATGAACCTGACGAAGAGTTTGAGACAACCGATGAACCCGAAGCTGATCAGGATGCTGATGAACGGGAAGCATCTGAAAAGGGTGATAAACAGGCAGCGGGTGAAGACGCTGATGACGAGGAGGAACCAGAAGATGATGAGGAAAATGCGGGGAAACAGGTAAAAACTCTTAACGATTTTGGACCCCCCTCCGGTTACGGCATATCCTTCAACCGCCAGCAATGGTTCGATCTCTTAAAATGGTCGCACCACTCCGGAGCACTTTCCCAGCAACAGCGCATGCAGATCGTCCGGATGGGACGATTGATCCAAAAGGGGCGCAAGCTGACACAGAAACAGGATGAACAGGTGCGGGAGATGATGGTGCTCGTCCAGACTCTCGGTTACCGGTTCCACTAATCTTTTTTTAATTCCAGTATCCTTATCAGCCAGTGAATCCTACCTGCTTTTACTCATTATGCCAAGACCCTCCCCCAAACGAAAAGACACATCTCCAAAGAAAAGTATGAAAGATAAAAAGAACCTAAATACCGGCTCAGATTACCGGCTTGTGATTGTTCTTGGAAGTGCGCTCGTTCTTGCGATTGTAATCATCATTGCTATCATGTGGACATCCCGATAAGATTTTGGAATAAATATGTATATCTCGTAAACCATCCCTGACAGTGTATTGTTTTTTGCGGGGATCAAATCCATCCTTTTGCCTGGAGATAGTATCCAGCACCAGTATAGGCACATCCTGCGACAATGATTGCAAGAAGACTCAAAAGAATGCTGCTGTAATTTCCTGCAACCGCTGCGCTCCAGAGCCATGAGAGAAAAAAGAGCACGGCAAGAACACCAACGATAATGACTGCAAAAAATGCAATGAGTGCGAGAGTTCCGGTCAGCACCAGATCATCCATGGATCAAAGATGTGCTCTTACACTATTTTAACCGTCTTTAAGTGAGTGAGGCTATTTAGAGATATTCTGCCAGCAGTTCATTATAGAGCCTGTGGACATTTTCCTGCGTTGACGGCATGTCAGGAAAACCGGAATATCCTTGCGCCGCTGGCAGATCTACTGCGAGATTGAGCTTGTACTGGCTCTGTGAATGGAACCAGCCCTTCTTCTCGTAATACCACGAGAGGTATTCCTGTTCGGTCTGCCCGGGGGTTGGAATAAAAAAAGCATTTTTCTTTTGGAGTTCGGCAAGTTCCATCAATGTTGTATATCCCGAACGGCAGATGACAAACTTAGCGCGGTTCATGAGCTGCACCTTCTCTTCATTGGACACATATCCTTTCACTGTGCAACGGTCAGTTCCGGTAATCTCGGTCTTTCTCTTAGGACTACCGAGTATTACCACACTATTACCTTCAAGTTCAGGGATGGACGGGAGCAGTAGTTCTTCGAGTTTTGTCCGCTGGGGTTCGGGTCCCGAGATCATTACAAGATAATCAAGATCCTCTGTGCAGGCCTGTTTTTGTATGCTTGTGAGAATGCCAGAGAAAAATACCCTTGATTGTGTGTCAGCTGATCCGGGCTGAGCGAGTTTTCCTGCAAGGGAGAGATCGCCCGGCGGATTGTCCGGTACGATGATCCGGTCATATTTCCTGTGGAGGTATGTATTGATGCGGAGTGCGAAGAGCTCAACCGGCCAGAGCGCAAAGGGCATGTGGTAGTGCAGTTGATGGGTGATGAAGATGGAGGGCACTTCTGAGGAATACGCACCCAGCCGGTTGTCGCTGATGATGAGGTCATAGCGATCCTTTGCCAGAATCTTTGCAAGTTGTTTTCGTTCTTTTGAAACGGCCTTGAGCAGGATGGGAAGATACAAAAAGAATTTTGGGAGGAACAGACTGCCCGAACTGTAGGGGGAAGGGTAATCCTCAAACTCGATAAACCTGCACTGGGGAAATTCCTGTTTGAGAGCGTTTAAGGCATTACCGCACGCGGCAATGGTGACTTCATGATCGTGTGAAAGGAGTGTTTTAATTATGGGGATATCCCTCATCGCGTGACCGAGTCCCCAGCTCAGTGGTGAGAGTAGTACATGTGCCATTTTTTTGTTCCTCAAATCAGTGTATAGATATTGTTTTTTTGCAAGTATTGAATTGTTCGAAGAGAGGGGGGTTATTTTCTCTATCCCGATAATCTCTTTTCTTTTTCTATTAAATTATCATCGCGGCATGATCGCGGCACATCGCGGCATAATAAGAAAGAGTTCATCATTGATTCTGTGCGAGAAATTGAACCCTTTTTTTAAAACAGCGGCAGAATAATTGAGATCGTTCCAGCATGGTTCCGGCACATCGCGGCATGGTTCCGGATTAATGAAGAACACCATGCCCATTTTTTGTACGCCATCTCGCAACTGGCGAATCGGGTGGTTTAACTCATTTGAAACTTTCATGCCTCACCTCATCACTTCCTGAACCCCACACTAACCTGATGCACGATAATCTCTGCCTTCTGGATGAGTTCATCCGGAATCTCCATTACTCCCATCTCCATTCTCATTTTAATTTGTTCAGATAATTCCCGGGCTTTAACCTTCATTACCTTTGGAATAATGAACATTGGAATAACAAACGAAATTGAAGAGATACTTGCAGGAGGTTTACGTTCATTAAGAATCAATAAATTCTATCCAATCCACATAATTACCAGCGTTTAACGAAAATCAAGGAGAGATCACTATCTATCATCCATTGAAACGACTCATACGGTTTGAAGCTTATGGCATCCTCTTTGTGATTGCCGGAATTTTCGGTGCGCTTCTTGCTGCGGGCCGGTTCGATCTTTCCTTTCCACTCTTCCTCATCTTTATTGCAGCATCCTCGGCATTTGGGTTTGTAATTAACGATATCTCGGATATGGCACTCGATGCCCGTTCTGCAAAACCCAGAAACCCGCTTGCTGATGGTTCCATGACCTGCCGGACGGCAAAAATTGTCAGTGCAGTACTGCTCTCAATCTCTCTTGTCTGCATGGCACTCCTGCCATCATCCCTCCTCTTAATAGAACTCATAGTCCTGTTCGTTTTTATCACCTATTCGTTCTGGATAGAAGTAAAAAATATCGCCGGGCTCGATCTGGTTTACCATGCCCTGTTCCCTGCGCTCTATGGTCTGCTCGGGTACGTGCTGTATCATCCTCTGGATCTTACGGGAATTGTCTATGTGGTCCTGCTTGGAATATTTGGGGCAGTCGGGGAACTGGGAAACGAGATCCGGGATCTGGAGAAAGACCGGACCGAGCGGAAAAATACAGTGGTAATTATCGGTGAACGGGCGGCATTTTTTTTGACGATCGCGTTCATGGCCTGTGCGTTTTGCATTATTGCAGTCTTTGCAATATCAGAGCCCGGCTTTTTCTGGCTCCTGCCCTTTGTGCCATTTGGTCTCTTCCTTGTCCACCCGGTAGTAAAGGCAATGAAGGATCCGGTATACAAGATGCAGTTTGTGGATGCGATCAACAACCGGGCGATTGTGCTTGCCGCAGCCATGCTTGTGGTGTATGGATTTATGCGGTTTACGTCTTTTTTTACCTGATGAAAAAGTAAATTTCTCTTTTTTTTCATTTTCTCACAATGAATTTTTCCCAACAATATCTTTTCTCTGAAGTGTAAAAAAAAAATATCACAAGAGTAATCTGGTCATCCGCACCATTTTATTTATGCAGGCTCGGGCTGAAAAGAATTTCAATAAAGGAGCTGATTTTGCCAAACTCGGGGATCTGGAAAAAGCTATAGCATTGTTTGACAAGGCGCTTACCCTTGAACCTGATAACGATATGTTGTGGGTGCTGCGCGGAACAATGCTTGAGGATCTTGGCCGGTATTCAGACTCCCTCGATTCATACGATAAGGCACTTGCCATTAAAAAGGATTATGCGGTGGCATGGTATAGTCGCGGTGTTGTGCTGCGTAAACTCTGCCGTTATTCTGATGCGATCGCCTCGTTTGACCGGGCCCTTTTACTTAATCCGGATTATGGCGATGCAAAAAAACACCTTAAACTCGCTGCGGGAGAACGCGATGATGACAGTACAAAAAAATAACGGTAACTTTTGAATCCATCATAACCATGGGTCGTAATTGCCCAATTGTACCGGTTTGTTTTTGCCAACTCAAAATTGATCCAGATCGCCAATCCGGAATTGATCCACCCTATATAACAAAAAAGGGGATTTAGGAAATCGTCAATTCAGATCCTGTTTGCCGAACGGAGGCTGATTTAAAATGTCACATAACTCCCGTAAGTCACATCCCCAAAAGAGTTTTGTCATCGACGGTGACCGACGGAACCCGGAGGGGGGCTCCAAAACAGGGGTTCCTTTCGTTTTGCCTGCTTGAGCCTGATCCAAAGCGAGATCGTCAAGCCAATTGAGGCTAATTGCGCACATTTGACCCTCCGACGTTTTTTTTTAAAATCCGGGCTCACAGGAATGAGATAAAAATGAATTTACATCCATTTGCCCTGAATTCCGCACTTATCCCAATCTTGGGTAAGACACACCCAATATTGAAAACTATAAAACGACCCCCCTTTGCCGAAAGGAGCCCGATTTGAAATATGACATATATACCGTAAGTCACATCCACAAAAGAGTTTTGTCATCGACGGTGACCGACGGAACCCGGAGGGGGGAC